>CAWAFH010000016.1:0-48544 GCA_963781265.1 uncultured Solirubrobacterales bacterium
GATCAGCTCCTCGACGAACTCGTGAAACTGGGCGGCGCGCAGGATCCGCACCGGCAGCGGCCCGGCGAGCGCCGCCCGCTCGTGGTCAACCTTGGCGGCGTTGTAGCCGCCGTGGAAGCGGTCGACGCCGATGATCGAGACGATCACCAGCCGCTCGACGCCCGCCCGCTCCCCCGCCGCTTGCAAGTTGCGCGCCGAGGTCGTGAAGAAGGCGCTCGCCGCCTCGTACTCGGGCGACGGGCCGGTCGCCGCGTCGACGATCGCATCGACCCCTGCCAGCGCATCGGCGAGGCCCGCGCCGCTGATCACGTCGACGCCGTGCGTGCGTGAGATCGGGACGACATCGTGGCCGCGGGACTGGAGCGCGTCGACGACGTGGCGGCCGGCACGGCCGGTGGCGCCGGCGACGGCGACCTTCGTATTTGCGTTCATGCCTCGTCTCCTTCAGTGAGCGCTCGCGGCGGCGGTCAGCTCGCCGGCAAGCGGTTGGTCACTGAGATGACGAGGCGGCGGCGCGGTCTGTGACGGTCGGGGCCGCGTCGCCGGCCAGCTCGCCGAGCTCGGCGATCGAGTCGGCGAGTCCGGCGGCCGCGATCTCGAGATCGGGAACCGCGTCGCGGGCGACGTTGAAGCAGAAGAAGACGCGCCCGTCGTAGCTGAAGATCGCGACGCCGAGGGCGTGCTCGGCGGCGAGCGGGACCAGCGGCCAGACCGCGGTCATCCGCGAGCCGAACGCGTACAGCGGCACCTGCGGGCCCGGCACGTTGGTGATCGTGACGTTGAACAGTCGGGTCGCGAACAGCGAGCGGGCCAGGAACGTGTGCAGGACCGGCGGCGCGTGCGCCGCGAGATCGATGATCTCCCGCGAGCCGACCGCCTGGTCGCCGGCCTTCAGCCGCTCGGCCTCCTCGACCTGCAGCCGGTAGCGGCGCAGCCCGTCGGGCTCAGCGACCGGGAGGTGGACGAAGAGTGAGGTGATCTTGTTGCCGAGCGAGAGCTGATCGGCGGCGGTGCGGATGTTCACCGGAACCATCGCTCGCAGGCCGGCGGCGGGCGGCTCCTCGCCGCGGTGCTCGAGCAACCGGCGCAGGCTGCCGGCCATCGCCGCCAGCGCAACATCGTTGACCGTGCCGCCGAGGCTGGACTTGATCCGCTTCAGGTCGTCGAGCGAGACCTCGACGATCGCGAGGCTGCGGGCCGCGCCGATCGGCCGGTTGAGGCTGGTGGCCGGGGCGCTGACCACCTCGTCGGCGACCAGAACGCCGGCCAGCGCCCGCGCCCGGTCCCAGGCCTCGCGGGCATGCTCGGGGTGCACGGCGGCGTCGGCCGCCCCGGTCGCGATCGAGGCGGCGCCACGGACGACCCCGGCGCCGAAGCGCGCCAGTCCGAGCGCGGAGGAGCCGGCCGCGGCGGCCGCGCCGCCGATCGCGCGCAGCGGCGTGCCGGCTGCCGGCGGGGCCGGGACGAGCTCGGTGTCGAGCCCCGTCGGCTCGAGCGTCGGCGCCGGGGCGTCCGGGTCGGTGTCGAGCAGCGCCTGGCCGATGTCGACCGAGCCGACGCCGTCGACCATGCAGTGATGGGTCTTGCTGACCATCGCCCAGCGCCCGTCGCCGAGGCGGATGAGGACGATCTCCCAAAGGGGCCGGGCGCGGTCGAGCCGCGACGAGAAGTAGTCGCCCGCCCACTCGCGCAGTTCGGGCTCGCCCGCCGGCGACGGGAGCCCCGCCTGGCGCACGTGGTTGGCGACGTCGAAGGCCTCGTCGTCGACCCATTGCGGCCAGTGCAGGCCGCCGGTGCGCGGCTGCGAGAGCCGCTGGCGAAAGCGCGGCATGTGGTCGGCGACCTCGACCAGCTTCGCGCGCAGCTGGTCGAGAGTCGGAGCCCCTGCTCCGGGGCCCGGCTCGAACAGGGCGACGCTGCCGATGTGCATATGGGCGCTCTCGTCCGCCTCCTCCAGCTCGAGGAACGTCGCATCGAGAGCCGTCACATCCTCTTTCGACATCGCCGCCGATCCTCCCGGGCAGCGGGGCCGCGGGCATCGGGATTGACCACGGGGCCGTCATGGGGCGGACTACGGAGGCGCGGGCGCCGCCAGGTGGCGCCCGCGTCTAGAGTCGGGCGCCCACCGCACGACAGCCAGGAGGCCCAGATGGACAAGCTCGATTTCGTCGCCGTCCCCTCGACCGACAGCGACCGGACCCGCGCCTTCTACGTGGACACGCTCGGCCTGCGCCCCGACGACAAAGCCGAGTACGAGTTCTGGATCGGCGATACCTGCTTCGGGATCTGGGAGCCCGCCCGCCTGGGGATGGAGTTCGCGCCGTCGAAGAACGCCCACCCGGCGATCCACGTCGACGACGTCGCCGCGACCCGCGCCGAGCTCGAGGCCAAGGGGGTCGAGTTCAACGGCGAGACGTTCGACACCGGCGTCTGTCACATGGCGTTGTTCACGGACCCCGACGGCAACGACCTGATGCTGCATCACAGGTACGCGCCCCGGGACTGATCGGGGCCGTGGCGCACGCGTTCGCTCCGCCCGAGCGCCATCTGCTGCGGGCGCGCGACCTCGCCGACGCACGGTACGCCGAGCCGCTCGGCGTCGACGACCTCGCCGCGGCTGCCGGCCTCTCGCGCGCCCACTTCAGCCGCGAGTTCCGGCGTGTATTCGGCCAGTCGCCGCACGCGTACCTACTGACCCGCCGGCTCGAGCGCGCGGCCGCGCTGCTGCGGACGACCGACCGCTCGGTGGCCGACATCTGCCTCTCGGTCGGGCTGACCAGCGTCGGTTCGTTCACGACCAGCTTCACCAGGACCTTCGGCCGCTCGCCGACCGCGTACCGCGCGGGCTTCCCGCCCGCCTCGCAGCTGGCGATGGTCCCGGGGTGTGTGGTGCGCGCCTACGGGCGTCCCCAACACCGCACGTTTCGAGAAGACAAAGCGCCGCCGCCGTCCTAGCGTGGCCCCATCGACCACGACCAAGGAGGACACACGATGATCAAGTTCGCAAACGCCCAGCTCTGGGTCCACGACCAGGACGAGGCGCTCGCCTTCTACACGGAGAAGCTCGGGATGGAGATCCGCGCCGACGTCACCCTGCCGGAGATGGGCGACTTTCGCTGGCTCGTGGTCGGCGCGCCCGGCAACGACGAGACCGCGATCGTGCTGATGCAGGTCCAGGGGCCGCCGCTGTTCGACCAGGAGACCGCCGACCAGCTGCTCGGCCTGATGGCCAAGGGCGCGGCCGGGACGATCTTCCTGACCACCGAGGACTGCCGCGCCTCCTATGAGGAGCTCAAGGCGCGCGGCGTCGAGTTCACCGAGGCGCCCGAGGAGCGCCCGTACGGAGTGGACTGCGGCTTTCGCGACCCCTCGGGCAACGCGCTCCGGCTCACCGAGCCCCGGGAGCTGCCGACCACCTGAGCCCCGAGCCCGAACCGTCCGGCCGCCGGGGCGCCACCCGCCCCGGGGCCGGACAGTTCGGTCGGGGTCTAGCTCGAGTCGCCGGCGAGCACCTCGTCGAGGCGCTCGTAGGTCTCGTTGAGGCCGCCCTCCATCCCGGAGCCGAGCATGCCGTCGCGCTCCTCGGCGGTGTGGAAGATCGAGGTCGTGACGAGCCTGGTCTGCTCACCGAGGTCCTCGAGCACGGCGGTCTCGACCGAGACGTGGCCGGGCATCCCCTCCCACTCGAACGTCTGCACGATGCGCTCGGGGGCCTCGATCTCGCGGTAGGTGCCGCGGAAGCCGATCGCCTCCTCGCCATCGCTCCCGACGAGGAAGCGCCACGAGCCGCCGGGGCGCACGTCCATCACGTCGACGGTCGTCGTCGTGTCGCGCGGGCCCCACCAGTGCGGGATGGCCTGCGGGTCGGTCATCGCCGCGAACACCCGCTCGCGCGGGGCGTCGAAGATCCGCTCGACGCGGATCTCGCGGTCGGACGGCGTGGTCACGGTTGCCCGACGCGATTGGGTCTGCTGGTCGCTGGTCATTGCGTGGCTCCTTTCGAGCTCTCGAGGAACTCGCCCAGCCGATCCAGGCGAGCGTTCAGCATCTGTCGGTAGCTCGAAAGCCAAAGCTGGACTTCGTCCAGCTGCCGGGGCCCGAGCGCGCAGACGCGGGTGCGCCCCACCTTCTCGGTGCTCACGAGCCCGGCCCCTTCGAGGATCCGGACGTGCTTCTTGACCCCGGTGAGCGAGATCCCGAACGGCTCGGCGAGCTCCGAGATCGTCGCGCTGCCCTCGCCGAGGCGCTCGAGGATCCCCCTGCGGGTGGGATCCGCGAGCGCCGCGAGCGACCGGTCGAGCTCTGACTGATACTGAACCATCTGGTTCACTGTAGCACACCGGCATGGACACGATGCGGCCGACGACCGCGCGCGACGGCGCCGCCCGTCAGGGGTGCGGGAGAGAGCGGGCGAGCCGGAGAGCTAGCGGCCGAGGGTGGCGAGGAAGGCGCGGGCCGGGGTCGCGAGCTGGTCGATCAGCTCGCGGATCTCGGCCAGCGAAGCGCGCAACTCGGGGTCGCCCGCCTCGATCGGCAGCATCGAGTCCTGCAGCTCGGCGATCCGCCGGCTCGCCTCCGCGCCGGCGAGGACCGCGCGGTCGACGAAGGACTTCACCCCCTGGGACGGCAGGCCGGGCGACGGCGGTTCGATCACCGGCGCGCTGAGCCCGTACCGCTCGGCGAAGCCCGTGCTCGTCCGCTTGGCGCGACCGTAGGCGCGCTGCACCGGCCGAAAGAGCTCGTCCTCCAGTCGGTCGGCGGTCGCCTCGTCGAGCAGCTCGTAGGCGGCGCCGAGGCAGGAGACGGCGAAGCCGATCTGCAGCGTCGCGCCGCCGAGGTCGTCGAGGATCTGGGTCCGGGCTGCGAGGGTGGTGACCGCCAAGGCGACCCAGCTTAGGCGGTGACCGCGAGCTCGTCGTCGGTGGCGGGCGCCGGGTCGGGGCTCGAGAAGACCATCGCCCCGTCGTCGATCGCCCCGTGACGGACCCGGCGAACGTCGAACGCGTAGTTCATCGGCAGGCTCCATGGCGGCTTCGACCCCTGCTTGGGGAACAGGTGGAGCGCCCGCTGCACGTAGCCGGAGGAGAAGTCGAGGAAGGGCTGCTCCTCGACCGAGGGGTCGACGATCAGCGGCACCGCCTGGCGATGGCCGTGCTCGCGCATGTAGGCAAGCAGCCGGCAGGCGTATTCGCACGTGATATCGACCTTGAGCGTCCAGGACGCGTTCGTGTAGCCGATCGCGTAGATGAAGTTCGGGACGCCCCGCAGCATCATCCCCTTGTAACCGAGCGTCTCGGGCAGCACGACCCGCTCGCCGTCGACGCTCAGCTCGATGCCGCCGAACGGGATCAGGTCGAGCCCGGTAGCCGCGACGATCACGTCGGCCTCGACCTCGCGCCCGGAGCGCAGCCGCAGCCCACCCTCGGTGAACGTCTCGATCTCGTCGGTGGCGATCGAGGCGCTGCCGTCGCCGATCGCCCGGAAGAGGTCGGCGTCCGGGGCCAGGCAGACGCGTTGATCCCACGGGTCGTAGCGCGGGTTGAAGTGGACGTCGACCTCGTAGCCGGGCGGCAGCCGTCGCTCGTTGCCGCGTCGCAGCAGCCGGCGAACCAGCTGCGGCCGGCGGCGCGCCAGCCGGTAGAAGCCCGCCTGCAGGAGCACGTTCTTCCACCGCGTCACCGAGTAGGCGGCCCGGTCGGGCAGGACCCGGCGCAGGAAGTTCGCGATCGCGTCGGACTTCGGCATCGAGACCACGTAGGTCGGCGAACGCTGGACCATGGTCACGTGACCGGCGTCGGCGGCCATCGCCGGCACCAACGTGACCGCGGTCGCGCCGCTGCCGATCACAGCCACGCGCTTGCCCGCGTAGTCGAGATCCTCGGGCCAGTGTTGGGGTTGAACGAGCTCGCCCCGATAGCGCTCCAGCCCCTCGAACTCGGGCAGGTAGCCGCGCTCGTAGCGGAAGTAGCCGCAGCAGGCGAGCAGGAAGCCGCAGGTGAAGGTGGACCGCTCACGCTCCGGGCCGCGCTCGACCTCGACCGACCAACGCGCCTCGGCGGTCGACCACTCGGCGGCGACGACTCGGTGACCGAAGCGGATTCGCTCGTCGACGCCGTGCTCGCGGGCCGTGTCGCGCACGTAGTCGAGGATCGCCGGCCCGTCGGCGATCGCCTCGGCCGCGGTCCACGGCCGGAACCGATAGCCGAGCGTGTGCATGTCGGAGTCCGAGCGGATCCCCGGGTAGCGGAACAGGTCCCAGGTGCCGCCGATCGCCTCGCGCCCCTCGAGGATCGCGTAGCTGAGCCCGGGCAGCTCGTTCTGCAGATGGCAGGCGGCGCCGATCCCGGAGATCCCGGCGCCGACGATCAGGACGTCGTGGTGCTCACTCACTCGCCGCCCTTGTCGGCCGGCTCGTCGCGCGGCTCCGCGGCCGGCTCCGGCGCGGGCGTCGCGGGCGCGGGGCTCGCGGGCCGCTTCGGCTCGGGTTCGCTCTTGCCGGTGAGCGCGTCGCGAAACTCGCGCACCTCGCGCATGCCCTTGCCGGCCGACTTGCCGATTGTCGACGGGTCCGCCTTGTCACCGACCATCTCCTGCACCGAGTCCTTCAGGTCGCGCGCCCCGGTGCCGGTCTTGCGGCCCAGCCCCGGCAGGTAGCGATAACCGAAGAAGACGAGTGCGATGACGACGATGATCGCGATCTCCAGAGGTCCGATCACCGTCCAGAGACTAGCCCCGCCCGCCTAGAATCGAGCCGATGCACTCTCGGCCGCCGATTCTCGGCTAGCTGGCTTCACGATGCCCGTCATCCCTCGCCTGCCCCTGATCGGCGACCCGCTGCGGCGGATCCGCCTCCCCGATGACCTCGATGCGGCCACCGTCGCCGGTCCCGAGGCCGACCCGGCCAACGTCGGGCTCGAGCCCGAGACGGTCGAGCGGATCTGGGAGGCCGGGCTCGACCTCTACCGCAGCGGCGTCCACCCGGCGCTGCAGCTCTGCCTGCGGCGCGAGGGCCAGGTGGTGCTCGACCGCGCGATCGGCCACGCGCGCGGCAATGCCCCGGGTGACAACGGCGACGCCGCGGTCGCGGTCTCCACCGATACGCCGTTCTGCATCTACTCGGCCTCGAAGGCGGTCACGGCGCTCGTCGTCCACATGCTCCAGGAGCGCGGCGCGCTCGAGATCTCCGATCGGGTCGCCGACCATATCCCGGAGTACGCGCGCCACGGCAAGGACAACATCACGATCGGCCACGTGCTCGCCCACCGCGCCGGGGTGGCGTCACTGCCGCGCGCCGCGCTCGACCTCGACCTGCTCGACGATCGCGGCCACCTGCTCGAGCTGATCTGCGACGCGAAGCCGGCGACGCCGCCGGGCAAGCTGCTCGCCTACCACGCCGTCTCCGGCGGCTTCATCCTCGGCGAGATCGTCCACCGCGTCACCGGGCGCAGCATCCGCGACGTGCTCGGCGACGAGATCCTCGGCCCGCTCGGGTTCCGCTGGGGCAACTACGGCGTCGATCCCGCCGACGTCGGCGAGGTCGGGCTCAGCTACGTCACCGGCCCGCCGCTCTTCCCGCCGGTCTCGCTGCTCGCGACCCGGGCGCTCGGGGCGCCGGTCGACGACGTGATCGAGCTCTCGAACGACCCGCGCTTCCTGACCGCGGTCGTGCCCGCGGCGAGCGTGATCACGAACGCTAACGAGCTCTCGCGCTTCTTCGAGATCTTCCGCCGCGGCGGCGAGCTCGACGGCGTCCGCGTGATGCAGCCGCAGACGCTGCGACGGGCGCTGACCGAGCAGTCGCGACTCGAGATCGACCTGTCCCTGTTCTTCCCGACCCGGTTCAGCTACGGGCTGATGCTCGGCGCGAAGGTGATCAGCCTCTACGGCCGCGACACCGACCTCGCCTTCGGCCACCTCGGCCTGATCAACATCATGGGCTGGGCGGATCCTGAGCGCGGGATCTCGGCAGGGCTCGTGACGAGCGGCAAGGCGCTCCTCTACCCGGAGGTCCACCGCTTCTACGGCGTCATGCAGCGGATCGCCTCGGACGTCCCGAAGGTCCCGGAGGCCGATCGCCATTTCTGAGCCCGACCCGATCGAGGGGGAAGCCGTGATCCGGCGCGCCTACGCGGCGTTCGGCGAGCGCGACCTCGAGACTCTGATCGAGCTCTCCCACGAGGAGGTCGAGGTGTTCACGGTCACCGGGCTGCTCGCCGGGCGGACCGAGCCCTACCGCGGGTACACCGGGCTCGCCCAGTACCTCACGGACCTGACCGAGCAGTGGAAGCGGCTCGAGCTCCAGCCGCAGTCCTTTCACGCCGTCGGAGCCGGACAGGTGCTCGTCTTCGGCCGGGTGCGCGCCTGGCACGGGTCGGGCTTCCTGGACTCGCAGAACGCGTGGCTCTGGACGTTCGACTCCGGCCAGGTGCGATCGGTGCGCGTGTACACCGACCCGAGCGACGCCCGCAGCGCCTTCACGGCGGACTGAGGCCCCGGCCGCGCCCCGCCGAGTTTCATCTCAACCACCCCCACGGTGGTCTGGATGAAACTCGGCGGTCGGTCCGGTGCGCTCGAACGCCTCGGCGGCGTCGCGCTAGCTTGTCGGCCATGGACACGCGGGTCGAGAGGATCGTCCTCGAAACGGATCGCCACCGGATCATCGGCGACATCACGATGCCCCGCGAGGGCTATCGAAGCCGCCTGTCCGACTACCTGAACCGCGGCGAGATGGACTTCATCCCGCTCGCCAACGCCGAGATCGCGTCGCTCGACTCGGCCTCGGCGGGTGAACAGCGCGAGTTCATCGCCGTCGCCCGCACCCACGTCCACCTCGCGTACCCGGCGCCCGCCGCGTAGCCGCTAGGCAATCCGGTCCCCGAGCGCGACCTCCCGGTCGGGCCGCAGCAGGATCACTCCCTGCTCGGCATCGAGCGCGCCGATCACCAGGCACTCGGACATGAACGGGCCGATCTGCTTCGGCGGGAAGTTGACGACCGCGACCACCTGGGTCCCCTCCAGCTCGGCGCGCTCGTAGTGGGTGATCTGGGCGGAGGATCGCCTGATGCCGATCTCCTCGCCGAAGTCGATCGTCAGCTTCCAGGCGGGCCGCCGCGCCTCCGGGAACTCGTCGACCGCGATCACGCGGCCGACGCGCATGTCGACCCGTTCGAACTCGTCCCAGCTGAGATCGCCCATCGCTTACCTACCTACGGGGTGAGGACGATCTTCAGCGCCTCGCGCCGGTCATAGATCGCGTACGCGTCGGCCGCCTCGTCGAGCTTCATGTGATGGGTGACCAGGGGCGTCGGGTCGAGGGTCCCGGCGGCGAGCCGCTCGAGCACCGGGTCGACGTGCTTGATCACGTTGGCGTGGCCCGTCTTCAGGGTCAGCGCCTTGATCCAGATGATCCCCATGTGGACGTCGATGCGCTCGGTGTAGACGCCGGTCGCCGAGACGGTGCCCGCCTTGCGCGTCAGCCGGCAGGCGAGCTCGAGCGCGTCAGGGTGGCCCACCGCGTCGATGGTCGCGTCGGCGCCGCGGCCTTCGGTGAGCGCCTTGACCGCCGCCCGCGGGTCCTCCTCGGTCAGGTGGACCGGCTCGGCCCCGAGCGCGCGGGCGAGCTCGAGCCGCTCGGGAACCGTGTCGACCGCGACCACCCCGGCCGCACCCGCCGCGAGCGCCGCCTGGACGGCGCAGAGGCCGACCGGGCCCAGCCCGAGCACCGCGACCACCGAACCCGGCTCGACGCCGCACTCGACAACCGCGTGGTAGCCGGTGCCCATCACGTCGCCCGCGAACAGGGCGACGTCGTCGGACATCCCCTCGGGCACCTTGCGCAAGGTGAGGTCGGCGTTCGGGACCAGGAGCAGCTCGGCCTGGGCGCCCTGCAGCGACCCGAGCGTCTTCCCGTGGCCGAAGACGCGGCCGTGGTCGCACTTGTGGAAGTCGCCGCGCTTGCAGAAGAAGCACTCGCCGCAGGCGGTGCAGTACGTGCCGAGCACGCGGTCGCCGACCGCGACCGAGCCGACCGAGTCGCCGACCGCGGTCACGGTGCCGACGTACTCGTGGCCGAGCACGAACCCCTCCTCCATCGAGACCCGCCCGTGGTAGATGTGGAGGTCCGAGCCGCAGACGCCGCTCGCCTCGACCCGGACGATCGCCTCGTCGCCGGAGCCGAGCTCGGGCTCCGGGACATCGTCGACGCGGACCTCTCCGGGGGCTTGGAAGGTGACGGCGCGCATCGGCGCCGAACTCTATTTGGACGGGGCCGGCGGACATAGACTCGCGCCAACCGACCAGGAGGACCGAGCGGATGAGCGCAGACCCAGGAGCCGTGCTGATCACAGGTTGTTCGACCGGGATCGGACGCGCCACGGCGACCCGCCTCGCGGGACGCGGCTGGACCGTCTACGCGAGCGCCCGGCGACTCGACTCGATCGCCGACCTCGCCGACGCCGGCTGTCGCACCCTGGCCCTCGACGTCACCGACGAGGCCTCGATGCGGACCGCCGTCGAGGCGGTCGAGGCCGAGCACGGAGCCGTCGGGGCGCTGGTCAACAACGCCGGGTACAGCCAGTCGGGCGCGGTCGAGACGCTGCCGATGGAGCGCCTGCGGGCGCAGTTCGAGACCAACGTCTTCGGCCTCGTGCGGATGTGCCAACTCGTGCTCGGCGGGATGCGGCGGGCCGGTCGCGGGCGGATCGTCAACATCAGCTCGATGGGCGGCAAGCTCGTCTTTCCCGGCGGCGGGGCCTACCACGCGAGCAAGTACGCGGTCGAGGCGCTCTCGGACGCGCTGCGCTTCGAGGTCAACGGCTTCGGCGTCCGCGTCGTCGTCGTCGAGCCGGGGCTGATCACGACCAACTTCGGCGAGACCGCCGCCGGCTCGCTCGCCGAGGCGGCCGGCGACGATCCCGAGCGCCGCGACGACCCCTACGCCGCCTTCAACGCGGCGGTCGGCGCCGCGACCGTCGGGGTCTACGAGGGCCCGATGAAGCGCCTCGGCGGCGGGCCCGACGCGGTCGCCAGGACGATCGAGCGCGCGATCGAGTCGGCGCGACCGCGCCCGCGCTACAAGGTGACCGCCTCGGCGCGGCTGGCGCTCGGCCAGCGCGCGCTGCTCAGCGACCGCGCGTGGGACGCGGTGATGCGCAGCCAGTTCCCGAGCCCCAAACCCGAGTGATGCCGCACGCATAGACTCGGTTCGGTGACCGCAGCAGGGGCTCGCAGCGCGATTGTGATCGGCTCGCTGGCGCTCTTCGCCGGCGCCGCGATCGCCTCCGGATGCGGCGGCTCCGAGGAGCCGGCAGAGACGCCGATCATGGTCGCCGCCGGGTCCGGCGCCGAGGTGCTCGATCCGGCGCTCGCCTCTTCCGTCGCCGCGCGCGAGGCGGTCTGGCTCGCCTACACCCCGCTGCTCACCTACCGCCACGCATCTGGCGAGCGGGGGGCCGAGCTGATCGCCGGGCTCGCGTCCGACCTGCCCGACATCTCCGACGACGGGCGCAACTGGTCGCTGCAGCTGCGCGACGGGCTCGAGTACTCCAACGGGATCCCGGTCCGCGCCTCCGACTTCGAGCGCGCGATCGCTCGCACGCTCTACCTCGACTCACCGGGCGCCTCGTTCTACGAGCCGATCGCCGGCACCACCGCGTATGAGGCGGCGGACGATCCTGCCGCGGACATCTACGGGATCGAGGCCAACGACGAGAACGGGAGGATCTCGATCTCGCTCGCCGTCCCCGACCCCGACTTCGCCGACGCGCTCGCGCTTCCCTACGCCGCCCCGCTTCCTCCGGGAACGGCCTTTCGCGACCTGAGCGCCAACCCGCCGCCCGGCGTCGGCCCATATGAGCTCGGTGAGCCCGACCCCGACGGCACCTTCGTCCTGCAGCGCAGCCGCGGCTTCGCCGACCTCGACATCCCCGACATCCCGACCGGCAACCTGGCGGAGATCACGACCAAGCTCGTGCCCGGCGCGGCTCGCCAGGCGCAGGACGTACTCGACGGCAAGCTCGATTACATGCAGGACGAGCCCCCGGCGTCGCTCGAGCCGACGATCGCCGAACAAGCGTCGGACCGCTTCAGCGAGGACGCGACCGCCGCGACCGTCTACTTCGAGCTCGACGACGAGCGGCCGCCGTTCGACGACCCCCTCGTCCGGGAGGCCGTCAACCGCGCCGTCGACCGGGGCCGGCTGGCCGACGAGCACGGCCAGATGCTGCCCGGGTGCGCGCTGCTGGCCCCCGGGGTCCCGGGCTACGACGAGTCCCTCGACACGACCGAGTGCCCCTACGGCAACCCGACCGCAGCGCCCGACCGTGACGGCGCCCAGGCGCTGATCCGCCAGGCCGGCGCGCAGGGCGAGCGGGTTGCGGTCGCCGCCTCCCCGAGGCGGCGCAAGCTGATCCGCACGTACGTGGGCGAGCTCGACGCGATCGGTCTCGAGGCGCGAGTGGTCGACGGCGGCCGGGCGCAGACCGCGCTGCGGACCATCGCGCCTCCCTTCCCCCGCGCCCTCGGCTTCCTGCGCGCGCTCGGCTCGGGCGACCCCCTCGCGGTCGCCGCGGTCGACCGGCTCGCGGCGGGGGCCGAGCTCGACCCCGACACCGACGAGCTGCGGCGGATCGACGAGTACCTGGTCTCGCCGCCGCAGAGCTACCTCGTGGTACTGGGCCACCCCTCCGCCACCACCTTCCTCTCGGAGCGCATCGACCCGAAGAGCTCGGTGCTGCACCCGCTCTTCGGAACCGACTACTCGAGCTGGCAGCTGAAGGAGGGCGAGTAGCAAAGGTGAGTAACGGGTAAGACTCACCGCCGTGAGCCCGCCGGACGCCATTTCGACAGCTAGGGTTCCCGCCGGATGAGAGACGAGCTGGACTAAGGCGGGGGAGCGCTTGGAGGCCGGCCAATTTCCCGAGGACCATCCGGTACCGGTAGGTGCCGGCGCTGAGCTGACCGAAATCGGCGCGGCGGAGACGCTGCCGCGGACGCCGTGGCAGCTGTTTTGGAAGCGGTTTCTCGAGGACAAGCTCGCGCTCGGCGCGCTCGTCTTCATCGTCCTGCTCGTCCTGGTCGCGATCTTCGCGCCGGTCGTCTGCGACATCGCCGGCGCGCCCGACCCCGACGCCCGCGACACCGCGGCCCTCGACCCTGTGTTCGCGACCCCGACCGGCCCGAGCTCCGACCACCTCTTCGGCATCGACCAGCTCGGCCGCGACGTCTTCGCCCGCACCGTGTACGGCGCCCGGGTGTCGCTGATCGTCGCCTTCGTCGCGACCTTCCTGGCGACCGCGGTGGGAATCGTCGCCGGGTTGCTCGCCGGCTACTTCCGCGGCTGGACCGACACGCTCGTCTCGCGCACGGTCGACGTGCTGCTCGCGATCCCCTACCTGCTGCTCGCCACCGGGATCGCCGCCGCCTGCACGCTGAGCCAGACCAGCGGCAGCGGCGGGGCCGGGTGCCTCGGCGGGCCTGATCAAACCGGGGCTCGGAGTGGTGATCTTCGTGATCACGATCACCAGCTGGACGTACATGGCGCGGATCATCCGCGGCCAGGTGCTGTCGCTGCGCGAGAAGGAGTTCGTCGAGGCGTCGCGCTCGATGGGCGCCTCGAACTCGCGGATCATCTTCCGCGAGCTGCTCCCGAACCTGACCGCGCCGGTCATCGTCTACGCCTCGATCCTGATCCCGCAGGTGATCCTGTACGAGGCGGCGCTCTCGTTCCTCGGCGTCGGCGTCACCGACCAGCCGAGCTGGGGGCAGATGATCTCCGATGCGACGCCGGTCTTCAGCGACGCGTGGTGGTACATGCTCTTCCCGGGACTCGCGCTGCTGTTCACCGTGCTCGCCTTCAACTTCGTCGGCGACGCGATGCAGGACGCGCTCAACCCGCGCAAGAAGCGGAGCTGAGATCTTGCAAACAAAACACGTTCCACAACAGAAAGGACAGATGATGCGAACCAAGCTGCGATGGCTGCTCGCGCTGGGCGCCATCGTCGCTTTGGCGCTGACGGTTTCGGCGTGCGGAAGCGACGACAGCGACTCCAGCTCGAGCTCAAGTAGCTCGGCGAACGGCGACTTCGCCCCGTCGACCGAGGCCCCGTCCGACGCCCAGCAGGGCGGCGATCTGACGGTGATCTCGGCCTCCGACGTCGACTACATCGACCCGGGCGCCGCGTACTACCAGTACACGTACATGGTGACCTCGGCGACCCAGTCGGGCCTCGAGGCCTATGCGCCAGCGGACGTCGAGGAGGCGACTCCCGCTGCTGGCGACCGACCATCCGACCGTCACGGATGACGGCAAGACGATCACCTACACGCTGCGTGACGACGTCATGTACGGGCCGCCGGTGCTGGATGAAGGCTCGAGCTGGAAGCCGCGTGCCGCCACCGCAGCCGACGTCAAGTACGCGATCGAGCGGTCGCTGCTGCCGGGCGTGCCGAACGGCTACGTCCAGACGTACCTGGCCGGCGTCGACGGGCATCGACAAGGCGGTCAAGGAGGCCCAGGCCAACCCGACCGGCGGCGCCCCGGACATCAGCGGGATCACCGCCCCCGACGACACGACGCTGGTGATCAAGCTCACCAACACGACGTCGCTCGGCGTGATCGGCGCGCTGACGCTGCCGGTGTCGGCTCCGGTTCCGGAGGACTACGCGAAGGAGTTCGACGCCGAGAACCCGTCGACCTACGGCGAGCATCAGGTCTCCACGGGCCCGTACATGGTGGACGAGTACACGCCCAACAAGTTGATCCACCTGGTTCGCAACCCGAACTGGAAGGCCTCGGACGCGGACTTCCGGCCCGCGTACCTCGACGACATCACGTTCCAGGGGGGCTTCGCCGACACGGTTTCGGCCGGCAAGAAGATCCTCGCGGGCAGCGCAGAGGTCAACGGTGACTTCTCGACCCCACCGAGCGTGATCAAGCAGGCGGCCACCTCCGGTGAGGAGGGCCAGTTGACGGTCACTCCCAGCGGCGGCAACCGCTATATCTCGCTGAACACCCAGGAACCGCCGTTCGACGACATCAACGTCCGCAAGGCCGTGATCGCAGGCACCAACCGCGTCGACCTGCGCAACACGCGCGGCGGCGAGCTCGTCGGACCCGTCGCGACGCACTACCTGCCCCCGGACTTCCCCGGCTTCGAGGAAGCCGGCGGGCTCGAGGGCACGGGGCTCGACTACCTGGCGAACCCCGAGGGCGATCCCGATGTTTCGGCCTCGTACTTCGAGAAGGCCGGGATGTCGAGCGGCAAGTGCGAGGGCTCGGACTGCGAGATCACCATGGTCGGTGACGACTCGCCGCCCGGATCCGACACCGCCGAGGTGTTCAAGAGCCAGCTCGACGGAAATGGGCTTCACGGTCAATTTCCAGAAGGTGACTCACGACATCATGTACACGAAGTTCTGCAGCGTTCCGGCCAACGCGCCGGATGTCTGCCCGAACGTGGGCTGGCTGAAGGACTTCAACGACGGGCAGTCGATGCTCGACCCGACGTTCAACGGTCAGAACGTCGTCCCGGAGAACAACTCCAACTGGCCACAGCTCAACGTCGAGGCGATCAACAAGGCGATCGACAACGCCGCGCTGATCGACAACCTGGACGAGCGCAACCAGGCGTGGGGCGACGTCGACACCCAGATCACCGAGCAGGCCCCGGCCGTCCCGTGGGTCTGGGACAACCAGGCGAACATCGCCTCGACCGACGTGGCGGGAGTGATCAACAAGTTCAACGCGAACTGGGATCTCTCGTTCACGTCCCTGAAGTAAGGGGTCGGCCCAGCTGATCCACTGAAGCGAGAAGGGACCCGCCGCCAGATCAGCGGCGGGTCCCGGACTCGCCGAGACCTTTCCGAAGATGGCCCGCTACATCGTCCGCCGATTGCTCTGGTCCGTGCTGCTGCTGGTTTTGGTCAGCGGGGTCGTCTTCATCCTCTTTTACGTCTTCCCGTCGGCCGACCCCGCGCAGCTGCGCGCCGGCCGCCAGGCCAACGAGGATCAGATCCAGGCGATCCGCGAGTCACTGGGGCTCGACCACTCGGTCCTGACCCAGTTCTGGATCTACATCAAGGGCGTGTTCACGCCGTTCGACCTGCCGGGGACCGATGCCCACGGGCCCTTCTACTTCGGCCACAGCTACCAGTCGAACGCGGACGTCAAGGACGTGATCCTCTCCGACCTTCCGGCGACGATCATGCTCGTGATCGGCGCGGTGGTGATCTGGATGGCGATCGCGATCCCGGTCGGGATCATCTCGGCGATCAAGAGCCGCTCGCTGCTCGACCGCACGACGATGATCACCACGCTGGCGTTCATCTCGGCGCCGGTGTTCTGGCTCGGCCTCGTGGCCCTGTACCTGTTCGCCCAGGACGTCGGGGTGTTCCCGATATTTCCCGGGATCGGCAGCTACTCCGAGGCCGATGACTTCGTCGGCCGGGTCGGCTCGATGCTCCTGCCGTGGATGGTTCTGGCAGCCGCGACGGCGGCGATCTACGCTCGCTACCTGCGCGCCCAGATGATCGACGTGATGGGCGAGGACTACATCCGCACCGCGCGCGCCAAGGGCCTGCCCGAGAGGCGGGTGATCATGAAGCACGCCCTGCGCTCGGCGATCACCCCGATCATCACGCTGCTCGGCCTCGACGTCGCGGTGCTGCTGGCCGGCAACGCGATCCTCACGGAGACCGTGTTCAACATCCCGGGCGTCGGCGCCGAGACCTTCAACGCGATCAAGCGGTCCGACCTGCCGATGATCCAGGGGATCACCCTGTTCGGCGCGTTCTTCATCGTCACCCTGAACCTGGTGGTCGATATCACCTACGCATATCTCGATCCGAGGGTGAGGTACGAATGAGCGACGAGCCCGTGCTGCAGGTCGAGGACCTTGCGGTCCACTTCGACACCGACGACGGCATCGTCAAGGCCGTGGACGGAGTCTCGTTCACGGTTGACCGCGGCGAGATGCTCGGGCATCGTCGGCGAGTCCGGGTCGGGCAAGAGCGTCGCCAACATGACCGTCCTCGGGCTGACCAGGTCCCCGAACGCGAAGATCACGGGTCGGATCATGTTCGAGGGACAGGACCTGACCGAGCTCGACGACGACGCCCTGCGCGATATCCGCGGCAGCAAGATCTCGATGATCTTCCAGGACCCGCTCTCCTCGCTGCACCCCTTCTTCAAGGTCGGCAAGCAGCTGGTCGAGGCGATCCAGGTGCACCAGGACCTCGACGACAACGCGGCGATGGCGCGCGCGGTCGAGCTCCTCGGCCTGGTCGGGATCCCCGACGCCGGCGCGGCGCGCGGGTGAGTACCCGCACGAGTTCTCCGGCGGGATGCGCCAGCGGGCGATGATCGCGATGGCGCTCACCAACGAGCCGAAGCTGCTGATCGCCGACGAGCCGACCACCGCGCTCGACGTCACCACGCAGGCGCAGATCCTGCGGCTGATCGAGCGCCTGCGCCAGGAGTTCGGGATGGCGGTGATCATGATCACCCACGACCTCGGTGTGATCGCCGAGGTCGCCGACCGCGTGCAGGTCATGTACGCGGGGCAGGTGGTCGAGTCAGGGACCCTGGACCAGATCTTCTACGACCCCCAGCACCCCTACACCTGGGGCCTGCTCGGGTCGCTGACCCGGATCGACCGACCGCGCACCGCGCCGGCTCGCCCAGATCAGCGGCCAGCCGCCGTCGCTGATCTCGCTGCCGACCGGCTGCCACTTCCGTCCGCGCTGCCCGCACGCGTTCGACCGCTGCACGCAGGAGCCGCCGCTCGAGGAGCGGATCGCCGAGCGCGGCCACACCGATCGCTGCTGGCTGCACGCCGGATCAGAAGCAGACCCTGCGGGTGGTCGAGACCGGCGAGATCGGGCTCGAGGCGCCGGCCGCGTGAGCGAACAGGCGACCACGGCGCCCGGGCTCGAGGTGCCCGCCACGGGCGAGCCGATCCTCCAGGTCGAGCATCTGGTCAAGCACTTCCCGATCAAGCGCGGGATCATCTTCGACAAGCAGATCGGCGCCGTGAAGGCGGTCGATGACGTCTCGCTGACCGTGAACCGCGGCGAGACGCTCGGCCTGGTCGGCGAGTCGGGCTGCGGCAAGTCGACCCTGGCCCGCACGATCCTCCAGCTGATCCCGCCGACCTCGGGCTCGGTGCAAGTTCGATGGGCCACGAGATCACCGGGCTTCGAAGACGAAGGAGTCGCAGGCGCTGCGGCCGCAGATGCAGATGATCTTCCAGGACCCGTACGCGTCGCTGAACCCGCGCAAGCGCATCGCCCAGATCGTCGGCGACCCGATGCGCCTGCACGGCATCGTCGACCGCCGCGGGGTCCGCGACGCGGTCCGCGAGCTGCTCGAGCGGGTGGGGCTCAACCCCGAGCACTACAACCGCTTCCCGCACGAGTTCTCCGGCGGCCAGCGCCAGCGGATCGGGATCGCGCGGGCGCTGTCGCTGAACCCGAAGCTGATCATCGCCGACGAGCCAGTCTCCGCCCTCGACGTCTCGATCCAGGCGCAGATCATCAACCTGCTCGACGACCTCCAGGACGAGTTCGAGCTCACCTACGTGTTCGTCGCCCACGACCTCAGCGTCGTGCGCCACGTCGCCGACCGGATCGCCGTCATGTACCTCGGCAAGATCGTCGAGATCGGGCCCGCCGCCGCGGTCTACGACAAGCCGATCCACCCGTACACGGTCTCGCTCCTGTCGGCCGTTCCGATTCCCGATCCGCGCGCCAACGCGGCCCGCGAGCAGGTCATCCTCGAGGGCGACGTCCCGAGCCCCGCGAACCCGCCGTCGGGGTGCCACTTTCACCCGCGCTGCCCGAAGGCGACCGAGATCTGTTCCGACGTCGAGCCGCCGCTGATCGACTACGGCCACGACCACTGGGCCGCCTGCCACCACCCGGTCGGACACCCGGACCCGAAGCTCCCCGCCCCGGCCACAGCCCCAGCGGCGTAGCGCCACAGTCGGGTCGCCCGCGCGGGGCGCGCTCTGCCACACCGGCGCGCGTGTTTCGGCACGATGTGCGCGCCACGCGCGCGCTGCCGCGGCGCAAGATCGCTGCATGGTGGTCGAAAGTCGTCTGGCTTCCGCCTCTCGGCATCGAGGCGACTCTCGACCGGAGCAGGCGATCGCGCGGCGCGCAGCGCGACAGTGGGGGGTGCTCGGGTTTGGCGAGCTGATCGAATGCGGACTGAGCCCCCAGGGCGTGATGCGGAGGGTGCGGCAGGGGTGGCTGCAACCGATCCATCGCGGTGTCTACGCGGTGGGCTGGCTGGCGCCGGTGAGGGAGACGGCATGGCTGGCCGCCGTGAGGGCGTGCGGCGACCGGGCGGTGGTCAGCCACCGCGCCGCCGGCGAGCTCTGGGGGATGCTCGAATACCGCGCGCCGCTGGAGGTCACGATCCCCGGCCCCGGCACTCGCATGGTGCCCGGCATCATCGTCCATCGCTCGCGGGTCCTCGACGAGGATCAGATCGAAGTCGAGCGCGAGATCCCCGTTACGTCACCGTCCCGGACGCTCATCGACCTTGCGGGCGCCCTGTCCTTCGATGCGCTTCGCCAAGCGACCCGGCGAGCTCAGGGCAAGCGGCTGGTCGCCCTGCCCGAACTGCTGGCCCTGATGGAGCGGCTCGGACGACGGCGCGGCTCGGGCCGGCTGCGAGCGGTGATCGCGAGCGGTCCGGCGGCGACTCGCACCGTGCTGGAGGACGTCGTCCTCGACTTGTTACTCGGGGCAGGCTTCGACCACCCCGACGTCAATGTCCCGTTGACCGTCGGCGGACGGCGCGTGATCCCCGACTTCCGCTGGCCGAAGGAGCGTCTGATCGTCGAGGCGGACGGCCGCTCCTGGCATGACCAGCCGGTGGCGCGCGCGGACGACGCTGCTCGCCAACGCCTGCTCGAAGCTCACGGGGAGCGATTCGTCAGGGTCACCTGGCAGCAGGCGGTCCGCCACCCGGAGGCGACCATCGCGCGCGTCGACGCGGCGGGGGCCCCGCGTCCAGGGCGCTCGAGTGTCGACTGACTTCCGCGCCCCGGAATCAGGACGACTTTCGTGGCGGGGGCGCGCCCGGGATCTAGGGCAACTCTTACCTTTGCCCGTCCCGGCGTGACGTCTCGACACGGGTTTGGCTAGGCTGGGCGCGAGAGGGGAATCGCCGCCGTACGCGGCACGAATACGGGAGATCACATGCGCTTCAGTCGTACCCTGGCCGTCGTCTTCGCCACCGCCGCGCTCGGCGTCAGCCTCGCTGCGTGCGGGAGCGACTCGGGCTCGAGCGGAGGGAGCTCGGACACGATCATCCGCGGCACCACCGATCAGCCGATCTCGCTCGATCCGGCGGGCATGTACGACCTCCCGTCCTACGACATCGCGTACAACGTCTACCAGAACCTCGTCCAGTTCCCGCCCGGCGAGACGAAGCCCGTTCCGGAGGCGGCCGAGTCGTGCAAGTTCACCGACGACACGACCTACGAGTGCACGATGCGCAAGGACAACGTGTTCTCCGACGGCTCGACGCTGGACGCCGAGGACGTCGTCTTCTCGTTCGAGCGCAACATCAAGATCGCCGACCCGAACGGCGCCTCCTCGCTGCTCGCGAACATGAAGAGCATCGAGGCCCCGGACAAGGACACGGTCGTCTTCAACCTGGCGGAGCCGGATGCCACGTGGCCCTCGGTCCTCGCCACGGCCTCGTTCGCGATCGTTCCGTCGGACAGCTTCCCGGCAGACAAGCTCCAGGCCGACGACCAGGTGATCGGCTCGGGCCGCTACACGGTCGAGCAGTACGAGCCCGGCCAGCAGACGGTGATGCAGGCCAACGATAAGTACACCGGCGAGGACCCGGCGCAGACGCAGACCGCGATTTTGCAGTACTTCGACAAGGCCTCGGCGTTGAAGCTGGCGGTCGAGCAGGGCGACGTCGACGTCGCCTACCGCAGCCTCTCGCCGACCGACCTCGAGGACCTGAAGAGCGCCGACGGCGTCAACGTCGTCCAGGGCGAGGGGGCGGAGATCCGCTACCTCAACTTCAACCTCGACCTGCAGCCCGGGGACACGGACGCCGAGAAGCTGGCGATCCGCCAGGCCGTGGCCCAGGTGATCGACCGCGAGTCGATCGCGAGCAACGTCTACAACGACACCGTCAAGCCGCTGTACTCGATGATCCCGTCGAGCCTGCCGTACCACACCGATGCGTTCAAGACGAAGTACGGCGAGCCGAGCGCCGACGCCGCGAAGCAGATCCTCGACGATGCCGGTGTCAGGACCCCGGTGCCGCTCGAGGTCTGGTGGACCCCGTCGCACTACGGCCCCTCCTCGGGTGACGAGTACGCCGAGATCAAGCGCCAGCTCGACGAGTCCGGGCTGTTCGACGTGACCCTGAAGTCGACCGAGTGGAACCAGTACTCGGAGGCGGCGTTCACCGACAAGTACCCGCAGTTCCAGCTCGGCTGGTTCCCGGACTATCCGGACCCCGATGACTACGTGGGCAACTTCCTGTCGAACACCAGCTTCCTGAACATCCACTACGACAACCCGGAGGTTCAGAAGCTGCTCGCCGAGGAGAAGGCGTCGACCGACGACGCGACCCGCCAGCAGGCGTTCGAGCGGATCCAGGAGATCTCGGCCGAGGACGCGCCGAACATCCCGATCTGGGAGGGCGACCAGGTGGCCGCCGTCCGCGACGGCGTCAACGGGGTCGAGGACACGTTCGATCCCGCCTTCATCTTCCGCTTCTGGCTGATTACGAAGGACTAGGAACGGACTTGCGTTTCGACCGCACGCGGGGGCCTCGGCCTCCGCGTGCGGTCACGAGCCGAGCGCCGCGCGCTCGCCGCTCGATGGCGTTCGTCCGAACGCCGAGCGGCGAGAGCCGAGCGCCACTCCATGAGCCACGGCACCTCTCTGCGCCGTTATGCGCTGACGCGCCTCGCGCTGGCGATCCCGACCGTCCTCATCCTGCTGACGATGGTCTTCCTGCTGATGCGGGTGGCCCCCGGCGACCCGATCCAGTCGGCGCTCGGCGGCCGGCTCTCGCAGGAGGAGCTCGACCAGCGTCGCCACGCCGCCGGGTTCGACAAGCCAATCCTCGAGCAGTACGTCGAGTACCTCGGCAACGTGTTCACGCTCGACCTCGGCACGACGCTGACCGACAACCGCACGGTCACGTCGATCCTGGTCGAGAACGGCAGCGCCACCGTCGAGCTCACCTTCTGGGCGTTCATGATCACGCTGCTCGTCGGGATCCCGGTCGGGCTGCTGGCCGGGCGTTATCGCGACGGGCCGATTCGACTTCGGCGGGACGGATGTTCGGGATCGTGATCTACGCGACCCCGGTCTTCTTCCTCGGCTTCCTGGCCCAGATCTGGATCGCGCCCGCCCTCGGGTTACCGACCTCCGGGCCGGGCGAGCCCGATCGTCGACTTCGAGCTCTCGAAGACGACGCACTTCTACCTGATCGACTCGCTGATCTCGGGCAACTGGGCCGCGTTCTGGGACTGCGTCCGCCACCTGATCCTGCCGGCCGTGACCCTCGGCCTGGTGGTCAGCGGGGTGATGATCAGGCTCGTGCGCGTCAACCTGCTGCAGACGATGAAGGGCGATTACGTCGAGGCCGCGAGGGCGCGCGGGCGTTCCGAGCGGCGCGTCGTCTTCCACCACGCCTTCCGCAACGCGATGGTCCCGGTGATCACGATCGCCGGGCTGCAGTTCGCGATCCTGCTCGGCGGCGCCGTGGTCACCGAGCAGACCTTCAACTGGCCCGGGATCGGGGCCGAGCTGATCCGCTACCTCGACGAGCGCGACTACATCGCCGTCCAGGGGATCATCACCGTGTTCGCGCTCGCCGTCGTCGTGATCTCGGTGCTGATCGACATGGTCAACGGCGATCGTCGACCCGAGGGTCAGGTACTGAGATGAGGGCGCCGCGCTGGATGAGGCCGATGATCGAGGCCCGCGGGCTCTCGAAGTGGATCCTGATCGCCGGAATCGTGATCGTCGTCTTCTTCGTCTTCGTGGCGATCTTCGCGCCGCTGATCGCCCCGTATGGCTTCGACCAGGTTACGCCGACGGCGTCCGCTTCCCGAAGCAGTCGCCCCCCGATTCGACGCATCTGCTCGGGACCACCGTGCAGTCGACCGACGTGCTCTCGCGGATGATCTGGGGCGCGCGAACCGCGATCGAGGTCGTGGTCGTGGCGGTCGACGCTCTCGCTGCTCGTCGGCGTCCCGCTCGGGCTGATCTCGGGCTACGTCGGCGGCCGCCTCGACCGCGTCCTGGTGCTGATCATGGACGCGCTCTTCGCCTTCCCGTACATCCTGCTCGCGATCGTGATCGCCTTCCTGCTCTCGGACTCGATCGGCCAGGGGATCTTCTCGGCGGCGATCGCGATCACGATCGTCTACATCCCGCAGTACTTCCGCGTCGTCCGCAACCACGTGATCAGCGTCCGTGAGGAGTCCTACGTCGAGGCCGCCCGGGCGCTCGGCGCCCCGCGGCGGACGATCATCACCCGCTACGTGTTCTTCAACGTGATCCAGAACGTGCCCGCGATCGCGACCCTGAACGCCGCCGACGCGATCGGCACCCTCGCCGCGCTCGGGTTTCTCGGCTACGGGATCCAGCCGACCGAGGCGTCCGAGTGGGGCTATGACCTGCAGCGGGCGATCGACGACGCCGGCGCCGGGATCTGGTGGACGGGGCTCTTCCCGGGAATCGCGATCGTGCTGCTGATCACCGGCTTCACTCTCGTCGGCGAGGGCATCAACGACACGCTCAACCCGCTGATCCGCGAGCGGCCGATCGACCCGCCCGAGATCCCCGCCGACCTCTCGACACCCTCTACCGGCGGCGATCCGGAGGCCGTCCGGCCGGCATGACCGAGTCGCCCGCCCCGGCCGGCATCACCGAGTCGCGCGCGGCAGAGGTGGATCGTGAGTGATCAAGGCCCGGTCCTCGACGTTCGCAGACCTGCGGGTCTGGTACGGGACCGGCGGCGATCCCGTGCGCGCGGTCGACGGGATCAGCTTCGAGATCGAGGCGCGGCGAGACCGTCGGGCTGGTCGGCGAATCGGGCTGCGGCAAGTCGACCCTCGGGCGCGGCATCCTCGGGCTGCTGCCCAAGAACGCGAGCATCGCCGGCCAGGTTTTGTATCACGGGCCGCGAGCTGGTCGGCCTCGACGACGACGACCTGCGCGACCTGCGCGGACCGGACCTCGGGCTGATCTTCCAGGAGCCGATGACCCGGCTCGACCCGCTGCACACGATCGAGAGCCACTTCCTCGAGACCCTGCGCACCCACCGCGACGACCTGGACAAGGACGAGATGCGCAAGCGCTCGCTCGAGACGCTGGCGAAGATGGGGATCCCTCCGACCCGCTTCAAGCAGTACCCCCACGAGTTCTCCGGCGGCATGCGCCAGCGGATCATGATCGCGCTGGCGCTGGTGCTCGAGCCGAGCTTGGTGATCGCCGACGAGCCGACCACCGCGCTCGACGTGATCGTCGAGGCCCAGATCCTCGGGATCCTCGCCGACCTGCGCGAGAACTTCGACACCGGACTGCTGCTGATCACCCACAACCTCGGGATCGTCGCCGAGGCCTGCAACCGGGTCGCCGTGATGTACGCCGGGCGGATCGCCGAGGAGGGCGACGCGCGTGAAGTCTTCACCGAGCCCGCGCACCCGTACACGCGCGAGCTCCTGCGGGCGACGATCTCGCTGCGAACGACGGGACTCAACTACATCCCCGGCGCGCCGCCGAATCTGATCGATCCGCCGCCTGGATGTCGGTTTCACCCCCGCTGTCCGAGCGCGATGCGCGTCTGCGCCGAGCGCCACCCGCCCGAGGTGAGGACCGCCGGCGGCCAGCGCGTCGCCTGCTGGCTGCACGGCCCCGAGGACGAGATTCCAGAGGGCGGAACCGAGGACCTCGAGCGTGGCGAGATCGCAATCGCGGAGGAGGCATGATCGAGCCCACCGGCGAGGCCCTGGTCGAGGTGCGCGACCTGCACACGCACTACTCCGTGCGGGGCTCGTTCGTCGACCGCCTGCGCGGCCGCGAATCGGGCTCGGTGGCGGCGGTCGACGGGGTCAGCTTCGATCTGCGCCACGGGGAGGTCCTCGGCCTGGTCGGCGAGTCTGGCTCCGGCAAGACCACGCTCGGCCGGACGATGCTCGGCCTCGTTCCAGCGACCGCGGGCAGCATCAAGCTCCGCGGCGACGAGATCACCGGTTTGAGTGAGGAGGAGATGCGCCCGCTGCGCCGGCGCCTCCAGATCGTCTTCCAGGATCCGCACGCGTCGCTGAATCCGGCGATGACGATCGGGGCCGCGATCGCCGACCCGCTGCGCTTCCACGGAATCGCCGACACCAAGGCCGAGCGCGAGAGCCTCGTCGCCGCAGCGCTCGAACGGGTCGGGCTGGCGCCGGCGGCGCAGTTCGCCGACAAGTACCCGACCGACCTCTCGGGAGGCCAGAAGCAGCGTGCAGTGCTCGCCCGGGCGATCATCCTCGGCCCCGACATCCTCGTCGCCGACGAGCCCGTTTCGATGCTCGACATGAGCGTGCGAGCGAAGATCCTCGAGCTGATGATCGAGCTCAAGTCCGAGCTCGACCTCACCTACGTCTACATCACCCACGACCTGGCGACGGCGAAGTTCTTCTGCGACCGGATCGCGATCATGTACCTCGGCCGGATCGTCGAGCTCGGCCCGGCCGAGAAGATCTACGCCGACCCCAAGCATCCCTACACGCAGTCGCTGCTGCGGGCGATCCCGGAGCCGGACCCGCGCCGCAGCGTGCCCCGCGACCTGCCGCGCGGCGAGATTCCCGACGCGGTCTCACCGCCGCTCGGGTGTCGCTTTCACCCGCGCTGCCCGCGCGCCTTCGAGGTCTGCGGCTGGGAGAGCCGCGACCTGCGTGCGTTGCTGGAGACGCGATGGACGCAGCTCGAGGAGGGCGACTACGAGCGCGAGCGCGAGATGATCGGCGATCTCGACCAGCTCGACGAGCCCTCCTTCGACGCGACCTTGGCCGCCGGCCCGGGCCACACCGGCGAGGACGCGGCCGAGGTGCTCGAGGCGATGCGCTCAGACGCGCCCGACGACCCGCTCTGGAAGGGCGTCGCGTCGACCGAGACGCAGGCCGACGGGGTCGCCGTCGAGTTCAACCACGGAGTGGAGCCGCGGCGCCTGGAGGTGGGCGGCGTCGAGGTCGAGTGCCACCTGCACGACCCCGATGCGATCGAGGCCGCGAAGCGGGCGGCTCACGGCGAGCGCCCGCCCGCGCCTCAGTCGTCCTGAGCCGAGTTGGATCGCGCTAGACCCGGCTGGTCCTGCCCGCGCTGATGCGCGGCCAGATGAGCAGCACGAGGCCGATCAGGATGCACGCGATTCCGATCGCGTAGTTGACGAGGATCGCCAACACGATCCCGATGACGATCAGCAGCAGTGATAGTTCCATGCGCGGGTCGTACCCCCATTCCGATGCGGGAAACGAAACCGCACCGGTAGTCTGATCGAGGGTCGATAGATTCCCGGCCCCGTCGACCGAGGAGGAGAGAGACCTTGGAGGCCCTTGGACACGGACGTCCGCGCGCTCATCTGATCGCCGCCGCGACGACGATCGCCGTCGCGATCGCGCTCGGCGCGCCCGCGACCGGCGCCGCCAAGGGCAAGCAGGTGAAGGTGAAGCTCGCCGGCGCCTCGCAGGCTGCCCTGGTGGACAAGGGCAAGGTCAAGGTCAAGGTCGAGTCCGGGTCGAGCCGCCGCGCGCGCCTCTCGATCGCCGTCGTCCAGGGCGGCGAGCGGACGAAGGTGGCCCGGAAGGCGAAGTCGAAGCTGCGGGCGGGCAAGCGCAAGTCGTTCAAGGTCGCGCTCAACGACGACGGCAAACGGCTGGTCCAGAGCTGCATCGCGACCAAGCTCGTCGCCACGGCGCAGACGGGCGGCGGGCGCAAGCTCGGGCAGGCGAAGGCCTCGATGAAGCGCGACCCGGCCCGGTGCGACGGCTCGAACCCGGTCGGCGTCGACCTCGCCAACGCCGACCGCTGCGACTTCATCACCCAGCCCGGCGAGGAGTGCCTGTTCCCGTATCCGAACGACTACTTCACGAAGCCGGACCCGTCGACCGACACCGGACGGCGCCTCAACCTGAACCCGGCATCGACGCCGGCCAACGCCTCCGGCGTCCACGTCGACCCGACCGACATCAACGGCAGCGACGGCTTCAGCCCCGGCGCGCTGCTCGTCCTCCACGTTCCCGGGATGGACACGCCGGCGGCCTTCGACGCCACCGGCGCGGTCCCGATCACCCGCGAGGGCGCGTCGTTCGACGCCGACCAGCCGGTGGTGCTGATCGACGCCGAGAGCCGCGAGCGCCAGCTGATCTGGACCGAGCTCGACTCGAACGCGACCAGCCCGGGCGAGACCGACCTGCTGATTCACCCGGCGAAGAACCTCGAGGACGGCCACCGCTACATCGTCGCCCTGCGCGGCCTCAAGAACGGCGCCGGCGAGACGATCCCGGCGCCGGAGGGATTCCGCCTGTACCGCGACAAGATCCCGACCGAGATCGACGCGGTCGAGAGCCGCCGCGATCACTTCAAGGACATCTTCCGCCGCCTGCACAGCGTCGGCGTCGATCGCGGGAACCTCTACCTCGCCTGGGACTTCACGGTCGCCAGCACCCGCAACATCTCCGAGCGGATGCTCTCGATCCGCGACCGCGGGCTCGCCGAGCTGGGCGACACGACGCCCGGCGACGGGATTCGCCAGGGCACCGCCCCGGCGATCACGGTCACGACCACGACCGACTACTCGACCAATCCGACCGGTCGCGGCGTTCAGGACATCCGCACGGTCGAGGGCACGATTACCGTCCCCTGCTACCTGAACCAGGCCGACTGCCCGTCCGGGTCGCGCTTCGACCTCGGCGCCGATGGGCTCCCGCAACGGATTCCCGGCAACACCTACGAGGCGCGGTTCGGCTGCAACATCCCGCGCTCGGCGGTCACCGAGACCACCCCGGGCAACTTCGACGTCTCCGACGCGGCGCTCTCGACCATGTACGGGCACGGGCTGTTCGGCGAGTACGACGAGGTCTTCTCCCAGAACGTGCGCCAGCTCGGCATCGAGAACAATGTGATCACCTGCGCCGCCGACTTCATCGGCATGGCCGACGAGGACGTGATCCCCGAGGCGATCCCGGCGCTCCAGGACCTGTCGAAGTTCGCGCCGCTGCCCGACCGCCTCCAGCAGGGCTTTTTGGACTTCGTCTACCTCGGGCGGGCGATGAGCATGCCGGACGGCTTCGCCGACGAGGCCGCGTTCAAGTTCAACGGGACGTCCAGCGATCGATCCGTCGAGCGTCTCCTATTACGGCAACAGCCAGGGCGGGATCGCCGGCGGCGCGCTGACCGCGATCGAGCCTGACGTCACGCGCTCGGTCCTCTACGTCCCGGGGATGAACTACGGCGGGATGCTGCTGACCCGCAGCATCGACTTCGAGGACTACGCCTCGATCCTCTACCCCGCCTACCCCGACGAGGGCCAGCGGCCCCTGCTGCTCTCGATGATCCAGTCCCTCTGGGATCGCGGTGAGCCCAACGGCTACGCGAACCACATGACCACCGACCCGTTGCCGGGGACACCGCCGCACAAGGTGATGATCGAGATGGCATACGGCGACCACCAGGTCGCCAACGTCGCGACCGAGGTCGAGGCGCGGACGATCGGCGCTCCGCTGCGCCAGCCGGCGCTCGACGCGAACCGCCTCCCCGCCGGGTTCGAGCAGCCGTTCTTCGACCTGCCGACGCTCGGGCCCCTCCCCGCCGACGGCAACGCGATGTTCGTCTGGGACATCGGGCCGAAGCGTCCGAGCGGCAATCCGGCTCCCAACGACGTGCTCGGCACCGACCCGCCGCCGATCACCAACACGTCGCCGAACGACAGCTTCGGCGTCGACCCGCACGACACGGTGATCCGCAGCTCGCCGCTGATCCGGGCGCAGATCGCGAACTTCATCAAGCCCGGCGGGGCGATCACCGACCCCTGCGGCGCGACGCCGTGTTACGCGGCCGGCTGGATGGGCGCGCCGTAGCGGCTAGTCGACCGGCGCCGGGGCGGGCTCGGGTTCGTCCTCGGCGCGATCGTGAAAGAGCTCGCTGCCGCCCGAAGCGGTCGAGGGCCACCAGATCCGGTCGCCGATCACCTCGACGGCGGCGGGGACCATGATCGTGCGGACGATGAACGTGTCGAGCAGGATCCCGAGCGCGACCATGAAGCCGAGGTCGAAGGTGAAGGTGACCGGGAGCGTCATCAGCACCGAGAACGTCCCGGCGAGGATCACGCCGGCCGAGGTGATCACCGGGCCGGTGGCGGCGATCGCGCGCAGCATCCCCTCGCGGGTGCCGTGGGCCCGCGCCTCCTCGCGCACCCGAGCCATCAGGAAGATCGTGTAGTCGCTGCCGAGCGCGACCAGGAAGATGAAGGCAAAGGTCGGGATCGAGGCGTCGAACCCGGCGTCGCCGACGACGAAGCGGATGAACAGGATCGAGATCCCGAGCGTGCAGAGGAACGACAGGATCACGCTGGCGATCAGGACCAGCGGCGCGACCAGCGCCCGCAGCAGGATCGCGAGGATCACCGCGATCACGAGCAGCGCCAGCGGCACGATCACCTTCAGGTCGCGTTCGGTCGCGTGATCGAAGTCGTACTGGATCGCGCTGCCGCCGCCGACCAGCACGGTCGCCGCCGCGGCCGAGCCGGCGACCGCGTCGCGCAGGTCCGGGACGATCCCGAGCGAGGACTTCGTGTACGGGTCACCGTCGAGGATGACGTTGACCGTGGCGATCGTGCCATCCGTCGACCGCTGACCGGTGTCGGTTGCCCTGGCCACCCCGTCAACGCCCTCGGCCGCCTGGATCGCGGCGTCGATCTCGGTCGGCTCGACCGGACCCGACTGCGACTCGACCAGCATCGTCATCGGCGCCAGCACCCCGGGCGGAAAGGCGCCCTCGAGCAGCTTGAAGCCCTCGACGCTCTCGACCGACTTCTTGAAGAAGGTCGTGGTCGAGTAGTCGACCTTGAAGGCGATCAGCCCGAGCGCCCCGGTGACGAAGACCGCGAGCGAGATCGCCAGCGCCGGGCCGGGGCGATGCAGGACGCGGTCGCCGAACCGCCGCCAGGCGCCGACCTTGATCTGGGTTGCGTGCTCGGGGTCGTACTCGACCGTCTCGCGGCGCGGCCAGAAGCCGCGACGTCCGAAGATCGTCAGCAGGGCGGGCAGCAGGGTGAGGCCTGCGAGCATCGCGCTGAACACCCCGATCGCGGCCACTGGCCCGAGCGTCGAGGTGTTACGGGAGTCCGCGAAGACCAGCACCAGCATCGCCAGGGTGACGGTGAGCCCGCTGGCGAGGATCGCCGGGCCCGACCGGGTCAGCGCTCGCTGCATCGCCTCATGTTTGTCGTGGGTGCGGCGCAGTTCCTCGCGCAATCGCGAGACCAGCAACAGGCAGTAGTCGGTGCCGACGCCGAACATCAGCACGATCAGGATCGAGGTCGAGTTCGACGAAACGGTCGCACCGCTCTTGGCGAGCAGGTAGATGAAGCCCTGCGCGATCGTGTAGGCGAAGAAGACGACGATCAGCGGGGTAAGCGCAACGAGCACCGACCGGTAGATCGCGCCCAGCAGGACCAAGACCAGCAGAACGGTCGCCAACAGCAGCTTCGTGTCGATGTCGCTGAAGACCTCGTCGGCATCGGTGTTGAAACCGAGGTCGCCGGTCAGCTTGATCTGCATCCCGTCGGCCTCGGAGCCGGTGGTGTCGCGCACGAGCTTGCCCCAGTCGGCCGACTTGTCGAAGTTGGTCGGCACGATGATCACCGTGTAGGCCAGGGACTGATCCGGCGAGACGACGCCCTCGGCCGGCTTGCCGCCGGCAAACGGCTGGGCGGGCGGCTGGGTCAGGGGCAGCTCGAAGTCGCCGCTGTCGACGTCGCCACCGGTCTCGCGCAGAGCCTCCTGGTAGGGCTGCGCCAGCTCCTCGAGCTTTCGCGCGTCCGCGGCGATCTTCGCCTTGTCGGCAGCGGTGAGGCCGCCATCGCGCTGGTAGACGATCAGGCCCTGGCTCGTCTCCTGCGCGGGGAAGCGCGAGTCGAGCGTCTCGACGACACGGGTCGACTCGGCGCTCTCGGGCAGGAACGAGGCGGTGTCGTCGCGAGTCTCGTCGGCGAGCTTGGCACCGAGCGGCATCATCACGACGACCGCGAGCACCCAGATGACGACGACCACCCGCTTGCTGCGGTGACCGGACACGATCCTTGCGAGCCAATTCACGAGCGATGACCTTAGAGGACGGACCCGAGCGAAAAGTGTGATCTCGAGACGTTCAAAGAGATTGCGAAACGTCGCCTACAGCAGCGGCTTCGTCCATCGCCGCACCCTATTCACGCTGAGCGGAGGCGGCCGTCCCCCGCTTTAGGCGGCGGCCTCGCTCAGTTGCGGTCCCAGCGGTGCAGGCTCGGCGCCGGGTCGAGCGGCTTGCCGCCCTCGTACCAACCCGGCATCGACCACATCTCGAAGTGCAGGTGACAGGTGGTCGCGTCGCCGGTGTCGCCGACCCGCCCGATCCGCTCGCCCTCGGCCACGCGCTCGCCCCTGTGGACCGAAGCCGGCGCGGAGAGGTGCATGTAGACCAGGTCCGCGGCCCGTGCCTTGCCGTCGATGACCACGTAGTTGCCCGCCGCCGACTGGTACTTGCGGTACTGGACGCGGCCGGGCTGCGCCGCGACGACCGGCTTGCCGCACTTGGCGAGGATGTCCTGACCCTGGTGGCCGCGCCCGGCGCCGAGGCCGTCGCCGTAGGTGTGCTTGCCGATCAGCGGGAACGTGCCGTCGCCGAGCGTCGGCCCGGTCGTCACGCCTCCCCCGCCGCCACCGGTGCCGACGCCACCGCTGCCGCCGGCGGCGATCGCCGCGCCCGTCGCGAGCACGGTGGTCATTCCAACTGCCGCGGCAACCGAGGCGCCGAGGCGGATCCTGTCAGAGGTCTTCAACGATTTCTCCTTCGTCGGCCTCCGGGGTTAGCTGACGGGCTGGCGCTGAAAGAGCCTGCGCCCCCGCCGCGAGCGGCGGGTTAGCCCCAACGTTTGGTTCCCCCGGTCCCGGCGCTCGGCCAGGATTCGGCTTTACCGTTTATCGAGCGGCGTCAGCGTAGCGGGTCGACGCGACGAACGCGCCCGGTCACGCGCTCTCGGGCGTGTCGGCGGCGGCCGTCCGGACGCAGTCTGGATGCCAGATCGGCTCGACCAGGCGCGCGGCCCTGGCGAGCTGCAGCCAGCTGGTCTGCTCGGCATCGACGCGCGGCTCGGTGACGATCGGCTCCCAGATGCCGACCGGCAGGCCACACCAAGCACAGGGCGGCGGCGATGGAATCTCCCCCACGCCGCGACACTAGGCGCCGGCCTCGAGCCCTTCATCGGTAGTCAGCGCGGAAACCCCATCCGGGCCGCCTACCGAGCCGAATAGCCTGCAGCCGATGTCGATCGACCGACGCGAGCTCGCGGCGATCTTCGCCGGTGGGTTCGTCGGCGCCCTCGGCCGCGCGGCGCTGATCGAGGCCTTCCCGCACGCCGCGGACGCGTGGCCGTGGCCGACCGTGATCGCCAATCTGCTCGGCGCCTTCGCGCTCGGCTACTTCGCCACCCGGCTGCAGGAGCGCCTGCCCCTGTCCGCCTACCGCCGGCCGCTGCTCGGCACCGGACTCTGCGGAGCGCTGACCACCTTCTCGACGATGCAGCTGGAGCTGGTGCGGATGCTCGAGAGCGGGCGCGTCGGCCTGGCGGCGACGTACGCGGCGGTCAGCATCGGCGCCGGCTTCGCGGCGGTCGCGGTCGCCGGCAAGCTCGTCCGCCGCGTCAGGGTCGCCCGATGAGCCTCGGCGTCTGGCTCGGGATCGGGCTGCTCGGCGGCCTCGGCGCGGTCGCGCGCTTCGCGGTCGACTCGGGGGTCGCCCAGCGGGCCACGGCACGGCTGCCCGTCGGCACGCTGGCCGTCAACCTGAGCGGGACGCTGGCGCTCGGCGTGCTCGCCGGCGCGACCTCGGACGCCGACGCCCTCCACCTGATCGCCACCGGGCTGCTGGGCTCCTACACGACGTTCAGCACCTGGATGCTCGAGTCCGAACGGCTCGCCGAGGAGGGCGAGCCGGGGGTCGCGGGCGCCAACCTGGCGCTCAGCCTCGCGCTCGGAGTGGCGATCGCCTGGGCCGGGATCCAGATCGGAGGGGTGCTGTGACCGGCGAACTCCTCGAGCTCAGCGTTGCGCTGGGCGAGCGCGACCCGCTGCTCACGCTGACCCTGTACTCGAGCGAGCAAACCACTTTGGCGGACGCCCAGTCCACGTCGTGGCGGTCGAGCGGCTGCGCCGCGCCGGAGGACGGCCCGCGCTGGTTCGAGCTGCTCGACGCGCTGACCCCCGACCGCGGCCTGATCACGGCCGAGCTCGTGGCATCCTCACGGCGATGAACCACGGGCTGCCGATCCACATCGATGAGGTCGACCGCCAGGTCTGGGACGCGGGCGAGATCCAGGCGCAGCGCCGGCGCCTGGGGGCCGCGGTCAGCGCCGCTCGCCTCGGGGTTGCCCTGATCGAGATCGAGCCGGGCAAGCGCTCGACCCCACCCCACTCCCACGTCGACGAGGACGAGGTCTTCCTGGTGCTCGAGGGCTCGGGGGTCAGCTACCAGCTCGGACGCGACGGCGCCCGCGCCTGGGAGATCGGCGTCGACGACCTGATCCTGCACCCGAGCGGCGGCGACGCCCACACTCTGATCGCCGGCGGCGACGGGCTGAGTGTGCTCGTCGTCGCCGAGGGCTCGCGGACGCACCTCACCTGGCTGCCGCGCACGAGGCAGTTCTGGATCGGCAACCGGTGGACGCCCGCCGACACCCCGCCGCCGTTCGTCGCCGACAGCGAGCTCGGCCCGCTCGACATCCCACCGCCATCGGCCGAGCGCCCGGCGACGATCCGCAACCTCGCCGACCTGAGCCTGGACGAGGGCCGGATCGGCAGGCTCGCCTACGCGAGCCGCGACGTCCGCGAGATGGGCTCGCAGCGCCTGGTGCTGGCGACCGACGCGATGCCGCCGAACACCCACAACACGGACCTGCACTTCCACTCGACCCGCGAGGAGTGCTGGTTCGTGCGCGGCGGCGGCGGGATCGCCCGGATCGGCGACGACGGGTTCGAGCTACGGCCCGGATCGTTCTGGCTGCGCCGCCCGAACGGCGGCGTCGGCCATCGGATCGAGGTCGGCCCCGAGGGCATGGACCTGGTGACGATGGGCGACCTGGTCGATGGCGACGTCTGCGTCTACCCCGAGAAGGGCACCGTGAAGATCGCCGGCGGCGTCGAGATTCCGTACCCGGCCTGAGGCGGCGGCGACGCGCGGGGGCCCGGATGCGCCAGGCCCCCGCAGTCACATCGGGTCAGACGCCCGCGGCTCGCTCGTCCTCGCCGAAGACGACGATCCCGTAGACGATGTAGACGCAGAGCGCAAACACGGCCAGCGACCACCACGGGTAGGCGCCGCCGATCGACAGCAGAGCCCCGACCGCACCCAGGGTGCCGGCGATGATGCCAATCACGCGCCCGTAGGCATTTCCCGACCACAGCGAGAAGCCGGCGGTCAGCTGAACGATTCCGAGGAGGATCAGCACCCACCCGAGGGTGTTGAGGTTGCTGAGGATGAACCTGGTGTCGTTGACGAAGATATTCGCGTCATCCAGGGCACCGAACCCGTAGATGATGTTGATAAATCCGACAATGATCAGCATGGTCGCTGCGAAGATGACACGTCCTGTGCCTCTCATCTGAGACCCCTTCTGTCAGTCGACCGCTGGACGCGGTCGATCTCGCCCGCACAATGGCTCGCCCGCAACGATCTACGGCAGGCGACTCACCTCGTGCGTGGATTTCGCCTGGGTATTTCGGCGTCTGAGGGCTTCCCCCTGCAAGTCAGTGGCTCGACCCTTTGAACAGCCGCCTGCTCGCGAATCCGACCGCCAAGCCGTGGTCGACGCGGAGTACACTCGGAAGCGCTATGGAGACGGTTTCGGTCGAGGAGCTCAGGCAGCAGATCTCGGCGGGCGAGTACTCGATTGGCTCAGCCGAGCTCGCCGGCGAAATCGTCACCAAGTTCGCGTTGATCAGGCGGGTTGGACGTCTGATGAGCGAGGGCGAGGAAGGCGCGGCGGGCGAAGCCGACCGAGGCCCGCAACCGAGGCGTCGGCGCAGGGCACGGTCCGAACCGTCGCGCCCGATTGAGCCACGCCGCGAACGCTTTTCGTAGAGACCGCCCCAGATAGGTCCTGACTTCCGCGCGCCCCGTTCGTGATGGGAGAAATCCACGAACGGAGGAGCCCATGAGGGCGAACTACAACAGACAGGCGAGGCGCGTGGCTCTGTGCAGCAGGACTCGCGGGTGGTGTCGCCGCGAGCGCGCGGTCTCCGCCGGGAAGGTCTGGCTGACCGCCTACGGCCTCGATCTCGCACGGGTCGCCGAGCGCGTCGAGTTCGAGCTTCCCGCCGAGCTGGTCGAGCTGCTCTCTCCCGCTTGTCTGCCGACGCCGGCGAGCCTTCGCGCTCAGCGATAGTCCTGATCAAGAACGGCGCGTTCGCGGGGGGTTGACACTACCCCAAATCGGGGACCATAATTGGAGTAATGGGCGATACCGTCGCGGCCGGCGCCACCGGCCAGCCGCTGCTCTCCGGGCAGGCGCTCCGGCTTCTCACGGACGAGAAGCTCGCCGCCATGGTCGTGGCGGGAAGCGACGACGCCTTCGGGGCGCTCTACCGGCGCTATCACCAATCGATCTACCGCTACTGCCTCTCGTTGCTGCGGCAGGAGGCTGACGCACGTGACGCCCTGCAGAGCGCAATGCTCGCGGCGCTCTCGTCCCTTCGAGCGCGCCCGATCGAGGGCGCGTTCAAGCCGTGGCTCTTCCGGATCGCCCATAATCATGCGATCTCGATCATCCGAGGCCGCGCTCGGGAGGCGCCCACCGAGGCCCCCTCGCCAGTGGCGGTCACCGACGATCCGGAGGCCAGGGAGCAACTTCGCACGCTGGTGGACGATCTCTCCGCGCTACCCGACCGACAGCGTGGCGCGATCGTGATGCGCGAGCTCAGCGGCCTCAGCTACATGGAGATCGGCGCTGCACTCGGGACGTCGCAGGCCGCCGGCAAGCAGCTGGTCTACGAGGCTCGCTCAGCCCTGCAGGACTTGCGGGAGGGCCATGAGATGAGCTGCGAACTCGTGCGCGAGCGCATCTCGGCGAGGGACAGGCGCCTGCTGCGCGGGCGGAAGGTCCGCTCCCATCTTCGTGGCTGTCAGCCGTGTCAGGACTTCGAGCGGGCGATCGGGCGTCGCCGGAGCGCGTTCGCTCTGCTCGCACCACCGCTCTCGCCGCTGGTTGCAGGAGCGCTGCTCAGGGACGTGTTCGGAGGTGGTGCGACGAGCGGTCGGACGCGGGCAGTGCGGGTGGCGCGGCGGGCGCCACCGGTGTGGCCTCGGGGGGCGTCCCAGTGGTCGCCGGACAGGTGGCGCTCAAGGTGGCGGCCGCGGTGCTGCTCGCCGGGGCCGCCGGGGTCGGTGCCTATGAGGCGGGGACGTCGATCTTTGCTGACCGTACGGCTTCGGTGCCGGCGGCAGCCACCTCCGCCGGGCAGGCAGCTCATCACGCCAGCCGGACCAGTGGCGACCACGCCGCGCGAGCCGCGTCCGCGCGCGACGGCGCCGGCGACCCTCGAGCGGGCGCGGCCGACCAGGACAAGGGCCCGGCGACCGCCAGCGATTCCCCCGCGGCCGATGGGGGCAGGAGCCCGCAGAGCGACGACCCGGCAGCGACCGGGACCGACCGTGCGCCGGCCTCCGCCGGCACGGGTGAGCCGAACCCCGCCGGCACGGCTGGGTCGGACACCGCTGGGACGGTCCCCGCGGACCCCCCTGGAACAACCTCCCCGGGTGGTAGTCCCAGCGGCGGCGGCTCCGGCGGTGGGGATCCCGGCGACGGCCCTACCGGACCGCCGCCACCGGCACCGCCGACCTCATCGCCTCCCGTGACTGCGCCGCCGCCCGTCGGCGACCCTGCCGAACCGCCGCCACCGACACCGCCGACCTCACCGCCTCCCGTGACTGCGCCGCCGCCCGTCGGCGACCCTGCCGAACCGCCGCCACCGACACCGCCGACCTCACCGCCTCCCGTGACTGCGCCGCCGCCCGTCGGCGACCCTGCCGAACCGCCGCCACCGACACCGCCGACCTCACCGCCTCCCGTGACTGCGCCGCCGCCCGTCGGCGAGGTCCCGCCCGGGACCCCGCCCGGCCACGGCGGCGTCCCTCCCGGCCAGGGCGGCGTCCCTCCCGGTCAGGTTGGGGGCGACACGCCTCCCGGCCTCATCAACAACCCGAGTCACGGCGGCCCTCATCCCTGACACCAGCTGACCGTTCGCTGCCGCTGCGGTCGCAAAGGGCGAAACCCTCCGTCAGCAACGCCCCCCGGCCCGCGACATTCCATGCAATGAGCAGGCATCGAATGGAGACTGGGCGGTTCGATCCGGTGGGGTTCGTCGAAGGGCACGTCTGGACGTTCGCGAAGACGATGCCGCAGATTCCCCACGAGTATGTGGTCCGGGGTAAGAACGGCTGCGCCGACGAGGACTGGGATGCCTTCGCGGCCCACATCAAGGACCACGGATACGAGGCTCGGTGGACAGCCCCGGGCGGCAGACACATGGACAACGTCTACCTCGAGCTCGGCGAATGGAAGTTCTGGGTGATCTATCCGGTGATCAACCGCGAGCGGATCGAGAACAGCACAACGCAGCGGCTCGACTCAGAGACCAACGCCCACCTGACCATGCACGAGGCCGAGGAGTTCATCGCCTCCGTCCCGTGGCGGGCGGTCAAGATGGTCGCGGTGGGCGACACCGGCAAGACGCCGGACCCGCACGAGTACGTGATCAAGGGCTGGCGCGAGGTGGACGCCGACTCGTTCGACGCGTTCGTCCGGCTGATCAAGGCCGAGGGCTACCGGGCCACCTACAGGGCGCCGTATCGGCCCGACCACCTGATGACGAACCACTACCTCGAGCTCAACGGCTGGTGCTACTGGTTCATCCGCCCGAACATGCTGAACCGGGAGCGGGCCGAGCATCGGAAGCACAGGCCGATCCCCGATTAGTTCACGCGGACGGGCATCGCGTCGCGCTCGCCTCGAGTGTGCGCTTGAGGTTGGCGAAGTTCGCGTCGACCCCCCGCCTGAGCCCGCGCGCAGCGAGTGGCCCCAGCACGGCCGCCACCCCAGGCACAATGACGCTGGCGTCGAGGCGCACGACTGTGTCGGCGCCGTCCGAGACGAGTTGATAGCGGTAACGAAACGGCGTCGGCCCCGAAGTCGTGCGGATGCCGAACTCGGAGGGGTGCTCGCGGACGAAGACCTCGAGTTCGTTCTCGACTTGACCGGTCGGCAACTCGCGCTGCATCGAGTACCTCGAGCCGAGTGCGCCCGTCTCTCCGGACGCGCCTTGCACGGCCTGCACCGCCGAGTTCCACCGGGGGAACAGGAGCGGGTCGGCGACAAAGTCGAAGACCTCGTCGATCGGACGCTTGACGCGTACGCTGGCCTCGAAGCTGATCATGCGACGGCCTTCTCCCGCGCGGCTCCGACTGGCCGTCGCTCCGCCAGGCGAGCTCCAGTCTCTGGGTCGTGCGCCGGCAGATAGACGGTCGGCGTTTCAGCTGCGTAGGCGCGGATGCGCTCGTGCGTACGTCGCTCAGCGGACTCGTCGGGGCCGACCCCATCCACGACTCCGCGAAGCAAAGCGTCCTCGGTGTAGGAGCTGTCGGCTGCGAGAAAGACCGCGTGGTCGCCGTCTTCCACGACCACGGCGAGCTGGCCGGGGGTGTGTCCAGGGACTGGAACCACGGTTACGTCGCCTGCCTCGGTTAGCGCCATGCTCTTGGGGAAGGGGCCGAACCGAACCGCCGGCAGGTCGACCATGGTCGGGCGAAACCAGGCGGGCCAGCGCTTGTTTGGATAGCCGCGCAGGCGCCCTCGCAGCCCGGACGCGTAGTCGAGCTCCGCCCTCGAGACGAGAATCTCGTTGTCTGGGAAGTGGTGGAGACCGCCCGCGTGGTCGGTATGGAGATGGGTCATCACGACCCTGCGGACATCGGAGGGTGAGACGCCAAGCCGCTTGAGCTGCGGGCCGATCTCCTGCTCCGGCTCCACCCGCTCACGAACGGCGAAACGGAAGAAGGGCTGCCAGCGGGGGAAGTAGCCCGGCTCGGAAATGCGGGCCGTCTCGCCGGTATCGACGACGATCACGCCCTCGGGGTGCTCGATGGCGAAGGCGTAGATCGGAAGTGGCTCGGTCCAACTGCGGTCAAGGAGCGTATTTGCGAGTCGGCGCCGACCATGGCCCATGCCCTCTCGCCACTTCGTCGTGATGGCGACGGTACCGGTCTGGATTGCGTGGATCCTCATCTTGTTTCCTTCTTCCGTTCGGGAGACTCCGCCTGCGGCGCGAAACCACGGAGGATGAGTTCGACGACGCCCTCCGCGAGCTGTTCGTCGATCGGACCGCCGGTGATCAGCAAGCGATAAAAGAGCGGGCCACCGAGCACGTCGAGGGCGAGCTCGATGTCCAGGTCGACGCGTAGGTCACCGCGCTCGATCCCACGTTCGAGGACGCCGCGCAGCGCAGCGCGCCGTTGCGCGAGGAATCCTTCACGGACCCACCGGGCGAGCTCCGTGTCCCTGCTCATGGCCTCGACCAGGCTGGGCATCACCGCAGCCTCCAGCGACCGGCGATACACCTCCACGGCACTTCGCATGAGGGCGAGAAGGTCGGCACGGGTCTGGCCCGTGTCCGGGACGTTGATCTCGCTGACGAGCCCCGCGATGGCGGCTGCTATCAGCTCGTCCTTGGAGCGGTAACGGCGGTAGATCGTCGCCTTGCCCACTCCGGCGCGGCCGGCCACGTCATCCATGCGGAGGTCGTGGGCGCCGTTCTCGGCCATCAACTCGAGCGTGGCGGCGAGGATCGCCCGATCGGCGCGCTCGTCGCGTGGCCTGCCCATCAAAGGCGGTGCAGTTGTTGGCGTCTTGTCGGTCATCACATACTTTCAGAACTCGTTGGTCTCGTAAGTGAGAGCGTAGCACACTTTCGAGACTGATCAGTCTCGTTACGGCACGATGACCCGCGTGGAGATCGAGCTATTCGCGCGCCCGGGAACCGGCCCGGCCAGTCGATGCGACGCCGCGGTCTAGCATCGGCATCGATGGTCGACTACCTGGACGTCGCGGACCGGTCCTGGCCCGTGCTCGGGCGGATGATGCGCGCTCACGCCGCGATCTACCGGGCGACGAACGGGCGGATCGGCGGACACATGCCCGGCCTTCCGTCACTGCTCCTGCTCGATAGCGTCGGGCGCAGGAGCGGGGAGCGGAGGACGACCCCGCTCGTCTACATGGGCGACGGCGAGAACCTTCTGATCGTCGCGTCGAAGGGCGGCCACCCCAGGCACCCAAGCTGGCTCTACAACCTCCGCGCGAGCCCGGATGCCGAGGTGCAGATCGGATCGCGGCGGATCAAGGTGCACGCGAGGGAGGCAGGCGCCGAGGAGCGACGCCGGCTGTGGCCGAAGGCGATCAAGCACAACCCCCACTGGGACCGCTATCAGCGACGCACCGCGCGCGAGGTCCCGCTGGTGATCCTCGAGCCACGCGATCACTGACCCGGAGCCCGCGCTCCGCGCTCATCCGATCGTGCCCTCGATCACTCGGATGACGCCGGCGCCCGGATCGAGCCGATCGACCGTCGCCGCCGGGTGGGCGTCGCCGCGATAAACGCGCGCCCGCTCGAAGCCGGCGGCTTCAAGCGCAGCTGCGGCTTCGGCCTCATCGCCGAAATGCGCGTAGACCCTGCCCCGCACGAATCCGGAGAGCACAGCGTTGAAGGCTCGCTCGCTGAGGCCGCGATCCGAACTGGCCAGACGCAGGTCGGCCAGATAGCAACCCCCGCGGAACCTCCCGAGCGCGCCGGCGAAGCGCCGCCACATCGTGGCCACCGTCTCGTCGTCGAAATAGGTGAGGAGCCCCTCGGTGACGATCGCCAAGCCCTGATTGTGGTCGAGCGTGTCGACGAGTTCGTCGAGACTGCGCGCGCCACCGTCGCGCAACAGATCGAGCTCGACGACGCGATGGCAATCGGTCAACGAGCCCATTCGAGCGAGCGCGCTGCGCTTGCGCTCGGCCATCTCGGGAAGATCGCCCTCTATGTATGTCAGCCGTTCGCCATAGCGCCGGCTGAAGCGCCAGCCGCGAGGCGACATGCCGCATGCCCCCTCGACGACCTGGGTCACGGTGCCGGCCTCGATCAGCCGGTCGAGTTCGGCGTCGATGATCCGGTGGCGCGCGAGCAGCAGGCCCTCGAGCGTCGGCCCGCCAACGGCCCGGCTCAGCGCCATCGGCGGGCGGAGCGCGTCGAACAGCACGCGCCCCTGCCAGGTAGCGAGTTCCGGATGCGAGAGATTGCTTCGGACCCAGGTCTGGCCGGTGTAGTGCGCCGTGGGGCTGACCGCGTCAGATCCCCGGCGGAGGCTAAGGCTGGGGGGCATCTGGTTCGAGAGTTTGGCGCAACGCTGCGAGCCGAGGAGCGTTCGCTCCTGCGAGATACTGGGCAGGCGATGTCGAAGGAGAACGTCGGAATAGTGCGACGGGCCATGGAGGCCTTCAACGAAGGGGGAATCAGTACAGAGGCCTCGCTCGGCTTTCTGGATGCTGCCGTCGTGTTCGAGGAACCACCCGAGCAGCCGGCGCCGAGAGTGGCTCGAGGGCGAGACGCGGTGGCTCGGATGTTCGGGGAGTTTGACGCCGCTGGGACGAGCACCGCTCCGAGCCGGAGGAGATTCGGAGTCTCGACCAGGAACGAGTGCTGGCGCTCAGCGTCGAGCATTTTCGAGGTCGCGACGGGATCGAGATCGACCAGCCCGCCGGAACGATCTTCACGCTCCGCGGTGGCAGGATCGTCCGGATGCAGGCTTTCTGGGAACGCGAGACGGCCCTGGAAGCGGCCGGACTCGCGAAGTAGCGCTTCTTCACGGCGAAAGCAGGACGACCCAGTTCAGGTGGTCGCGTGGGTGCGGCAGAAGTCGCGGATGGCCTGGTTGAACCGGGCGGGCTGTTCGAGGTTGCTGACATGACCAGCTCGTGGGAGCACGACGAGCTCGGTGGTCGCGATCGCTTGCTCGAACTGGCGCGCGACCCGAATCGGCGAGCGCACGTCGTGCTCGCCCCAAACCAGCAGGGTCGGAACGGCGATCCGCGGCAGTAGATCGCGCTGATCGGTTTCGGCCATCGTGTAGAGCTGGGTCCTGAGGCTCTCGGGGCGTACCGCTCTCGAGATCTCCTCCAGCAGCGAGACGAACTCGGTCGGCGGGTCACCTGCGAACAGCCCGGGGAGTTCGGGATCCAACTCGCCGGCGGGCGCGGCGAGCATTTCCCGCGCGAGAGCAACCCGGCCTCGCACCTCCTCCTCAGGCAGCGACCCCTTCCAGCCCGCATAGCTACCGGCGAGGATCAGAGTGGAGACGAGCTCCGGGTGGGCGCGATAAAGCTCCAATGCGATCGTGCCGCCCCAGGAGAGCCCGGCAACATGCGCCGGACCGAGCGCAAGCGCTTCGATGAGCTCCGCGAAGCAGCCGGCATAGTCCCGCAGGCCGAACTCATCAGGCAGATCCGAGGACTCCCCGGCCCCCGGCTCGTCCCAGGCGACGACGGTGAACTCGTCCGCCAAGCCCCGCAGCTGCGGCTGCCACATGCGCCGATCGGATGCGGCGCCGTGCGCGAACACGAGCAGAGGCCCCTCGCCGGCACGCTCGTAGGCGATCCGAACCCCGTTCGCCTCAACGAAGTTCATCGCGAGCAACCATCTGCGCGGTGGATCCAGGGAGCGTCACAAGACTCATGTCGGGGTTGACTCCGAGCGCTGACAAACGATGTGCTCGACAACCCACAGAGCGTACGTCGAGGCGGCGGCTTCGCGGCCTTCGGCTCAGCGTCGGCGGAGTCGGTAGAAGCGTTCGTCGAACCTCAACCGCTTCGCGATCGGATCCGGATCGGTGTCGGCGACCTCGACGTCGACGATCTCCCAGTCGGGAAATGCGCTCTGCACGTCCGTCTGGCTCGCTCCCCGCGGCAGCGGGCCGCGCCAGCGCGGCGCGAACACGTCGAGGATCACGGTCGCATCGTCGGCGGCAAGCGCGTTGACCTCCCGGCCCATCGCCGCACGCTGGTCACGGTCAAGGCCGTGGAATGTCCCAGTGTCGAGCACCAAGCGGTAATCGGCTCCGACATCGGCGCCACGGAGGTCGGTGACGTCGCCCCTCACCACACGCATTTCGACACCCGTCTCCCGCACCCGCCCGCGCGCGCGCTCCAAGGATTTCTCGACTAGATCGATCCCCGTCACCTGCCAGCCGCGTTCGGCCAACTCGACCCCCCAGACGGCGCTCCCGCAGCCGAGGTCAAGTGCGGGACCGTAAGGTGGCTCGCGTCCGCTCTCCTCGCGCTCGAACAGCTCCCTGAGCTTCCCCGCGAATGGCGGATGCTCGGCAAGGTCCTCCCAGGGGTGAAAGCCAACCCGATAGAACAGCTTGTAGGGAACGCCCATCGGCTCAGCCGGCCATGAAGGTGCATGTCGACGAGTCGGACGGGCCGACCGAGCCATCGCCGAGGTAGTGGGCGACGGCCGTCCAGCCGGCGGACACGCCGGGGCTGAACGGGTCGGAGTACGAGCCGTCGGCAGCCAGGGAACTGACATGCGTGATCATCGTCGCCGGCGGGCCGGCGGTCGTGTAGACGACCTGGACCGTCCCGGTGGCGGACGGTGTGAGCCTCCCGGAGAACAAGGTTGGGGGAACAAAGGGGATCGTGCCGGCCGGGCAGGACAAGGTGAGAGACGAAGCGCGGCGACCGACGTCGATCGCGCAACCCGGCGAGAGCCCCACATCGGCGTCCGGTGCGGCCGGCGTGCTCGCGACGACGCTCCAGCGGCCGGTGAGGCCCGGGGCGAAGGGTCCGGAGGCGTACCCACCGGACGCGTCGGTGACCGCGACGTCCCCGGCCGGCGACCCATCGGGGCCGGTCAGCTCGACCGCCACCGGTAGGCCAGCCGCGGGCACGAGCGCCGCGCGCGAGCGCTGGCTCGATCCCCGTCCCTTGACCCTCTTCACCCCGCCGGTGAACTCCAGCGGTGAGCCGACCGTGCCGGTTCCGGGGCAGCCGAGCGTCACCTCGCTCGGCTTCTGTACCGCCGGCACGGCGAGCGCGTCGTCGTCGAGGACCTTGCGCCCGCCCCCCTTCAGCAGTCCGATCAGCCGCACCGAGTCGGCTCGCAGCAGCCTCCCTCTGGAGACCTCGAGCGGCAGCTTCAGCGCCTCTGCGGTGCCGCCGTTGATCGTCGTCCTCGCGGTGCCGACCGGGGCACACCCGTCGCCGCCGCGCTTCGAGGTCAGGCACTCGCCGGGGGCGGAGGCGAGCCTGATCGTCGCCTGGCAGGCGTCGATCAGACAGGAGACGCCGACCTTCGCCTTCTGCGCGCCGAGCTTGATCATCCAGGCGTTCAGCGCCGGCGCCTTCTTGGCGCCGCAGCCTTCCGCGAGGTTGCCGACCGGCGCGTAGTCGTACTTCGCCTGGTCGTAGCTGAAGCCGACCCGCTCCTCGGCCGAGTTACCGGAGCCGAACCCGAGCTGGCGGGAGCTCAGGAGCACGTCCGTGAAACAGGCCCTGAAGTAGGGCGACGACGCGCCCGACTTCGTCGCCTCGAAGCTCAGCCGCTTGAAGTGCGTGCCGATGGCGACCGCTTTGCCCACCTCGGGGGAGTCGCTGCCGATCGGCTTCGTGAAGTGCCCGGAATCGACGGTCACGAACCGACCGCCTCCCCCGTAAGCGAGCAGGCCCGTCGAGCCGCCATCGAATCCCCAGTTCGAGATCGGACTCTCGCTGAGCAGCACGGTGTCATTGCCGCGGACGAGGAGCGCCTGGCTGTAGGTCGCCGCAGCGGCCGGCGTGACGCTCAGCGCGAACAGCAGCGTTGCGACAACTATGCCTACAGCTGATGTTCCTGCGCGATTGCGCAGTGCACGCCCCCTTCGATCTATCCAAGCATGGTGTTACCACCGGATCGCCGGAAGTCAAGGCTCGTGGACGGGCGTTGCAGCCGGTGCCTCGCCGAGCTCGGCGTGCGTCGCCTCTCCTCCGCTTGTGGGCGGTGCGCGCCCGACCAATGGACTCGACGCACGGGCGAGATACGATCGGGCCAACGACGAAAGGGGACCTATGTCATCCGCCACATCGGACACGGAGCTCAAGCAGCGCCACCGGAAGATGTGGGCATCGGGGGACTACCCGTCGATGGTCGAGACGTTCCTGCTGCCACTCGGACCGCGGCTCGTCGAAGCGGCCGGAATCGGCCCCGGGATGCGCGTCCTCGACGTCGCCGCGGGCACCGGCAACGCCTCGATTCCCGCGGCCCAGACGGGTGCTCAGGTGACCGCGAGCGATCTGACGCCCGAGTTGTTCGACGCCGGTCGCAAGCGTGCCGAGGCAAATGGCGTCGAATTGGACTGGGTCGAAGCCGACGCCGAGCATCTGCCGTTTGACGACAAGTCCTACGACGTCGTCATGTCGTCGATCGGCGCGATGTTCGCGCCCCACCACCAGGAGGTCGCCGACGAGCTCGTTCGCGTCTGCCGCCCGGGCGGAACGATCGCCCTGCTGAGCTGGACACCCGAGGGCATGATCGGCGCTCTGTTTCGGACCATGGGTCCGTTCGCCCCGCCGCCGCCGCCAGGCGCGCAGCCGGCGCCGCTGTGGGGCAGCGAGGGTCACCTGCGCGAGCTGTTCGGCGACCGAGTCGCTTGGGGCACGCTCGAGCGCGAGGACCTGGAGATCACCGCGTTCAAGCATCCACACGACTACGGCGAGCACTTCAAAGATCGCTACGGACCCACGATCGCCGCCCGCGCCAACGCCGCCAAGGATGGCCGCGAGGAAGAGTTCGACCGCGCGCTGAACGAGTTCTGCGACGAGTGGAACCGCGGCGGGGCCGACGACGCGCGCTTCGAGAAGGAGTACCTGGTCGCGGTCGGCACCCGCGGTTGAGCTGTCACACTCGACCGTAGTGCGGTCGGTCGCTTGAGAACGCGACTTCGCCGACCTTGCATCAGCTCAGCGGCTTCCGGTTCGGCGCCACCTGCCGTTCGCGAAGCGAGAGCGCGCCGGCAAATCCGGCGGCGACCATCAACGCCCCGGCGCCGGCTCCCAGGGCCGCATCGCCCCAGTCGAACGCCGCGTCCGACCGCGGGACGGCGGGGGCGAGGTCCGGCGGCGCTTGCACCGCCTTGGAGCCGTCGCGGCGAAGCTCGATGTCGCCAGAGGCTGCGTGCGTGGTGGCGGGCAGAGCGCCGGCGGCGATCGCCAGCGCCACGGCGCCGGCCCGGGTCAAGCTCGAACGCCTCATCTGATCCATCCCTCCTTCTCGCGGTCCGCCCCCGGCTCGAGGCGGGGGCTCCGAGAGCAACTTACGATTACGGTGGACCGTTGTGAAGATCCAGTTTTCAGGCGATGAGTGAGTCCAGCCGCTTCTGGAACGTCTTCGTGCCGCTCGATCGCGATTCGGGTGAGCCGCTGCGTCGCCAGCTCGCGCAGCAGCTTCGAAACGCCATCCGCGAGGATCGCCTTCCCGTGGGCTCTCGCCTGCCCTCCTCTAGAGCGCTGGCCGAGCAGCTGAGCGTCTCGAGAGGCGTAATCACCGACGCGTATGGCCAGCTTGCCGCGGAGGGCTTCATCGACGTTCGTCAAGGCACGGCGCCCGTGATCCGCCAGGTCGCCGATGTCGAGGAGACGGTGGCACCTAAAGAGCGTCACTGGCGCTACGACCTGGCCGCGACCGCGCCGGCTCTGTCTCTCTTTCCGCGGCGGGAGTGGATCCAGGCCGTCCGGCGCGTCGTCGGGCGAATGAGCGATCAGGAGCTGGACTACGGCGAGCCGCTCGGCGCGAAGGCTCTTCGGCGACCGCTCGCCGAATACCTCGCCCGCGTCCGCGGCATGTCCACGTCTCCGAGTTCGCTCGCGATCACATCGGGCTTCACACAGGGTCTGTTCCTGGCATGTCGCGCGGTGAGGACGCTGGGAGGCACGCGTGTGGCGGTCGAGGATCCTTCCCTGGACGACCAGTGGGACACCGTCCGAATCGCTGGGCTCGAATGCGCACCGGTACCGGTCGACCGACGGGGCATCCTCGTTGATCGGCTCGAGGCGGCCGACGCCGACGCGGTGGTGCTGACTCCCGCCCACCAGTTTCCGACCGGCGCCGTTCTCGATCCCGAGCGACGGCGGCAACTCGTCGAGTGGGCGCGCGACGCGGACCGCCTGATCATCGAGGACGACTACGACGCCGAGTATCGGTACGACCGCGCTCCGGTGGGGACCCTGCAGGGCCTCGTTCCGGATCGAGTGATCTACCTGGGGACGGCCTCGAAGACGCTTGCACCCGCGTTGCGGCTCGGTTGGGCTGCCCTACCCGGTCCGCTCGTTGAACCCATCGCCGCCGAACGCTGGAGCCTCGACTCGGGATCTCCCGCAATCGAGCAGCACGCATACGCCGAGCTGTTGACGAGCGGCGCGCTCGACCGCCACCTGACCCGAACCCGGCGCGAGTATCGAGGTCGGCAGGACGCGCTCGTCCGCGAGTTGGGTGATCGGCTTCCGCAGTGCGAGATCGACGGCGTTGCCGCAGGGCTTCATCTGATGCTCCGACTTCCGCCGACGATGGATGAGCGTGCGGTCGTCGACGCGGCGGCGGGATTCTCGCTTCGAATTCGAGGACTCTCGGAGTACCGGCTCGTCGCCCGCGACGACGAGCCGGGGCTCGTCCTCGGCTACGGCAATCTTCCGATCCCCTCGGTGTCCACCGCGACTCGGCTCCTCGCGCAGGCGGTGGCCGGTGCTCGTCCGTCGAGTGGATCCCCCTCGAGCCTGCGAGAACCGGTTGACCGCCGGAGATGGGAGCCGATCGCCGAGACACCGCCGGCGAGTCGGCCGTAGGAACGCCTGGACCCCACCGTCGCGTTGGCTCGATTCGAAGCTCAGCTACCCGCGGCTTCGGCGGCGGGCCACTACCCAACCGACGACGCCGCCGATCGCGAGCGAGACCACGATCACGACCACCAGCGGCGTCTGCCAGGTCCCGATGATCCAGTCGACCTCGACCTGATTGAGGTTCATCACCGCGAACAGAAAAGCGACCGCAAGCAGGAAGTAGACGAGCCACGTCCGGACCGGGCTTCGCTCCGCCTCTGGCTTTTCAGTGTGGGATTCCGGCATTGCTCTCGGCTCCTTCTGGCTCCGCTGCGAGGCTAGCGACACGCTCGGAGATCAGCCCTTCACGACGCCGCGTAG
>CAWAFH010000017.1:0-91469 GCA_963781265.1 uncultured Solirubrobacterales bacterium
CGGAGATCAGCCCTTCACGACGCCGCGTAGCTCCCAGTAGGCGGGCTTCTTCCGACCCGCGCGGTCGAGCAGCCCCGACCACGGACACCAGCCGCAGACCGACTGCCCCCGCTCCGTGTCCCGCCACGCGTACCAGTACACGGCGCGGACGCCCCACCGCTCGCCGACATCGAGCAGTCGCGTGTAGGTGAGCCTCAGCAGCCGCGCCTGGCCCGACGGGCTCTTGACCAGACCCCAGCGTCGCTTGCCGGCGGACGCCCATCCGACCTCGGTGACCCAGATGCCCGCGTTGTCTCCGTGAGCGCTCGCGATCGCGCGGGCGGCCTTGATCTGGGCGATCACCCCGCGCGCCCTGCGGTTGTACGGGTGGACGGCGATCCCGTCGAAGCTCGCAGCGATATCCGCGACCGAATAGAGCTGGGTCAGGAACGTCGTCGAGCTCACTCGCTTCGCGTTCGTCCGTGTCCCGGTGAGGCCGGCGAGCAGGATCAGCGCATCCGGGTCCTCGCTGCGAATTCCGGCAGCGGCCGCCTCGACCAGCGAGGCGTAGGCGAACGGGTCGACCGCGGGGCGATAGAAGGAGCTCAGGTTCGGCTCGTTCCAGACCTGCCAGGTCTCGATCGGTCTGTACGGCAGTCCCCGGTGTTGGTTCCAGAAGCTGCCGCCCGGGCCGTAGCGGCGCACCGCCGCCGCCGCGAACTCGGCGAACGCCGACCGGGTCTCGTTGGAGCGCGGCGCGAACGAGACGCAGTCCTCGCCCACGCAGCTCTGGCCGTCGTCCACGGCCGCCCAGGTCGGGGTCCCGAACAGGAACGGCAGCGTCGCCAGCCCACCGCCGGCGTTCGCTGACACCGTCGCGTCCACCAGCCCCCAGTCGTAGTCGCCGCGCCGGCGCTCGACCTGGGCCCATGAGAACCAGACGCGGACCGAGCCGATCCCCGCGTTGGTCATCAATTCGGCCTCGGCATCATCGAAAGGCCGCTGCGGAACCACCCCGAAGGTGAGCGTCTGGCGGACGGGAGCGCTGTCGCCGTCGGCCTGCGGCGCGAAAAGCACGAGCGCGACGAGCGCCGCAAGCCCGATTCTCATCCGCCTCGCCGGCATCCACTCGCTCAAACCCGCCGCGAACCGGGGAGTTTCGTCAACAGGCAGCGGTCTTCCGAGGTGGCGCCCACCGCATACCCCATTGACGAATGGCAGCAGCTACGGCTCGCGATGAGCTGACGCCTCCTCCCGCACGAAGGCGAAGTCGATCGGACCAGCTACGTCGCTCGAGCTTCAGCCCGTTGAGGAAGATGTCCCCCTCGACGTGGAGCGGCGGATCAGTAGGGAATGCGGGACGTAACTACGTAGAGCGCCGACCGGGACTCCGCATCCGGCACGGTGGACGGCCAAGCCAGCGCGGCGGGAGACTGAACGCAGGCGAATCAGGGGGAGCAGATGGCTCTGGGACAGGGACGCAGCGAGCGAGTGCGGACGTTGCCGACGACCTTCGCCGCCGGATCGGCACAGACCGCGCGCCACCGAGAAGCTGCACGTGAGGCTGAAGCGATGACCCGACCGACGCAACGGCGATCCGGCCTGGCCCGACGCGCAGTATGGGCGCTCACGGCGTGCCTTGCATCGCTGCTCGTCGCGGCGCCGGGATCCGCTGCGGCCGTCGACCATCCCTACGTCGCCCTCGGCGACTCGGTGGCGGCCGGATTCGGGGTTGGGCAGCCGTCCAGCTACGTCGGCTGGATGTACGCGACCTACCAGCCGAGCCTCGGCGCCGACCAGCTCCTTAACCGCTCCCAAAACGGGGCGACCAGCACATCGTTGAAGGACGGCGGCCAGCTGACCCAGGCGCTCGCCGACATCAACGCCGCCTCTGACACCAAGGCGGTGACGATCGACATCGGCGGCAACGACTACCTGAACGGCCAGTGCACGACCAACTGGGACGATCCGAGCACCTGCCCATACCGCGCCAACCTCGCTTGGATCCTCTCCCAGCTTCAGGCCGCGCTCGACGCCGACCCCGCGGATGAGCGGTTCGCGGTGATGGCCTACTACAACCCCGGTGTCGGCCTGCCAAGCGAGGCCGAGTTCGACTTGGCCGGGCTTGGCGCGAACCTCGCGATCGACCTCTCCGACACCGGCAAGGATGTTGGCCTCAACGACGTCATCTACCAAGAGGCGGCCAAGCTCGGCATTCCGGTCGCCGACCCGTCTGCCGCGTTCAAGGCCAACGGCCAGGCGTTCATGTACGACAGGGTTCACCCCAACGAAGCCGGACACGCGGCCATTGCCAGGGCCTTCTGTGACGCGACGGCGGTGGCCTGCGTCGCGCCCCCGCCGCCACCTCCGCCTCCGCCGCCGCCCCCCGACACGGCCCCGCCAAAGACCCACTTCACCAAGGACGCGCCCAAGAAGACCGAGAAGACCAAGGTCAAGTTCAAGTTCACTTCCTCGGAGCCCAACTCCACCTTCGAGTGCAAGCTCGACAACAAGCCCTTCAAGGCATGCACGTCGCCGAAGACGGTCAAGCACCTCGACGAGGGCAAGCACAGGTTCCAGGTCCGGGCCATCGACGCGGCGGGCAACGCCGACTCCAGCCCGGCGAAGGACAAGTTCAAGGTCGTGGGGTAGGTCAGGAGAGAGGCCGGGAGACCGCTGAACGGGTCTGATCGAAGCCAGCGGGCCGCATCAACTAGCGGAATCTGGCTCTGTGACGGAGGGGGAGGGATTCGAACCCTCGATGGACGAGAAAACGCCCATAACGGTTTTCGAGCCTGAGACAGAGGCAGACCCACTTGGCTTGATCAAGCGGCGCAGGGCCTGAGGGCGGCTGTGGTGGGATAGCCGATGGGATAGTCAGGCCGCGCCCCGGTCGCTCGAGCGAGGTCAGGTTCGCCCGCTCGGAGGCAACGCGAGCCTAGCTGGCCTAAACGTCCAGGCGACTTGACGCCGATTCCCGCCCGGCTGGAGGATCGGAACGAGACCATATGGTCTCGTTCAACCCAGTCAAGGAGGTCGCGATGTCGGATCAAGGTGACTGGCGCGAGCGTCCGGCTCCTCGCGGCGGCTTCGACCACCCGGGAGTCTCCAAAGCCAGGCACCGGGTGGTTGATCTCCCACCGGGCTGGGATGAGTCCGAGCCAAGCGAGAAGCGTCGTCCGGACGCGGAGCCAGGGAACGCGACGCCGCCGCGGGAGGCTGGCGACGTTCCCCGTAAGCCGCTGGCCGATCGCGTCCGCGAACGCGGTGACGACCCAGCCGCCACCTAGGCCCATGAAGATCAACTTCCGAAACAGCTATGGATCGCGGGTCTGGATCGCCGCAATGCGCTATAGCCCGGACGGCTGCGCCGAAGACGGAAAGTGGCAGACCCTCGGTTGGTGGAGCGTCGATTTTGGGCAGCAGGTCTGGGCCTTCTCGACCAACAACCGCTATTCGGCCTTCTATGCCGAGGCTGACGATGGCGCCTTCTGGGCCGGTCCCTACGGACCGGTATACGTCTACTGGGACGCGTTCGATTCCTGTGTCAACATCGGCTCGACCGCCGCGTTTGCCGTCGTCGGGATGCGGCTGATCGACGGGGACAGCTCGGGCACCCATACGATCAACCTCGTCCCATAGCGCTGCCTTGGGATCGGCGATGACCAAGATCACGTGGCTGTCCGGCAACGACCCAGGGCACTGATCGAGGACACGATCTCGACGCGGGCCTGCTGACCTCTCATCCGGCCCGTGCATCGCCGAGCGTCTCCCCGACCTCGACGACTGGGTCACCGACATCGCGCATGACCCGCGCGAGGACGTCGACAACCGGGCCGAGAACCAGTGTCAGCGCTACCGGGACGGCGAAGCCTCGCACTTCGTCGAGCTGACCCCTGAGGGCAAGCTGATCAGAGCACAGTAGTCAGCCGAGGTAGGGCTCAATCGTGTTTACGAGGACGAGCATGGGCGGTCATCGGCAGCATGCTGCACCGACGAACACCCGAAAAACAGTGCCCCTTGTCTGGCCCTGTGTTCCCGCGCCGCTCGGCAAAACGAGCCGGTCGTTATGCCCCCGCCGGAGGGCGGGCTTCCGTGACGCCGGCATCTCGTAGGTGATCACGTAGGACCCCTGAGCCGGCCTGGGGGCGCTGCATCTCCACCCGTCCTGTCGAGACGGTCCGCGACCACGCCGTGGGCAGCACGGAGTCCAAGGCCGCTTCGCGCCCCGCACTCCTCATACTCCAACCGTGGCCGCCGCTGAGGCAGAGAAGCGCCGTTGGGGCGCAGACCGGCCGCCCCCGGCGCTCGCCGCGTTGGTCGAGCGCTTCGATCCCGAGGTGATCGACGTGCCCAGCGGGGAGGCTCGCATCCGGCTGGCGGTCAACGGCGACGGCGAGTGGGACGCCGTAATCGAGCTCGACGCGATCGACCTCCAGCCGGCCTCCGACGAACAGCCCGACGCGGTCCTCAGCGCCGACGGTGCCACCTGGGAGCAGATCGCCCGCGACGTGCGCGGTGGCATGGACGCATTTCGCGCCCGGCGGCTCAGCGTGCGCCAGAACCTCCACCTCGGGGTCGGCTTTCTCGCCGCCACCAGCGACCTCGCCGACGACCGACGCCTGCGCTTCGAATCGTTCGAGACCCGGCGCGGCAGGATCTCCACCCTCTTCGCGGGCGGCGGCGACCCGGTGGTCTGCGTTCACGGGCTCGGCGGTACGAAGGCATCGTTCCTGCCCACCGTCGCCGCACTGGCCGAGCGCCATCGGGTGATCGCGCTCGACCTGCCCGGGTTCGGTGACTCCCACAAGCCGCTGATCGCACCCTTCGACGCGCCCTACTTCGCCGACTGCGTTGTCGCCCTGCTCGACGCGCTCGGGATCGAGAGCGCGCACCTGATCGGCAACAGCATGGGCGGTCGGGTGGCGATCGAGCTCGCGCTGCTTCAACCCGAGCGCGCCGAGCGGGTCGCGCTGCTCAGCCCGGCGCTTGCGTGGCTGCGAGACCGCCGCTGGCGCTGGCTGCTGCAGGCCCCACTGCCGCTGCTCGGACTGATCCAGCCCGCACCGCGGGTCATCACCGAGCCGATCGTGCGAAACCTTGTTCCGGGGGGAAAAGACGGCTGGTCTGCCGCCGGCGTGGATGAGTTCCTGCGCTCGTTCCTCACGCCGCGGGGCCGAGTCGCCTTCTATGAGGCGGCGCGGAGCATCTACCTCGACGAGCCACACGGAGCGCAGGGGCTGTGGACTCGTCTCGGCGGGATCTCATCCGAGACCCTGTTCATCTGGGGTCGTCAGGACCAACTCGTGCCGATCGGCTTCCGAAAGCACGTCGAGCGCGCGCTGCCGACCGCCCGCCACCTCGAGCTCGATTGCGGCCACGTCCCCCAACTCGAGGCCCCAAAGCAGACTCACGCGGCGATCCTTCGCTTCTTCGAGGGCTGAGCGGGCGGGCAGACCAGGCGCTACTAGCGGGGCCGGTGGGTGAACCCCACCAGCCGGGCCACCTCGCTTGACGAAGCCAACACGCTCTCGTGGGTCGAGGGGCGCCGGATCAGCCGATCGTTGCCTGCGCCGCGGCGACCCGGGCGATCGGCACCCGGAAGGGTGAGCAGCTGACGTAGTCGAGGTCGATCGAATCGAAGAACCGGATGCTCTCCGGATCGCCGCCGTGCTCCCCGCAGACCCCGCACTTGAGCTCGGGCTTCGCCTCGCGGCCACGCTCGGTCCCGATCCTGATCAGCTCGCCGACCCCGGGGCTGTCGATGACCTCGAACGGGCTGCGGTCGATGATCCGACGTTCCAGGTAGCTGGCGATGAAGCCGCCCTCGACGTCGTCGCGCGAGAGGCCGATCGCCGTCTGCGTGAGGTCGTTGGTGCCGAAGCTGAAGAAGTCCGCCTGCTCGGCGATCCGGTCGGCGACCAGGCAGGCGCGGGGTAGCTCGATCATCGTGCCGATGGTGAACGGCACGACCCGCTGACCACCGGCCTCCTCGGCGACCTCGATCACCCGCCGACGGAGCTCGCGGAGCTCGGTCTCGTAGGCGACCAGGGGCACCATGATCTCGATCTGCGGCGGGTCGCCTCCCGCGGCCGCATCCGCCGCCGCCGCGATCAGCGCCCGCACCTGCATCTCGTAGATCTGCGGATAGAGGAAGCCGAGGCGGATACCCCTCGTACCGAGCATCGGGTTGGCCTCTTGGAGGTCGCGGACGAGCTCCGTCGTTTGGCGCGCCTCCTCGAGCCGGCCCGCCTCGTCGACGCGCTCGAGCTCGCGGACCTCCGCCTCGAAGTGCTCGAGCGGCAGGAACTCGTGCAACGGCGGGTCGAGCAACCGCACCGTGACCGGTAGGCCCCGCATCTCGTGCAGGATCGCCGCGAAGTCGGCTCGCTGCAGCTCGCCGAGCCGATCCAGCGCCTCCTCAAACGCGCCGCGCGCGGCGTCGAGCTCGGGCGACTGCGCCGCGCCCACCCCGCGCGATGCTTCCAGCTCCGCGCGCCGCCAGCGCTCGGCGGCGATGAACATCCCCCGGACCAAGCTCGCCCGACCGGCGCCGAAGAACATGTGCTCGGTCCGGCAGAGCCCGATCCCCTCGGCGCCGAAGGAGCGGGCCCTGGCCGCGTCCTCCGCCGTGTCGGCGTTGGCGTACACGCCCATCCGCCGCAGCTCGTCGGACCAGCCCAGCACCTCGCTGAAGTCCTTGCTGATCCCGGGCTCGACGAGCGGAACGTCGTCGCGGGTGACCGCTCCGCTCGATCCGTCGATTGCGATCAGCTCGCCGGTCACGAGCTCGGTGTCGCGGATCCGGACCACGCCGCCCTCCTCGTCGACCTCGACCTCGGAGGCTCCGGCCACGCACGGCCGGCCCATGCCGCGCGCGACCAGGGCGGCATGGGAGGCCTTGCCTCCCTGCGACGTGAGGATCCCGCGAGCGGCCGCGAAGCCCGCCACGTCGTCGACCTCGGTGAACGGCCGCACCAAGATCACGTCCTCGCCGCCGGCGGCCCGGCGAACCGCCTCGAGCGCGGTGAGCACGATCGCCCCCTTGGCGGCGCCCGGCGAGGCAGCGACCCCGGTGGTCAGCGTCTCGTAGTCGAAGCCGGGGTCGAAGACGGGGTGGAGCAGGGCCTCGAGCGAGTCGGCATCGATCGTCCGCAGGGCCTCCTCGCGCGACAGCAGGCCCTCCTCGACCGCGTCGAGCGCGAAGCGGACCGCCGCCTGAGCGGGGCGCTTGGCGCTGCGTGTCTGCAGCAGGAATAGCCGGCCCTCCTCGACCGTGAACTCGACGTCCTGCATGTCCTTGTAGTGGGCCTCGAGCAGGGTGAGATCGCGGATCAGCTCTGCGTGCACGTCCGGCATCCGCTCAGCCAGCACGGTCAGCTCCTCGGGGTTGCGGATCCCCGCGACGACGTCCTCGCCCTGGGCGTTGACCAGGAAGTCTCCGGACGGGGTCGGCTCCCCAGTGCGATCGTCGCGGCTGAAGGCGACGCCCGAGCCCGAGGTCTCGCCGCGGTTGCCGAAGACCATCTGCTGCACGTTGACCGCGGTGCCCCAGTCGTCGGGGATGCCGTTGATGCGGCGGTAGGTCACGGCTCGCTCGCCGTTCCAGGAGTCGAAGACCGCGGTGATCGCCTGCTCGAGCTGGCTGCGCGGGTCGGTGGGGAACGGCTCGCCGGTGTGCAGCTCGAACACCTCCTTGAACGTCGCCGTCAACCGCCGCAGGGCGTCGGCGTCGAGGTCGGTGTCCTGCCGAGCGCCGACCTGGGCCTTGGCCTCGCGCAGGGCGGACTCGAAGCTCGCCCTCGGGATCTCGCGGACCACGTTGGCGAACATCTGCACGAGGCGGCGGTACGCGTCCCAGGCGAAGCGATCGCCACCGGTGCTACGGGCGAGCCCGTGCACGGCCTCGTCGTCGAGGCCGAGGTTGAGGATCGTGTCGAGCATCCCGGGCATCGAGGCTCGCGCCCCGGATCGGACCGAGACCAGCAACGGATCCCCGGGGTCACCGAGGCGCTTGCCGGCGCTTCGTTCGAGCGCGCCGAGGGCCTCGTCGACCTGCTCGGCGAGCCCCGGTGGAGGCTGGCCGCCCGACGTGTAGGCGACGCAGGCCTCGGTCGTAATCGTGAACCCGGCCGGCACCCGCTCGGCGCCGAGCACCCGGGTCATCTCGGCAATGTTCGCTCCCTTTCCCCCGAGCAAGTCTCGCTGCTCGCGCGAGCCCTCGGAGAACTCATAGACCCACCTCATGCGGCGGGCTCCGGTCCGCCGACGGCGCTCCCCCGGCCCCGGGCGAGCGTCTGCTCGGCCCGCTTGCGGCTCGCCTCGTCGATCATCTCGCCGTCGAGCATGACGGCGCCGCGGTCGGACGCCGCGTCGAGGGCCGCGAGGATCGCGTTGGCCCGCTCGAGCTCTAGGGGGGCGGGGGAGAAGATCTCGTTCAGAGGCTCGATCTGGGCCGGATGGAGGGCCCATTTGCCGTCGAAGCCGAACTCGCGGGCGCGCAGGGCCGACGCCTCGAGCCCCGTGCGGTCGGAGATCTGCAGATGGGGCCCGTCGATCGCCTGGATGCCCACGGCGCGCGCCGCGACGAGCAGCGCCCCGCGGACGAAGTCCCAGCGCTCGCCCGCATCCGGAGAGGGGAAGCCGAGCGAGACGCTGAGGTCGGCGGGGCCCAGGATCAGCGCCTCGAGCCGGGGCGACGACCCGGCGATCTCCTCGACGTCGCGCAACCCGAGCGCGGACTCGATCAGGGCCTGAAGCGCCGAGCGGGCGCGCCCGCTCGGCCCGGCGCTCGGACTCGGCGAGCAGGCGGCCGACGCGCTCGAGGTCCGCGGCGCGCTCGACCTTGGGCACGACCACGCAGTCGAGCCGCTCGCCGGCGGACGCGATCGCCCGCAGGTCGTCCTCGAACCACGGTGTCGCAACGCCGTTGACGCGCACGGTCACCGTCGCCGCGGCCCACTCCTTGCCGGCAAGCGCCTCGGCGACCGCGGCCCGCGCCTCTGGCTTGAGATCCGGCGGCACCGAGTCCTCGAGGTCGACGATCACCTCATCCGGGGCCAGCGAGGCGGCCTTCTCGAGCTTGCGCGCCGGGCGAGCCGGGGCGGAGAGGCAGGAACGGCGGGCCCTCATGCGATTGCGAGCATACGCTCTGATCTAGTCTCCACCCACTCGCCACCCGGAGGAGGGATGCGATCAGCGGCGGTCACAGAGTCAAAGTCGGCGGCCCGTTCTTCGAGGACCTCGAGCCCGGCCAGGTCTTCGACGCCCCGGCGTTGACGATCACCGGCGGTCACGCTGCGATCCATCAGGCTGTGGCGGGGGACTGCCTGGCGCTGGCGCTCGATCGGGAGCTGAGCCGCGAGGTGACCGACCTCGAGGAGGCGCTCGTCCATCCGAACCTGGTCTGCGACGTGGCGATCGGCCAGTCCACGCCGCCCAGCCAGCGGGTGCTCGGGAACCTCTTCTACAGGGGGTTGGTGCTCGAGCGGCCGGTGTTCTGCGGCGACACGCTCACCACCCGGACCGAAGTGATCGCGATGAAGCAGAACCGGCCGCGGGCCGACGGCAGCGGCAGCGGTCTGGTGGCGCTGCGGATCCGAACCCGTAACCAGCGCGGCGAGCAGGTGCTCGACTTCGTTCGCTGCCCCATGATCCCGGTCCGCGATCCCGAGGTCGCGACCGGTCACGCCGACCGCTTCGAGGAGATCCCGAGCGAGCTCGATCCCGAGCGGGTGCGCGCCGCCGTCCCGGCGCAGTGGCGCTACCGGCTGTTGCGCGAGCGTCTCGACGACGCAGCGGCCGACCCCGAGGCGGGCATGGTCTTCGAGATCGAGGGACGCGACACGGTAACCGCGGCACCCGAGCTCGCGCGCCTCACCCTGAACATGGCGATGACTCATCGCGACGCGGGCGCGGGGGCGCACGGGCGCCGGCTCGTCTACGGCGGCCAGACGATCTCGATCGCAGCCGCGCAGGCCGCCAGGGCGTTACCGGGCCTGGCCACGATCGTCGCCTGGCGCAGCTGTGACCACTTGGCGCCCGTGTTCGAAGGGGATATCCTCGGCGCCGAGGTGGCGGTGGTCGGCAAGCGGCAGCTGGAGCACGTCGATGCGACGCTCGCCGACCTGCGTGTCATCGTCCACGCCGACCGGGGCGCCGGGGAGCCGCCCGAGCAGGTGCTCGACTGGGCTTTCGTCGGCGTTCTCGCCTGACCGGGGCCGCCGTGCCGGGCATCCTCGACAAGCTGCGCGTGATCGAGGGCTCGGCCTACGTCGCCGCGCCGCTCGGCGGCATGACCCTGGCCCAGCTCGGCGCCGACGTGATCCGCTTCGACCCGATCGGCGGCGGGCTCGACCGCCGCCGCTGGCCGATCACCGAGGACGGGGTCAGTCTCTTCTGGGCCGGGCTGAACAAGGGCAAGCGCTCGATCCAAGTGGACCTGCGCTCCGCGCGTGGCAAGGAGTTGCTGACGGCGCTGATCAGTGAGCCGGGACCCGACGCCGGCATGCTGCTGACCAACTTCCCGACCCGGGGGTGGCTCGCCTACGAGGCCCTGCGCCGGCATCGCGACGACCTGATCGCCGTCAGCATCACGGGCAACTACGACGGCAGCTCGGCCGTGGACTACACGGTCAACCCGGCGACCGGCTTCCCCTGGGCGACGGGTCCTCGCAACCTCGCGGTCCCGTTCAACCACCTGCTGCCCGCCTGGGACGCGATCACCGGCACCCTGGCGGCAACCGGCCTGCTCGCCGCCGAGCGCCACCGGCGGCTGACCGGGGAGGGTCAACTCGTCAACGTGGCGCTCTCGGACGTCGCGTTCGCCATGGTCGGCAACCTCGGCAAGATCGCCGAGGCGCAGATCTGCCGGCACGAGCGCCAGAAGGAGGGCAACTACCTCTATGGCGCCTTCGGGCGCGATTTCCTGACCAGCGACGGGCGCCGGATCATGATCGTCGCGCTGACGCCCTCGCAGTGGCAGGCCCTCGTCGAGGCGACCGGCCTGCGGGATGCCTTTGGCCTGGTCGAGAGCACGATGGGGTTGGACCTGAGCCTGGAGGGCGACCGCTTCGCCGCGCGCGAGGTGCTCGGCGCGATCCTCAAGCCGTGGACGACCAGCCGCACGTTCGACCAGATCGAGGAGATCTTCGATCGCCACCGGGTGTGCTGGGGCCCGTACCAGACCTTCCTCGAGCTGGTCGACCACGACCCGCGCTGCTCGACCGAGAACCCGATGTTCGAGCTGGTCGAGCAGCCCGGCGTCGGCACCTATCTGATGCCGGGCTCGCCGCTTCACTTCAGCGAGCAGGGCCGGCTGGCGCCGAGGCGCGCCCCGGAGCTTGGCGAACACACCGACGAGATCCTCGCGGAGGTGCTCTCGCTCAGCGCGACGGAGATCGGGCGCCTGCACGACGACGGAGTCGTCGCCGGCCCGACGCCGGTGGCGGCCTGAGAGCCGCCACCGGGCTCACGCCGCTCGATGTCAATCCAGCCCTCGGGTTTCTGCAAGCACGCCTTGTGATCGTCGTGCGATCGGCAGCTCAGGCGACAGGCGCAGATGTCGCCGGTCTCGGGGTGGGTGCCTGGCCTCGGTCGACGGGCGTCAGACTCGCGTCTTGCGGCTGAAAAGCGCCCTGAGCGGGCGTTTTGAGCTTCTAGCGGAGGGGGAGGGATTCGAACCCTCGATGGACGAGAAAACGCCCATAACGGTTTTCGAGACCGCCGCATTCAACCACTCTGCCACCCCTCCGGATGACGCTATGGTCGCCGAGAGAGTAGCTGTGGAGAGGTGGGCGGGCATCGACGTCGGCGGGCGGCGCAAGGGCTTTGACCTGGCGGTGATCGACGCGAACTCGGTGGTCGAGCTGCAGCGCTCGGTACGGGATCCGCAGGCGGTGCTCGAGGCGCTGCTGACCCATTCGCCGGCGGTGGTGGGGATCGACAGCCCGGCCGCCCCGGCGCCCCCGGGAGCGCACCTGCGAAGCGACGAGCTGGCGCTCGCGCGCGCGGTCTGCGCGATCCGCTGGACCCCCGACCTGGCGACGCTCGAGGCGGGCTCCGACTACTACGACTGGGTGCGGCGCGGGCTCTCCCTGCACGAGCTGCTCGCCCGGCGCCTCGACGCCGACGTGGTCGAGGTCTTCCCGACCGCCTCGTGGACGCGCTGGCTCGGCTCGCGGCGCGGGTCGCGGGCGACGTGGACGACCGCGGGGCTCGAGCGCCTCGGGCTAACCGGCATCCCGGCGCGGACCAATCAGGACGTTCGCGACGCGATCGCCGTCGCGGTCACCGCACGCGAGCACGGCCAGGGGCGCAGCCAGTCTTTCGGCGCGATCGTCGTCCCGCTCGCCGGCGCGGCAGCCTAGGCGCGGACGCCGGGCCCGGTGATCGCGTACGCGAGGATCTCGACCACCTGCTCGGGCGACTCGGCGACCGCCATCGCCGCCCGGTCGACCTCCTTGAGCGCGTGGGTGAGCTCGGGGTCGTGCAGCGTGATCAGCGGCTTGCCGAGCGCGGCGGCGTAGCCGGCCTCGAACGCCGCGTTCCACTGGCGGTACTTGTCGCCGAAGCGGACGACGACGACGTCGGCGCGGCTCAGCAGGGTCTGGGTGCGGACGGCGTTGACGCCGGCCCCCTTGCGGTCCTTCCAAAAGCCCTCCGGCTCGGCGCCGAGGATGTCGACCCCGACGTCGTCGGAGGCGGCGTGATCGGTCACGGGGGCGAGCAGCTCGACCGGGAGCCCGGCCTCGCGCGCGCCCTCGGCGATCCGCTCGCGCCAGTCGGAATGGATCTCGCCGGAGAGGTAGACGGACCAGGTGGCGGTGCCGTTGGTGGGCATCGAATCGATCTTAGCCTCGGCCGCGCCGGCCCGGCCCCCGGGCACAAGACTGCCGCGCGGTGGCCTCCCGCCCGGCGCTGTGGTGCTGAGGATGAAGTTAGTCCCAGATTGGGGGGAACCGGGCGAGAGCGGCCCAAGCTGGCGCTATGGTTGGCGCCGACTCACAGGTACGGGCATGCCACTCCAGATCCCCCTCACCTTTACTCGGTTCGGCTGGAACTCCCTTGAAGAGCGCGCGGGGAGCATGGGTTTCAGCGTCGATCAGTTCATGGAACAGGCGGTCGCGTACTACCTGTCCGAACTCGACAGCGGGCGCGCGGCGGCGCGCCTACCGCGATTCGGGACGGAGCCGCCGGACGGGCGGGCGCGGGTCCTGACGCTCGAACTCGACGACAGCTGCACGACCCGCCTCGATCGCGAGGCGAACCATCAGCGCTCGTCGCTCCCGTTGCTGCTCAGGCACGCAGCCCTGCTCTACCTCGCGGACTTGGACGACGGCCGCGTAGCCGAGCGCGTCACCGGACGGGCTCAGGCAGACAAGTAACCGCCGATCAGCGGAACTCGCTCCGCTGGGTAGCCGTCACGGGAGCTGCTCCGCGTTCGATCAGAGCCGCTTTCAGGGTCGCCCGCCCGCGATGGTGAAGGCCTTGGATCGACGACTCGGTCTTGCCAAGGCGCTCGGCGATCTCGTTCGGCGACAGACCCGAGATATGACGCAGCACGAGAACCTGTCGCTGTGCCTCGGGCAGAGTCGCGAGCGCCTCCTTCAGCGACTGCGCGCGATCGTGCGCGGTCTGATCGAGGCCGAGGTCCGAGGTTCGCACCTCCGCTACCGGAATCTGGCGCTTGGCACGCAGGTTGTCGAGCGCGGCGTTGCGCGCGACGCGACTGATCCACGCTGCGAACGGCACCTCTTGCTCCTGATACTTCCTGATCGCCCTGACCAGCTTCGCGAACACGTCCTGGGTGATGTCCTCGGCCTCGTGGGGGTCGCGGACGATGCTCTGGACCAAGCGCTGGACGTCGTCGGCGTACCGCACGTACAAGTAATGGAGCGCGTCCCAGTCGCCGTCCTTGGCCGCCGCGATTGCGCGGCGTTCGAGATCTCGGTCATCTGTGGCCGTCTGCGGCGACCGGGCAGGTTCCGTCCCGCCACGAGCCCTGGCCCTCTCGGAATAGTCGAGTCGCACGGTCACCCCCAGGTGTAATCTTGTACCCGAACCGGTCTCGTGGATCACGGGGCCGGTTGTGAGCGTCCCACCGGCTCCGATCCCGGATCCCTCGACTCATCATGGCCACGGATCCGAAAAAGTCCCCGGTCGCTCGGTCGCAACGGTAGGTGAGGTGCGCGGGTCTGGCACTGGGGCGCCCACCCCAGTGTTTGCGACGCCCGGATCGGGATGCACCCCGGGTTTCGATTCGCCGCAGGCACGAGTGCGGCATCTCTGCGCCGAATAGCCGCGGCGAAACGGGCATCTTCCGCTCAGGCGCGATTACTCCAATTCGCGGCCCACATCAGTGCGTCTACTACAGATTGGCGACGTCGCTTCGCCGGGCGTTCATTTCCGGAAGACCGGCCGGGGCCGCGACGTTTGTTAACCGGCAGTGGACGACATCGACATCGCCATCATCATCGTCACGTACAACAGCGCGGGCTGGATCGAGGCCTGCCTGAACAGCTTGTTCTCCAACCTCGGAGGGCTGGTTGCAGACGTGGTCGTGGTCGACGCCGGGTCGCTTGACCGGACCGTCGACATCGTGGCCGCCGGGTTTCCCGGTGTGCGCCTGATCCGATGCCGCAACCGCGGCTTCGGGTACGCGAACAACCGTGCGCTGATGACCTGCGACGCCCGCTACGTGCTGTTCCTGAATCCGGACACCGAGATCCTCAAGGGGAGTATCGGTGATCTGATCGACGGCCTCGACCGCCGGCCCGGGGTCGGGTTGGTCGGTGTACGCCAGGTGAATGCCGAGGGTGACCTGGACCCGACGATTCGCCGCTTTCCGAATGCGCTGCGGGCGTTCGGCGACAACTTCTCGGCCGAGCGTCTGCCCAAACGTCCGCGATGGCTCGGCGAGCGCGAGGTCGACCTCGCGCTCTATGACTGCGAGGTGGAGTGTGATTGGACCAGCGGCTCGTTCATGCTCGCGCGGCGCGAGGCGCTCGAGAGCTCCGGTTTCTTCGACGAACGGTTCTTCATGTACTCGGAGGAGACCGATCTCTGCTGGCGGATCAAAAGCGCGGGCTGGGAGGTGCGCCACCTGCCCTCGATGACGATCCGCCACTACGGCGCCGATGTCCCGGTGAAGCCGAGCCTCGAAAGCCTCAAGTTCCACAGCCGGATCAGCTACGCCCGCAAGCACTTCTCGCGGACCCATCGCGCGCTTCACTTCGCCGTCCTCACTGCCGCCCTCTCGCTTCGGTCCGTGTACGCGGGCCGCGGTGAGGTGGGGCGACGCCGCCGAACGGCGAGCAGGATGGCACTGAGGACGATCCTGGGCCGCTCGCCGGCGCCATACGGCGTGCCCAGCGAGTACGCCGTCTCGGCGGCGGGGCGGCCCTCCCGTCCGCGAGCGCGTGGTGATCTCGGCCCTGAGGCGCTCGTGGCCATGGGCTCCGAGGCCCAAACGGGGCCCGGGCATGATGTCCAGTCGGCCCGGCCCTGACGGAAGGGCCAGCGTTGACCCACAGGACGATCAACCTCACCTTTCACGGCATCGGCAAGCCGGAGCGGCTCCTGGACCCAGGCGAGGAGCAGGTTTGGCTCGACTCGCATCAGTTCGAGTCGGTGCTGGACGCGATCAACGGGCACACCGGCATCCGACTGACGTTCGACGACGGCAACGCCTCCGATGTGAACTACGCGCTCGATGTGCTTCGCACCCGGGGCCTGTTCGCGACGTTCTTCATCGTTGCCGGCAGGCTGGGCGACCCAGGATTCGTCGACGGGGACGATGTCCGGAGGCTTGTGGACGCCGGGATGGGGATCGGCTGCCACGGCATGCACCACCGTCCCTGGCAGCAGCTCGACGAGCGCGGTCTCAAGGAGGAGCTCTCCGACGCCCGGGAGCTGCTCGAGGAGGCGGCAGGACAGCCGATCACGGAGGCTTCGTGTCCGTTTGGCTCCTATGACCGCCGGGTGCTGCGCACGCTGCGCCAGCATGGTTACCGGCGGGCCTACACGAGCGACGAAGGGGCGACCCGCCCCGGGTCGTGGCTTCAGGCGCGCAACACCGTCACCCCCGAGAACGCGCGGGGATTGATGGACCGCATCGTCGCTGCAGACCGACCGTCGGCCCGTCTGCTTGGACGCGGCGCGGACGGCGGTCAAGCGGTGGCGCTGACGGAAGCGCGCGCGTCGGTTCGGCGTTGCTAGTACATGAGGGCGGAATCAGTTCACCGCAAGCGAACGGCCAGCTGCCGACGGGGGCGGACGTGATCAGGCTCGCGGTCGTCGGGCTCGGCAAGATGGGCCTCTCGCACCTGGCGATCGCCAACATGCACCCCGAGGTCGAGATCGCGGCGGTCTGCGACCCGGCGAGCTATGTGCGAAGCGTGCTGCGGAAGGAGACCGGGCTCCCGACCCACGGCAGCTACGAGGCGATGCTGCGCGACGTCGATCTCGACGCGGTCCTGATCGCGACCCCGTCCAAGACGCACACGGGCTGGTGCGCGCCGCGATCGAGCGTGGGCTGCACGTCTTCTGCGAGAAGCCGCTCACGCTCAGCGCGGCGGACGCCGAGGAACTGGCCGAGGCGGCACGACGGGCCGGCGTCGTCACGCAGGTCGGGTATCACAACCGGTTCGTGGGCAGCTTCCGCGAGGTCAAGGACCTGCTCGACGCGGGAGCGATCGGCACGGTCAGCAGCGTCCTCGGCGAGGCCTACGGCCCGGTTGTCCTGCGGCCAAAGGGCGGCACCTGGCGCAGCCACAAGGACGAGGGCGGCGGCAGCCTCTACGACTACGCGGCCCACCCGATCAACCTGATCAACTGGTATCTCGGCGCGCCGAGCGGGGTCGGCGGCACGATCCTCAAGTCGATCTTCTCCCGCGAGATCGACGACGAGGTCTTCAGCACCCTGTTCGACGACGGCGGCACGCTCGGCGCGGATCGCGGTCAACTGGTCCGACGAGTCATGCCGGAAGATGACCACCCGGATCACCGTCTGGGGGACGGGCGGGCGGATCTACGCCGACCGCCAGGAGTGCCAGGTCTACCTGCGGGGTAACGCGCCGATCCCCGCCGGATACCAGCAGGGCTGGAATGTCCGCTACACGACCGAGCTCACCGAGCCGGTGGGCTTCTACCTGCGCGGCGAGGAGTACAGCGCGCAGCTCGACCACTTCGTCGAGCGGGTGCAGAACGGCGAGCCGACGGGCCTGAACGGGTTCGAGAGCGCGGCCGTCACCGACCGCGTGATCGCGATGATGGTCGACGGACGCCGGCAAGGGGGCGTCGACGCGCGCTGGCGAAGACCGGCGGCCGAGCAGCGCTCCGCCGCAAGCGCACACGGCGCTTCCGCCGCCCGTGAGCCGAGCCCGAGCCGGCGCACGCCGTCGGCTCGAGCCGAGACCCGCGGGTAGGTCGACGATGGACAGGCTGCTGTTCGGCGACAACCAGTTCTTCGGCGTCAATCACATGTCCGAGGAGAAGGCGCGGGCGCAGGCGATGCGCTTCCAATCGCTGGACGCGGTCATCGAGGTGCTCGACGCGGCCTACGACGAGGGGATCCGCGGCTTCATGTGCACGACCCACGACCGGATCGCCGAAGTCTGCGACCACGTGCGCGCGCAACCCGGACCGCTACCGACGGACTTCTCCTTCTACCCCTGCATGCCCTACGCGCACAAGTACGCAAACGCGGTGACCGAGAACGGGATGCTCGGCGCGGTGCGGCGCTTCCTGCCGGACGACGGGCTGATCGACGCCACGATCCGGGGCGGCACCTCGGTCGCCAAGCAGGACATCGAAGGCATCACGACGCTGCTCATCGACGCCGAGATGAAGATGTTCGACGGCCTGCGGACCCCGGTCATCTTCCTGCAGAACGTCGTCGTCGACCTGCTCCTCGGCCTCGGATTCGAGCGAGCCTTCAGGATCTTCGCGGACCACGTCGCGCGAGCGCTACGACGCCGAGCCGGGCTTCATCACGATGAACCTGCCGGCGCTGCTGCCGGTGCTCGAGCGCCAGGGGATCGAGAACCCGATCGTCTGCTCGAACATCAACAAGATCGGCTTCCGGATGTGCGGCGGCGCGGCCGCATACGAGGCGGCCTTGCGCGAGCGCCGCGTTCCGCGCGGTCGCGATGTCGGTCTTCGCGTCGGGGCGATCCCGGCGCGCGAGGCGATCGAGTGGGTCTGCGCGCAGCCGAACGTGCGAATCGATCGTCTTCGGCGCCTCGAGCGGACGCAACATTGCGAACACCCGCGAGTTGGTGACCGCGCACTGGGGGGAGCTCAACTGAGCACCCTGCTGGTCGCATCGACCGGGGGGCATCTGAAGCAGCTGCACCGGCTGCACCGTCGCCTCGTGGGCATCGACGGTCCGTATCGGTGGGCCACCTTCGACACGCCTCAGAGCCGTTCGCTGCTCGACGGCGAGGAAGTCGACTACGTGCGCTTCGTCGGCGGGCGCGACCCCGTCAACCTGCTGAGCAATCTCCCCGCCGCGCACCGCATCCTCTCCGACCGCGACATCGATGCGGTGGTCAGCACAGGATCCTCGATGGCCTTGCCCTTCTTCGCCCTCGCGCGGGCTCGAGGGCGCGAATGCCACTACATCGAGAGCGCCGCCCGCAGCGAGGGGCCCTCGGCGACGGGCCGTGCGATGAGTCGAATTCCCGGCGTCTGGCTTTACTCCCAGTACCCGCTCTGGGCCCGCGACCGGTGGCGGCACCGGGGGTCCGTCTTCGACTCGTTCGCCCCGATCGGAAGCGCCGAGCGCCGCTCAAACCGGCTCTCGCGGGTCGTGGTCACCCTCGGCACGTACCGTGGCTTTGGATTCCCGCGGCTGGTGAGACGCCTCCTCGCGATCCTCCCCGCGGACGCGGAGGTGCTCTGGCAGACCGGCGACACCGACACCGGCGGACTCGGGGTCGAGGGACACCGCGCGATCCCCGAGCGCGACCTGAGCCAGGCGATGCACGAAGCTGACGTCGTCGTCGCCCACGCCGGGCGTTGGAGCCGCGATCGCCGCGCTCGAGGCCGGCAAATGCCCGGTCCTGGTTCCCCGTCGCCACGCCCGGGGTGAGCACATCGACGACCATCAGATCCAGATCGCCACCGAGCTCCGGGACCGCTCCCTCTCCGTCTCGGTCGAGGCGGACGAGCTCACGCTTGCGCACCTGCTCGCCGGCGCCGGGCGCGGCGCGCGAACGCTGGCTGAAGATCCTCCGTTCGTCACCAGCACGGTCGGCCCCTGACCGTGCGCCGGCGCCGAGCGTCGTCGCCTGAGACCCGCATCGCGGGCGTCAGACGACTCTCAACTCACCCGTTAGGACGAGATCGTGGCAGAGCCGGCCTGGGCCACCTGGCCATCGCCGTTGCGAGTCGGCTCGTCGCCGTTGGCGCTGGGCTCGTCGCCGTGGAGACTCGGCTCCTCGTCGATGCCGTTGGCGCTGGGCTCATCGCCGTGGAGACTCGGCTCCTCGTCGATCGGTCCGGTGGCCGGCGCGGACTCCGCGACCTCCACGAGCGTCTTCGGTGCCGTGCTCTCATCGGGTAGAGCCTCGGCCGGCGCCTGCGTCGATGACCGCGCCCGCCAGCCGCCGGCATGCCAGCGCAGGGCGGCAACGCGGGCGCGCCAGTCAGGGCGCTGCTTCGAGCTTGGCGGGGTTCCGGCACTCTCCTCCTCCTCGGTTGTCGCAGCGACGCGCCAGGCGCGCGCCAGCGGGAAGGCGATCAGAATCGCGGCGCAGCCGAGCAAGAACGTGAAGATCGCGACCGCGGCGGCGGCCATGCGACTCGGCCCGCGCGTCTCCTGATGAACCTCCGGTGGGCCGAGCCCGGTCAGCTGCAGCCGCTTGGCATCGGGGACTTCCTCGCCCGACGCTTTGGTGTCGAGGTAGTCGTTCAGGCCCGTAACCGCGGCGTCCGCCAGCCGTCCGGCATCCTGAGACCCGGGCGCCTGCGTCTCGATGTCGATCATCGGGAGCGGAGTGCCGTCCGGGTTCGTCGCCGGGCTGGTGATGAGCAAGTGGGCCTTCGGATCCCCAGTGGCTTCGTCGAGCACAGGTGGCAGTTCGCCCTCGACCTTGACCCCGGCACGCAGCTGATTCGGGCGGAGCCCGGCCCGGCGCGCGATCGCCGCCTTGACGTCGCCTTCGGTCATCAGGTTCGCGAGCACGCCGGCGCGGATGCCGAGCGTCCCCGAGCCCTTGGGCTGGACGTCGACGACCTGAGAGTCGGGGGTGTCGACGAGGATTCGGCCGGACGCGATCCCGACGTCGAACTTACGGCTGTGTGGCGGGAACGAGATCGTGTAGGCGATCGCCAAGCCGATGAAGACCGAGACGATTGCGACGGCGGCGACGAGGGCTCGTCGCCGCCAGAGTTCACGGAGGATCGTGACAGCTTCCATCGGGTGATCGTTCGTGGGTGGACTGGGCCACCCGGTCTTGTGGGATGAACGGAGGGCCAATCTACTTTCTTCTGAGCACGCGACGACTTTGCTCGACCTCGCCGCAAATAGCGTGGACGGTGGCGCAAGTGCGATCGGCGCGGGTGCGTTTATTGGGAGCGTGTGCAAACGGACGATCAACCTCAGGTTCCACGGGATCGGGGAGCCCCAGAGACGGCTGCAATGGCGGTGAGCATCGCGGGTCGCGTCGAGGTCTCCCCGATCACCGAGGTCGACGTCGGTCCGGTTGCCGATTTTCTTCACGCGAACCTCAACGGTCGCGTCTCAGCCGAACAGTGGGCCGAGGCGATCACGGTTCCCTGGGAGGTCGAGCGCCCTGACGCCGGGTTCATGCTCGTCGACGCGGGCGAGGTCGTCGGCGTTCAGCTCGCGTTCTACTCCGAGCGCCTGATCGAAGGTCGGCGCGTGCGGTTCTGCAACCTCGGCGCCTGGTGCGTTCTGCCCGCGTACCGCCTGCACAGCCTGCGGCTGCTCAGGCGAGCCCTGGAGCAGGACGGGTGCCACTTCACCGACCTCTCGCCCAGCGGCAACGTCGTCGACATCAACTCGAGGCTCGGCTTCCGCTTTCTCGACACGTCAACGGTGCTGGTTCCGAACCTCCCCTGGCCGGGCAGCGCCGGCGGTGGGTCGATCAGCTCGGACCCGGAGGTGATCGAGCGCACGCTCACCGGCCACGACCTTCAGCTGTACCGGGACCACTCCAGCGTCGGGGCGGCCCGCCACCTGGTCCTGATCCGCGGCGACGACTCGTGTTACGTCATCTTTCGCAAGGACCGCTACAAGCGTCTGCGCGCCTTCGTCAGCATCCTTCACGTCAGCAATCCGCGCCTTTACCGCGAGCTGGCGCGGCCGCTTGCCCGCCACCTGTTGCTGCACCACGGCGCGGTCGGAACGCTCGCCGAGACCCGGGTCGTGGGGGATCGCCCGCGCCCGTCGGTCTCGATCCGGTCCCCGCGCCGGAAGATGTTTCGCAGCGCCGACCTCGATCCGCGACAGGTCGACTATCTGTACAGCGAGCTCGTCTGCGTGGCGTGGTGATGCAGACCCAGCTCCATCACCTGATCGCCGAGCAAGCGGTCTCGCGCGCCGAGCGGCCGGCGGTGACCTTCGACGACACCACGGTCACCTACGCGGAGCTGTGGAGCGACTCGCTCGACCTCGCAGGGGGACTGCGCTCCCTCGGCTTGGCGCCCGGGGGTCGGGTCGGCATCTACCTCGAAAAGCGGATCGAGGCGGTGGTGGCGCCGTTCGCAACCTCGGCCGCGGGCGGGGTCTTCGTGCCGATCAACCCGCTGCTGCGCGCCCACCAGGTCGGGCACATCCTCGCCGACTGCGGCGCCCGCGTGCTGGTCACCTCCGCAGAGCGTCTCCAGCTGCTGGCCGACGTGCTCGTTGACCTCGATTCGCTCGAGCACGTGATCGTCGTCGGCCCTTCTGCAAACCCCCTGCCCGGGCTGGCCTGCGCCACGCACGACTGGGCCGCGCTCCGCGCGGACGGCGCCGTCGACCGAGGCCGGATCGACGTCGACGTGGCGGCGATCCTCTACACCTCGGGAAGCACCGGCCAGCCGAAGGGTGTCGTGCTCTCGCACCGCAACCTGCTGGCCGGCGCGCACAGCGTCAGCCAATACCTGGAGAACGACGAGAACGACCGCCTGCTGGCCGTCCTGCCCCTGAGCTTCGACGCCGGCTTCAGCCAGCTGACCACGGCATTTGCGGTCGGCGCCCAGGTCGTGCTGACCAACTACCTGCTGCCGGGGGATGTCGTGCGCCTGTGCGCCGAGCACCAGATCAGCGGCCTGACCTGCGTACCGCCGCTGTGGAATCAGCTCGTCGAGTGCGCGTGGGACGATCGCGCCAGCGCCGGCCTGCGCTACTTCGCCAGCACCGGCGGACGGATGCCGCGGGGGACGCTCGACCGGTTGCGACGGATCTTCCCCGGCGCGAAGCCCTACCTGATGTACGGGCTCACCGAGGCCTTTCGCTCCACGTACCTCGATCCGGCGGAGGTCGATACGCGCCCCGACTCGATCGGTAAGGCGATCCCGAACGCCGAGATCCTGGTCGTGCGCGAGGACGGGTCGGAATGCGATCCCGGCGAGGTCGGTGAGCTGGTCCACCGCGGCGCGCTGGTCGCGATGGGCTACTGGAACGATGCGGCCCGGACCGCAGCGCGGTTCAAGCGGGCGCCGGGCCACCAACCCGCCCTCAGCGCCGAGGCCGCCGTGTTCTCGGGCGATCTGGTCAAGCGCGACGCGGAGGGCTTCCTCTATTTCGTCGGTCGGAAGGACGAGATGATCAAGACCTCCGGCTATCGGGTGAGCCCGACCGAGATCGAGCAGGTGGCGCACGCCACCGGACTGATCGGCGAGGCGGTCGCCCTCGGCGTCGACGACGAGCGAATCGGGCAGCGGATCGTGCTCGTCGCCAGCCCCGCCAACGGCCGGCTCGAGCCCGAGGAGCTGCTCGCCCGGTTGCGCCGCGAGCTGCCGCTGTACATGGTCCCGGAGCAGGTCCTCGTGCGCCCCTCGCTGCCGCGGTCGCCGAACAACAAGATCGATCGCAACCTCGTCCGCGAGGAGATGAGCGCGGGGTGACCGCCGGGCTGGCTCCCACCGCCCCGACCGCCGGCCCGTACCGGGTGGGTGGGATCGAGCTCGAGCGGCTCGCCGATCGCGTCGGGTCGACGCCGTTCTTCGCCTACGACCGGGCGCGGCTGAGCGACCGCATCGAGCTGCTCAGATCGACGCTTCCCGAGGAGATCGAGCTCGGCTACGCGGTCAAGGCGAATCCGATGCCGGCGGTGGTCCAGCACCTGAGCGGCCTCGTCGACTGGCTCGACGTCGCCTCGGCGGGCGAGATGAAGGTCGCGCTCGACACCCCGATGCCCCCGGCTCAGGTGAGCTTCGCCGGGCCGGGGAAGGCGCCCCCTGAGCTCGTTCAAGCGGTGGCGGCCGGGGTCACGATCGAGCTGGAGTCCGAGACGGAGGCGGCCCGCGTGACCGAGATCGGCGCGCAGCTCGGGATCCGGCCCCGCGTCGCCGTCCGGGTCAACCCCGACTTCAAGGTCAAGGGATCCGGAATGCGGATGGGCGGCGGCGCGCAGCAGTTCGGCGTCGACGCCGAGCTGGTCCCGAGCCTGCTCAGACACCTGGCCGAGGCCGACCTCGAGGTCCTGGGGTTCCACGTCTTCGCCGGCTCCCAGAACCTGAACGCGGAGATCCTCTGCGAGGCGCAGCGCGCGACGGTGGCGCTCGCGCTGCGGCTGGCGGACGCCGCGCCGGAGCCGATCCGCTACCTCAACATCGGCGGCGGCCTCGGAATCCCGTATTTCGAAGGGGACCGGGCCCTCGACCTGGCCTCGATCGGCGAGAACCTCGCCGGCCTGCTCGACGACGTGATTCGCGCCAGCCTTCCTGAGGCGCGCGTGGTGCTCGAGCTGGGTCGCTACATCGTCGGCGAATGCGGCGTCTACGTGACCAGGATCCTGGACCGCAAGCACTCCCGGGGGAAGACGTTTCTGGTCGTCGACGGAGGCCTGCACCATCAGCTCGCCGCGTCAGGCAACTTCGGCCAGGTGATCCGCCGCAACTACCCGGTCGCGATCGCCGACCCCGCCGACGACTACAGGCAGGAGACCGTGAGCATCGTCGGCTGCCTTTGCACGCCGCTCGACCTGCTCGCCGACGAGGTCACGCTGCCGGAGGCGAGGATCGGTGACCTGGTCGTCATCCACCAGGCCGGCGCCTACGGCCTGACCGCGAGCCCGACCGCGTTTCTGGGCCATGCGCCACCCCCGGAGGTGCTCGCCTAGCGATGACCGTGCTCGTCGTCCTCGCCCTCGCCGTCGGCCTTCCCGGGCTTGCCGCCGCCGCCCATCTCGGCCTGCTGGCGGCGGCATCGGTGCTCTATCGCAGCCCACGACCGCGGGACGGCAACGAGATCCGATTCCTCGTCCTCGTGCCCGCTCACAACGAGGCGAAGGTGATCGAGCGCTGCCTCGCGGCGATCTACGCCAACGCCCGCACGCGTGACCAGGTCGTGGTGGTCGCCGACCGCTGCACCGACGAGACCGCGGCGATCGCCCGGCGCTTCGGGGCATCGGTGCTCGAGCGCGGCGCGGCGGAGGAGCCCGGAAGGGCCGCCGCACGCCAGGCGGGACTCGACTTTGCGCGTGGGCTCGAGTGGGACGCCGTGGTCATGCTCGACGCCGACTCGATCATCGCGCCGGGGTTCTTCGACGCCTGCGAGCGAGCCCTCGGGCCTGGGGTCGAGGCGGTCCAGGCGCGCAGCGAGAGCGAGCGCGGCGAAACGATGGCGAGCGAGGCGTCGCTCGCGGCCTTCGCACTGCAGGGGATCACGTTGCCGCGCGGCCGCGACCGGCTCGGGCTCTCTGCACGCCTGCGCGGCACCGGGATGGCGGTCCGCCGACGACTCGCGCTCGCGCATCGCTTTCGCGCGCCCGCCTCCGAGGACCTCGTCTTCACGCTCGACCTGCTCCTCGACGGTGTCGTGCTGCCGGCACGTCGACGACGCCCGCCTGCGTTCGCAGGGCGAGGACGCCTGGCGCAGCTTCGGGACCCAGAAGGTCCGCTACGAGGCTGGGCGGATGGCGGCGGCGCGGGCCTACGTGCCGCGACTGATCCGCGCCGGCCTCGAGCGCCGGGACGCGGCGGCACTCGAGGCGGCGTGGTTTCTCGCAACGCCGCCGTTCGCGCTCGCCGTGCTCTCGCTGCTCGCCGGGCTCACGCTCGCGCTGCTCGCGCATGCCTGGCTTGCGGCAGCTCTGTTCGGGGGCGGGCTGCTGACCCTGGCGCTCGTGCTCGCCCTCGGCCTGATCCAGGCGCGGGCCGGGCTGCGCACCTGGCTCTCGCTGCTGCTCGCCCCCTGGTACGTAGCGTGGAAGGCGGGGGTCCAGCTGCGGGCGCTCGCGAGCGTCCTGCGACGCGAGCGCCACTACCCGGCGACGACGCGGGCATGAGCCCGGGCCGACCGGCATTCGGGCCGAGGCTATGATGAACCCCGACCGAGATGCGCGCCGAAGCCGCGCACAGGGCTCCCAGGAGGTAAACGGACCGGAGCCCGACGGAGAAGACCGCCCGATGTGGAAGAGATTCATGCTCCCGCTGCTGCTGGTGCTCGCGCTGCTCGCGAGCGCAGTCGCCGTGTCCCTGTCGAGCTCGCGTGATCGGGACCACGACGGCCTGCCCACCAGCTGGGAGCACCGCTACGGGATCTCGACCAAGAAGAAGTCGGGCAAACAGGACCCAGACCACGATCGGCTCACGAACCGCCGCGAGTACAAACTGCACACCAATCCCCGCAAGCGAGACACCGACCGCGACGGCTATAACGACGGGCTCGAGGTCCGCAAGGGGACCAACCCGCGGGACCGAAGAAGCAACCCCGGCTTCCCGACCCCCGCCACCACCGGCGTCCCGCCGGGCTGGACGCCGAAGCAGACCCGGACCACCACCCTGCGCGTGACCGAGCCGGGGGCGGTGGTCCAAGACGTGCTGCTGAAGAATGCCGACATCGCCGTCGAGGCGCCCAACGTGACCCTGCGCCGAGTCGTGCTTCAGGGCGGCGTGATCAACAACGACGTCTCGTCCTGCGCGCCCGGGCTGACGATCGAAGAGTCCACGATCGAGCCGGCACCCGGGCAGGACTCCGGCGACGACACCGAGGGTGTGATCAGCTACGGCGGCTACACCGCCAAGAGCGTCAAGATCTGGCACCGCTCGGAGGGCTTTCGCGCCAGCGATTGCGGACCGGTCAGGATCGAGAATTCCTTCGCCCTCGTCACCCCGCCGCAGCCGTGCGGGGACTGGCACGGCGACGGCCTCCAGGGCTACGACGCCGGCGCGATCACGGTTCGCAACGTCACCCTCGACCTCGACATGAGCGGCTGCGACGGCACCGCTCCGTTCTTCGTCCCGTCCGGCCAGGGCAACACCGAGCGCCGACGTCGATCGCCTGCTGGTCAAGGGCGGCGGCTATCCGTTCCGGCTCGGGGTCCCGGGGAACGGTCTCCGGGCTGAAGATCGCCGACGGCTCGTGGGTCTTCGGCCCGGTCGACGTCCGCTGCTCGGCGCTCAGCGGCTGGGACGCGGAGATCGTCGCGCTCTCGCCCGAGTACCACATCACGGACCACCTCCGCTCGCAGCGATGCGAGGGAACCGGGAACTGACGACCCGGCCTGCGGGCAGCCGCTGCGGCGCGAACCGCTCGCGCAACGACATCCGTCCAGATCACCGGCCCTGAGCTCAATCCCGGCACGGGGGCTTCCGATCGTTTGAAGCCCCGGGGGAAAGGAGCGTCGGTTGGCCGTCTCGGAGCTCAAGCGTCTGATCGGATTCGTGTCGGTGCTGGTCGTCACTGGACTCATCGGGCAAGCCGCGTTTGCGAACGCGAAGCAGGAGCCGACGAAGCACGCACCGACCTCATGCCTCGGCGGCACCAGCGGCACCGATCGCGCCGACACGTTGGTCGGTACCGAAGCGGCCGATCGGATCAGGGGCGCGGGAGGGATCGATACGGTGATCGGCCTCGCGGGTGACGATTGCCTCGCGACTGGACTCGGGAACGACACGATCCGCACCGGGCCCGGCGAGGACAAGGTGATCGCCGGCAGCGGCCGCGATCACGTCGACAGCGCCGACGGCGAACCCGATCAGGTGCGCTGCGGCCGGGGCGTCGACGCCATCGTCGCCGATCGGATCGATCGCCTCAGCAGCTGCGAGCGGGTGCGCCGACCGCTCGACGCCGTCGGACCATCGCACGATGCCGACCCGGCGCCCAATCCCGACCCGGCGCCTGATCCCGACCCGGCGCCTGATCCCGACCCGGCGCCATCACCGCCACCCCCCGGTTCGTCGCCCGACGCCTTCCCGACCCCCGCCACCACCGGCGTCCCTCCGGGTTGGACGCCGAGCCAGACGCGGACCACGAACCTGCGCGTGACCCAGCCGGGGGCGGTGATCCAAGACGTCCTGTTGAAGAACGCCGACATTGATGTCGAGGCGCCCAACGTGACCCTGCGCCGAATCGAGCTTCAGGGCGGCGTGATCAACAACTGGCCCGGTCAGACCTGCAACACCGGGTTGGTGGTCGAGCAGTCCACGATCGGGCCGGCGCCCGGACAGGACTACGGCAACGACACCGAGGGGGTGATCAGCTACGGCGGCTACACCGCCAAGGGCGTCAAGATCTGGCACCGCTCGGAGGGCTTTCGCGCCAGTTCGTGCGGACCCGTCAGGGTCGAAGACTCCTTCGCCCTGGTCACCCCGCCGCGCCCGTGCGGCGACTGGCACGGCGACGGCCTCCAGGGCTACGACGCCGACGCGATCACGGTTCGCAACGTCACCCTCGAGCTCGACATCACCGGCTGCGGCGGGACGGCTCCGTTCTTCGTCCCCTCCGGCCAGGGCAACACCAGCGTTGACGTCGATCGCCTGCTGGTCAAGGGCGGCGGCTATCCGTTCCGGCTCGGGGTTCCGGGGACGGTCTCCGGACTGAAGATCGCCGACGACTCGTGGGTCTTCGGCCCGGTCGACGTCCGCTGCTCGGTGCTCAGCGAATGGGACGCGGAGATCGTCGCGCTCTCGCCCGAATACCAGATCACACAGCACCTGGGCCCGCAGCGGTGCCAGGGAGTCGGCAACTGAGGCTCGCTACACCTCGACGGAGCGCTCGGCGCCCGACCGGCGCCACCAATCGAGCGCAGGCCGGCACCAAGATGATCGCCGCGCACCAGAGGCAGAACACGGTTCCGCCGAGGGCGAGCGCGCGCAGGACCTGCGGATCGCCGGAGGTCGCTCGGGCGCTGATCGAGGCGACGGGCGTGACCACGAATCGCGGCGAGTCGGGGCGGGGGCCGAGCACCGCGCCCGCCTCGAGCTCTGCGACGGCACCGCCGGCGAGTCGGGTGGCCTCGTCGCTGTCGGGAGCCTCCGCCCGGATCTCGATCAGCGGCAGGATGCCGTCGGTGCGCGTCGTCAAGACGTAGGGCGCGAGGGACGACGCGGCCGCCTCGGAGGCGACCTGCGGCAACGATGCCTCGATCGTCGGGATGTTGAGCTCGGGGTCGACGACCGAGAGCATCCGCGCGGGGATCGGCACGGCGCGCGCGATCCGCCGCTTCGATGATTCGGTTCCGAGCAGCTCGGCGAGGACGGCGGCGCGCCAGCCGAGCGTCTCGACCCCCGCGGAGCCCTGGTCGACGAGCTGGTGCTTCGGCGTGTCGACGAGGACGCTCGTGGTCGCGATCGCGCCCTCTCCGCCCGCGCCGCTGATCACCTTGAGCGTCAGCCCGAGCGCCAGGAGGGCGCCGAGCCCGACCAGGACCCTTCGACGCCACAGACCGCGAAAGACAGGGTTCGGCGCCATCGTCGCGCCGTCAGCGCTCAGCCGAGCGCTCGCGCAGTGTCTCCGCCTGCCATCCGCTCCTGATCCGCGAGACGACGATCAGCGTCGCGCACGCGATCATGAACGCGATCACGAACACGAGCATGGCCACCTGTACGTCGATGCCCGCGTTGATCACCTCGCCCTCCGCGCGCCCGAGTTGCAGCAGCCGGACCTGGTGCGACTCCGGGGTTCGCTGGGAAACGGCGAGCTCCGACAGGTATGCGCGCAATTGATGAACCGCCGTATTCGCCAGCAGCGCCGCGCTCTGAGCATCCGGCGCCTGCGCGTAGATATCCAGCACCGGGACGGTGGCGTTCGCCTCGATGGTGAGCCGGTACTGGTCGGTCGACGCGAGGAGGTCGGTGGCGTGTTTGCGATCGGTGGACGCCACCACCGCCCGAGGCTGGTCCGGCGTCAGCGGCGGCTCGATCTGAAGCTCGTCGGAAGGAACGTCGGCGTGGCGCGCGATCGCGTCGCGGACGTCGCCGTTCGCGACCACGTTGCCGAGCAGGACAGCTCGCTGTCGTAGCGCCTCGAGGCTGTAGGTGTCCTCGCGCAGGTCGAGGATCGTGGACCTCGGCTTGTCGACGACAACATGGGTGGCCGCCGTCGCCATCTCCAGCGACCTCGACTCGATCCGCGGCGGGAGGATGCTGACGTGAGCAACGCTCCAGATGGCGACCACGAGCGCGAAAGCCGCGCTCGCGGCGACCAACGGCCGCATCCGCCAGAGCTCGCTGATCCGCTTGCCTAGCTTCATCCCACCCCACCAACGATGGCCGCGGGGGTGGGCTTTCGCGGTCGGCCGCCGATCTCGGCCCGTCAGCGATGCTCGGCGACGAACTCGGTCAGGCTCGCGAGGGTCGCGAACGCCTCAGCGGTCACCTCGTCGCCCTCGACCGTGATCCCGAACCGCCGCTCGAGCTCGACGATCAGCTCCAGGACCGCGAGCGAGTCGAGCTCGGGCACCGCGCCGAGCAGCGGCGTCGTCTCGTCGATCGTCTCGGCGCGGTCCTCGAGCCCGAGCGTCTCGACGACGACCGCCTTCACCTCCGCGATCGCGAGTGTTCCGTTCAACCCCATGACCCTCCTCTCACCCACCTTCAACGGGATGGCACCAGCGAATCTTTCGGCTGTGGCGGGGGGCTCGGACGGGCCGTGGTGTGACCGAGCGCCACCGGTTCGGGGCGCTGTGGCAGGCCCGTTCGCTCGCGCCGGCCGATGACGACCGCGACGAGGCCGGTGATGTAGAGGAATATGTACGGCACGTGCGGGAACGAGAGCGTGTCGAAGAGCGCCCCGCAGACCAGGAAGGCGACCGCGCCGAGCGCCCCGATCAGGGCGACCTGGGCGACGACCGGATCACGTCCCGCAATCGGCCGGCGGGTGACCGCGAGCACCGTCAGCCCGATCAGCAGGAAAGCGGCGAGGCCGATGACACCGGTCTCGATCAGCCGCAGCAGGATTTCGGAGTCGAGGATCCTGTAGGTCTCATGGTTGTAGCTTCCCCAGCCGCGACCGAACATCAGATGCGTCCAGACGTCTGGACGAACCGCGTCGTAGTCCGCCACTCGATCGCTGACCGTGTTCACCGCGGTCCGATCGGAACGAAGGAATTGGTCGATGGTCGAGCGCAGAGCCCCCGGTGAGAGCGTCGTCACCGTGAGCAGCAACACGAGCGCCAGCGGCGCCAGCCGAAGCAGATCGCTGCGACGGTAGTAGGCGAGCGCGCCGAGGACTGCCGCCGGGGCGATGAAGGCGCTTTTGCGGTACGTGGCGAACACCGCGGCGATCAGAATGCACGTGGCGATGCCGTAGAGCGCGCGCTCGCCCCAGCGTTTGGCATCGAGCAGGCGCACGACGCCGATCGGGAGCGCGAGGGTCAGCATTGCCACCGCCTCCAGAGGCACCTCGGCGGGTCCCCAGACCAGGCGGCGACCGATGGAGTCGACGACCGGACCGACCTCGAGCTGGCGCTCGACATTGAAGATCCCGGGCATGAGCTTGTCCGACCACTCCCAGAAGAGATTGAAGCCCGACCGGTACTCGTAGATCATCCCGAGGGCGCAGATCACGGCCAGAACCAGCGTGTAGGTGAGGAACGGGCGCACCTCCCCGCGGCGGATAACGCTCGCGGTGATCACGAACAGCAGCACGTAGGAGACGATCGTCGCGAGCTTCTTCAGCGCGAGCTCGAGCTCGAGCGTCTGGTTCAGGTAATGGGCACCGAGAACGACGCTCAGCAGGGCGACGATCAGGAACGCTCCGAGCGCTCCGTGGATCCAGGTCATCCGAAAGCGCGGGGCGGCTCGCCCGCCGGCGACCAAGGCGATCAACCACGCAAACGCGATCGCGGGGAGGATCAGCCGATCGAGCGGGAGGTCGATCGGCAGGGACGCGTTGAGGTTGATCGAGTTGAACGGCATCAGCCAGAGCACGGCGATGAAGCCGGCGAGCATCCAGGGGAGAGCGCGGGTTGTGTGCGGCCAGCAGTCGTCCGACGACTCGGGGTGGCGGTCTTCGCTCCGCGCGAGCGCTGTCGTGCCGTTTCCGTTCGTCGGCTTCGGCGGACCGGGAGCAGGCGTCGGGGTCGCGGCCTTCCGGAGGCGGAGGGCCGTGAAGCCGTACAGAGCGACGGCCGTCAGCGCAAACGCGACCAGGAAGGTGAGAATCGCGATCGCGTAGGGAACGTAGCCGTTAACCACCTCGCCGCGGGCGCCTCTGATCTGGCGGAGCTGTAGGAGCTCGTTGGGGTTGACCCCTTCGCGATGCGCGACTCGCCGCAGATAGCCCCCGAGGCCGACCGACGATGCGTTGGCGAGACAGGTGGCCTGTCCTTCCGTCGGCGCCTGCGCGAAGACGTCGATGACCGGCGAGTCCTGCCTGCCCTGCACCTCGAGCTGATAGGGCGCGGTTGATCCCGCGATCTCGCTCGCGCGCCGTTCGCTGTCGGGCTCGGCGAACGCGGTCGGGACGTTGGCCGTCGTCCGCGCCTGGCCCGAGATCTCATCGTCGCCCACGTTGCAATGCCGGGCGATCCGCTTGAGCACCGGCTGGCTGACCATGACCCGCCCGAGCAACTCCGCGTGCTTGACACCGGTCTGGATGTCCTGCGGCAGGGCGCGCTGGAAGACGGCCGAGGGTGTGGTCGGCGGCGTGTCGACAATGACGTGGGTGGTCGCGGTTGCGACCTGCAGTCCCTGGTCACCGTTGGGCGGGAAGGGTCCGATGCCGCTGTTGAAGCCTGCGGCGATCACCCCGACGGTGGTGCTGACGGCAAGCAGGGCGGCGAGCCGCCTGCGCGGGTACCGTTTGGACCGCATCGGAATACCAACGCGCGCGAAGGCCGCGCCCTTCCTCGCGCGCTGATTGTCGGGCGCCCAAAATCACGCCCACGGCGCCACGACGGCGCGGCGGCCCTCGCGAAGCCGGCTCGGCGACGACTACGCTGCGGTGCTCCGGTGCTGATCGCGCAAGCGGGCGCGGGGCACGGACGTTCACTTGATGAGGGCAGAAGCCCGCCATCACGTTCTCGAAGGAGGTTCGCTTTGCGCGTCCTGGTAACCGGTCATCGTGGATACATCGGCTCGGTACTCGTCCCGGTCTTGCAGCGGGCGGGGCACGAGGTCGTCGGCCTCGACACCGACCTGTTCGCTCCGTGCACGTTCGGGCCCGAGGTACCGGAGGTCGAGTCGCTGCGCAAGGACGTCCGCGACGTCGAGACCGACGACTTCGACGGCTTCGACGCGGTCATCCACCTGGCGGCCGTCTGCAACGACCCGGTAGGGGACCTGAATCCGCAGGCCACCTTCGACATCAACCACCTCGCCTCGGTCAGAGTCGCCGAGAAAGCGAAGCAGGCCGGAGTCGGCCGGTTTCTGTTCTCGTCGTCCTGCAGCCTCTACGGCCGGGCCGGGGAGGAGATGCTCGACGAGAACGCCGAGTTCGCCCCGGTGACCCCGTACGGCGAGTCCAAGGTGCTTGCCGAGCGCGATATCTCGGCCCTCGCCGACGACGAGTTCAGCCCGACGTATCTCCGGAACGCGACCGCCTTCGGCGTCTCCCCGCGCCTGCGCGTGGACGTCGTGGTCAACAACCTCGTCGGGTACGCGACGACGACGGGTGAGGTCGTGATCAAGAGCGATGGCAGCCCGTGGCGCCCTCTGGTCCATGTCCAGGACATCTCCGCGGCCTTCATCGCGGCACTCGCGGCGCCGCGCGAGCTCGTGCACGACGAGGCGTTCAACGTCGGCGCGAACAGCGAGAACTACCGGATCCGCGAACTGGCCGAGATCGTCGAGGACGTGGTGCCCGGTGCGAGGACGACGTTCTCGACCGACGGTGGGCCTGACAAGCGCTCCTACCGGGTCGACTGCTCGAAGATCGAGTCGGTCCTCCCCGACAGCCGTCCTCGGTGGAGCGTGCGGCGGGGGACGGAGGAGCTGTACGAGGCGTACACGAGCAACGGCCTGACCCTCGAGGAGTTCCTGGGCGACCGCTACCTGAGGATCAACCGGGTTCGCGAGCTCCAGAGCGCGGGTCAGCTCGACGACGATCTGCGCTGGCGCGTGCCGACCGGGGTCGCATGACCGGCGGCTGTCGCCGGGGCCGAACGCGCGTGCGCTGAGCGCCCGATGACGGGACGGCGCGAACCGGTATCCGTGATCTGCGTGTTCAGCGACGCGGCCGTCCGTGAACGATGCCTGGACCGTTCGCTCGAGGCCCACCGCGGCGAGGTGGAGTACATCCCGGTCGACAACACCCAAGGGGCGTTTGCGACGGCCGGGGAAGCCCTGAACCACGGCGCATCGCGTGCCGGGAACGAGCAGCTCGCGTTCGTGCATCAGGACGTCTACCTGCACTCGATCCCAGCCCTGGAGCGCGCCGCGGCGGCCCTTGCGGATGACCCCGGGATCGGGATCATCGGCGCGGCGGGGATCACCGCCGGTGGCGAGACCGTCGGCCGGATCCGTGATCGCGTGATCCTCGCGGGCAGGCCGGCGACCCGGCCGTCCGATGTCGACAGCGTCGACGAGGTCCTGTTCATGACCTCGCGGACCCTGCTCGAACGCATGCCGCTCTCGGAGGCCCCGGAGCTCGGCTGGCACGCCTACGCCATCGAGCTCGGCCTCCGAGCCTCCTCGCACGGCCTCCGCGTTTGCGCGCTCGACATCCCGCTCACCCACAACAGCCTCAACGTCAACGTCGATCGCCTCGACACGGCCTACGCGTACCTCGCGGCGCTGTACCCGGATGCGATGCCCGTGCGAGCCACGTGCGGGAGGATCTCGCCGCCCGTGGCAATCCCGCCGGCCGCCGCCGCCGTGTACAACCGGCACAAGTGGCGCTACCGGTGGTTGCGCGAGTCCCTGGCGGCGCGCGCGGGACGATCCGCGGCGAAGGCCGATCGATGTGTGCTCGGCGACATCCGGCTCGACATCGATGATGTCATTTCGCAGGATGGCGTCGCCCCGATCCTGGTCGTCAGCCTCGACTCCGAGTCGGACTTCGCCGACGAGCATCCGGGTCCGCTGGAGCTCGTTCGCGGGCAGCAGCCGATAATCGTTGCCGCGACCCCGCCGTCCGGGCTGTCGGAGATCCTCGCCGGCGCGGACCGATCGGACTCGATCCTGCTCACCAACCTGGACTTGAGCGGGCTGCGCGCGGTGGAACCGTCACTACCCCCCGGGCCGCGGTTGCTCGGGTTCCGGCGCGAGATCGGATACTGGCTGTTGCTCGGGCCGGCGGCCGCGAAGCCGCCGTGGCGGACGTGGCGAACCCCCCAGGCGACGCCGGCGTTCGCCTGACCTGACCCGCCTCGCTACTCGGGCCGGCGAGCCGTGGTCCGGAGCAGGTCCTGCTTCCAGGGGTGCCCGGCGAGCGGCCGCACCCTGAAACGAACGACTGAGGCAAGTCTGCGCGGAAGCCTCCTGACGAGGGTCGACTCCGGGGCAACCGGGGCGGGCGTGGCGCAGACCCGGCACGGCTCGGTCGGCGCCACCGGTGCCTTCAGAGCCATGACCCCCACCGCCTCCATCCCAGTAGTCCTAACGCTTCCGCCCTGGATGGTCTTCCGGCGCAACGGACCCGACGCCCGCAAGTTCGAAGGGCCGCAACCGTTTAGTGATCAGGAACCAGATCCGCTGCAATATGGCTGCAACCAGCGAAAATCCGACACAAGGAGCGAGCCGCCGAGCACTTGGGCTGCGGCCTGGCGAGCTGGTGCGGGTGCGCTCTGCGATCGAGATCGCACCCACGCTCGACCCGGACGGCTCCCTCGACGGCATGCCCTTCATGCCGGAGATGGCGCTTTACTGCGGCCGCACGTTTCGGGTCTCGCGCCGCGCCGACAAGACGTGCGCCGGGGACGGCGCCGCCCGGCGGATGCACGACGCCGTTCACCTCGCGGATCTCCGCTGCGACGGCGCCGCGCACGGCGGCTGCGAAGCCGCGTGCCTGCTGTTCTGGAAGGAGACCTGGCTCGAGCGGGCGGAGGAGGAGGAATCGAGTCCCGCGCCCGACCCCGGCCGGCCCTCGCTGACCGAGACCCTCCTCCCGACCACCATGCTGGCCTCTTCGCCCTCTGAGCCGCTCTATCGCTGCCAGGCCACCGAGATCCCGAATGCCTCGACGCCCCTGCGGTATCGCGACCTCGACCAGTACGCCAGGGACGTGCGCAACTGGGGGCCGGGCAAGGTCGTCCGGGGGCTGATCATCCAGGCGTTCAACCTCTGGCAGGGGTTCTCCAGGCGGCACCTGCCACGAGCGCTGCGAGTCGCCGGTGGCCGTTCATACCCGTTCCTACGGGGGCCGTTGCCGGTCGCGAAGGGAGCGACGCCGAAGGAGGAGCTGAATCTTCAGCCAGGGGAGCTCGTGCGGATCAAGAGCAAGGCCGAGATCGAGGCGACCCTCGACCAGGCACTCCACAATCGAGGCCTCGGCTTCGATCCGGAGATGGTTCCCTACTGCGGACGCACGGCTCGGGTGCGCGCTCGGGTGAACAAGATCGTCGATGAGCACACCGGGAAAGTGATCGAGATCAAGTCGGATTGCATCATGCTCGAGGGCGTCGTCTGCACGGCCGACTACCACCTCTTCTGCCCGCGCGCCATCTACTCGTACTGGCGCGAGATCTGGCTCGAGCGGGTCGAGAACCCAGACGCCGGGCTCGAGTCAGGCGCCAACGGAGGATCCCGTTGCCTGCCCGCAAAGCAGCCGGCCGCATAGTCGCGGGCGATCGCGGCGTGAGAACGGCAACTTCCCAGCCGTTGATTTCGCATCGTGCCTGACGCAACGCCACTCGTCGCCGTCGACATCGGGATGCCCGCGTACCGCCGTCCGGAGACCATCAGGCAGTCGATCGAGTCGGTCCTGGCGCAATCACACACCAACTGGCGCCTCGTCATCTCGGAGAACGGTCCCGGCGGCGGCGACGTCGCGCGGGCGGTCGGCCCGTATCTCGACGATCCGCGGATCGCCTACCGGGCGACGGGTCAGAACATCGGCCCCGCCGCGAACTGGACCGGGCTGATCCAGGCCGGCCAGGCGGCGTACTTCACCCTGATCCAGGACGACGACGTCTGGGATCCGGGATTCGTGGCGTCGCGCGTCGAGTTCCTCGAACGGCATCCTTCCTGCGCCTTCGTCTATTCGGGCGAGCGGATGATGGACGGCGACGGTCGCGAGATCGCGGTGGAGCGGACGCCGAAGCTGCCCCAGATGGACGTCTCTGAGGTCCTGCGCGAGGGCGTCTACTCGCCGGCGGAGTTCGTCCAAGCGATGTACCGAAACCGGCTCGGCGGGATCCACACTCCGACGATCAGCAGCGGCGGCGTCATGTCGCGTCGCTCGGCCCTCGAATCCGTGGGCGCCTACTTCGACGACTCGGTCGACTTTCTGTACTTCGACGTCGAGCTGTACACGCGGATGGCGTTCCGCTTCCCGAGCGGCTTCTTGCGAGCCCGCGACGTGGCCCAGAGGATCCACGTGTCCGGGGCGACCCACCACGCCAGCATCAGCAGCGAAATCGAATTCGCCGGCGAGCGCTGGATCCGCTACCACGAGTACTACGGCGACTGGATCCGCCGGGAGCTCCCGGATCTGAAGCTGCCGCGCCAGTTTCACGAGCTCAGGGCCCGCGCGTACATCATCGCCGCGCTCGATGCGATCGAACGCGGAGACCGGCGCCACGGCGCCGAGTTCCTGCGGCACGCGGTTCGCGCCTATCCGCCGTCGCTGCTCAACCCACGGGTTGCGGCCGGGGCGATCGGGGTCGCGCTCGGCGAGCGCGGAAGGCGGGCCCTGACCCGCGCCCGCGACGCCGCCCGCAGGCGCGGCGAAGCGGTCGCCTATGAGCAGCCGAACCCCGGAAGGGGCTAGGGCCGCGTCGGGACCGGCGGACACCCCCTCCCAGGATGCAGGGACGACGTCGCCTCCCTCGGAGGCGATGTCGCGCAGTGAGCTCAAGGAGGCGACTTTCAAGAGCCTTCGCTGGGCGACCCTGGCGCGGATCGCAGCCCAGGTCCTGTCGGTCGCGACGGGGGTCCTGCTCGCGCACCTGGTCCCACCCGACCAGTTCGGACGGGTCGCCGTGACGATCGTGATCAGCGAGCTCGCCCTGGCGCTCGCGAACCAGGGCGCCGGGAGCGTGCTCGTCCAGCGTCGCGTGCTCGAGCGCGCCCATGTGCAGGCAACGGCCATGCTCGCGCTGATCGCCGGCATCGCGCTCTCCGTGGCAACGCTCGTGCTCGCGCCCGTGCTGGCGGCGCCGCTCTTCGGCGACGAGACGGCGGCCCTGTTCCAGCTGCTCTCGCCGGCCTTCACGATCGCGGCTATCGGGATCGTCCCGCTCGCCCTGCTCGAACGCGAACTCGACTTCCGGCGAATCAGCATGATCGAGGTCGCCACCGTCCTGGCCGGCTCGGCGGCCTCGGTCGTGCTCGCCCTCCTCGGCCTGGAGGCGGCCGCGTACGTGCTCGGGTTCGTGATCGGCTTGGTGGTCTGGGCCGTACTGCTGATCGTGGTCGGCCCGGCGGAGCTTCCGAGGTGGCGTCCGCGAGAGATGCGTGAGGTCGCCGCGTTCGGGCTTCCGGCGGGCCTCGCGAGCATGGCGATGGTCGGCTACGGGAACATCGACTACCTGATCCTCGGGGCGAGGCTCAGCCCGGCCCAGGTGGGCTACTACTACCGCGCCTACACCCTCGGGGTCCAGTACGAGGCAAAGATCAGCGACATCATCGCCCGGATCGCCTTTCCGATCTACTCGCGTACGGAGAGCGTCGCTCACATGCGCGACGTGCGCTCGAGGGTCGTGCGGATCAACGCCGCCGTGATCTATCCGATCCTGGCCGGGTTCATCGCCGTGGCGCCGCAGCTGGTGCCGTGGCTGTTCGGCCCCCAGTGGGAACCCGCCGTCCTCCCAGCCCAGATCCTCGCGGTCGCGGGCATGGCGCGGATGGTCAACAACGGCACTCCCCCGCTCCTCCTGGCCGCCGGGCGCCCCCGCGCCCTGCTCGCGTTCAATCTCTGCCGGTTGGCGGCCCTGGGCGCTGCCGTGCTCGTCGCCGTGCCCTACGGCCTGGTCGCGGTGTGCGTTGCGGTCAGCGCCTTCCAGGTGATCACGTTGATCGCCTCCTACGGGCTCGTGCTGACACGTCTGGTGGGGGTGACTCTCGAGCAGCTCGGGCGCGATATCGGACCGGCGCTCGGGGCGAGCGCCATCATGCTCGCCGCGGCCGGCCCGCTCGCCCACGCGCTCTCAGCCGATCAGTTCCCCGATCCGGTCACGGTGGCCCTGGTGAGCGCGGTCGGCGCCCCGGTCTACCTGCTGGCACTGCGGCTTCTCTCGCGGCCCACCTGGTCGGACCTCGAGCTGCTGACCCGCCAGATGCTCCGGCGCAAGCCCAAGAAGGCGCGCCTGCCGCTCAAGGGCTCTCCGGCCCCGACCAACTAGAGGGGCCGCCGCCGGGGCCGCCGCCCGCGCTCAGGCGGAAACGAGCAGACTGTCCTCGAGCCAGGTCTCGCCGCGGAAGTGGCGATACTGCTCGGCGCGGAGGCGGTCCGCGAGCCTACCGACGGGCAGCTCGACGTCGTCGTAGGCCAGGACCTCGTCGCGGCCGATGTCGCGGAGCAGGCGACAGCCCTGCACGAGCCCCGCCGGCAGGTAGCGCTGAGCGCTCATCTCGTCGACGTTCGCGGCCTCGCCATAGGTCATGAACATCCCATAGTCGTCGAGCACCTCCCCGGCCTTCAGGTCGCGCTTGGCCACCGCGCACACCTCGACCGAGGGCCCCGCCAGCGGCGGCGCGAGCCCGTCACCGAGCAGGACCACCCGGGCGATCGCGTTCGGCGCCTCGAACGTGGGCAGGTGGTAGGGGACCCAGAAGGGGTACAGCGGACCGTCGCCGAGCTTGTACAGGCTCAGGTAGTGCCGCTGCTTCGGGTCGGAGTGCTCGGCGAGGCAGAAGATCTTCACCGACGACGGACCGACCGTGTAGTCGACGATTCCGCCCAGGGCCCGCACCTCTTCGACGTCATAGAGCGAGGGAAGGTCGAGCGGGGAACCGTCGAACGGAACCCCCCGCGACATCCCTCGCTCCAGGACCTTGAAGCCGGTGGCGTTGGCCGCGATCGTCTGTTCGAAGCTGATCTTCGACCCGTCGGCGAACGAGGTCACCATCGCCGGGTTCTGACCCCACTTCTCGGCGAACTCGCGCTGGGTGTCCGGGTTGCGGTACGGATCCTGCAGGCCCTTGACGTTGCCGATCACACGCGGTTCGAGCCCGAGCCCCTTGACCCAGCGGTAGAGGTTCATCTGCAAGCCGGGCTCGTCGCCGTCGCAGGCCGAGAGGATCACGTTGTGACGTTCGGCGTAGGTGTGAAGGATTGGCCCAATCGTGGCGTCGAGCTCCGCGTTCATGAGGATCACGTGCTTGCCGTGGCGAAACGCCTCCAGCGCCACGTGCGCGCCCAACTCCACCGATCCGGTGACGTCGACCAATGCGTCGATCTGATCCGAGCAGCAGAGCAGCGCCGGATCGTCGGTGATTACCGGGCGGCCCGCGCTGACCCCGTCCTCGAACTCGGACTGGGTCGAGACGACGGCGGCCGGCCCGAGGCCGGCGTACTCGTAGACCTGCGCCGCGCGCTCGAGCCGGCGCCCGTAGATCGCGGTCACACGCATGCCGGCGACGCTGTTGGCGATCGTGTTCACCAGCCCCTGCGCCATGAACCCGGCGCCGATGATCCCGACGCGGATCGGGCGCCCGGCACGCTCCCTGGCCTCGAGCAGGTTGTCCGTGATGATCATCGTGACGCTCCTGCGGCGGCCGGGGCGAGCTCCGCGGCCGACATCCTCGCTCGGACCTCGGGCTCGCACTCCGAAAGCAGGGCCCAGTCACGATCCTTCTCGGAGATCTCGCTCACCGGCAGGGGCCAGCTCAGGCCCAAGGCGGGGTCGTCGTACTTGAGTCCGCCCTCATGGCCGGGGGCGTAGAACTCGCCGACCTGATAGCTCGTCTCGGTGAGATCCTCGAGGACCTGGTAGCCGTGCGCGAACCGACCGGGCACGTACAGCGCCCGGTGGTTCTCGGCGCTCAATTCAACCGCGACATGCTCGAGGTAGGTCGAGCTCTCGGGCCGGAGGTCGACGATGATGTCGAGGATCGCACCGCGCGTGCAGCGCACGAGCTTCGTCTCGACCGCCGGCGGGTACTGGAAGTGCATCCCGCGCATGGTCCCGGCGCGGAGGTTGAAGGCGACGTTGGCCTGCGCGATCACCGGCTCCAGACCATGCTCCTCGAACTCGTGCTGGCAGAAGACGCGGGCGAAGAAGCCCCGGTTGTCCTCCTTGCGATCGACGTCGAGCACAAAAGCCCCTGCGAGCTTGGTCTCGGTGAAGATCATCTGTTCCTCCGTTCGGATTGTTCGGTTGACGGGCTCACGCCAGCACCGCCTTGCGGCAGTAGAAGGCCTCCGCGTAGGAGGTCGGCGACTGGCACTCCATGCCGCGAAGCCGCAGCAGGCCGGAGAACAGGTCCTCCTTGAACCACCGCTTGGCCCGCTGGGACTCGAAGTGCTCGAGCAGGTGGTCCACCTTCTGCCGGCAGACGTCGTCCTCGAGCGGGACGAACAGGTTCGGGGCCCCCATGTCACCGTCGTACTTGGGCACCTCGTACTCGAGGATCAGGTGGTCACGGAACGTGTTCCAGGTCAGGTCGCAAACGAGCCTGTGGTCCTGGTGCAGGTCCTTGCGCTGATGGGTGAAGACGACGTCGGGCGAGTACTCGGCCTGGATCTCCTCGAAGAACCCCTTGATCTCGCCCCCGTCGTAGGGGAAGAAGCCGTCTCTGAAATCGCGGACGATGACGCGCTTCTTCGGCGCCGCCTGCAGCAGCGAGTTCGCGCTCGTCTCCGCCTCGGCGGCGCGGACGGTCTCGCCGCTCAACACCACCCACCAGATCTCGGCGACGGACCCTTGTTCGATCAGCTTCAGAAGCGTGCCGCCGCAGCCGATCTCGACGTCGTCGGGGTGAGCCCCGAAGACGAGAACCTTGGCCGGCCGCGCGTCCGGCGCTCCCATCAGCAGCGGCAGCATCAGGCGAATACGGCCTGCGCGACGCCGTTGCCGGCCGCGGCGGTGTTCCAGAGCTGCCACGGAGCCTGGCTCTCCTCGTGCAGCCCTTCGAGGCACTGCTGGTCCTTGAGCGTGTCCATCGGCGACCAGAAGCCGTCGTGCTGTTGCGCGAGCACCTTGCCCTCGGACATCAGGCGATGAAACGGCTCCTCGACGAGGTCCTCTCCCGGGCGCATCTCGTCGAGCAGTTCGGACCGCATGACGAAGTAGCCACCGTTGATCCAGATGTCCGAACGGGTCACGTCACGAAGCTCCCGGACGGTGCCGCCATCGTCCATCGAGAGGACGTGGAAGCTGTAGTTCGGGTGGACCGCGAGGAAGCTGGCCGTCGAGCCGGCCGACTTCGCGCGCTCGATCATGGTCGGCAGATGGGCGTCGGTGAGCGTGTCGCCGTAGTTCGCCAGGAACATCTCGTCGTCCCGGAGCAGGTGACGCACCGCACGCAGGCGTTCGCCGATCTTCGCGTGCAGGCCCGTGTCGACGAACGTGATGTTCCAGTTGTGGATATCCGTCTTCAGCAGGTGGATGCTGGCTCCGCCCTCGGAGAGGACGAAGTCGTTCGAGCGCGCCTCGTCGTAGTTGAGGAAGAAGTCCTTGATCACCTCGGCCTTGTAGCCCAGGCAGAGAACGAAGTCCGTGAAGCCGAAGTGGGCGTAGTACTTCATCACGTGCCAGAGGATCGGCCGGTTGCCGATCGGGATCATCGGCTTCGGGACGGCCTCGGAGGCCTCCCGCATACGCAGTCCCTGACCGCCGCAGAAGATGACTACTTTCACGAACCCCTCCTGTATCCCAACTTGAACCGCGCGCCGCCACGGCGCACCGTGCGGCGGGCATTGACATCTGATGCATCAACGTCGGGGTCGGCCCAGTTCTCACGCGCCCGTTGTTGCACGCGTCGGGGTGGCGGTACCAATTAGGTCGGATCCGCGCCCGGTCGCGCGCACCGGGGCGGACCTTGGGCGTTGGTGTGCTGCAACCCGGATGTCCAATCAAGAACTTCATCGCCGACGCGGCGCCGCGCGTACCGACACACCGACCTCGGCGACGGCGGTCCGGCGCATCCGCCTCAAGAATCCGTTCGCACGGGTTTCCGAGAGCCCCCGGGAAACGCCGCAGCCGATCCCCGAGGGGATTCTGCGAGACGCCACCTACCGCCGCGACGCCACCTACCGCCGCTTGCTGGCGCTCGCGGATATCGCCTCGGCGTCGATCGCGGTCCTGATCGGCGTCCCGCTGCTCGGCCAGGATGCGATCAACCCCCTCGCCCTGCTCGCCCTGCCGCTGGTGCTGGTGGTCGGCAAGCTGACCGGACTGTATGACCGCGACGAGCACGTTCTCCACAAGACGACGCTCGACGAGGTTCCCACCCTGTTCTGGGTGGCGACGCTCTACGCGCTGCTGATCTGGCTCGGCGGCGACCTGATCGTCGACGGGAAGTTCGGCCGCGACCAGGCGGTCGGCGTCTGGGGACTGTTGCTGCTCAGCATGATCGCCATGCGAGCGCTCGCCCGCCGGATCGCGCGGTCGAGATCGCCCGAGGAGCGCTGCCTGGTGCTCGGTGACGCGGAGACGACCTCGTGGATCAAGCGACGCTTCGACGAGGCGCCCGGCCTGAAGGCGCGGGTATTCGGGTCCTGGCCGCAGCAGCCGGTCCACCGGGCCAACGGCTCGAACGGTTCGTCGAACGGATCGAACGGCCACGGCGCGACGCTCGAGTCGGTGGTCCGCGCCGAGCGGATCGAACGCGCGATCATCGCCCCGCGCGGGGCGCTGTCGGACGAGCTGCTCGAGACGACCCGGCAGCTGAAGGCGCTCGGGGTGCGAGTCAGCGTGATCCCCAGGTTGCTCGAGGTGGTCGGTTCCTCGGTCGAGGTCGACGACGTCGACGGGATCTCACTGCTCGGCATGCGCCGGTACGGGCTCGGCCGCTCGTCGCGGGCGCTCAAGCGAGCCTTCGACCTGATCGGTGCCGGGCTGCTCTTGGTGGTCCTGTCGCCGCTGCTCGGGGCGATCGCGGTCGCGATCAAGCTCGACACGCCAGGGCCGGTGCTCTTCCGCCAGCGGCGCATGGGGCGTGGAGGAGTTCCGTTCGAGATGTTCAAGTTCCGCACGATGGTCGATGGCGCCGAGACCCAGAAGGCGGAGCTGGCCGACCACAACGAGGCCGGCGGTGGACTGTTCAAGATCAAGGAGGACCCGCGGGTCACCCGGGTCGGTCGGCTCTTGCGGCGCGCCTCGCTCGATGAGCTACCGCAGCTGCTGAACGTCCTTCGCGGCGACATGGCGCTGGTCGGGCCGCGACCGCTCGTGCTCGACGAGGACAGCCGGATCGAGGGCTGGCAGCGGACGCGCCTCGAGCTCCCGCCCGGGATGACGGGGCCGTGGCAGGTCTTCGGGTCCGCCCGGATCCCGCTCGATGAGATGGTCAAGATCGACTACCAGTACGGGGCCAACTGGTCGCTGTGGCTGGACATGAAGATCCTCCTGCGCACGGTCCCGTTCGTCGTCGGCCGGCGAGGGTTGTGACGATGGAGCCCGGCACGGCTGAGGCAACAGTGGACGGTGCGGCGAAAGTGCCGCCGCTGGTGGGGCGTTCTGAGACTGTGGGAGACAATCCGTCGAGCCGCGAAGCCGTCGCTTCAAACCGCGGTGCGGTCGCCGTCTGTATCCGAGGTCGCGGACTTCGGGATCGGGTCTGCGCGGCGCTCGCCGCGGGCGGCCACGCGGTCGAGCTGCGGGCTGCGCTGCTGGGCGATCTTCTCGCGGCGTGCGACGACGCCGCGCCCTCCTGCTTGGTGATCGCCGCCGACCGGCCGGACCGGGCGACGGTGGACACCGTCCAAGCGGTCCGCGCGAAGCTCGACGGCGTTGCCGTCGTGCTCGTCTGCCGGCAGGCCGGCGCGGCTCACGTTCGGCGGGCGCTCGTCCTCGGCGTCGATGGCGTGGTGCTGATCGATCAGGTCGATGAGGCGCTGGCAGGGGTCGTCGGCGTCGTTTGCGCCGGCCAGGTTTCGGTTCCCAGCGAGCGACGGCGGGAGGTGCGCACGACCGCGCTGACCAACCGTGAGAAGCAGATTCTCGTCCTCGTCGTGACCGGGCTGACGAACGCGCAGATCGCGGACGAGCTCTACCTCGCCGAGAGCACGGTCAAGAGCCACCTCTCCTCGGCGTTCGGCAAGCTCGGCGTCTCGTCGCGATCCGAAGCTGTGACGGTGATCGTCGATCCCGTCCGCGGTCGTAGCCTCGGCATCCGCGAGTTTCACCCGAAGCCGTTGCCGAAGGCGTTGGCTTCGGCCGCCCACGTCTGAGAAGGTCGCCTCAGCCGCCTTCGTTCGGACCGGCGCCGAGATCCGCGATGTACAGGAGCAGCGCGTGCTCGACCATCCTCTCGAGCGGAAGCTGACGCCGCCAGGCCTCGGCGCGGAGGCGCTCCAAGCGCGATGTTGGCGCCCTCAGGCGCATTTCCAGCGCCGCCCGCAAGCGACGAGCGGCGAAGCTTGGCGGCGCCGCCGCGCAGCGGCGCTGCTGCAATCCGGCGTCGAGGTGCGCAAGCGCGTCGACGAGGACCGCGTCCAGGGTCCTTCCCTCCCGCCTGGCAACCGCCAGCAATTGACGCTCCCCGAAGGAGTCGAACCGGAGGGTGAGTACGGATTCCGGTCCCGTGCTCGGCCGCGCCCGTCGCCTTGAGGCGGCCGAGTCAGTCTGACACTCCCTACGAGACATCCACCTCAGCAACGCGCACCGGCGGCGACCGTACGCGCAGGGATGGCGATGGGGCGACGAAATCGAAACCTACTTTTCTCGGTGGCAGATGACCGTGAACCTTCAGCTGCCCCAAAATGCACCGTGATTCGTGCCATCTATTACTATATGGCCGGTCTCCGGCATGGAGGCTCGGGGACAGGCGTAAGTTGGGGGGCCGCAGCGCCCGACACAGGTGCTGGTGGCGTGATGAGCGCGGCCAGCAAGGCGTGAACGGAGGAAATCGTTAGCCACTCTGACGTTGTCGGGCCTCTTCTCGAACGGGAGAGGGTGTTTGAGATCGGGCGCTCCGCCGTCCGCCTGGGGAACGGATCGACGGGCGAGCTCGTGGCCTTCACCGGTGGCGTCGGTGTGGGCAAGACGGCGCTTCTGGACGCCTTGGCGGAAGAGGCGGCGGAGGCCGGGGTCCTCGTCCTGCGGGCTCGTGGCTCGATCCGCGAGCGGGAGTTTGCGTTCGGCGTCGCCCTGCAGTTGTTCGAGCACTACGTCGCCAATCTGGACGCGAACGCATTGGACTCCCTGCTCGCCGGTCGCGCCGGGCTCGCGAGCCCCCTGCTGACCGGCCAGGGACTGCGCGATCCCGGCGCGCTCCTGCGGGAGGTGCCCCAGGCCTCGACCGGGCTCATACACGCCCTCTACCGGGTCACGGCCAACCTCGCGTCGACCAAGCCGGTGGTCGCGATCATCGACGATTTGCATTGGGCCGACCCCGAGTCGATTCGATTTGCGAGCTACCTCGGATCGCGGACCGCCGAGATCGGCTGCTCGCTGATCGTCGCCACCGCCGAGGCCGACTTCGCCGACGAGGACCCGCTGAGGGCCGACAACGCGCGAGTCGAGCCGCTCGCTCCACTCGCGGAGGGCTCGGTTCGCGAGCTGATCACGAGGAGTTCCGGGACCTGCACGGTGCGCTGTGCCGCGACCTGCCACTGGCTCACAGGCGGCAACCCGATGCTCGTGCACGAGCTGATCGCCGCCGCCGCGGAATCGGGGCGAAGCCTTGAACGCGACTCGGCCGGCGAGATCCTGGCGTGCGTGCCCGGGCGCGCACGGCGGCGGATCCTGGGATCGTTCGAAACGCTTTCCGAGCCGGCGATCCTCGTCGCGCGGGCGTCCGCGGTGTTGGGGTCGACCGTCGACCGGGCGCTGATCGTCGCAACCACGGCGCTCGACCAAGGCGCGATGGGCTCCGCGATCGACGAACTCGAGTCGGCCGGCGTCTTCGATCGTCGCCGACCGCTCAACTACATCTACCCCCTCGTTCGTGCGGCCGTGTACTCGCTCATCCCGAGCGAGGAGCGGGCGCGAATGCATTCGCGCGCCGCGGCTGCACTCCGTGACGCGAATGACGAGCCGATCGGGATCGCGACGCACCTGATGCGGAGCAGCCCCGAGGGACTGGCCTGGGTCGTCGAGGAGCTGATGCGCGCGGCCGACCGGGCCCGCGAGGCCGGCGAACTCGACCGCGCCGTCCTGTACCTCAGCCGCGCCCTGATCGAGCCGCCGGCGCCCGAGGAAAAGATCAACGTACTCATCGAGCTCGGCCTCACCCAGACCGCGGCCGGCGCAACGAAGCCGGCGCTGGCGGCGCTGAGGCGCGCGACGGCGCTCGCTCCCGACCCCACGCCCGCGGGGTTGGCTGTGTCGCTCGGCCGCGCCCTTTACCTGAACGGCGAGGCACGCGAGGCCGCCGGGATTCTCAAAGGTGCGCTGGACACCGGCTCCCACAGCCGCGGCGAGAACGAGGAGCTTGAGGCGAACTGGCTCGCCGCGGCTTTCGTCGACCCGGACCTGCGGGACGAGGCCCAACGGCGGGTGGCGCGGACGAACGGGCTCGAGGCGGACGGAGCCGCCCCTCCGCTGCTCGCCATGGTCGCGTGCCACCTGGTTCGCATGGGCGAGTCGCGGGAACGCGCGGTCTCGATGGCCGAGACCGCGCTCGCGCGCGACCGCGACACGGCTGATCCGGCGACCTGGGCGCCGGCCTTGCTTGCGCTCTGCTGGGCCGGCGAGCCAAGGCGCGCGCTCGCCCTCGCGGCCGAGCTCGCACGCCGCCCAGCGGTCCAGAACTCCCTGCGCGCCTTGGCGGCGCTCCATCTCGCCCAGGCCCACGCCAACCACCTCGCCGGACGTCTCGATCAGGCCGAGCACGAAGCCCGGAGGGCGGCGGCGCTCGTTGATCGAGACAGCGTCAGCGATTACGTCGACTGCACCGTCACCCGCCACGCCGGGATCCTCCTCGACCGGGGCGAGATCGACCTGGCGGAAACGACGGTCGCGGACGCAACCGGTGCGCCGTATCCAGCCGGGTCGCTCGTGCCGACACAGATCCTCATGCTGCGCGGGCGAATCCATGCGGCCCGTCGTGATCACAGAAAGGCGTTCGCGGCCACAGTTGAGGCGGGGCGCCAGTTGGCTGCATCGGGAATCGAGAATCCCTCGATTTGCAGCTGGCGCTCCCAGGCTGCGATCGCGGCGGCGGTGTCCGGTGATTCCAAGCGCGCGCGCGAGCTGGCCGACGAGGAGCTGGCGCTGGCGCTCCGCTTCGGGGCCGTACCCGCGATTGGCATCGCCTTGACCGCTGCTGGGCGGGTTGCTGGTGCAATCGAAGGTTTGGAGCTTCTGATCGAGGCGGAGGCGGTGTTGAACGACTCCGATGCCCAGCTCGAGCACGCGAGGACGTTGGCGTATCTGGGTAGTTCGCTGCGCCACAACGGATCGCAAACCAAGGCCCAGACAACGCTCCGGTCCGCCCTCGATCTGGCGACCTCACTCGGCGACAACGCGACAGCCGCTCGGGCGCGGTCCGAGCTCGGTCTGACGGGTAAGCGCCCGCGCTCGCCGGCGGCGAGCGGCCCGGAGGCGCTGACGAGCGCCGAGCGGCGCGTATCGGAGCTCGCCGCCGACGGATTGACGAACCGTGAGATTGCCGAGGAGCTTTACGTGACGCGGAAGACGGTCGAGTGGCACTTGAACAACGCGTACCGCAAGCTCGAGATCAAGTCGCGGGTCGAGCTCGCCCAAGCTCTCGCCGGCAGCGCCTCCGCCACTTCGTAGCGCGGGCGCCGGCGCGAGTCAGCCGGTGACGATCCGGTCGCGGCCCGACGCCTTGGCCTGGTAGAGGGCCTTGTCGGCGCGGCCGAAGAGGTGCTCGGCGGATTCGTCGCCGTCCCAGAGAACGAGCCCGGCCGAGGCCGTCTGGCCGGCGGGGGTCGCGGCGCGCAGGCGCTCGACCAAGGTCGCCGCGTCGCCGAGGTCGCAGCCGGGCAGCGCGAACGCGAACTCCTCACCGCCGTAGCGGGCGAGGATGTCCGTGGTCCGCAGCTCCTCTCGCCAGGCGGCCGCGAGCTGCTTGAGCACCCGGTCGCCGGCCTGGTGGCCGTTGACGTCGTTGTAGTCCTTGAACCGGTCGAGGTCGATGATCCCGATGCAGAGCGGCGTCGACTCGCGCCGCGCGCGGGCGAGCTCGCGATCGAGCGCTTCGTCCCAGGCCCGGCGGTTGGGCAGTCCGGTGAGGTCGTCGGTGCGAGCAACCTCGACGAGCGCCGCCATCAGGTCGGCGCGCTCGCGCGCGATCGAAGCGGACTCGCGCGCGGTCCGGCGCACCCGGCGGGTCGATCAGCACCGCGCCGAGCACGACCGTCCCGATCGTCGTCACCCAGCGCGCCGGCGCCGCGTTCGCGTCGTCGGCGATCAGCAGCCAGGCGTAGGCGAGGGCGATCGCGGCGAGGTAGAGGCCGGCCACCCCGCGTGAGAAGAAGGCGACGGCGAAGAGGCCGATCCAGACGTAGAAGAGGGTGTAGAAGCCGCTCGGGTCATGGCTGTAGTAGCCGGCCCTGGTGACCGCGATCACGCCGAGCGCCACCAGCGCGTAGAGCGGGCCGAGCGGCCAGCGCGTCGCCCCGACCAGGCAGACGCCCGCGCCGACGAAGCTCAGCGCGATGTTGCTCCACAGCGCCGGGTCGTTGAACTCGTCCGGGTGCGGGAGCAACGAGCGAGAGCGCACCGATCGCCCCGCCCACGCCGAACAGCAACGCGGCCATCAGCCACGTGAACCTGGGCGACTCGGCCAGACCGTCCACGCCTGCCGCTTCGAGGGCTTCCTGTCCCTCCCCCGTCGACACGATTGAGCGAGCCTAGCGACGCCGGCCGCCGCTGGGTAGTGGCAATCCGTCCGCATAGAATCGCCACGGCCCCCGAACAGAGGAGAACCCGTGAGCGCGACCGAGTCCACCCAGTTTCGTCTGCCCGAGTCGGCGATCCCGACCCACTGGGTGAACCTGCTGCCCGACCTGCCGGGCGAGGGCCTGCCGCCCCTGCACCCCGGCACCAAGGAGCCGCTCGGCCCCGATGACCTGGCGCCGCTGTTCCCGCCGGCGCTGATCGAGCAGGAGGTCTCCGCCGCGCCGGAGATCGAGATCCCGGACGAGGTCCGTGAGATCTACAAGCTCTGGCGCCCAACCCCGCTGCTGCGGGCGCGGCGGCTGGAGAAGGTCCTCGGGACCCCCGCTCACATCTATTACAAGTACGAGGGCGGCTCGCCCGCGGGATCTCACAAGACGAACACGTCGGTCGCCCAGGCGTTCTACAACCGCGAGGCGGGGGTGCGAAAGCTCGCGACCGAGACCGGCGCCGGCCAATGGGGCTCGGCCCTCTCGCTCGCCTGCCAGATGTTCGGCCTCGAGTGCGAGGTGTTCATGGTCGGCGTCTCGTACGACCAGAAGCCGTTTCGCCGGTCGATGATCGAGACGTGGGGCGCGACCGTGCACCGCAGCCCCTCGCAGCTCACCGAGGCGGGGCGCTCGCAGGCCGAGCATTCGTCGGGCAGCCTCGGGATCGCGATCTCCGAGGCGGTCGAGGTCGCGGCCTCGAGCGACGACACGAACTACTCGCTCGGCTCGGTCCTCAACCACGTCTGCCTGCACCAGACGGTGATCGGCCAGGAGGCGATCGAGCAGCTCGAGCTCGCGGGCGAGTATCCGGACGTGGTGATCGGCTGCGTCGGCGGCGGGTCGAACTTCGCCGGGATCGCGTTCCCGTTCATCCGCGCGAACCTGCGCGACGGCAAGACGACGCGGTTCATCGGCGCCGAGCCGGCCGCCTGTCCGACCCTGACGCGCGGCGTCTACCGCTACGACTTCGGCGACACCGTCGGGCTGACGCCGCTGATGCCGATGTACACGCTCGGCCACGACTTCGTGCCGCCGCCGGTGCACGCGGGCGGGCTGCGCTACCACGGCGATTCGCCGATCGTCAGCGCCCTGGTCAAGGGGGGGCTGGTCGAGGCGACCGCGGTGCGCCAGACCTCGGCGTTCGAGGCGGCGGTCACGTTCGCGCGCGCCGAGGGGATCATCCCCGCGCCCGAGCCCTCCCACGCGCTGCGGGCCGCGTTCGACGAGGCCGAGGCGGCGACGGCGGCCGACGAGGAGCGGGTGATCCTGGTCAACCTCTGCGGCCACGGGCACTTCGACATGTCCGCCTACGACGCGTTCCTCAGCGGCGAGCTCCAGGACCTCGAGTTCAGCGAGGACGACATGCGCGCGGCGCTCGACGAGCTCCCCGAGGCGCCCGTCCCCGGCTAGCGCGGAGCGCGCGCCGGCCGGCGCGGCGTCGCTATCGTCAAGCCGCCCCGGGACAGGTGACCGAGTGGCTTAAGGTGCGCGACTGGAAATCGCGTGGGCGGTGCAAGCTGCCTCGTGGGTTCGAATCCCACCCTGTCCGTGTGAAGCCCCGGCGTCGTGGGGCGCCGGCCGTCGCGCCGGTTAGCCGCGCGTCGAACGCGGGGCCCGACGCGCTGGCGGCGGCGCCATCCGCACCGCTCTCGCCGACACACTCTCCACGAACCGCGTGCCACCGGCGCGCCTCGAGGCGCGATCGTGGCGCCCATGAGCGAACTGAACGGCCAAGGGCCCGGAAGCCGGGGCAGCCCGCGCTCAGTTGCCGTCGGGACCGGGCAGGCGCGTCGACGAAACGCGCGGGTCTCGAGGCTCGCCGCAAGACAACACGGGGTCGTTTCGCGAGGCCAACTGATCGACATCGGGTTCAGCTCCTCGAGCATCGATCGATGGCGCGCATCCGGACGTCTGCTCGGAGTCCATCCGAGGGTCTACGCGCTTGGCCACGATCAGTTGGACCTGCGCGCGCGTTTGATCGCGGCGACGCTGTACGGAGGCGAGGGGGCCGGCCTCAGTCACACGACGGCGGCCTGGCTGTGGGGCTTGATCACAGCCGAGCCAGTGCGAATCCATCTCTCGACGAGCGGCGATGTGGCCTCGACGCGGGATGTGGCGGTCCACCGACCCCGGCGCCTCCAACTGCTCCACCACCGCGGTCTCCCGGTGACCCCGGTCGGCCGAACGCTGGTCGACCTTGCCGGAATGCTTCCGTTTGGCCAAGTGCGCAAGGCGGTCGCGCAAGCCTCGACGCGCGGGTACCTGAACCGGCCCGAGATTCGCGCCGCGCTGCGCCGCGGCCGTCGCGGCAGTTCCGCGTTGCGCCGCGCCCTGGATGCCCAACTGCCCGAGCTCTCCGAGACCCTGAGCCCGCTCGAGGATCTCTTTCTCGAGCTCTGCGAAGGCGCCGGCCTGCCGCTGCCTTTGGTCAACCGTCTAGTGGAAGGCCTCAAGGTCGACGCCTACTGGCCGGCCCATGGACTGGTCGTGGAGCTCGACGGCCAGGAAATCCACGGTCATCCAATTGCCGTCGATATCGACCGCACTCGCGACCTAATCCTGCGGAACGCCGGCCTGACGCCGATTCGCTACTCCGGACTCCAGATCCACCGCCGTCCAGAGGCCGTTGTGGCCGACGTGCGACGACAACTCACGGCACTGGAGCGCAAGCCGAACTGATCGCCCGAGGCCCCGGATACCGGGCTCAAATCCGCACAGTTCGCTGGGCCGGGCGCCGCGCTCCCGGCCCTCACCGCCGCTCGGCGAAGAACGATCGCAACAGGGCCGCGGCGTCCTCGGCCAGGACGCCGGCGACCACCTCGGGGCGGTGGTTGAGGCGGGGCTCGCCGAGGACGTCGAGGACGCTGCCGGCGGCGCCGGCCTTGGGGTCGGCCGTCGCGTAGACGACCCTCGGCACGCGCGCGAGCACGATCGCGCCCGCGCACATGGCGCAGGGCTCCAGGGTCACGTACAGGGTCGCGTCGGCGATCCGCCAGCCCCCGAGCCGCGCGGCGGCCTCGCGCAGCGCCAGCACCTCGGCGTGGGCGGTCGGGTCGCGGCGCAGCTCGCGCTCGTTGGCGGCCTCGGCGATCACCTCGTCGTCGCGGGCGATCACGGCGCCGATCGGGACATCGCCGTGGGCTGCCGCGGCGGCGGCGGCCGCGAGGGCGCGCCTCATCATCGCTTCGTCTCGCTCGACCACGCGGCGAAGTATCGGCGAGCGGCAACTTCGGCGAGCTTCCCGTGTTCTCGAAGGCACGGGCCCGATCTCGGCCGGCCCGCGTACGTCGGATGAACTCACCTGGACTCAGATCGGCGCTGATGGCCGCCTGCCTCGTGCTGGCGTGCGCGACCCTGCCCGCGAGCGCCGCGGCGTCGGACGCCCGGGCCCCGGACCAGCTCGTCGTCGGGCTCGCCGACGGCGCGACCCGGGTGGCGGAGCTCGCCCCGGGCACGTCCGTCGCCGAACGCGCCGCGCAGCTTCGCCGGCGCCCGGGGGTGCGCTCGGCGGCCCCGAACTGGCTCGCGCACGCGTCCACCGAACCGCTCGACCAGGGCACCGCCGGGACCGTGGGCGGCTGGGCCGCCGACCAGTGGAGCCTCGGCCCGCGCCCGGGCGGCATCCGGGCGCCGGCCGCCTGGGACCGGTTGATCGCCGCCGGCCGGCCCGGAGGCTCCGGGGTGGTCGTCGCCGTCGTCGACTCCGGGATCGCCTACGAAGACGCCGCCGGGCACGCCGCCAGCCCCGACTTCTCATCGGCGTTCGTGCCCGGGATCGACCTGGTCGACGACGACGACCAGCCCCTCGACGAGAACGGCCACGGCACCCACGTCGCCGGGACGATCGCCGAGCGGGCCACCTTCGCCTCCCCCTCGCCGACTCCGGACTACCTGACCGGGATCGCCTACGGCGTCTCGCTGATGCCGGTCCGGGTCCTCGACGCGAGCGGGGTCGGCAGCACCGACGACGTCGCCACCGGGATCCTCTGGGCGGCTCGCCACGGCGCCCACGTGATCAACGTCTCGCTCAACTTCGACCCCCAGGTGGACAGCTGCCGCGATGTGCCGACCGTCTGCACCGCGGTCCGCAAGGCCGACCGGCTCGGCGCCTTCGTCGTCGCCTCGGCCGGCAACGCGCTGGACGCGCGCGGGCGCAATCGCGCCCTGTTCCCGGGCGCGGCCCCGGGCGCGTTCGCGGTCGGCGCCACCACCCAGGACGGCTGCCTGGCCGAGTACTCCTACTTCGGCCGCCGCACCGACCTCCTCGCCCCCGGCGGCGGCCCGGCGCGCACCGGCGGCGCCTCGCGACCGGCCTGCGAGGACGACTCGCTGCCGATCCTCCAGCTCACCTACGCCTGCTTCCCGATGAACTGCGACGGCGCCTGGCAACGGTTCGCGATCCGCCCGGACGTCGGCACCTCGATGTCGGCCGCGCACGCGAGCGCGGTCGCCGCGCTGGTGCTCGGCGCCGGCGCGGCGGGGCCGAATCCGGACCCGCAGCGGTTGGCCCTACGGCTGCGCTGCACGGCGGTGTCGGCGAAGCCGAAGCGCTTCTACGGACCCGGTCGCCTCGACGCGCAGCGCGCGGTCGACCCGCGCCGCCACTGCGACGCGCCAAGTCGCTGAGCCGGATCCGCGCTCAGGTGGTGCGGACGATATAGACGCCGCAGGGCGCGTGGTGGGAGATCTTGTTCGGCACGCTGCCGAGCAAAAAACGCCGCGCCCCGGTCATGCCCTTGTTGCCGACCACGATCACGCTCGTGCCCAGCTCCTCGGCCAAGTCGATGATCACATCGGCGGGATCACCCTCGCGGGCGTGGGTGTGGACCTCGACGCCCGCCGCGCGCGCCTGGCCCAAGGCGCCCTCGAGGATGACGTTGACGTCCTCCTTCGGCCCGATCGCGTAGGCGACGTCGCCCGGGATCTCGCCGCCCTCCTCGCGCAATCGCGACTCGGGCACCGGCTCGTAGGCGCTGACGATGTCGAGCTGGGCGCCGGTGGCGCGGGCGAGCTCGGTCGCTTGGCGCACGGCCTCATCGGCGGTCTCCGACCCATCGGTCCCGACCAAGATCCGCTCGAACAAGACTGCCTCCTTCGCTCCCGATTGCGGGGCCATACTATCCGCGCTCAGGCCGATGCCCCCCACCTGGCGCTACATGATGATCGTCTTGGTCGCCTGCCTGGTCGCCTCGATGGTGATCGCGGTCGTGAAGCTGACCTGAGAGACTGCGCCCGATGGCCACCGTCCAAACGGTCACCGGCCCGATCGAAGCCGGCGAGCTCGGTACGACGCTGATCCACGAGCACCTGCGGACCCGCGACGAGGCGGTCCACGAGCAGTGGCCGCAGGCGAAGGCCTCGGGCGGGATTCCGGAGCGCGAGCAACCGGGCGACGGCACCGAGGCGGCGCTCGAGGTCGCGCGCGCCGCTGTGGAGCTGGGCGTGAAGACGATCGTCGACCCGACCGCGATGTTCCTCGGGCGCGACGTGGCCTTCATGCGCGACGTCGCCGAGCAGACCGGCCTGCAGGTCGTCCCGTGCACCGGGATCTACACCTACGACCACCTGCCGCCGTTCTTCGTCAGCCGCGACCCCGACCGGATCGCCGACCTGTTCGTCGCCGACATCGAGCAGGGGATCCAGGGGACCGAGATCAAGGCGGCCTTCATCAAGTGCGCCGCCGACGAGCCGGGGCTGACCGAGAACGTCGAGAAGGTCCACCGGGCGGCCGCGCGCGCCTCGCTGCGGACCGGCGCACCGATCATGGCCCACTCGCGCCCGGCGAGCGAGACGGCGCCGCGCCAGATCGAGATCTTCCTCGAGGAGGGCGTCGAGCCGGCGAAGATCCAGATCGCCCACACCGGCGACACCGACGACCTGGACTACATCGAGCGGGTGCTGGAGACCGGCGTCTGGATCGGCCTCGACCGCTACGGGCTCGAGATGTACTTGCCCTACGAGCGGCGGCAGGCGACGACGCTGGCGCTGCTCGAGCGCGACTACGCGGACCGGGTCTTCCTCGCCGCGGACTCCTGCGGGACGATCGACTGGTTCGAGCAGGCGGCGGTCGAGCAGATGCTCGCCGCCGGGATGGCGAAGGACTGGGACGTCCGCATCGTGCCGACCCGGGTGATCCCGGATCTCAAGGCGGCCGGGGTGAGCGACGACCAGATCGAGACGATGATGGTCCGCAACCCGGTCAGCTGGCTGACGAGCTGAGCGCGTCCCACTCGGCGCGATAGACGCGGTGGGTCCCGGCGAGGCCCTTGAGCTCGAGCTCGCGGCCGTCGTCGAAGCCGACCCGCACGGTGTCGCCGTTGCCCGTGCCGGCGCGCCGCTTGAGCTCCTCGGAGACGAGGATCTCGCCGCCGCGCGCCTCGGCGGCGATCCGCGCCGCGACGATCACGCTGCGGCCGAAGAAGTCGCCCTCCTCGCGAATCGCCTCGCCGGCGTGCATCCCCATGCGCACCCGGATCCGTTCGCCCTCGACCGGGTCGCGCTCGGTCAACTCGCGCTGGATCGCCGCCGCGCACTCGATCGCCCGGGCCGGGTCCGGGAAGACGAGCATGAAGCCGTCGCCCTGGTTCTTGACCTCGAAGCCGCCGTGACCGGGCACGAGGCGGCGAAACAGCGAGTTGTGGGCGCGCAGCACCTGCAGCCACCGCTCGTCGCCGAGCCGCTCGGTCATCAGGGTCGAGTCCTCGATGTCGGAGAAGAGGATCGTCACCTGGCCGTCGGGGGCCGCGTGCGCGGCGAGGTCCGGGCGCTCGGACGCGACCTCATCGATGAGGAAGTCGATCGAGGTCCCGACGTCCAGCTGCTCGAGCCCCTGGGCGCGAAGCCGCGCCTCGAGCGCCTCCTCGACCAGCCCGACCATGCCGAGCTCCTGCGCGGAATCGAGCGCCGCGCCGAGCAGCTCCAGCGCCCGCTCGCGATCCCCCGGCCGATCGCGGTCGAGCAGCATCAGCGCGAGCTCGTGGCGGGCGCGGGCGGTGAACGGCCGGTCGCCCATCCCCTCGCTGAGCGCCAGCGAGGCGTTGAAGTGGCGCTCGGCGTCGTCGACGCGGCCATCGACGCGGGCCAGCAGGGCGAGCATCCGCGCGACCGGGCCATAGGAGGCGGCGGCGCGGCCGGCGATCACGTTGAGGCCCTCGAACGGGCCCATCATCTCGTACAGCAGGCGGGCTCGATCGACATCCCCGAGATAGCTCGCGACCTCGGCCAGGAGGCTGAGCGAGATCCCCCACTGGGCATCCAGCGGAACGTCGGTGAAGTCCCGGGCGGCGAGGGTCTCGAACACGGCCCGGGCCTCGCTCAGGTTGCCGAGCTCGGCGTGGGTGGCGGCGAGCGAGCTGCGCCACGCCGGGATCGCCGGGTACTGCTCGGCGAGCTCGCCGAGACGGTCGATCAGGGCGGTCAGCTCGACCTCGTCCTCGGGCGAACGGCGCAAGCGACGCAGGAGCGCGATCTGGGTCGCGTGAAACTGGGCGGCGACCGGCTCCTCGGCGCGGACCCCGGCGGCCGCCGCCTCGAACGAGAGCCGCTCGGCCTGCTCGAAGCGCCCGTCGATCAGGGCTCGCATCGCCCGCAGCAGCGGCACGTTCCACAGCCACTGGGGCTGGCGCAGCTCGGTCGCCAGCCGGTCGACCGCGGCCAGGTCGGCGTCGACGCCCGGAACGTCGCCGAGCTGCAGCCGGTTGGTCAGCCGGTAGACGTGGGCGCGCAGCTCGAGCTCGCGGTCGCCGAGCCGCTTCGCGAGGTCGTGCATCTCGTCGCTTTCGGCGAGCCGGCGGCGGACCCGCTCGGGATCGATCGTCCCGGTGAACTGGCGCCGCGCCAGCGCCGCGGCCTGCGCCGCCGGGTCGGCCACGCGCCGCGCCATCTCCAGGGCCTCGAGGCCGAGGTCGTTCGAGCGCCCCGCGGCGTCGACCCAGTAGAGCTCCTGCGCGAGACCGCTCAGGAGCTGCGAGCGGATCGCGCTGTCGCCCTCGCCGACCGCGGCCAGCGACTCCTCGAGCAGCTCGATCAGCGGCTCGTCGACCACCCCGGCGATCGACAGCACACAGGCCCCGAGCGCCGCCTGCGCCAGCGACTCCGCGGACCCGAGCTCGCGGGCGAGCACCGCGGCCCGCTCGAACGTGGCCCGCGCATCGCCGGAGCGCGCCGCCCTGGTCTGCGCCTCGCCGAGCTTCAGCAGCAGCTCCAGGCGCCGGCCACGGGCGGGCTCCGGGCCGAGCTCGAGCGCCTCGATCGCCCGGTCGTACAGTGCCGCCGCGTCCTCGTAGGCGAGGCGGCGCCGTGCCTGGCCCGCCGCCCGGGTCGCGTAGTCGACGGCGCGCTCGACCTCCCCCAGCGGCGCGGCCTCGAGGAAGTGATGGGCGAGCTCCGCCAGATGGTGCTCGAGGTCGTCGGCGTAGACGCGCTCGAGCGCCTCGCCGATCTCGCGCTGCAGCGCGAGCCGGCGCGCCGACGGGATCTCGGCCTGCAGCGTCTCGCGGACCAGCGCGTGCGAGAACGAGTACCTGCCGCCGACCTCGGCCGGCGGGTCGACGAGCCGGTCGCCGACCGCCTCGGCGAGCGCCGGCTCGACGTCGGCCGGCTCGAGCTCGCAGACCTGCGACAGGACCTGGAGGTAGAACTCGCGCCCGCAGACGGCGGCGATTCGCAGCACCTCGTTCGCGCGCTCGGAGAGCCGGTCGAGCCGCCGGCCGACCACCTCGCGGACCCCGTGGGGAATCTGGACCTGGCGGCGCGCCTCGCGCTCGCCGAGGTGACCCTCGGCGGCCATCAGCCGGACCACCTCGCCGATGAAGAACGGGTTGCCGGCGGTCTGGTCGTGGATCGCCGCGGCGAGGTCGGCAGGCGGCCGGTCGACGCCGGCCGTGAGCTCGATGTAATCGGCGATCCCCTCGGGGTCGAGTCCGCGCAGCGAGATCCGGCGCACGCCGTCGATCGCGCTCAGCTCGCCGAGCGTGTCCGCGAGCGGGTGATGGCGGCCGAGCTCGACGTCGCGGTAGGTGCCGATCACCAGCAGCCCGGTGTCGGCGAGCCGGCGGGCGACGAACCGCAAGAGCAAGAGCGAGGGCTCGTCGGCCCAGTGCAGGTCGTCGAGCACCAGCACCATCGGGCGAGCGCGCGAGACCCCGGCGATGAAGGTCGCGAACGAGTCGAAGAGGCGGAAGCGCTCCTGCTCGGAATCGACGTCGGCGAGCTCGCCGACGTCGCCGAGCCGCTCGGCGAGCTCGGGGACGATCCGGGCGACGTCGGCCGCGCGCCCGCCGAGCTCCCAGCGCAACCCGACCGGGTCCGCCTCGCGGACATACGAGCGCAGCGCCTCGGCCCACGGCCAGTACGGGGGCTGGCCCTCGGACTCCTGGCAGCGGCCCCAGTAGACGCGCGCCCCGCGAACCCCGGCGTAGGTCGAGAGCTGCTCGGCGGCTCGGGTCTTGCCGATCCCGGGATCGCCGGACAAGCAGCAACAGCCGGCCCTGGCCGGCGAGCGCATCCTCGAGCAGCCCCCGCATCTCGCCGAGCTCGGCGTCACGGCCGACGAAGACGCCGCGGGCGAGCGCCTCGAGCGGGTTCTCCTCGGCGTCCTCAGCGGCGGGCTCGGCCGGTGCGGCGGCCGCGGCCTCGATCGCCCGCCGCGCGGCGGCGGCCGACTGCGGACGCTCGTCGGGCGACTTCGCGAGCAGCTCGAGCACGAGCCGGTCGAGCGCCGGCGAGATCTCCGGGCGATGGCGCGACGGCGCGACCGGCTTCGCGTTCAGGTGGCGGCCGATGATCGCGACGGCGTCGTCACCCGGGAACGGCGGCTCCCCGGTGAGCAGCTCGTAGAGCATCGCGCCGAGCGAGTAGATGTCGGAGCGCTCGTCCGAGCCGCGCCCGAGCGCCTGCTCGGGAGGCAGGTAGGCGACGGTCCCGACGAGCATCCCCTCGACCGCGGCGCGCGAGCGCCGGTCGGTGGTCGCGAGGCCGAAGTCGCCGAGCCGGGCGCTCCCGTCGTCGCCGAGCCAGACGTTGGCGGGCTTGAGGTCGCGGTGGACGATCCCGCGGGCATGCGCGTGCTCGAGGGCGCGACACACGTCGGCGACGATCTCGAGCGCGCGGTCGGGATCGAGGCGGCGGTCAGCGGCCGCTTCGAGCGCACCGGCGAGGTCGCCGCCGCCCACGTACTCGCTCACCACGTACGGCACCCGCTCCTCCTCGCCCGAGTCCAGCACGCGCACGATGTGGGGGTGCTCGCCGAGCTTGCCCATGGCGCGGGCCTCGCGGCGCACCCGGGCGAGCACCGTCTCGCCGATCCCCTCGGTGTCGAAGACGGCGACCGCGACCTCGCGCTCGCCCGCCTCCAGGTCGCGAGCCCGGTAGACGCTCTTGCGCCCGCCGCGGCCGAGGAAGCCCTCGACGCGATAGCGGCCGGCGATCAGGTCGGGTTGCTCGCCGGCCTCGGGGTCGGCGGGGCGCGGCACGCTCTGTTGTTCGAGCGGCGCACCGCAGGAGTCGCAGAACCGCGCCTCCGGCCGGTTGAGGTTGCCGCACTCCGAGCAGCGCATGCACGGCTGAGGATAGGTGGCGATCGCCGGTGGGCTAGATTCGGAGCATGTCTCAAGCCACACTCCACACGAATCAAGGCCCGATCGCGATCGAATTCTTCGACGACGACGCGCCGAAGACGGTCGAGAACTTCCGCAAGCTCGCCGCCGACGGCTTCTACGACGGGCTCACCTTCCACCGCGTGATCAGCGACTTCATGATCCAGGGCGGCTGCCCCGAGGGCACCGGAACGGGCGGCCCCGGCTACACGTTCGAGGACGAGTTCAACGACAACAAGATCGTCCGCGGCGCGCTCGCGATGGCCAACGCCGGCCCGAACACCAACGGCTCGCAGTTCTTCATCGTCACCGTCGACGCAGCCCCGTGGCTGGACGGCAAGCACACCGTCTTCGGCGAGGTCAGCTCCGGAATGGAGACGGTCGACGCGATCGAGGGCACCGCGACGGGCGCGGGCGACCGCCCGGTCGAGCCGCAGGTGATCGAGCGGATCGAGTTGGGCGACTGAGCTCGTTGAGGTGAGCTACCGCGTGCTCACCGCCGAGGACGCCTTCTGGCGGCCCTCGAACCAGATGCGGGTGGAGAACACCGACCTCGCCAAGCAGCTCGGCGCCGAGACCCTCGGCGCCCGGCTGTGGCGGCTCGAGCCCGGCCAGGCCTCGACCCGCCACCGCCACCTCGAGACCGCCGAGCTCTACGTCGTGCTCGAGGGCACGGGACGCCTCGCGGTCGACGACGAGGTGCTGACGCTGACGCCTCTCAGCGCGGTCCTGGTCGAGCCCGAGACCGTCCGCCAGCCGTTCAACGACACCGATGCCACGCAGCTATGGCTGGTCGTCGGGGCGCCGAAGGAGGCCGCCAACACGCTCGAGATGACCCCGGAGCTGCTCGCCCGGATGTATCCCGACGGCCCCCGCGCCCTGCCCGCAGAGCTCGGCGGCGGCGAGTACGACGCGGACGCCTGAGCGCCTACGGGCGCACGGTGAGCCGCTCGCCGTCGCGCTCGACGGCGATCGCGACGATCCCGGGCTCGTCGGGGTCGGCGACGAACTCGACTTGGCCCAGCTCGCCGATCACGCCCTCCCAGCGCTCCCGCGCCGCCTCCGGGTCGGCCACCGCGACCGTGATCGCGGCGACCCTGCCGGGCGCCGCGCGCTCGGGCCAGTCCGGTCCACCCCAACGCCACGACTCGGGCGGGCGGGGCTCGCTGACCGAGACGATCGCGCCGCGCATGTCGGCCGGGTGCAGATGCGCCTCGACGATCTCGTCGAGCTCGACCGCGAACACCTCGCGCACCCCGAGCGCGGCGGCGCGGCCGCGGGCGGCCGCCACGTCGGCGACCTGGAACATCGCCATGTAGCCGGTGTCGCCGCCGCGGCGCTCGAGCAGGCGCCCTGCCGACGTCCCGTCGCGGATCGGCGAGACGACCTCGAGGAACGTGTCGCCGATCGCGAAGACCGCGTTTCGCAGGCCGAAGTGAGCCACAGCCGGGTCCGCGTAGGGCTCGCGGAGGCCGAGCTGCGCGGTCAGGCGTTCGACGACCGGCTCGAGCTCGGACGCGGCGAGCACCGCCTGGCGCAGCCGCGGCGCCGCCACCGCGGCTACTTGCTCTCGCCGTCCTCCCAGCCGGGCGATGCCTGGCCGGGCTGGAGGTTGATCGAGGCACCGCCCGCGCCGGTATCGATTCCGTGCTTGGCGAGCGCGGCCATGATCTGCTGCTGCATCTCGGCGTAGCTGCTCGCGTCGGCGCCGGCGTCGACGACGCCCTTTTGCGGGTCGATCCCGTGCCGGCCCATGATCTCGAGGATCTCCTCGCGCAACCCGGAGCCGCGCAGGTCGAGCACCTGCGGCTCGCCCTGGGAGATCTGGACGTTGCCCGACGCGATCGCCTGCTGGATCATCGGCCCGATCTGGGTGAGCGCCGCGAGCCCGTCGGCGACGCCCATCGAGGCGAGGTCGGGCGCCCCGCCACCGACCTGGCTGCCGACGACCGGCTGGCCCTCCGGGCTGGCGAACGAGCCCAGCGCCGCTTCGCCGGTCGAGTCGGGGATCGCGCTCTCGCGCTTGCGCCGCCGGGAGAAGAAGCCCACGGCGCGATCCTAACGCCGGCGCGGGCGCCGGGAAAGGGCTCAGACCTCGTCGGCCGAGAACGTGTCGCAGCTCGCCGGGTCGCCGGACTCATAGCCGGTGTCGAACCAGCGGCGCCGCTGCTCGGAGCTGCCGTGGGTGAAGCTGTCGGGGTTGACCGACTGCCCGGCTTGGCGCTGGAGCCGGTCGTCGCCGACCGCCTCGGCGGCGTTGAAGGCCTCGTCGAGGTCGCCCTGCTCGAGGTCGCCTGACTTGAACACGGTCGACGCCCAGACGCCGGCGTAGCAGTCGGCCTGCAGCTCGGTGCGAACCGAGAGCTCGTTCGCGTCGCCGGGGTTGGACCGCGTCTCGCCGGCCACCTCGCGCTCGGTCCCGCGCAGGTTCTGGACGTGGTGGCCGATCTCATGGGCGATCACGTACGCCCAGGCGAAGTCGCCGCTCGCGTTCAGCTGGCGCTTCATGTCCTCGTAGAAGCTCAAATCGAGATAAACGCGCTGGTCGGCCGGGCAGTAGAACGGCCCGACCGCCGAGCTCGCGGAACCGCAGCCGTTCGTGCGAACCGCGTTCGCGTAGAGATAGAGGGTCGCGGGCCTGTACGTCGTGCCCTCCTGCCTGAAGATGTCGCTCCAGACGTCCTGGGTGTCGTTGAAGACGAACTGGGAGAACTCCTTCAGGTCACGTTGCGGATCCTCCTCGGGCGGGATCCCGACCGGGTTCGAGGTTCCGGGCGCCTCGACCCCCGTTCCGAACACCTGGCCGACGTCGAAGCCGCTCCCGCTCGAGCCGCCGCCGAAGACCTGGATCGCGACGATGATCAAGACCACGATCACGCCCGCCCCGCCGCCGAGCCCGGCGATGTTGCCGGGGATCGGGAGGCCACCGCCACCGCCACCGCCGGCGGACGGCGAGGAGCCGCGGGCGTCGATCACGTTGCGGTCCTTGCGGCCCTTCGCCCGGTTCCACTTCATCGGCGCGACCTGCGCTTCGTCACCGCGCCCAGTCTAGGCTTGGCCCCGATGCAGCGGATGATCGGCGCCGATGCGGTCCGCCCCACCGATCCGCGCTGATCGCGCCGCACCGTCACCGCTCAGCGGTTAGCGTGCGCTCCATGGGCTTCAAGGACAAGCTCGGCAAGGCGCTCGGCACGACCGAGGGCTCGCTGCATCCCGACGGGCTGGCCGAGGTGGCGATCGGCGATGCCAGCTATGACGACTGGGACATCGTCGCCGACTATCCGGAGCTCGAGACGGCGCGCGCCTTTCGCCAGGCGCTGACCGATCTCGGCCACGAGGCCGTGCTGACCTCGGACTGGCCGCTCGACGAGCACGGCCGCGGCGACATCTCGCTGCGGGTACCGGCCGGGCGCGGGACCGAGGCCGAGGAAGCGCTCGAGCCCGAGTAGTCGGGCCTACTTGCCCGAGTTGCTGTTCGCGCCCGGATTGGGCGGGGGCCTGCCCGGCTCCGACCGGGTCGGCGCCTGCGCCTCCCCCGCGTCCTTGGCGTCGAACGCCCACACCGTCTGAAAGCCCGTCAGGTAGACGCGCTCGCCGTCGGAGATCACCGGGGTGAACCCGGCCGATCCCCACTCGAACACCTGCTTGCCGGTCTTCGCGTCGACCCCGAAGGTCTTCTTGTTCTGAAAGCTCGACGTGTAGACGGTCTTGCCGACCACGGTCGGTGTGCCGGGGACCACCCCGCCGACGTCGAAGACCCAGCGCTTCTTCCCGGTCGCGGCGTCGAGCGCATAGAGCTGATGGTCGTAGCTGCCGACGTAGACGCTCGCCGGCGTGCCGGGCACCTCGGCGGCGGCCGGCGAGCTGTAGATCGAGTTCGAGGTCTCGAAGTCCCAGGCGAGCTTGCCGGTGTCCTGGTCGAGCGCGTACACGGTGCCGTCGTCGCGGGCCTCGTACACCTTGCCGAAGGCGACCGAGGGCGACGAGTAAAAGCCGCCGGTGCCGCCCGGCGGCAGCCGGGTCGTATCGGTGCTCCAGTTGCGCTTGCCGCTCCCCGCGTCCAGCGCCCAGATCGTGCCCTCGTAGTCACCGACGTAGACGACGTCGCCGTCGATCGACGGGCTCGCCTTCACGTCGTGGCCGAGCTCGGCCTTCCAGCGCTGCTTGCCGCTCGCGGCGTCGAGCGCGTAGAAGTCGCCATCGTCCGAGCCGAAGTAGACGGTGTCGTCGGCGACCAGCGGCGAGGACTCGAGCTCGGAGTCGGCCTTGAACGTCCACTTCGGCTTCGCGGTGCGCACGTCGAGCGCGGTCAGGGTACCGCTCGTCTGCGCCAGGTACAGGGTCCCGTCGGAGTAGGCGGGGCTCGTGACGTCGTTGCCCAGGTTGGCCCGGCGGACCACCTTGCCGGTCGCGGCGTCGATCACGTAGACCTCGCCGGTCTTGTTGACGAGGAACATGAAGCCGTCGTCGAGCGCCGGCGGGAACTCGAGCAGCTGCTTGGCGAAGAACTGCCAGAGGAAGTGGAAGGGCGGGTCCGGGGCGTCGGCGATGTAGTGGGTGCGCTCCTCGACCCGGCCGAAGTAGGGCCAGTCGACCGTGTCGGAGGCGGCCGTGGTCGTCGTCGTGCTCGCGTCGCTCGCGCTGGTCGAGCCGGCGTCGCCGCCGCTGTCACACCCGGCGGCGATCAGCGCCGCGGCGACGACCAGCGCCGAGAGCAGGGCGGTCTGAGTCGGTCGACGCATCAATCAAGTGATCGGACCGGGGGCCGATCGACTTTACGACGCCGCTGGGGTCGCCGTCGCGCCTGCGGCGAGCTGCCCGCAGGCGGCGGCGATGTCGCGGCCGCGGGTCAGCCTCACGGTGGCCGGCACGCCGGCGCCGACCAGGGTGGAGCGAAACGCCTCGATCGCCTCGGGCGTCGAGCCCTCGTAGGCGCCGTCGGTCGGGTTGTACGGGATCAGGTTGACCTTGAACGCCTCGCGAGGCGAGAGCGCCGCGGCCAGCGCACGCGCCTGCTGGGGGCGGTCGTTGACCCCGGCGAGCATCAGGTACTCGACGTAGACGCGCTTGCGGCGCGCCGCCCGCCAACGGCGGCAGGCGTCGAGCACCTCGGACAGCGGGTAGCGGTCGTTGACCGGCATCAGCTCCGAGCGCAGCGCATCGTCGGGGGCGTGCATCGAGAGGGCCAGCCGGACCCGCGGGCCCTCCTCGGCGAGTCGCTCGATCCCCGGCACCCACCCAACGGTGGAGACGGTCGTGTGCGAGGTCGCGATCCCGAGGTCGGGGAGGCGCTCGCAGACCTCGATCACCGCGTCGAAGTTCATCATCGGCTCACCCATTCCCATGAACACCGCGTGGTTGACCGCCTCGACGCGGCGGAAATGGAGCGCCTGGTCGAGGATCTCCGACGCGGTCAGGTTGCGGCCGAACCGCATCGAACCGGTGGCGCAGAACGTGCAGGTGAGCGGGCAGCCGGACTGGCTCGACAGGCAGACCGAGCGACGGCCGTCTCGAAAGCGCATCAGCACCGCCTCGACCGGGCGGCCATCCGCGGTGGCGAACAGCGCCTTCTCCGTCCCGTCGGCGGCCCGCGCCGTCTGCTCGACGCGCAGGGTCGAGAACGGCAACTCGCGTTCGAGCGCCTCGCGCAGGGCGGCGGGCAGGTTCGACATCTCCGCGTATGAGCCGGCGCCGCCCGCCAGCCACTCCCACACCTGGTCGGCGCGATAGGCGGGCTGGCCCGCGGCGCCCAGGTGCCGGTTGAGCAGGTCGAGGTCCACGCGGTCGAGTGTGACAGCGTTACTCGGCATGGCCCGCTGCTTCGTCACCCGCGAGCTCCCCGGCGAGGCGCTTGCCCGCCTGCGGGCAGCGCATCAGGTCGAGGTCTGGGACGGCGCGGGGCCGCCCCCGCGCGAGGCCCTGGTCGCCGGAGCGCGCGCCGCCGAGGGGCTGCTCTCGCTGCTCACCGACCCGGTCGATGCGGAGCTGATCTCCGCCTCCCCGCGATTGCGGGCGATCTCCAACTACGCGGTCGGGGTCGACAACATCGACGTCGCGGCGGCGACCGGGCGCTCGATCCCGGTCGGCCACACGCCGGAGGTGCTGACCGACTCGACCGCCGACCTCGCCGTCGCGCTGATGCTCGCGCTGTGCCGGCGGCTCGCCGAGGGCGAGCGGGTCGTTCGCGCCGGCGAGTGGGGCACCTGGTCCCCGGGCTGGCTGCTCGGGCGCGACCTGCACGGCGCCACCGTGGCGATCGTCGGCGCCGGGCGGATCGGCGGCACCGTCGCCCGGCGGCTCGAGGGCTTCGAGTGCGAGCTGATCCGGATCGGCCGCGCCGACGCCGGCGGACTCGCCGAGGCGCTCGCCCGCGCCGACTTCGTCACCGTGCACACGCCGCTCACCCCGCAGACCCGCGGACTGATCGGCGAGCCGGAACTGCGGGCGATGAGGCCGACCGCATACCTGGTCAACACCGCGCGCGGCCCGATCGTCGACCCGGTGGCGCTCGAGCGGGCCCTGCGCGACGGCTGGATCGCCGGCGCGGCCCTCGACGTCACCGATCCCGAGCCGCTGCCCGCCGACCATCCGCTCCTCGGGGCCCCGAACCTGCTCGTCGTCCCGCATGTCGGCTCCGCCACCCACGCAACTCGCGAGGCGATGGCGTCGCTCGCGGTCGACAACCTGCTCGCCGGACTCGCCGGCGAACGGATGCCGCGCTGCGTCAACCCGGAGGTCTACGAGTCGCTCAGGCGAGGGTGAGGACCAGCATCCCCCCGGCCGCGATCACGTAGCCGACGGTCAGGAAGATGAGCCCGCGGCGATCGGCCCTCACGGCGGCGGCGACGTCGCCGCTGGCGTCGACCCACGAGTTCTTGACGATCACCGCCATCGTCGCGACGACGAAGACGTAGCTCAAGATGTAGAGCTTGTCGAGCAGGATCAGGTAGTTGACGTCGGGCAGCCCCGAATCGCTGGTCAGCTGCAGCGCGACCAGGGTCAGCAGCGCGGTGATCCCGATTCCGATCCGGCCCTCGACGTACTTCGGGTGCACCGAGAGCGCCAGCGACGCGGTGAGCGCGACCAGGAGCATCGGCAACAGCAGCTTCAGCGAGTAGGTCGCCGCCGGTCGCGCCACCGGGAGCGCGAAGGTGACCCGCGAGTAGGTCGAGGCGCCGGTGCGGGGGTCGCCGAAGTCCGTCGGGTACTGGTTGGAGACCACCTCGGCCGTCGCCGGCTCGAGGTCCCAGCCGGGGATCGTGATGTCGTTGGAGACCTCGATCGGGTCCTTGTCGGGAACGTAGACCAGCTGCGACTCGTCCTTGGACTTGTCCTCGAGCGTGACCACCAGGTCCTGGGTGTCGAACGGGTAGCGCTCCAGCGGCAGCTTCGCGTTGAACTTCCCCTGCACGTGGACGACCGAGTACTGGAGCCCGTTCGGGAGCGTCTCGGGCTTCACCCCGGCGTAGCTGCGGATGTGCCCCCAGAGCTCGAACGGGTTGAGGAACTCGAACGTGCGTGAGGGATCGATCTCCGGGTCGCGCCACTTGAACCAGATGTAGATGTCGACCGCGTAGGAATGGGTCTGCAGGTCGAGCTGCTGGATGTCGTTGATGAGCGCGCCGACGTAGACCTTCTCCGGCTTCGCACCGGGGGTGTCCTGCTCAGCGGCGGTGAGCTGGCCGGCGGCTTGGCGGGCGTCGTCGGCCGGCGTGTCGGATTGGGCCAGCGCGCCGGGCGCGATGACCAGCATCGCGACCGCCGACAGCACCCCCACCGAGACACGCACGAGGCGATCTAATCACGCGCCGGGGCCGGCTCCAAACGGATCCGCGCGGCGGCTAGATGCGAACGGTCACGGGCGGGCTGGTCGGCGCGCGGACCAGCGCCCGAGCCTCCGCCCACGTGACGAGCCGCCCGCTGTCGGTATCGATCAGCTTCAGGCGCGGGCAGCGCATGCTGTCGCGCATCGTCAGCACCGGGACCTCGGCGAAGACCTCGTTCTCGTCGTGGGCGGCCTGCAGGTTGTAGTTCGGAACCCGCGCGTTCAGGTGGTGAACGTGGTGGAGGCCGATGTTGCCGCTGAAGAACTGCAGCGGCTGCGGGAGCTTCAGATAGGAGCTGCCCTCGAGCGCCGCCTCGGTGTAGCTCCAGCGGTCGGTCGACTCCCAGTAGACGTCCTCGAACTGATGCTGGACGTAAAAGAGCCAGACGCCGGCCATCCCGGCGAGGTAGGCCGGGGCGAGGATCACCAGCAGGAAGGCGGGGATGCCGAAGAGCAGGCAGAGAGCCGTGATCGCCAGCGCCAGGCTGATGTTGGTGAGGATGATGCTGTTGCGCAGCCGGCGGCGCTTGGCGCGTGAGCTGAACCGCGGCGCGACCATCAGGGAGAAGATCGGGCCGATCCCGAACATGACCAGCGGGTTGCGGAACAGGCGATAGCCGAGGCGCTGCTGCCAGGGACGCTCGTAGTACTCGGTCACGGTCCAGGTCGGGACGTCGCCCTGACCGCGGCGGTCGAGGTCGCCGGCGGTGCCGTGATGGACGGCGTGGTCGAAGCGCCAGTTCTCGAACGGCTGCCAGACGAGCAGGGCGGTCAGCCGCCCGACCCAGCGGTTGGCGGTCTTGCCGGCGAAGAACGAGCCGTGCCCGCAGTCGTGAAAGACGATGAAGGTGCGCAGCAGAAACCCGGCGGTCGAGATCACGAGCCCGAGGGTGAGCCAGATGGAGTCCCCCCAGGTCGCGAACATGACGGCGGTCAGCGCGAGGTACGGGACCACCGAGGTCGCGAGGTCGAGGACGCTCCGTGCGACCGAGGCTTGTGCATAAGCATCCAGCTTGTTGTTCGGGTTCGCCAAATCGATCTTCCTTCTCAATCCCTAACCGCCCGCGCGAACGTGCGGAGGCGACATCCTACGGGACGCCGAGGTCGCGTGTTAGGCAACCCTACTTCCTCGGGCTAAACGCTACGGTGGCAACGATGCCCGCCTCGCAGCCGTTGCTCGCCGTGGATCTGCCCTCGATGCTGTACCGGGCCTTCTTCGCGCTGCCGGATTCGATCAAGGGCGCGGACGGCAAACCGGTGAACGCGCTGCTCGGCGCGGCCAACCTGATCCTGCAGGCGGTCGAGGAGCATCGGCCGCGCGCCGTCGTCCTCTGCCTCGGCCCCGACGCCGCCGCCTACCGGGTCGAGCTCTACCCCGGCTACCACGCGCAGCGGCCCGAGATGCCCGAGGCCCTGGTCGGCCAGTGGGCCGACGCCCCGGCCTTCTTCGAGGCCTTCGGCTGGACCGTCGCCGACCACGACTCGCTCGAGGCCGACGACCTGCTCGGCGCCTACGCCCAGCTCGAGGCCGAGGCCGGCGGCACCGCGCTGGTGATGACCGGCGACCGCGACATGTTCCAGTGCGCCACCGACTCGGTCACGGTGCTCTACGTCAGCACCGGCAAGCGCGCCGCGGAGGTGGACCCGGCCGAGGTGGAGCGCCGCTACGGGGTCGCGCCCGCGCAGGTGCCCGACTTCATCGCGCTGCGCGGCGACCCGTCCGACGGCCTGCCGGGGGCCAAGGGGGTCGGCGAGAAGACGGCCGCCGAGCTGCTGCGAAGGCACTCAACGCTGGAGGGGGTGCTCGAGGCCGCGATCGCCGAGACGCGGCCGAAGCTGCGCGCGTCGCTGCTGGGCTCGCGCGATGAGCTGCTCGCCTTCAAGCGGATCGCCACCCTGCAGCCGGTGAAGGTGAAGCGCCCGCGCGATCGCCAAACCGACGCGGCCGGGGCGGCGGGTGCGGCCCGCGAGCGCGGCATGAACCGGCTCGCCGATCGGCTCGACCCCGACGCCGGCGACGACTAGGCTGGCGCTCAATGGCGATCGAAGGCAGAGCCAGCACCGAGATCGATGCCCCGATCGAGGAGGTCTTCGCGGTCGCCGCCGACGTCGAGGGCTCGCCGCGCTGGCAGCCGGAGATCAAGCGCGCCGAGTGCCTCGAGCGCAACGACGACGGGCACCAGGTCCTCGTCCGCACCGAGACCGACGCCAAGGTGCGCACCCTGGGCTCGACCCTGCGCTTCGGCTACGACGACCCCACCGGGATCAGCTGGGAGCAGACCGATGGCGACCTGAAATCGGTGCGCGGGAGCTGGGAGCTCGAGGATCTCGGCGACGGCCGGACGAAGGCGACCTACTGGATGGAGGTCGACCTCGGGCGGATGCTCGGGATGGTGATCCGGGGGCCGCTGGTGGGCATCCTCCGGGGTCAGTTGATCGAGAGCATGCCCGGCAAGCTGAAGGGGTTCGTCGAGGGCTAGCGGCGCGCGCGGGAGATCTCACCTCGCACCGCTCATGTATCGGGCCCGAGCGGCCGATACCGGAAGCGTGGAACGTCCGATGCAGTCCCTGTTCCCGCTGATCAGCCAGCGCTTCCAGAGCTTCTCCGAGGCGACCGACGCCACCCTCGACGTCCTCACCAACCAGGTCCCGGGCGAGATCGTCCTCGGTCAGGTGGAGCCCGACGACGACAGCCTCCGGGTCCTCGAGGTCCGCGGCGCCTCGATCATCGGGATCGAGCGCGGCAACCTGCTCCCGCTCGCCCGGGTGAACAACTCCGGCGGGCGCGGTCCGCGGGACCGAATGCTCGACGGCACGGCGGGCATCGACGACCTCGAGTCCGAGCACCTGCGCTCGCTGGGCCTCGCCGAGTGGATCGCGTTGCCGCTCGAGATGAGCGACGGCGCGGTCGTCGGCATCGTCGCCGCGCTGTCGCGCAGCCAGGGTGATTACAGCGCCGAGCACGTCGTCCTGCTCGGGCTGAGCGCCCGCATGCTCGCCTACGAGTGGGAGCGGGTCCGGACGCGCAACGAGCTGCGCCAGCTTCGTCACCGCGCCGACACCGGCGGCGATTCCGATCCGGACACCGGCCTTCCGGGCCGCGAACGCTTCCTCGACCTGCTCGAGCGCGAGTGGCGCCTCGCGCGCCGCGGCACCGTCGACACGATGGCCGTCTGCTTGCGCGTCAGCGCCGGCGACGAGCCCGAGGGGTCGGCGCTCTCGGTCCTCGCGCTCAAGGACGCGGCCGAGGCGCTTGCCGGCGCCGCGCGCACGACCGACCAGATCGGCAGGCTCGGACCGATGGAGCTCGCCGTCGCGATGATCGGCTGCGACACCGAGTCCGGGGTCGAGGCGCTCGTGCACCGCTTCCAGCAGGCCCTGCGCCGGGTCACCCATGGTCGTCCGGTGGATGTGCGAGTCGTCCACGGTTCGGTCGCGTTGAGCGAGACCAACTCTCCCGCCGAGGCGCTCGAGCGCGCCGAGCGAGCGACGGACGGGCAGTCGATTCCAGCCGTCAACGGAACCGGTGGATGAGCGCCGAGCTCGACACCCCGGCGCGAGCCACACCGCGATTCGACACCTCACCCGGCGTCACCATGCCGGAGAGCCCGGGCGGGCGCTCGAGCTTCCTCAGCGACGTCCTGGTCGAGCTCGGCTTCGCCGACCGGACCACGGTCGACTCTGCCGTCGACCAGAGCCGCCTCGTCGGCCGCGTTCCGGAAACGATCCTGCTGGACACCGGCGCGATCACGGAGGAGCAGCTCGCGCGCGCGATCGCCGAGCGCAACGGCCTCCCCTTCATCGAAGTCCCCAACTTCCCGATCGACCACGACGCCCTGGCGCTGATCGGCAGCGACACCGCGCGGCGCTACCGCGCCGCGCCGATCGCGTTCGACGAGGAGGGCTCGCTGGTCGTCGCCCTGGCCGACCCGCTCGACGCGCTCGCGGTCTCCGACATCGGCGTGATCACCAAGAGCGAGGTGCGCCCGGCGGTCGCGACCGACGCCGGGATCGATGCGCTGCTGGCGACGATGCCCGCCCAGGCCGAGGCGCGGCCCCCGGGTCCCGCGGCGGACGAGGACGCGGCGGGCGCCGGCAACGGCGCCTGGGAGCTCGAGCAGGCGATCTCCTCCACCGATCCCGAGCCGGCGGGCGAGGCGGCCGGGGAGCAGCCCGCGCCCGTGACCCCGGAACCGGAGCGTCGCGACGACGAGATCCCCGAGCTCGACCGCATTCTCGACGAGCTGGCCGCGGTCGAAGGCGCGACGTCGCCCGCGACGGTCGAGCGGTCCGAGCCCGTGGTCGCCGACCCGGTGGCCGAGGAGCCGAAGCTCGATCAGGGCGAGCCGGAGTCCGCGGCGTTCGAGCCGCTGCCCCGGCCCGAGCCGATCTCCTTCACGGAGCCCGAGGCCAAGCCCGAGCCGATCGAGCCCGAGGCAGAGGAGCCCGAGGGGCCGGCGTTCGAACCCTTGCCGCGCCCGGAGCCGATCGCCTTCGGCGAGCCGGAGGCCGAGACCGAGACCGAGCCGCCCCCGGCGGCTTTCTCGGTGCCTGAGGCCGAGCTCATGGAGGCGTTCGAGATCGAGCCCGAGCCCGAGCCCGAACCCATCGCCGAGCCGGAGGCCGAGGAGGCCCCGGCCGCGTTCTCGGTGCCCGAGGCGGAGCTCGCCGAAGCGTTCGGCGTCGAGCTCGGCGCCCTGGAGCCCGTGGACGAGCCGGCCGAGCCCGAGGTGATCGCCGAGCCGGAGCCGATCGTCGAGCCCGAGCCGGAGCCGGAGCCCGAGGCCGAGACCGAGCCGGAGTCGATCTTCCTCGGACCGCGGCCGGTGTCGGCCGCAAAGCCCGAGCCGAGCCGAGCCCGAGCCCGAGCCCGAGCCCGAGGCCGAGCCCGAGCCGGAGCCCGAGGCCGAGCCGCGAGCCCGAGCCCGAGCCGGAGCCCGCGGCGGAGGTCGAGCCGATCGTCGAGGCGGGCCCGGAGGTCGAGCTGGCGTCCGAACCGGACCCGGAGCCCGTCGTCGAGCTGTTCTCGGAGCCCGAGCCCGTCGTCGAGCTGTTCTCCGAGGCCGAGCCGGTCGCGGAGCCAGAGCCGGTCGAGCCGGCGCCGCCGGCGGTCGAGCTCATCGCCGAGCCCGACCCCGAGCCGTCCACCGCCCTGCAGAGCCGCATCGTCGACCTGGTTTCGGCGGCGCTCGACGACGTCACCGTTTCCGAGGTCGAGCGGCTCGAGGGCGAGCTCGCCGCCGAGCGCGAGGCGCGCGAGCAGCTGGAGCGCGACCACGCCGAGCAGCTCGCGTCCCGCGACGAGCTGGAACGGGCGAGCGCTGAGGCCAACGAGCAGATCGACGCACTGAGCGCCCGGATCGAGAAGCTCGAGCGCAAGCTTGGCGACGCCAAGGAGCAGCGCGATCGCTTCAAGGCCGAGCGCGATGAGCTGCGCGAGCAGGCCGCCGAGTCCGAGGCCGCTCACGAGCGCGAGCGCGAGCGCCGCGACGAGGACATGACCCGGCTGCGCGAGCGCGCCGGCCACGCCACGAGCACCAACGCCGGGCTCGAGCGCAGCCTCGCCGAGCTCGAAGCGGCGATCGCGGGCGCCCGCGCCGCCGCCGACGACGTCGTCGCCGCGCAGGCAGAGCTCGACGCCGAGCTCACCCCCGCGGACTGACCGCCGCCTCAGCCGGCCGCCGTGAGACGGGCTGCTCAGCCCAAGCTGCGGATGCCTGCGCGAGCGGGCCGCTCTACGGTGCACCGAGCGATGAGTTTGATTCGGGCGCCGGGTCGATACCTACGCAAAGACGAATCGCAACGAGGAGGAACGCAATGGCAAAGCTAGTCGTGTCGCAGTTCATGACCATCGACGGAGTGGTCGAGGATCCAGGCGGCTCAGAAGACCACGAGCGCGGTGGCTGGGCATTCGAGTTCGACCGCGGTGAGGCCGGCGACAAGTTCAAGCTCGACGAGGTGATGGCCGCCGACGCGCTGCTCTTGGGCCGAGTCACCTACGAGGGATTCGCCGCGGCATGGCCCGAGCGCGAGGGTGAGTTCGCCGACAAGTTCAACAACATGCCCAAGTACGTGGTCAGCTCCACCCTGACCGACCCCGACTGGAACAACACCGAGGTGCTCGGCGGCGACCTGGTCGCCGAGGTCGAGCGGATCAAGGGCCTTCACGACGGCGACCTGCTCGTCAACGGCTCGGTGCAGCTGGTCGGCGCGCTCAGCGACGCCGGGCTCGTCGACGAGTACCGGCTGATGGTCTTCCCGACCGTGCTCGGAGCGGGTAAGCGACTGTTCGACGCGGCGTCCGAGAAGCGCAACCTGCGCCTGCGCCAGTCGATCGAGGCCGCCGACACGACCGTCCTGATCTACGACGCGGTCTGAGGGGGTCTGCTCCGGCGCCGGTGAGATCTCGCTCGACAACGCGCTCGGGCTCGACATCGCCGGCATCGGCTGGGCGCTCGGCGCCCTGGCCGCCGGGCTGATCGGGGGCATTGGCGCGGTCGTCCTCGGCCGCACCGCCCACGACACGCCGCACGCGAGCGCCGCTGTCTGACCCCGCCCCGGCCGCGCACCGGCCGACGGGTTGAAAACGTTGCGCTGTATAGCGTTTTCGACCCGTCGGCGGTGTGGGACTAATTCGCCGTGACTTCGAGCGCGCCGTACATGCCGCCGGCGTAGTGGGCAGGCAGGTTGCAGAAGTAGACGTACTTGCCCGGCTTCAGGTCCAGCGTGGTCTGGTCGGTGGCGCCCGGAGCGACGTCGGCGATCTCGCCGGGACTGTCGAGCTGCTCCTCATCGACTTCACCGTTGGGAAGCGTCGGCAGCGCCGAGGGATCGAGATCGGTCTTCGCCACGACCCATTCGTGCGGGGCTCCGCCGATGTTGTCGACCGTGACCTTGACCGAGCCCGCCGGCGCTGTCGCCGTGTCGGGCTTGTAGAAGAACTCGCCCATGTCGAAGCTGAGCTCGCCGCCGTCAGCCGAGCCGCCGCCTGCGGGCGCCGCGGCGGTGGCGTTGCCGGTCCCTGGAATGAACACTGTCGTTGTCTGATGATCGGTGACGGTGGTCGTGGCATCCGAGCTCCCGCAACCGGCCGCCCCGACGCTCACCAGGCACGCTGCGCTCGCGGTGAGCGCGAACAAGAACTTGGTCGGATTCATGGACTCTGCCTCTCGTGCGGTCTCACAACCACCCCAGGATCCAGCCAGGGGGACCAGTTCTCATCCGCGCGCGATACGTGGCCGAGTCCGTGGCGGCTGCTGAGTGCGATCATGGCCGCGTGGAGATTCGGCGCGGGACGGTTGACGACATCGCGCGGCTCGAGCCGCTGTGGCACGCGCTGCGCGACCACCACGTGACCCTCCCGGAGATGCTGCCGGCGCGGCCACGGGAGAAGTCCTGGGAGGTGCGCAGGCAGACCTACGAGGACTGGCTCACACAGGACGGGCACACGCTGCTGATCGCCGAGCGCGACGGTGAGCCGATCGGCTACACGGTGGTCTCGGTCAGCGAGGAGCTGCCCGCCACCTGGGACGTCGGCGACCGGATCGCCGAGATCGAGACGCTCTCGGTACTCCCCACCGAACGAGGCACGGGGGTCGGGCGGGCGCTCACGGACGCGGCGATCGAGGTCGCCCGCGAGGCCGGCGTCGAGGCCGTCTTCGTCGGGGTCGCACACTCGAACGCCGGCGCGATCCGCTTCTATGAGCGCGAGGGGTTCGAGGCCTTCTACGCGCTCATGGTCAGGACCTGATCCAGCGATGAGGGTCGCGACGGTGGGCGTCTACGGGTTCGACGCCGACCGCTTCCTCGCCGCCCTGAAGGCGGCCGGCACCGGGCTCGTCGTCGACGTGCGCCAGCGCCGCGGGGTGCGCGGCAGCGAGTACTCATGGGCCAACGCGCAACGGCTGCGGGCGATGCTCGCCGACGCGGGGATCGAGTACCGCCACCGCAAGGACCTCGCCCCGACGACCGAGCTGCGCCAGCTTCAATACGCCGAGGACGACCGCCTCGGCGTCGGCAAGCGCTCACGGATCGAGCTGGCGCCCGAGTACACCAGCCGCTATCTGGCCGAGATCCTCGACCCGGTCGACCTGGGCGAGTTCGCGGCGGAGCTGCCGGCCGACTCGGTCACCGCGCTGCTGTGCGTCGAGCGCGACCCGGAGGCGTGCCATCGCTCGCTGATCGCCGCGCGGCTCGCCGACGAGCACGGCGCGGAGGTCGTCCACCTGCGCCCGTGAATCGCGCGCTCAGGCCAGCAGCGCGACCCCGACCGCGATCAGCCAGAGCGACCAGGCGACGTAGGTGACCGGGGTCAGCGCGCCGGCGAGCTTCCAGCCGGAGGGCTCGAAGCCGCCGACGAACTCGACCGAGCAGACCAGGAACAGAGGCCCGATCAGGACGCCGATCACCCCGAGCCACCCGGGCACCGCGGTCGAGCCGATCAGGGCGACCCCGGCGAGGATCGACCAGAGGCCCGTCAGCGCATAGCCGAGGTGCTCGCCGACCGCCACCCCGAGGTAACGGTTGAAGGACTGAAAGACGACGTCGACCGCCTCGCCGCGCGGCGAATCGGGTGGCTGTTCGGTGGCAACCCTGGCCAGGTACGGGACCAGGAACGGCCAGCGGATCAGGCCGAGGAACTGGACGAGCGAAGCGAGCACGCCGACGACCGCGCCGAGGATCACGACGGAGCGATCGGCATCGGCGATCGCGATCGCGAGCAGCACCGCGAGCGCCGTGAACAGCACCGCGGAGAGCGCGAACGCCCACCAGATCAGGATCAGCGCGGCACCGCCCGCCCGGAAGCGCTCGAGTACCTCGTGGGTCGGCAGCCGCAGGACGTCCGGGTAGTCGAAGCGCTGGGCGAGCAGGGTGAAGCCGACGTTGAAGAGGATCGGGACGGCGATCAGGACGAGCCCGGCAACGGCCTGCTCGCTCACGTCCGACGATCCCCTCGGCTGACGAACCAGCCCCCGAGCGCCCCGAGCGCCAGCCCGACCTCAGGCGCCAGGGGCAGGTCGGTCGCGACGCTGACCAGGATCCCGAGCGCCAGCCCGATCACCGCGCCGACCGCGATCGCCGCGCCGGCGCTCACTTCGAACCCTTTCGCGACAGCGCCGACGGCCACCAGACCGGATCGCCGATCTCGAGGACGAGCGCCGGGACCAGCAGGGTGCGGACTATGAAGGTGTCGATCAGCACCCCGATCGCGATCGTAAACCCGATCTCGGTCAGGCTGACCAACGGCAGGACGGCGAGCGCCGAGAAGGTCCCGGCGAGCACGATGCCGGCGGAGGTGATCACGGTCCCGGTGACCGCGAGCCCGCGCAACATGCCCTGGCGGGTCCCGTGGGTGAGCGTCTCCTCCCGCACCCGGGCCATCAGGAAGATGTTGTAGTCGATCCCCAGCGCGACCAGGAAGACGAACGCGAACAGGGGCAGCCCCGGATCGAGACCCGGGAAGTCGAAGACGTTCTCGAAGAAGAACGTCGCGATCCCGAGCGCGGCGCCGAAGGAGAGGATCACCGTCCCGATCAGGACCAGCGGCGCGACCACGGCGCGCAGCAGGCCCATCAGGATCAGCAGCACCAGGGTGAGCGCGATCGGCACGATGACCCGGTTGTCGCGGGCGGCCGACTGGCGCAGGTCGTACTCCTCGGCCGTCGGACCGCCGACCAGCGCGGCGTCGCCGCCGGCTCCGTGGGCCGCCTCCCGGATCCCGGGCACGAGATCGAAGCCGGCGGTGCTGAGCGGATCCTGATCGAGCGTCACCGAGAGCTTGGTGCCGGTCGGGCCCTGCTCCTCCTCGGGGCTGATCTCGGCGACGCCCGGCGCCTGGGCGACCGCGTCGCGCACGGCGTCGAGCTTCGCCGCGTCGGTCACGACGACGTTGGTCGGCGCGTTCGCCCCGGCGGGGAAGCTCTCCTCGATCAGCGTCTGGCCCTCCGCGGAGTCGACGTCGTCGCGGAACCCGTTGCCGCTGGTCAGGTCGTTGTTGAGCTGGGTGAGCCCGAGGCAGAGGAACAAGAGCACGGCGATCGTCCCGATCCAGACTCGGCGCGGCCCGCGGTCGACCCAGGCCGCGATCCGGCTCCAGGTGCCGTGCGTCTCGTCGATGCCCTCGCTGCCGACCCGCGGGATGAACGGCCAGAACGCCCGGCGACCGGTGATCGCCAGCAGAGCCGGAAGGATGGTCAGCATCGCGACCATCGCGAGGCCGACCCCGAGCGCGCCGATCGGACCGAGGCCGGCGGTGCCGCTGACCTCGGCCAGAGACAGCGTCAGCAACGCCGCCATCACGGTCCCGGCCGAGGCGACGATCGCCGGGCCGGCCTTGCGCATCGCCACGCGGACCGCGTCGTGTTTGTCCTCGTGGCGCCGCAATTCCTCGCGGTAGCGCGAGACGAGCAGCAGCGCGTAGTCGGTCCCGGCGCCGAAGACGAGCACGGGGAGGATCCCGCCCGACTGGCCGGTGACCGTGACCCCCGCCTCGGCGAGCAGATAGCCCATCCCGCGCGAGATCGCCTCGGCGACGATCACCGAGAAGAACGGGATCAGCCAGAAGATCGGGCTGCGGTAGATGATGATCAGCAGGACGAGGACGAGCGCCGCCGTCGCGTACAGCAGGGCGCCGTTGATCGAGTCGAAGACGTCGATCGCGTCGGCCGAGAAGCCGGCCGGGCCGGTCACTTTCGCCTCGAGGCCCGCCGGCAGATCGGCCACGATGGCCTTGATGTCGTCGGTCGCGTCGACCAGCAGCTCACCGGCCTCGTTGCTGCCGTCCTCGACCGTGATCGGGGTGACCAGAAGGGCGGCGTTGCCGTTCTCGGAGACGATCGCTCCCCCGGTCGCGCCGACCCCGTCGCGGCGGTCCGCGTTGATCGCCACGCGGGCGCGAGCGATCGCGGCGCGATCGGCGACGGTCAGCCCGCCGTCGCGGTTGAACACCGTGATCGCGTCGGAGATGTCACCCGAGGGAAAGTCCTCGAGCACGTTGATCGCCTGCACTGACTCGGCCTTGCCCGGCAGATAGTCGGCGGGGTCGTTCTCCTGAACGTCCTCGAACTTGCCCGCCAGCGGCCCGATCACGACCAGGATCACGAGCCAGACTCCCAGCACGGCGAACTTCGTCCGCCGCCCGCCCGGGAGATCGGCGAACCAGCGCCCGACCGCTGTGACCTTGTCCCGCATCCGCACGCCCTCCCAATCGACTCGATCGCTTCGCGTGCCGAAACTATGCGATCCGGCGCCGCGGCGTCGCCGCGGCTCCGGGCACCCCGTTTCTCACCGGAGGGGTGCTAGCTTTTCCGCAAGCGCACTTTTCGTGCGAACCCGTGCCGCCTCGCTGTCGTTGCCTAGAGCTTCCTCCGCGTCGTATGCACATCTCAAACGGAGGACTCATATGAGCACCGGAACCGTCAAGTGGTTCAACGACAGCAAGGGCTTCGGCTTCATCACGCCCGACGATGGATCCGCGGATCTGTTCGTCCACCAGAGCGCGATCGCCGGCTCGGCAGGCGGCTCGCTCGCCGAGGGGACCAAGGTCAGCTTCGACACCGAATCCAGCGACAAGGGCCCGCGCGCGAGCAACGTCAGCCCCGTCTGAAGCTCAGCCGGATCCCTCGAGTAGGGACTTGAGCCTGCGCAGGTCCTTGCGCAGGCCCGACCGGACGATCGACCCGAGCACGGGCCGCAGGAGCCGCATCGCCCCGCGCGGCTCGAGCTCGATCGAGTACGTGAACGTCGCACCCCGGCCGTCCGCGGCCGGGGTGACTCGGCGCCCGCCCGTGAGGCCGCCGATCGTCCCCTCGCCGGCGAAGCGGTACGAGACCCCGGGCTCGAGCTCGGTGACGACCGTGTCCGCGACGTAGTCGCGCCCGGACGAGCGAACCACCTCGTGCACCCTGGTCCCGACCGCCGGCGGTCCGGGCGGGTCCGGAGTCATGTCGCTCAGCCCGTCGCGCCACTCGCGGTCGAAGCCGTAGTCGGCGATCGCCTCCCAGACCTCCCCGGCCGGCCGGTCGATCAGGACGCCCTCCTCGATGCGGACGGACACTGAAGCCCCCTTCGTTTCGTTGGCAGCCGGACGATCCTCCCATGAGCGCGGCGGGCGATTCAAGCGTCGATCACGCGCGCTGGCTGCTCGAGCAGGGCGCGTCGGAGCGCTAGGAGCGAAGCCCGGCCCGGACAACGGTGAAACTGCCGTATTTGCCCGGCGCCGCCACCGTAAGGCGGACCGGCCAAGACGCCCGCTCAGGTGCCCCCGGCAAGCGCGTCGTGGATCGCCCGGCGCCCGGCTTCGAGGCCGCCCCTGACGACCTCGATGTCGCGCTCGAGACGCCCCGGGACCGGTGAGCCCGGCGCTGGGCGGACCGACAGGACGTGGGGAGTCATGCCCGCGTTCTGGTCGTGGCGAGCGAGCAGGTCCTCATCGGCGTGCTCGCGCTCGGCTCGGCTCAGGAACGCGCGGGCGATGGCCGGGTCGATGCGACCCAGCGCCCGGGTCATCAGCCGGGCGCTCGGCCCCGAGGGCGGCGTGACCAGCTCGCCCTGACGACGGGATCGCAGCAGCAGGACGTGCGACGCGCCATCGGCGAAGGCGGCGTGAAACGGGATCGCGGCGCTGAGGCCGGCGTCGAGGTAGCGCGTGCCGTCGACCACCACCGGGTCCCCGGCCAGCAGCGGCAGCGTCGCCGAGGCGCGGATGACCTGGCGCAGGCTTGCGGGGTCGGAGATGTGACGGTGCAGGTCGACGGCCAGCCCGGTTGCCACCTCGGTCGCAAGTGGATGGAGCTCGCCGCGCGCGTCGAGCACCGCCTCGAACAGGCCGGGAGAAAGCTGCTCGTACCGCGTCTCAACCAGCGTCTCGAGGTCGACGATCGGGCGCCGGCCGACGACTCGGCGCCAGTCGATCAGCTCGTTGACCAGCCGCGGATCGGTCCAGGTCGGGATGCCGTCGCGAACCCGGCCGCTGAGCAGCCACATCGCGTTGAGCGTGCCGGCCGACGAGCCGTACACGGCGTCGAAGGAGTCGGCGAGGCCGAGCTCGTCGAGGCCGAGCGCCATCCCGCCGGACACCGCTCCGCGCATCCCGCCACCTTCGATCACCAACGCGACGCGGGCGCCGTCGGGGCGCCGTCGAAGCGCCTCGGCGACCGGATGTAGTCCCGCGGGCATCGCCCGACCATTCATATCGGGCGCGGACTGGCCGCGCCGGCCTACCCCCCGCCGCCGCGAACGCTGAACTCGGCCGTGCCGGCCGACTCGTACTGGTCGGCGAGCAGATAGTGGACGACGTAGTCGCCCGTCGGGAGCGGCCACGCGGCGCCCTGGCTCTCGGGGCCGAGCGTCGCCTCGCCGTCGGTCGTCGGGGGGACGGTGCCGGCCGCGTGCCCGGCGGCGTAGGCCCAGAGCAGGTAATCGTCATTGTCGGGGTCCGCCGCCGACGCCTTGAACACCCCGAGCCAGTCCCAGCGGTTGGCCGGGGCTTCGCTCCAAGAAACCTCGATCGGCTCGCCGGGCTCGTAGGTTCGCTTGTTGGTCGACAGCTCGAGCTGGGCGTCCGGATCGCGCAGGTAGACCGGGACCCGGGCGATCTCGGCCCCGTCGCCGTCGGTCAACACCACGTCGTAGGCCCCCGGGTCCCAGCCGGAGGTCTCGAAGCTCGTCGTCCCCCGCTCACCCGAGGCGTCCTGGGCCTCGACGGGCTCGGAGGGATCGCCGCCCTCGGGCACGATCGCGACCTCGTTGTCGGCCGAGTCCGGGACGTTGTGGGTGACCGTGACCTCGTCGCCGACCGTCTTCAGGCGTGCGTCGACGGCGACCAGGGTCGGCATCGCGACGGGCGTGACCTCGAAGCTCGAGAGCACCGCGCGGTGGTCAGAGGTCCACGGCGACTGCTCGATGTCGACGTCCTCCCCGCCGGGCTCGCCGACGATCTGGCTGTCGAGCGTGGTCGACGGGCCCGCCGCGTAGACGTAATCGATGCGCTCGCCCGAGCGGTGGGTGACGCCGGGCTCGGCGACCGGATCCGGGTGCGCGTCCCGATAGCTGTCGCGGAATCCGAGGTCGAGCAGCTCCTCGCTCACCGGCCACGGCACCGGCTCGGTGATCCCCTTGCGGGTCCCGACGGTCTCAGCCGTGTAGTCCAGGGTCGAGGGTTCGTTGAGGTCGCCGGTGAGGAAGATCGGATAGCCGTCGTCGATCAGCCCGGCCATCGCGTCCATCGGCCGTTCCATCGCCGAGGTGCGGACCTCGTTCTCGCTCTCGACCACCGACGCGACCGACTTCCCGTTGCGCAGGGCCCGCGGGCCCCACGCGACGTAGTCGAGGTGCTCGTTGAAGAACGGGACCACGTAGCCGGGCTCGACCTCGAGCAGGGCGTAGAGGCCATCGCCTCCCGACGGCTCGAGGATCGGGTACTTCGAGAGCAGCTGCAGCGACGTGTTGTAGTACGGGTAGCCGGTCCGCTCGGCCATCTCGGGCAGGCGCTCGTATGACTCGAGGACTCCGACCACGTCCGCGTCGACGCGGCGGATCACCCGGTCGGTGTCCGGCCCGCCTCCGTACTCGACGTTGTAGACGAGCACGTCGAGGTCGACCGCCTCGCCCTGAGCGGGCGCCGACCCGGGGTCGTCGTCGCCGCCGATCTCACAGCCGCCGACGACCAGCGCGCCCACGACCAAGGCCGCGGCCACCGCGAGCACGCGGGAGCGCCGCGTGATCCCGTTCGGCTCACCCCCATCGTCTGCCACCTGACCTTGTAGTCAACCATACGTTCGCGCACGCCACCCCACCGCGCCGCCGCCTCGCGATCGCCGGAGGTTAGGGTGGGGACTGGCGATGCCAACAGCCCGCCGTCTCCTGCTCACCACCACCGCCCTCGCACTCCTCGCGGCTCCGTGTTCGCTCGCGGTCGACGACGGGAGGTACACGGGCACCGAGGACGCGGGCACGAACAAGGTCTCGCTCAAGGTCAAGGACGACAAGGTGGTCAAGTTCAGCGCCAAGGTGAACGCGTCGTGTGGCTCCGACGACCTCCTGATCACCGTCGCCTACCCGCCCACCGGGCAGCGTGGGGCGAAGGCGAAGATCCGCAATAAGGCCTTCAAGGCGACCTTCAAGTCCGATCCGTCGCTCACACCGGACGAGGACAGGCGCACGATCACGGGCAGGTTCACGGGCTCGAAGGTCGCGGGCGCCATCGAGGTGAGCGGCCTGTGCTCGTACGAGGGCGCCTACAGCGCCCGGCGCTGATCGACGGCGCTCGGCGGACACGAGCACCGGGGAACTTCGGCGTCGAGCATCAGCAGCACGCGCAACCAACCTCGACGATGCAGCACTGGGCGTTCTCGCCGCAGGCGCAGCAGATGTCGGAGCCGAAGCAGCAGAGGCCGTCGGAGCACGGGCTGGTGCCGGGCGGGCAGGTCGGGCCCGGGCCCGGGCACACGCCTCCACGTGGTCGGCAATGGCCGCCCCCTCCACCTCCCCCAGCGGTGGGACCGGACGGGCACGATCCGCAGCGCGCCAGGTTGACGCCGTAGGCCGCCCAGGCCCCGGCGAGCGCGGCCGTCGCGAACATGAAGTTGTTGGGGACCAACAGACGCTTGCCGTGCGGCCCGACGAATTGCCTCAGGGCGGAGTCCAGGCCATGGTTGAGCCGCCGCTCGGCCTCCTTCTGGCACTGGCAGCCGCTCTCGCGAAGCTGGACCTGAACCTCTGCGGCCGCGCGGGCGAGCGGGCTCGCCGCGACCGCCGAGACGGTCGCCACCTTGATGGCTGTGCGGCGGGTGAACTGCGGCTCTTTCCCGTTGGCGGCGCGGACCGCGAGCCGGTCGAACCGAGTCGTCATCTCGCCAACCCGGCGCGGGCCGCCTGCAGGTCGTCGCCGGCCCTCTTCATCAGCCTGCGAGCCCGCTTGGTCAGCTTCGTGTCGTCCCCGCCGATCCCGCCCTGCAGCGCGTCCTCGAACAACGACAACCCCTGGTCGAGCGAGGTGATCGCGCCGATCACCGCGTTCTTTGACGGGCTCGCCGTCTCGATCGCGGCGATCTCCGTGGCCAGGCTCGCGTACGAGGTCCGCACGTCGTCGAGCGCGGCGAAGGCGATCGGCCCCGGAACGCCACCGTCTCGGTCCGGGCCCTGAGACAGGCCCGCGGACACCCGCTTGAAGGCCTTCGTCAACCGGATCGACTTCGCATCGAGCAGATCGAGGATCTGTTTCGCGCCCGCGTCGACCGCCATCAGGCGCCGGCCTTGATCACCGGGATCGGTTCGTCATCACCGGGTCCGAGCAACGAGAGCAGCTCGGCGACCGCCTCCGTGCCCATCGCGGGGGCGTCGGCGATCCGGCCGTCGACGTCGAGCATCACCGCTCCCGGCATCCCGTTGACGCCCAGCGACCGCGCGAGGCGGAACTCCTCCTCGAGCAGGACGGTCGTCAGGCCGTGCTCGCTGGCCTTGACCAGGTTGTCGGCGGCGTTGCCGCGGCTGATCACGACCACGGGGGAGCGGTTGCCCCGATCGCGCTGCAGGCGCCCAACCGCCGGCAGCAGCGGGTCGCAGGCGCCGCAGGCTGGATCGCTGAAGACGATCGTCAGCCCCCGCCGTTCGGCAAGCAGCTCGGCCAAGGTGATGCGCTCGCCGTCAAGGCTCGGCAGGTCGAACTCGGGCGCCGGCTGGCCGACCCGCGAGCGGGGCCCCCGGCCGTCGAGGCGCTCGCGCAACTCGCCGAGCTCGGCGATCAGCCGTCCGTTCTGCTTCAGCAGCTGCCAGGAGAAGGCGAAGTTGACGATCGCGGCGATGCCGAGCACCGCGGCGACCGCGACCAGCGCGGTCTCGGTGCCACCGAGGTCGCCGAGCCAGCCGACGGCGCTCGTTCCCGCGTCGTCCCAGCCGGCCACCGTCACGAACAGGGCCGCGCCGAGCAGGGCCAGGTTTCTGATCAAGGTCCGGCGCCCGACCGGTCGCGCCGACAGCGATCCGAAGCAGTTGCAGTCGACCGGCTCGCCGCGCGCCAGGACCCGGGCCACGGCGACGCTGAAGACGGCCAGCAGCAGCGCCGCGGCCAGCGCCGCCCAGGCGGCCGAGGCGGTCGGAATCAGAGCCACCGCGATCATCAGCTCGAAAACCGGCAGCGCGACCGAGACGAAGGTGCGCGCTCGAGCCGGGACGCCGAAGCTCGTCAGCGATTCGACCGTCCCCGCCCGGTCGAACAACTTGGCTGCCGCAGCCACCGCGAAGACCGCGGACAGTCCGAGGCGGACGATCAACAGCATGGCCCCCATTGCCGACCCGACCCTACGCCCGGGCGACGGGCTGCGTCAACCGCTTCGGCGGCCTTGCGGTCGTGCGGCGCTTGACTGTCGCCGGTTTCCGTGGGAGCGTCACCCTGATCAGATCAATCGGCAGGGTTTGCGGCGAGCGCGCCGACAAGGATTCGCGGCTTACGCGCCCCCCAGCCGGAAGGAGCACCAAGTTGAAACTCGACATCCGGAGGCCTTCGGCCTCAATGGTGGTCGCCATCACCGCGCTGGTCGTGGCGCTCACGGGAGGCGCATACGCCGCGGTCAAGATCGGCACCAGCGACCTGGCGAAGAAGGCCGTGACCACGAAGAAGATCGATGGCCAGGCCGTGACCACCCAGAAGCTCGCCAAGGAAGCGGTGACGGCGAAGAAGCTCGCCCCCGGCGAGCGCTCCGAGGGCTTTGCCACCAACCAGGCGGGCCCCATTCCGCTGCCGGCCACAACGACCATCACGGTCGCCACGCTTGACCTCCCCGCTGGAGGGACCTACGTGGTTACCGCCGCCGCCTCGCTCGGCAACAACGCGGCGACACTGAACCCGGCCAACTGCGAGCTCCGCGACGATGGGGCGAAGGTCTCTGCGGGCAATGAAACCCTGCCGGGCCTGGCGATCTTCGGCGCGACGATTACGCTGACCGGAACGTCCGACGGAGGCTCGGTCACGCTGGCCTGCCAGCTCGACAACGCCGGCCAAGCCCGCGATCGAGTGATCACGGCGGTTCGGGTCGGATCGCTGCAGACGCAGTAGGAATCGGAATCCGCTGAGCCAAGCGCGCCTGGCACCGGGCTGTTCGCCCATGCCGGCGCGCTTGGCGGTGGCACGAGCGAGAAACGGATCGGGGGGGTTCCTAGTCGTGCTGGCGCGGGCTCTCGGCCTCGATCGCCGCCTCGATCTCCCGCTCCAGTCCGCCGTGCTCGAGGTCCTCGACAACCTCGCTCTCCTCCTCGCGGGGACCGAGTGTGCCGACCACCGGTAGGTCGCGGGCGGCCGCGAGCTCGTCGAGCGCCTCCTGCATCATCGCCGTGACCGCGTGGTAAACCGCTTCCTCATTGGGGTCGGGGCCGAACCGGCGCCGCAGGTCGATTCTGGGCAGAACCTGGATCGTGATCTGGGAGGGCAACGGGATCCGACCCGGGAAGTCCAGCACGGTGAGGCCAAAGGGAGGGCCGACCTGGATCGGCACGACCTTGACGCGTAGCAGCCGGTCGAGGGCGAGCAGGTGAGAGAGCCGCTCGCCGCGGGTCAGGAAGAGAGCGGTCTCCTGCCCTCCGATTGCGACGACCGGGACGATCGGCACGCCGGTCGTCAGCGCAAGGCGGACGAAGCCGGTGCGGTGACCGAAGTCGATCTCCCCCGAGTGCCAGGAGGGACGATAAGTCTCGTGATCCCCGCCCGGGTAGACCAGGAGCGCGGCTCCCTTGCCAAGCGCCGCCGTCGCGTTCTCGTGGTTGGCCGGGATCGTCCCGTACTTGCGCAGGGGTGCGAGGCCTGGAACGCGGAAGACCAGGTCGTGGGCGAGCTGGTGGAACAGCCGGTCGGGCCCGAAGTGGTCGTAGAAGCAGAAGGCGAAGGCGAACGTGTCGGCGATCAGCGTCCCGCCTGAGTGATTGCCGACCAGCAGCACCGGCCCCTCGGGCGGGATCTGCTCGAGCCCTCGCACCTTGGGGCGGAAGTAGAGCCGCGCCAGGCGGCCCAGCCCGGGCAGGGTCTCGCGGATGAACTGCGGGTCGCGCTCGGCCAGCGGGTCCTCGGCTCGAGAGCCGAGCAGGTCCCGCGCCATTACCGAAGCGGTCGCGCGGGTCGCGCCGAGCATCTGGGTGAACGTCGCGACCGGGTCCATCGCCCGATGGAACCAAGACCAGGCATGTCGTGTCAAGCCGTCAGTGTGAGTCGAACCGCGAAGCGCCCTGGAAATCGCCAGATCGTGAGATAGGGTCAAGCCGTGATCCGGGGGGTGGCACTGCTCGCCGTGGGGGCGCTGTTGGTCGGCGCCGGATCCGCCGAGGCGCTGACGGTCGGCGTCTCGGACAACCACCTCGTCGACGCGAACGGCAAGCAGCTGCGGCTGATCGGCGTCAACCGGTCGGGCTCCGAGTATTCGTGCTCGGGTGACGACGGCGCCGGCGGCAACGGCTACGCGTTCTTCCAGGGGCCGGTCAACGACCGCGCGATCAAGGCGATGCGCAAATGGAAGGTCAACGCGGTCGCCCTGCCGCTCAACGAGGCCTGCTGGCTCGGCGGCTATGGCGACCTGAAGCCGCAGTTCAGCGGCGAGCCCTATCAGGCGGCGATCGAGTCCTACGTCAGCCGGCTCAACGCGCACGGGATCTACGTCGTCTTGAGGCTCTCGGGATCGGGTCCCGGCGACCACGTCTACGGCGCCGCGAAGGGCACCTCGGAGATGCCGATGGCCGACGCCGACCACTCGCTGGCGTTCTGGACTTCGGTGGCAACTCGCTTTCGCGACAACCATGCGGTCCTCTTCCACGCCTACGACGAGCCGCACAAGATCTCCTGGGAGTGTGCGCTCTCGGGGTGCGCGACCAACGCCAACGGCTCGGAGGGCGAGCCGAGGTTCGGGCCGTTCCAGGCGGTCGGCCACCAGGCGATCGTGGACACGATCCGCGCCACAGGAGCCACCCAGCCGATCATCGTCTCCGGGATCGAGTTCGCCGGCGATGTCAGCCGCTGGGCGGAGCAGAAGCCCGTCGATCCCCTCAACTCGGTGGTCGTCGGCTTCAACGACTTCGACTACACGAAGAACCTGGGGCGCTCGAAGGGCGACCTGCGCTCGCTCTCGGACCGCTTCCCGGTCGTCGTCGGCGGGTTCGGGGACACCGACTGCGACTCCGACTACTCGAAGCGGCTGATGCGGTTCGCCGATGGCCAGGGGATCTCCTATCTGGCCTGGACCTGGAACACCGAGGCCGACTACGGCGGCTGCTCGAACGCGCTGCTGGGGCCGAAGGTCTCGGCGTACTACAGCGCTCACCCGAGCGGCTTCGGCAAGGGCATCCGCAAGCACTACCTCGCAGTCGCCCGGCGCCGCTGAAGCTGGGCTTTGACAGGGACTGCTTTCCCCGGATACGGTCGGCTCCCGAGACGCGAGATCGGAGCGGCGTGAATGCACCACGCATGCAGGTGTGGCGTGTGGCGTACCTGAACGGCCCGCGCCTGCGAGCCGGCCGGGCATCCTTCGATCTCCTGGTCGCCTTCGCGGTCGTCGCCGGCCTCCTCCTCGCCCCGGCCGTCCCCGCGCAGGCAGCGATCGGTCACGCCAACCTCGACGGCACCGGCGTCGACGAGGGCTTCGTCACGACCTGGGCGACTACGTATGACGTCGCCGTCGATGCCGGCCACCTCTACTGGACCTGGTCGGTGGACGACGACCCCTTCGGCGCGTCGATCGGCCGCGCCAACCTCGACGGCACCGGGGTCGACCAGGGCTTCATCACCGGCATCGGCCCGGGTGGCGTGGCGGTCGGCGCCGACCACATCTATTGGACGAGCGCCGGCACCCAATCGATTGGCCGCGCCAACCTCGACGGCACCGGCGTCGAGCTGCTCTGGTTGAAGAGCGTGGGCGAGCGACCGCTCGACATCGAGGTGAACGCGACGCACGTCTATTGGGCCTGGGCGAGCGGTGGACAAGTCGGTCCGCAATCGGCCTTTATCGGGCGCGCCAACCTCGACGGGACCGGCGCGGATCGCGACTTCATCGGGCCGATCGAGCTCGGCAGCAACACCGCCCTCGCTCTCGACGCGGCTCACGTCTACTGGGGTGGTGCCGGTAGCTCCTTCGCACGCGCCAATCTCGATGGGACGGCGATCACGCCTGAGTTCGTTCAGGCTCCCGGCTACGACCTCGCTGTCGGCGGCGGCCAAATCTTCTTCTCCGCCGCGGGGATCCCCTCCGGCAGGGAGGTCGTGAACGGGATCGGTCGCGCCAACGTCGACGGAAGCGCGCCCAACCCCTTCTTCATCCCAAACCTGGCGACCCCGCCGCTCGGGATCGCGCTTGGCCCCGCCGACATCTACTGGAGCACCCTCGATACCGACCCCCCCGAAACGAAGCTGACCAAGGAGGCGCCTGACCGCACGAAACGGCACGAGGTGAAGTTCAAGTTCACCTCCGACGAGCCCGGGTCGACCTTCAAGTGCAGGCTCGACGACAAGCGGGTTCGCCCCTGCTCGTCGCCCAAGAAGGTCAAGAGCCTCGACGAGGGCAAGCACCGTTTCGAGGTGCGCGCGTTCGACGCTGCGGGCAACCGTGACCCAACGCCGGCCAAGGATCGCTTCAAAGTCGTCCCCTGACCGTCTCCGCCGAGCCCGGCCCCCGTGGGCCAGGGGCACCCGGTCGACCCATGCCCGGTTGACATCGCGTATCCCACCGACGTAGCATCGATGTGGGTCTCGATCCCATGGAAGGGTTTTTCCCGAAGCGCTGCCGGTGCGGAGGCGGCCAGCCATAAGCGGCGCCGCCGTACTGCTCGGCGGGTTGTTGCTCGCCGCCGTGCTCGCGACGGCCGGGGTCGCCAAGCTGTTTGACCTAGAGGGGTCGCGACGTGCGGTGGCCGCCTTCGGGGTGCCGGCGCGGCTTGCCGAGCCGCTCGGCACGTTGCTGCCGGCAGCCGAGCTGGGCACGGCCGCGTTGCTGGCCGCGGCTGCGCTGGCGAGCGTTCCGACTCCGATCGGGGGGCTGTCGGCGCTGGTTCTGCTCGCCGCCTTCTGCGCCGCGATCACGGTGAGCCTCGTCCGCGGCCGGGCGCCCGACTGCCATTGCTTCGGCCAGCTCCACTCAGCCCCCGCGAGCCCGTGGACGTTGGCTCGCAATGGCGCTCTGCTCGTGGTGGCGGCCTATGTGGCCACTCGGGGCGAGCCGGTTCCGACCGCGGTGGCTGGAGCAGCGGCGCTGGCGATGCTCGCTGTCGTGATCCTCCGTTCCCGGACCCAGGCCGCGGAGCTCGATGAGCTGTCGAGCGGGGAGGGCCTCGCTCCAGGCACCCCGGCCCCTGCGTTCCAGCTTCCGGACCGGGCAGGTCAGGTCCACACGCTCGACTCCCTGCGCGCCGGCGGCCGGCCGGTCCTCTTGCTGTTCAGCGACCCGACCTGCGGCCCCTGCACCGAGCTGGCCCCCGAGGTTGCCCGCTGGCAGCGCGACCACGCCGACGAGCTGACGGTCGCGGTCATCGAGCGCGACCGCGACGGCTGGGGCTCGACCGTTGACGAGCACGGCCGGCGCGCCATCCTCCTGCAGCGCGAATCCGAGGTCGCCGATCTCTACCGCGCCCGGGGGACCCCCACCGCGGTCTTGATCGGACGCGACGGCTCGATCGCGAGTCCGGTGGCGGCCGGCAGCAATCAGATCGAGGCGCTCCTGGCTCAGGCGGTGGATGGTCTCGAGCCGCGCTCGCCGACGACACTCGCGGTGTACCGCCGCCTCGCCCCCCCGCTTCGCCGCCGCGAGCTTCTCGTGCGCGGAGCCGGCGCCTGGGCGGCGGCGGGCGCGTTCCTCGCCTGGCCGCTGCGCGCGGCGGCGGTGTTGGTACCGGGCGCCAAGCGGGTGGCCGAGCCTTGTGAGGACAGCTTCGATTGTCCGGAGCACGTCTTCATGCACTGTCGCAATGGGCGCTGTCTGTGCGAGCAGGGGTACACCAGGTGCGACCCGCAGGAGGCCACGGACCGAAAGTGCTTCGACCTGCAGACGAACAAAGACCATTGCGGGAGTTGCAATCACAGCTGCACGGGCGCCGACCACGACGTCTGCTGCGAGGGCGTATGCGGGGAGTTCGGCCACACTCGGTGCAACTGCGGCGGCGATACCTGCGGCGGCGAGCACGACGTCTGTGCCACCCTTTCCGACGACCCCGGCTCTCCCTTCTGCTTCCCCTGCGCCGACTTCGGCTGGCGGCGGTGCGGGAACGAGTGCGCCGATCCCGCGGTGCATCGCTGCTGTGGGGGCAGGCTCTACAGGATCGCGAGCCTGCCACCGGGAGAGTGGAAGTGCTGCGGGCCCGCGAGCCGCCGCCGGCTCATCAACGTCAGCGAGAGCGAGCGGAGCTGCGGCCGATGCGATCACCGCTGCGCCAGGGACGAGTTCTGCTTCGAGGGCCGGTGCAGAAGGAGCTGCCCGCGGGGCCTGAAGAAATGCGGGAATACATGCATCGATCGAGCGTCGGATCCCGGCAACTGCGGGGGTTGCGGCCACAGGTGCTCGGGACCGTTCGATACCGGGGAGTGCTGCAACGGCAAGTGCTGCGACATCAACGGCGACACGTGCTGTCCCGGGGGGTGCACGAACAC
>CAWAFH010000018.1:0-882764 GCA_963781265.1 uncultured Solirubrobacterales bacterium
CGTCGTCGGTTGCGCCCCAGCACCGGCCGCGCCAGTTCCACAAACCGTCGTGGTACCACAAACAGTTGTGGTCCCACAAACCGTGGTCGTTCCCGCGCCAACACTACCGGCGCCCACGGCCGCGCCAAAACCGACCGTCGCGCCATTGCCGCCGGTTGCGAAACTAGAGATCGTCGCAATGCCAGGCAACGCGACCCTGCCAGGCGCCATCACGGCGACCGTCAAGCTACGTCACGGAAACGACCATCGCGCGCCTGCCAAGTCCACCGTCGCGCTGTACACCAACGGCTTGAGCAATGTGCCGATCAACGTGCCCGTCTATCTCCAAGTCTCGGCGGAAGATCCCAAGAACTCTGGCACCGCCACGTGGTCGCTGACCAAGCCGCTTGATTCCAAATCAGTCATCACGACCGTCACCGCGATCACGACCTCGATGGTTGCCAAATTCACGCCCGATGTCGTCGGCGCATACTATGTGCAAGCTACACTGAAGAACGCGGCCGGCCTAACCAGCGCGCCTGAGTTTGCTTTCTTTAACGCCGGCACCTACATCGGCGTCGAAGCCGGCAACTGCAAGCAGTGCCACGCCACGAAGACGGCTGAATGGGCCAAGACCGGACACGCCGCTGGTTTTCCAGGAAGAACTTGATAACGCGATCGATGGTCCTCGCGGCGTGCTACCGGTCGACGGGTACATCACCCACTACTCTGAAACCTGCACCCGCTGCCACACCACGGGTTGGTATCCTGCGCCATACAGTGGCTCGGGTGGCTACTGGGACGCCAAGGCAAACGCCAAGTGGACCTTCCCGACCTGGAAGCAGATCGACGAAGTCTTTACCAAGAAGACACCCAGCAACTGGGCTGCCGCTCCCGCCGACGTCAAGAACATGGGCGACTATCGGCTGCGAAGTCTGTCACGGTCCAGCCAACGAACACGCAACCAAGCGGCGCCAAAGTCATGGCTGTGTCGTTCGAAGCGGGCGTCTGCGATCAGTGCCACGCTGCAGCGGCCAATCACTCCAAGGGTTTGCAACTGGCTAACGCCGGTCATGGTGATCCAGACTCGGCTGCCTTCGAAATCAATGGCGCCGAGGAACAAGGTTGCGTCCGCTGCCATACCCCAAGCGGCTTTGCAACTTTCCTGGCCAATCCCAAGAACCCAGCCGCATGGAGTAACGAAGGCGGTACCCTCGGCTGCGCCGGCTGCCACGATCCACACTCGGATGCAAATGCATGGTCCAGCTGCGCGTCGTCGGCAAGCCCGTGGAAGTCCCCTATGCCAATGCTAAAGACGTCGGACTCTCCGCCATCTGCGAGACCTGCCACAATGGTCGGCGCAGCGGCGATGATTTCGCCGCCGGCAAAACAACCAGCTATCCGCACTACTCGAACGCCGCAGAAATGATGAGCGATCACGGTGGCGTCACCTATGGGCGACCGTTCCGAACTCACCGCACGGCACGCTCGTCGGCGCAGCTCCACTTTCGACTGGCGCGACCACTCCCGGTACCGCCAAGTTCAAGTGGAGCGGCGTGGACGATGCCAAGGGCAATGTTCCTGGTCCTTGCGTCTTCTGCCACATGTGGGATGCCGTAACAACCGCGGATGATCCACTGCAATACAAGGTCGGCGGTCACTCGTTCAACACGGTCACCCCGATGGCAAGACGGACTACGGCGCTGCTTGCAAGTCCTGCCACGGCGACGTGAAAGATTTCAACCTGAAAGCCAAAGCCGACTATGACGGCAACGGCAAAGTCGAAGGCGTTCAGGACGAAATCAAGGGCTTGCTGAACGTCCTGTGGAAAGGACTCGAAGCCAAGGGCGTGGAAGAAGAACGATACTGGCGGTATCCTACGCCGACGTTCCTACCACCGCCGATGCCAAGCAGAAGAACGCGTGGTTCAACTTCCGCTACGTCTACGGTGTGATGTGGAGTGCCGATGCTGCTGGCAAGCGAAGGTGAAGGCAAGGCGCCGCCATTCACAACTTTAAGCGGTCGGTTGCACTGCTGCAACTCTCGCTCAAAGACTTGACTGGCTCCCTGCCCGCCGGCATGACGGACGGCACCAAGTAAATGGATGTGAGATAACCGCGAGGCATCACACTCGCATCGCCGATTCATTGCAGCCGCATCGTACCCAACTTCTCTTCATCGCAGTCTCCGCGGTTCTCGGCGGGCTGGACGAATCCCTGATTCGATCCAGCCCGCCACTTTTAGACCTCGTAACGATCACGCTCGCAGATTGGAAAACACGCCATCATCCCGTTCGTGGGGTGACCTTCAATTGTGCACACGTCAACATACCGGAGAAATGGAATGGTCGATCAGAAGATCCAGGTATTTCTAGCGCTTGTCCTAGTCGTCACGTTCGCAGCAGCGTGTCAGTCAATGCCTGTGCCTGCAATCAAGGATGAAGCTACCCCTTTGCCAATCATGGTGGCCGCCCCTCCGAACATCACAGCGACGCCTACTGCTCAAGCTGTCGCAACCAGCACCGCTGTCCCAATATCAGCCGGAGAAGAAGACTGCATGGGTGAATGTCACTTTCCGGACCCCAATGCATCCTTTGCGGCGGGCGCCATGCCGCAGCCGGCCAGCCATGTCGGGCGAACCACTTGCCTTACCTGCCATTCAACCCAAACGAATCCGGTCTTGCCGACCACGCACGTTGGGCGGCTTGACCCGTCGTGCATCATGTGTCATACGGAAAGTACAGCCACGAAATAATAAAGGCGGGCGAGAAAATTTCTCGTCCGCCTCTCTGTTTAAAGGATCTCGGCCCTCAAGGTTGAGTTGTCGTCGAGGGTGTCGGTGTCGCTGTCGCAGTTGAAGTTGCAGTTGCAGTGAAAATTGGCGGCAGGAGCGTTGCGGTTCGCGTCGCCGTCGCTGTGGAGGTCTTCGTCGCCGTGGGTGCACCTGTGGTGGCCGTCGGCGTAAGAGTCGCGGTGGGCGGCACAGGCGTCGCGGTGGGCGGTTTGGCCGTTGCAGTCGGAGTGCGTGGCGTCGCGGTCGCCGGAAGGGGGGTGGAGGTTTTCGGCGGCGCTTGTGTTTGCGTCGGTGGAATGCGAGTTGCCGTAGGCGGCCTGGGCGTGACCGTGGGCGGTGGCGGCGGCGCCGGGAAATTTGAAACGGTAACTCGGATACGTCCGCCAAACGATTGGCCTGAACGATCGTCCATTTCCAAACGGATGGTGTACGGACCATCAGGATAGTGCCGCGTATCCCAGGTCGCAAGCCGGCCATTCTGGATCGAGGTGGGGCTCTGGACCAATTGAATCCAATCCTGAGGATCGTTGCCAAAACCGATTTGGATAACATAGTGATCGAAATTAGCCATCAGAGCAGTGCCGTTGATATCCACGCTGCCGTTCAGGGTGCTGCCGTCGCGGGGCGAAATAATCGACATTGCCGGCTTGATCCCGCCAGCCACCGGCGTGGGTCCAACCGGTAGTGGACAATTAGGACTTTGCTGCGTCGGCGGCTGCGGAATGGCGTGATCGATGGCCCACTGTCGTGCCTCTGGAGGGTAGACCGCAAAAATAGTCTCGTCCACTCGATCCGAACACAGGTCGCTTCCGAGCAGACCGTTCGTGCGATCGATTTTTATCTTCTGCCAGACGTTGTCCAATTGTGACGGCGCTTGTTCCGCGAGAAAGATCTCCTCGTGACGATGATCGGGCGGGCAGAGCTCACTGGGCAGCAAGCCTGACTCATTGCACACTTCAAGACGCACCATCCCCGGCGGCACCAGAAAATCTTGCACGGGAGTTCCCGCCAGCACGCGTTCCATAAAGTTATGCCACAGGGGCCCCGCGCCGGTCACCCCGCTGATATGTTCCATCTCCGTATTGTTCGAGTTACCCACCCATACGCCGGTCACGAGATCCGGCGTAAAACCGATCGTCCAGTTGTCCCTCCAATCGTTGGTCGTGCCTGTCTTGACGGCGGCCGACCGGGTGAGCTTCAACACTCCGCCGGTGCCGAAGGCCGGCGCGCGCGCGTTAGCGTCGCTGAGGATGCTTGTGATCTGGTACGCATAGCGCGCGTCCACAACTCGCGCTTCCTTGGGCGGATTCGCCTTCAAGTCATACAATACCTTCCCGGTCGGGTCGGTGATCTTCAGGAAAGGTGTCGTCGGCACACGCAGCCCATGGTCTGCGAAGATCGCATAAGCGCCCGTTAACTCGAGCAGCTTCACATCGCCGCCGCCCAGTGTGAGCGAAAGGCCATAGTTGCTGGGATCTTTGAACGTCGTGATGCCGAATTGGCGCGCCGTGTCGATCATTGCTGTAACGGTGACAAATTGAAGTGTCTTGACCGCGGGGATGTTGAACGACGAGGCCAGCGCCGTCCGTACCGGCACCAGTCCATGCTCGCGCTCGTCGTAGTTGACCGGTACATAATCGGGCTGGCCGGGAATGAGAAAATGGGTCGTCACATCGGCGATAACAGTTGCAGGCGTCCATCCCTTTTCGAACGCGGTCACATAGTTGATCGGCTTGATCGAAGAGCCGGGCTGGCGCAAGCGGATGGCGACATTGACCTGCCCGTCAATCGCCTTGTCGAAGAAATCGACGCTCCCGAGCATCGTGAGGATCTCGCCCGTCTTGGGGTTGAGCGCGATCACCGATGCGTTCGATACGTTCTTGCCGGCGAGCGCGGCGATCTGCTTGCGCGCTTCGTCCTCGGCGATCCGCTGCATCTTCATGTCGAGCGACGTCGTCACCTGCAAACCGCCCTTGTAAACGACTTCCGGCCCGTACAGCGCCTCCAACTGCTCGAGCACGTAAAACACAAAGTGCGGCGCCAGAATCGCGGCTTTCTGAGCGCAGCGCTTGTCGAAGGCAGCCGATTTGACCAACTGCTGCGTTTCCACCGCGGCCGAAACTGCCTGGGATTGTGTGATGTAGCCCGCCTGAACCATCAAACGCAGGACATCTTGTTGGCGACCCAGCGCGGCGTTTGAGTCCAGACACGGGTCGTAGGACGTCGGCGCCTGCGGCAACCCGGCGAGGAGCGATGCTTCCGCCAGAGTAAGGTCTTGCGCCGGTTTGTTGAAATAGGTCTCGGCGGCTGCTTCAATCCCATACGCCAGATTGCCGTACGGTATCACGTTGAGATAGAATTCCAGGATCTGATCTTTGGGATAGCGCCGGGTGACTTCGAGCGCCAGAATCGCCTCGCGAATTTTACGCTGGATCGTCGGTTCGGCCGTAATGAGCGTGTTGCGGACAAGCTGCTGCGTGATCGTGCTGCCGCCGCCCGAAACCGGCTTGCCGGTGATAGCGAGGTAGTAGATTGCACGGAGGATGCCACGCGCGTCGACGCCGGGATTGGAATAAAAGCTCGGGTCTTCGGTCGCCAGCGTCGCCTGTTTCAGGACCAATGGGATTTTTGAAATCGGCACGACCGTCCGCCGCCCATTGTTCGAATCAAACACCTCAAACAGCGACTCGCCGTTGCGATCGAAGATCTTGGTGGACTGGGCTTCGGTGCGCCCTTCCAGAAGGTCGGCGGAAGGGAGCGACTGGGCATAGTACGCATAGGCAAGGGTCGCTCCCACGATGAGGAGGCAAACCACGACAATGAGCGCCACCGCAAGGATCGACAGCGCGCGCATCAAAGCCTTCCGGACCGAACGCACTCGGAAACGCGGCGGGCGCGGAGGAGGTGCAGCAGATGTTTTGGGATCGGTGGGAGTGTTGAGGGGTATGATGGGATCGGCTTGAGGGCCGGAAGGCTGGGTAGGAGATGAATCAGTCATATTGCACTATTGACGCTCTCGAGGCGGGAAATGTTCCAGGTCCGGCAAACACAAACGCGGGGCAGAGTCTGATCCGCTGCCCCGCGTTCTCAGTTTCAAATCCAGTTCGTGCAATTGGAGACTATGCCTCCGGCTCCTTGGCTTTCGTCGACGATGCCTCTACAGAGGTGGGCTTGCTTCCAAGCAACCCTCTCACCCACCCGAGAATCTGCTCCTTGTTCTCTTTCCACAGATGCCACGCAGTTGGCAGACCCGGGATGATGAAGAAGGCAATCACGAGCAGGGTGAAATAGCTATCGATGCCTTCGATGCTCCCGAAGAGCGTGCCCAGCGCAAAGCCGAGCAAGGTTACCCCAATGCCCCACACCACGCCGCCGAGGAGATTGAAGAGAAAGAAGGTCCGGTATTCCATCGACACCGCACCGGCGACAATCGGCGCAAAGGTGCGAATGAACGGTATAAACCGCGCCGCAGTGACCGTGATCGCGCCGTGCCGGTCATAGAATTCTTTCGCTTTGAGCAGGTTCTCACGCTTGAAAAAGCGCGAACCGGGACGATTGAAAATGGGCGGACCCACTCTGGCGCCGAACCAGTAGCCGACGTTGTCGCCCAGCACAGCGGCGATGAAAATCATTGGGATAAGGATATAGATGTCGAAAATGTTCCGCGTCGCGAGCAAACCCGCGGTGAGCAATAGACTGTCGCCGGGAAAGAAGAAACCGAAGAACAATCCGGACTCTGCAAAAACGATCGCGAAAATGCCAACGTAGCCGATCGATTGAATCAATTGAGGTAGATCAAAACCAAACGTCATTAAACTACATTTCCTTTCCTAGCTGTATTCGCAGTGCCGGGAGGGTCGCTCCGATTCAGAGCTACGGGTACGCTTTCGGCGTAGGCGACGGCAGGGTACCGAGCGGCGCCAGCGTCTGCGTAGGCTGCGCCGCCGGTGCAACCGCGCTGCCTTTGGTCGGCGTCGGAGTAGGACCGCCGACGGGCAGCGAATTCGGATCCCCGCTCGCTATCTGCAGCGTCGCCCCAAAAACCCACCCCGGCTCGGTTTGGCCGGCGAGATTGACCTGAAACCACGTGCTGTCGCTACTGCGGCCCACGAGCGTAATTTGATTATTTTGCTTCAGCGAACTGATTACTTTATTCTTCGTGCTGGGACCATTGCGGACATTCACCGTTTTCTCGATCACTTTGGCCAGCACGGGCGCTGGGGTTGCGGTTGGAGGAGCAAGTGTCGGCAAAGCCACACGAGTGGGAACAGCGGTCGCCGGAAGCGATGCCACGATTGTCCGGGTGGCCGTTGCTTTGTACAGTTGAGGTACCCAGCGAGCTAATTGCGAGCTGACCACCTACAAATAGGAGGATCGCGCAGAGTAAGAGCACTACCTCGGCGCGCTGTTTTTCGAGAGATACCGAGCTCTTGAGTGACTGAAGTATAGTGGATAATGTATCCCGTGGAACTATTAAAAAGGAAAAAGTATCAAGGAGTCTTTTCCTGGTGAAATCAGAAAAGGAAGATTGAAGATTCTGATTTGCTGAATCGGCAACCTTGTTAAACTCAAGGGTATCGTTGTTTCTCCCTTTTTGAAGAATATTGCTGAGTTGAATTATTGAATCAGACGCCTTAACTGCGGATACTTTCGCCTGAATGGTATCAAGCAAGTTCAACGGCAATTTATGAAAACCGGAATCAATCCGAGCAGTTGCGGAATCACGCACGTTTCGTCCGAAAATCTGGCTATAATTCATCGGGTCCCAGTAATTATCCCTCGAAATACAGGCGAAAAGCAGCATCCCTGTCACTGCTAACAAGATTCTTTTCAATAGCATATATTGAACACACCGGTACACTAGCCCCCCCCTGACGTATCATGAAATTCACGGGAATTCATTGGCTCATCAAACGATTATTCAGCAACGACTGGAGCTGGAGAAGGAGCGCCGCGCGGTCCCGGTCCGGATCGCCGGAGAGGAGCGGTGGATCGCCGCCGAGGACGCCGGCTTGTACCGGGACGGGATCGGCGTCCCGCCGCCCGGCGGGCTGCCCGAGAGCTACCTCGAGCCGGCCGACGACGCGATGGTCGCGCTGGTGCGCCGCTACGCGCGCACCCACGGCCCGTTCCCGACCGCGCAGATCACCCGCCGCTTCGGGCTCGACCCGACGGCGGCGCTGAAGGAGCTCGAGCGCGCCGGCGATCTGGTCCGCGGCGAGCTCATGCCCGGCGGCACCGAGCGCGAATGGTGCGACTCCGACGTGCTGCGCCGGGTCCGGCGGGCGAGCGTCGCGGCGCTCCGCCAGGAGGCCGAGGCCGTCGATCCCGCCCAGCTGGCGCGCTTCCTCCCGGCTTGGCAGAACGTCGACACCCATCGCCCCGCCGGCGCCGGCCCCGACCGCCTGCGCGAGGCGCTGATCCCGCTCCAGGGCGTCGCGCTCACCCCGGAGGTCTGGGAGCGCGACGTGCTCCCGCGGCGCCTTGGCGCCTACAGCCCGACCTGGATCGATCAGCTGACGACCAGCGGCGAGATCGTCTGGATCGGCGCCGGAGCGCTCGCCCGCACTGGCCGCGTGGCGCTCTACTTCCGCGAGGACGTCCGCCTCTGCGGCCCGCCGCCGTCCAACGCGAAGCTCGATCGCCCCGAGGGGCCGATCCACGACGCGATCCGCGAGCGCCTGGCCGCCGCCCCCTCCTTCTGGCTCGACCTCGTCGCCGAGCTGGAGGCCGAGCGCGAGGAGCTTCACGCCGCCCTCTGGGACCTCGTCTGGGCAGGCGAGGTGACCAATGACGCCTTCGCGCCGCTGCGAGCCCGCCGGCTGACTGCGGTCGGGCGCGACAGGCGCCCGGCGCGGCGCTTCGGCTCGCGGCGCAGCCCGGCGCAGGAGGCGATCGTCGGGCGCTGGTCGCTCACCGAGAGCCTGTTCCGAAACGCGCCGGCGGAGGGCCCGCGCCAGCGCGCCCAGGCCGAGCTGATGCTGGAGCGCTACGGGATCGTCACCCGCGAGACGGTCCTCGCCGAGGGCGTGCCGGGCGGCTTCTCGAGCCTGTACGGCGAGCTCTCCAACCTCGAGATGCTCGGCACCGCGCGGCGCGGCTACTTCGTCGAGGGCCTCGGCGGCGCGCAGTTCGCGCTCGCGGGAGCGGTCGAGCGCCTCCGCGCGCTGCCCGACCGCGAGGACGATTACCTGATCCTCGCCGCGACCGATCCCGCGCAGCCCTACGGCGCCGCCCTGCGCTGGCCGAAGCGGGCCGAGGGCCGGCGGCCGGCGCGGACCCCGGGCGCCTTCGTGCTGCTTCGCGACGGCAACCCGATCGTCTACGTCGAGCGCGGCGGCAAGGGGATCGTGCGGCTGGTCGAGCTCGAGGGCGAGAGGCTGGTCGAGGCGGTCTCGCGGCTGGCTGAGGCGGCGCGCGAGAAGCTGATCCCGAAGCTCGGGATCGAGCGCGTGGACGGTGAGCCCGTGTTCGGCTCCGGCCTCGAGGACCAGATCATCGCCGCCGGCTTCTCGCGCCAGCCCCGCCGGCTCGTCGCTGCGGGCTGAAGCGCCCGGCCGAGCTGCTCGGCTGGCCCGCGCGCGAGCCGCTCTAACGTAGGCGGAGTGCCCGAGGGCGACACGATCCACCGCGCCGCTCGGCGGCTGCACGCCGCCCTCGCCGGCAAGGCGCTCGAACTCGCCGACGCACCCAACCCTCGGTCCCCACTGCACAATCGCGCGGCCGAGCTGCGGGGAGCGACGGTGACCGAAGTCGAGGCGTTCGGCAAGCACCTGGTCGCTCATTTCTCGACCGGCGTCGCCTTGCACAGCCATCTCGGGATGAACGGTCGCTGGCTGATCACCGCCGACGGGCGGCTCCCTTACGGCCGACCATGGCTGCGCATGGCGGCCGGGCGCGCGATCGCCTCTCAGACCGGCGGCAAGGTCCTGCGCATCGTCGGCGAGTCGAAGTTGCGAAACGACCCGGGCCTTCGCCGCCTCGGGCCGGACCCGCTGCGTCCCGGCTTCGACCGCGCAGAGGCCGCCGACCGCCTGCGCCGGCTCGGCGCCGGGCGCGAGGTCGGCGACGCCCTGCTCGACCAGGAGATCATCGCCGGAATCGGCAACGCGATCCGGGTCGAGGCGCTGTTTGCGGCCGGGGTCAGCCCGTGGCGAAAGGTGGGGGAGCTGGACCCCGAGGAGCTCGAGCTGGTCGTGGCCGAGAGCCAACGGGTGATGACGACCTCGATCGCGACGGGCCGGCGCCCGCGGGCGATCTACCGGGCCAACCGCACCGGCGGCTGTCCGCGCTGCGGCACCCGGATCGAATCGCGCGGCCAGGGTGATGACAACCGGACCGCGTACTGGTGTCCGGCGTGCCAAACCTAACGCGGATCCGCGAACTCGGGCCCGGGCCCGAACCGGTGCTCACTCAGCGGCAGGGAGCTCTTCGCCGTCCGGGCTCCGGCTGACGAAGTGGACGCCCTCCGAACCGCCCAGGGAGAAGCCCTCGGGCTTGCCCGGCGAGACGTCGAGCAGGAACGCCGGCTCGTTCCAGCGCCGGTACTGCTCGGCGTCGACGAAGAAGCTCGCCCCGCCCAACGCCCCGAGCTCGAGGTCGTTCGGCCCGGCGGGCATCTCGTCACGGGGGAGACAGATCGGGAGGCTGCCATCACAGCAGCCCCCCGATTGAAAGAACGCGACCGGACCGTGGCGTTGCTGGAGCCGCTCGATCGTCTCCAGCGCGGCCGCGGTCGCGCTGAGCTTGTCCATCGGCCTAGAAGAAGCCCATCGGGTTCTGGTCGTAGCTGACCAGCAGGCACTTGGTCTGTGAGTAGTGCTCGAGCATCATCCGATGGTTCTCGCGGCCGACCCCGGAGGACTTGTAGCCGCCGAACGCTGCATGGGCCGGGTAGTGGTGGTAGCAGTTGGTCCACACGCGGCCGGCCTCGATCCCGCGGCCCATCCGGAAGGCCCGGCTGCCGTCGCGAGTCCAGACCCCGGCCCCGAGGCCGTAGAGGGTGTCGTTGGCGATCTCGAGCGCCTCCTCCTCACCGTTGAACGTGGTCACGGCGAGGACCGGCCCGAAGATCTCCTCCTGGAACACGCGCATCGAGTTGTCGCCTCTAAGGACGGTCGGCTTGTAGTAGTAGCCGCCCTCGAGCTCGCCGTCGAGCATGTTGCGCTCGCCGCCGATCAGGACCTCGGCCCCCTCGTTGCGGCCGATCTCGACGTAGCTCTCGATCTTCTCGAGCTGCGCGGCCGAGACCTGGGCGCCGATCATCGTTGACAGATCGAGCGGGCTCCCCTGCTTGATCGCCTCGATCCGCTCCAGGCAGCGCTCCATGAACTCGTCGTAGATCGACTCCTCGATCAGCGCGCGCGAGGGACAGGTGCAGACCTCGCCCTTGTTGAACGCGTAGAGGACCAAACCCTCGATCGCCTTGTCGAGGAAGGAATCGTCCGCGGCCATCACGTCGGCGAAGAACACGTTCGGCGACTTGCCGCCGAGCTCGGTCGTCGACGGGATGATGTTCTGGGCGGCGTACTGCATGATCAGCCGCCCGGTGACCGTCTCACCGGTGAAGCCGATCTTCGCGATCCGCTTGTTCGAGGCGAGCGCCTTGCCGACCTCGGCGCCGTCGCCGTTGACGACGTTGAGGACGCCACCGGGGAGGACGTCGGCGATCACCTCGGCGAGCTTCAGGATCGACCACGGGGTGGGGCTCGCGGGCTTGATCACCGTGCAGTTGCCCGCGGCGAGCGCCGGAGCGATCTTCCACGCGGCCATCAGCAGCGGGAAGTTGAACGGGATGATCTGCCCGACCACGCCGAGCGGCTCATGGAGGTGGTAGGCGAAGGTCTGGTCGTCGATCTCCGAGATCCGGCCCTCCTCGGCGCGCACGGCGCCGGCGAAGTAACGGAAGTGGTCGACGGCGAGCGGCAGGTCGGCGTTGAGCGTCTCGCGCACCGGCTTGCCGTTCTCCCAGCTCTCGGCGACCGCGAGCATCTCGAGGTTCTCCTCGATCGCGTCGGCGACCGCGTTGAGCACCACCGCACGCTCAGCCGGCGAGCGCTTCCCCCAGCCGTCCTTGGCGGCGTGGGCGGCATCGAGGGCGAGCTCGATGTCCGCGGGCGCCGAATCCGCGACCTCGCAGATCGGCTGCCCGGTGGCCGGGCTCAGGTTCTCGCGGTAGCTGCCGCTGGTCGGCGCGATGAACTCGCCGCCGATGAAGTTGTCGTAGCGCGACTTGACCTCGACCACGCTGTCGTCGTCGCCGGGATGCGCATAGCTGCTGAGCTTTTCCATGGTCGCCATCTGGTGTTCCTTTCGGTCTGCGGGGATCCCCGAGTCAACCCTTGCGCGGGCGCGGCCCCGATCAATCCGGTCGCGATACGCGACCGGCTCCGTAGTCGCTGCCGAGCCGACCGCCCTTCGATCGCGAAACGGCGATAATCGACCGATGGGCGAGGAGTCCTCAGAGCTGCTCGCGCGAATTCCGTTGTTCGCCGAGCTCTCCGCGACCGAGCTCGGGCAGATCGCCTCGGTGGCGATCCCGAGGGCGTTTCCGAAAGGTGTGCGCGTCTTTCACGAGGGGGATCACTCGGATGCTTGCTATGTCGTTCGCAGCGGTGATCTGCGGGTCACCCGCGAGCACTCCGACGGGCGCGCCATTGCGCTCGCGACGCTCGGCCCGGGCGACTTCTTCGGCGAGCTCGCGATGCTGGACGGCGGTACCCGCTCGGCCAGCGTCGAGACGCTCACCGACGCCGAGCTGCTGGCGGTCCCGGCGTCCGACGTCCGCCGGGTGATCGCCGCCCACGGCGACATCGCGGCGAAGCTGATCGTGGCGATCACGCGGCGGCTGCGCGAGACCAACGAGCGCGTCGCCCGCCAGTCGTTTCAGACCGTTCCGAGCCGCGTCGCGGGCGTCCTCAACCAGCTGATCGCCGAGGAGGCGATCCCCGAGGAGCGCCGCGGGATCACGGTGCGGATGACTCAGGCCGACCTCGCACAGCTCGCCGGGACCTCGCGCGAGAGCGTCAGCCGCTTCCTCGCGACGCTCGAGCGGGCGGGGGTCGTCGCGGTCGGCCGCGGCCGGGTGACGGTGCTCGAGCCGCGCCGCCTGCGTGCTTACATCTTCTAGCTGACCGACTTCACCCACCAGCGCCAACGCATGGTCGACCGCCAGCTACGCCGGCGTGGGATCGCCGACGAGCGGGTGCTGGCGGCGATGGCGTCGGTTCCTCGCGAGCGCTTCATCGATCCGCGCCTCGCCCGCCGCGCGTATGCGGACTCCGCGCTGCCGCTGGCCAGCGAGCAGACGATCTCGCAGCCGTGGGTCGTGGCGGCGATCTGCGAGGCGCTGGCGCTGCGGGGCGACGAGCGGGTGCTCGAGGTCGGCACCGGGTCGGGCTACTCGACCGCGATCCTCGCGCTGCTCGCCGCCGAGGTGATCAGCCTCGAGCGCTTCTCGGAGCTCGCGGCCGGCGCCCGTCAGGCGCTCGCCGACCTCGACCTGCCGGGGATGGGGCGGATCGAGGTGCGCGTGGGCGACGGGACGCTCGGCGCGCCCGATCGCGCTCCGTTCGAGGCGATCGCCGTGCACGCCTCGGGACCCGAGGCGCCGGAGGCCCTGTTGGAGCAGCTTGCCCCGGGCGGCCGGATGGTGATCCCGCTCGCCGAGCCGGGGGTGGACATGCTCACCGTCCTCACGGCCACGCCCGCCGGCATCGAGCGCCGCCAGATCGCGCCGTGCCGCTTCGTCCCCCTCGTCGGGCAGCACGGCTTCAGCGAGCGATAGTCTGGCGCGGTCATGTCCCGTGGCTTCTACGCGCTCAACTTCTTCTCGCCCGCCTTCGCCGACCAGCTCAAGCGCGGTCGCAAGACCGCGACGATCCGCATCGGCGACAAGTCGCGCAAGTACGAGCGCGGCCAGCTGCTCTGGGTGACGATCGGCCACCAGCACAGCCCGCGGGAGAAGATCTTCACCGCGGTGATCGACTCGGTCGAGGTGAAGAAGGCGCGTGAGCTCTCCCCCCGCGACATCGAGCACGACAACCCGGAGTTTCGCCGCGTCGACGAGACGCTCGGCTTCATGCGCCAGATCTACGGCCGCGAGATCGACCCCGAGGAGACGGTCACCGTGGTCCGTTTCTCGCGGGTACACGAGCCGCCGCCCGGGTTCGGCAACGGGGAACCTCCCTCGCGCAACTAGGCGCGCATGCCGGGCGAGTACCGATTCCTCACCACCTGGCTGCTGGAGTCGCCCCGCGAGCCTGTCTGGGATGCGATCTACGACCAGCTCGCCTGGCCGACCTGGTGGCGCGGGGTCACCGACGTGGTCGAGCTCGACCCCGGCGACGAGCTCGGTGTCGGGTCGCACTCGCGCCTCACCTGGCGCTCGAAGCTGCCCTACGACCTCGTCTTCGAGGCGCGGACCCGCATCGTCGAGAAGCCGCGCCTGATCGAAGCCGACGCGTCCGGCGAGCTGACCGGCCACGGGCGCTGGCGGCTGTTCGAGCAGGACGGGGTGACCGCGGTCCTCTACGAGTGGAACGTCCACACGACGAAGCGCTGGATGAACGCGCTCGCGCCGCTGCTGCGCGGCACCTTCGCCTGGAACCACAACTGGGTGATGCGAAACGGGGGCGCCGGGATCGCCGAGCTGCTCGGCTGCCGGTTGCTGGCGATCGACTAGCGACGCGGGTCTGCTGCCGGCGGGCGCGCGTGTAACGGGCGCGCATCTGTGCCGAGGTGCGTCGAACCGGTCCCTGAGACCGGTTGGGCGCCGCTCGGCCATGGTTCAGCCCGCCCCGATCTGAGCCGGCTCGACTCAGATGCTCGCACCCGCTACACTCGCGCACACACAGTTTGGCACTCTCATGTGTAGAGTGCCAAGCAGAGTCTTCTGAAGCGCACTACGCAACTACTGGAGGTAGAACGGATGAATCTGAAGCCCCTCGGCGATCGTCTGATCGTCAAGGCCATTGAGGAGGAGGAGACGACCGCCAGCGGCATCGTCCTTCCCGAGACCGCCAAGGAGAAGCCCCAGAAGGGCACCGTGATCGCCGTCGGCGACGGTGCTTGGGACGAGGAGGGCGAGAAGCGGATCCCGCTCGACGTCGCCGAGGGCGACGAGGTCCTCTACAGCAAGTACGGCGGCACCGAGATCAAGGTCGACGGTGATGACCTGCTCGTGCTGCGCGAGTCCGACGTCCTCGCCAAGGTCGTCTAAGACAACTTTCGAACCAGGAGGAACTGAACCATGGCTCACAAGGAGCTCAAGTACGACGCGGAGGCACGCGCGGCGCTGCAGGAAGGCGTCGACGCCGTCGCCAACGCGGTCAAGGTCACGCTCGGCCCGAAGGGCCGCTACGTCGTCCTCGACAAGAAGTTCGGCGCCCCGACGATCACCAACGACGGTGTGACGATCGCGCGCGAGATCGAGATCGAGGACGTGTTCGCCAACCAGGGCGCGCAGCTCGTCCGCGAGGTCGCCACGGCGACCAACGACGTCGCCGGTGACGGCACTACGACGGCGACCCTGCTGGCGCAGACGATCGTCCGCCACGGGCTCAAGAACGTCGCGGCCGGCGCCAACCCGCTGGCCCTGCGCCGCGGGATCGAGAAGGCCGTCGACCAGGTGGTCGACAACCTCCGCGAGAAGCAGTCGAAGGAGGTCGGAGGCAAGGAGCAGATCGCCCGTGTCGCCGCCATCTCGGCCGCCGACGAGGAGATCGGCAACATCATCGCCGATGCGATCGAGAAGGTCGGCAAGGACGGCGTGGTGAACGTCGAGGAGGGCCAGACCTTCGGGATGGAGCTCGAGTTCACCGAGGGGATGCAGTTCGACAAGGGCTACATCTCGCCGTACATGATCACCGACCAGGATCGGATGGAGGCGGTGCTCGAGGATCCGTACATCCTCATCGCCAACCAGAAGATCGGCTCGGTCCGCGACATCCTGCCGATCCTCGAGCAGACGATGCAGTCGGGCAAGCCGCTCGTGCTCATCGCCGAGGACGTCGAGGGTGAGTCGCTCGCGACGCTCGTCGTGAACAAGCTCCGCGGCACCTTTACCGGCGTCGCGGTCAAGGCCCCCGGATTCGGCGACCGCCGCAAGCGGATGCTCGAGGACATCGCGATCCTCACCGGTGGCGAGGTGATCACCGAGGAGATGGGCCTGAAGCTCGAGAACACGCAGCTCTCGCAGCTCGGGCGCGCCCGTCGCGTCGTCGTCTCGAAGGACACCACGACCGTCATCGACGGCGCAGGTGAGAAGTCCGGGATCGAGGGCCGGATCAACCAGATCCGTCAGGAGATCGAGAACACGGACTCCGATTTCGACCGCGAGAAGCTCCAGGAGCGCCTGGCCAAGCTCGCGGGCGGGGTCGCCGTGGTCAAGGTCGGCGCCGCGACCGAGACCGAGATGAAGGAGAAGAAGCACCGCGTGGAGGACGCCCTGCAGGCGACTCGCGCGGCCCTCGAGGAGGGCATCGTCCCGGGCGGCGGCGTCGCGCTGCTGAACGCGGTCGGTGCGATCGACTCGAAGGACCTCGAGGCCGACGAGGCCACGGGCGCGGAGATCATCCGCCGCTCGCTCGAGGAGCCGATTCGCCAGATCGCCGAGAACTCCGGGCTCGAGGGCTCGGTCGTGGTCAACAAGATCCAGGGCCTGAAGCCGGGCGAGGGTCTGAACGCGGCCACGGGTGAGTACGGCGACCTGGTCAAGGACGGGGTCATCGACCCGACCATGGTCACCCGGTCGGCGCTGCAGAACGCGGCCTCGATCGCGAAGAACATCCTCACGACGGAGGCCATCGTGGCCGAGCCGCCGGAGAAGGATGGCGCCGGCGGGATGCCCGGCGGGATGCCCGACATGGGCGGGATGATGTAACGACGTCCCGACTGGGACGCGTTCTTCGAAGAGGCCCGGGCCGTCACTGGCCCGGGCCTCTTTCGTTCCGGACTAAGCTCAGCGAGCCGTGGTCCGAGCCGGAGCCCTCATCGCCCTCGTCGCCGCGCTCGCCCTTGGCGCCTGCGGCGGTGATGACTCCGGGGATGACTCGAGCACGAAGACGTTCGAGAACGACTCGTATCCGTTCACGTTCGACTACCCGGGGTCGCTCTCGGAGTCCAGCGACGTCAGCTTCAGCCAGAACCTCGGCGCCTCGGCCGGCGACAGCACGGCGCTCGCGCTCGACCAGTCGAACGGGATCATCCTCCAGAAGGCGACCCTGAACGCCGAGGTGACCGCCGACAACCTGGATGCCGCGAGGAAGCAGTTCGATCAACTGGTCGGCCAGGTCGACCAGGGCGCCTCGGGCCAGGCGGGGGAGACCGGCGGCTTTCCGTCGCTCACCTACTCGGCGGTGCCGGTGAGCTCGGTCCAGGACGGCCAGAGCGAGATCACCTTCCTGTTCGATGGCGCGAACGAGTACGTGATCAACTGCCAGTCGACGCCCGATCAGCGCGAGGCGATCACCTCCGCGTGCGATCAGGCGCTGCGGACGCTGACCAAGACCTGAGCAGCTAGCCGAGCACCGCCGCCATCGGCCTCGGCTCGACCCCGAGCGCCTCGGCGTCGGCCGTGCCCCGCTCCGACACCATCGGCACCTCCATCAGCTCGGCCTCCTCCCAGGTGGCGAAGGCGGCGTCGCCGACCAGCCGGCGCAGCCCGGCGAGCCCGTAGTGCACGAGCCCCAGCGGGACGTGCATCAGGGGCCGGTCGCGGCCCGAAGCGTGCGCGATCAGCCTTGCGATCTGGTCGTAGGTGAGCCGCTGCGGACCGGCGAGCTCGAGCCGGCGGGTACCGCCGGCGCCGTTCGCCAACTCGGCGACGACGCAGTCCGCGACGTCGCCGGCCCAGATCGGCTCATACGCGGCCTCGCCCTCGCCGGAGATCGGGACGGCCGGCAGCAGCGCCAGGCGCCGCATGGTCGTCACCCAGGGGTCGTTGCGGTCATAGACGATCGAGGGTGCGAAGACGGTCGCGTCGAGGTCCGCGTCGAGCACGGCGCGCTCGGCCAGCGCCTTTGCGCGAAAGAACCGCGTCCGCTGGAACTCGGTGGCGCCGAGCGCTGAGAAGAACACGAAGCGGCCGACGCCGGACCGCTCGGCGGCGCGCAGCAGCCGGGCGGTCGCGAGCCCGTTGAGCTCCTCCACCGGGGCGTGAGGCTGATCGCGGATCGCGGCGGCCAGGTGGACGACCGTCTCGGCGCCGCGCAGCGCCTGGCGGGCCACGCGGGGGTCGCCGAGCTCGACGAGGTCGCCGAGGGCGATCCGCACCTCCACCCGCAGCCGCCCGAGCTTGCGCGGATCGCGCACCAGCACGCGAACCTCCTCGCCGCGCTCGAGCAGCTTCGGTAGGAGCGCTCGCCCGACCGTCCCCGTTGCGCCCGTGACCAGGATCATCCCCGCGCACTCTAGAATGCTGCGCCCGGGCCGACCGTATGACCCAACATCGGCCCCGAACGACCAGAACCACCAGAAAGGGCAAAGACCTTGGCTTACGTCATCGCCGAACCCTGCATCGGGCAGAAGGACAACTCCTGCGTCGAGGTGTGTCCGGTCGACTGCATCCACCCGACCCCGGACGAGCCGGACTACGAGCGCGTCGAGCAGCTGTACATCGATCCGGACGAGTGCATCGATTGCGACGCCTGCGTCGAGGCCTGCCCGGTCGACGCCTGCTTCGCCGAGGATCAGCTCCCCGAGGAGTGGTCCAAGTACACGGCGATCAACGCCGAGTACTTCTCGGGCAACTAGCGGCTAGTCCCGCCGCGCTCGCAGCGAGTAGATCAGCGGCAGCTTTGGCTTGCCCTCGGGCTGGCGGTAGGTGCCGTCAGCTGCGGGCTGCAGGAACGGCCAGCGGGGGAAGAGGGTGTAGTCGTGTTCGCTGAAGAGCTCGATTCGCAGGCCGGCGCCGAGCACGGCGCCGAGGACCTCGGAGATCGGGTGCGCCCACTCGTGGGTCGCGTTGCTCGCGGTCCGCGCCTCGAGGTCGGCGTAGGTGCCGCCGTCGTCCTCGAGCCTGAGGCCGGCAGGGTCGTGGAAGTAGTCGTAGGCGACGCTCAGGTCCTCGTCGGCGAAAACGTCGGCGAAGGGGTGGAACTCGGCCAGGTACAGAATCCCGCGATCGGCCAGCACGGAGGTGAGGACCTGCGCCCATCGGGTCAGATCGGGGAGCCAGTTGAGCGCCCCGAGCCCGGTGTAGACGACGTCGAAGCGCTCGCCGGCGAGCGCCGCCGGAGCGTCGTGAAGGTCGGCGGCGACGAAGCTGCCGTCGAGCCCGGTCTCGGCCGCGAGCTCGTTGGCGGCCGCGACCGCGGGCTCAGAGAAGTCGAGCCCGACGACCGATGCCCCGCGCCGCGCCCAGGAGAGCGAATCGAGGCCGAAATGACACTGCAGATGCAGGAGCCGCTTGCCGGCCACGTCGCCGACCTCCTCGATCTCGAACGGCCTCAGCGAACTGGCGCCGCCCTTGAAGCCCTCGACGTCATAGAAGTCGCTGGCGGTGTGGATCGGAACCCGCTCGTCCCACCACGTGCGGTTGAGCTCGCGATGTTCTTCGCGCACTAGCCCTGGACCTGGACGACCGGAAGCGCGGTGCCACTCAGCGGCGGTGGCGCCGGAGCGGTCGGCGTCTCGGCCTGCATCACCGGCAGCTCCTGCGGAGTCGCGGCGATGATCCCGCGCGCGGCCTGGCGGATGGCCACCGAGGCGGGTGCGTCCGGGTCGCTCAGCACGAGCGGCTCGCCGGTGTCGGCGTGCACGCGCAGGTCCTCGGAGAGCGGCACCTTGCCGAGCAGCGGCACGTCGAGCTCATCGGCGAGCAGCTGGCCGCCGCCCTCGCCGAAGATCGTGAAGCGCTGCCCGTCGGGGGTCGTGAAGCCGGACATGTTCTCGATCACGCCGAGCACCTCGAGGTCGACCTTGCCGGCCATGTCCGCGGCGCGCCGGGCGACCGACTGGGCCGCGGGCTGGGGCGTGGTGACGACGACCACCCGCGCCTGCGGGAGCAGCTGGGCGAGGGTCATCGAGACGTCGCCGGTGCCCGGCGGCAGGTCGAGCAGCAGGTAGTCGAGCTCCTCCCAGGCGACGTCCTCGAGGAACTGCTGAATCGCCTTGTGGAGCATCGGGCCGCGCCAGACGACCGCCGCGTTCGATTCGAGGAAGAAGCCGATCGACATCACCTTGATCCCGGCCGGGTTGAGCATCGGCAGGATCTTGCGCTCGGCGTTGACATCCGGCTTGCCGTCGACTCCGAGCATGCGCGGGATCGAGTAGCCGTAGACGTCGGCGTCGAGCGCGCCGGCGGTCTTCCCCTCGGCCTGCAGCGCCGCCGCGAGGTTCGCGGTCATCGTCGACTTGCCGACGCCGCCCTTGCCGGAGGCGATGCAGATCACGTTCTTGACCGCGGCGAGCGCGCCCTCGGGTAGCCCGCCGGGGCGACCGAGCGCCTGCTGGAGGCGGCCCTTCTCGTCGTCGCTGAGCACATCGAAGCCGACCCCGACCTCGGTGACGCCGTCGAGCGCCGCGACGTTCGAAGCGACCGCCTGCTGGAAGTGGTTGCGGATCGGGCAGCCGGCGGTGGTCAGCGAGACGACGACCTCGACCTTGCCGGTCTCGAGGATCTCGATCGAGCGCACCATGCCGAGGTCGACGATCGACCGCCGCAGCTCGGGGTCGATGACGGCGCGCAGCGCCTCGGTGACCTGATCCTTCGTCGGCATGGGTTCATTCAAGCAGGCGGCGCGCCGAAGCGGGGGACGTGCCGCGAGTTTCAGGGACGTTGCCGGACCAGGCCGGTGAAACCGCCCCGAGGGCCCCGGGAGCCACGCTCTAAAGTGGGCCCAGGATGCCGGTCCCCGCGCTGCTAGCCGTTGATGCCGAGCCCGAGTTGGCCAGCGTCGAAAGAGAGCTGCGCGGCCGCTACGAAGGCAGCTACCGGGTCATCTGCACCGCCGCGCCGGACGAGGCGCTGGCCACGCTCACCGAGCTGTCGGATGCCGGTGAGGAGGTCGCCTTGGTCTTGGCGGCGCATTCCTTGTCGGAGCCCGGGGGCGACGTGCTCGAACGCGCGCATCAACTCCACCCGCATGCCAGGCGGGGCCTGCTGGTCGGTTGGGGTGAGTGGGGCGATGTCACGACGGCGAAGGCGATCTTCGACCTGATGGCGCTGGGGCGGATCGACTACTTCCTGCTCAGGCCGGCGGTCTCACCGGACGAGCTGTTCCACCATGCGATCTCGGGATTTCTGCTCGAGTGGACCGAGGCTCGCCGCATTGCACCGCACACGGTCCGCATCGTGGGCGATGCCTGGGCTGGCAGAGCGCACGAGCTCAGGCAGACCCTGCAGCGGTGTGCGATCCCGCACGCCTTCTACCTGACCGATTCCCCGGACGGACGCAGCGCGCTTGCCAAGGCAGGGGCCGAGGCCGAGCCACCGTGCGTGATCCTGCCGGACGGCAAGGTCCTGAACGACCCCACGAATCGGGAGATCGCCGACGCCACCGGCGCCTCCATCGATCATGAGGGGAAGGATTACGACGTCGCCATTCTCGGGGCCGGACCCGCGGGCCTCTCGGCGGCGGTCTACTCCGCCTCCGAGGGCCTTGACACGCTGGTCGCGGACGAGGGCGGCATCGGAGGGCAGGCCACCTCCAGCTCGCTGATCCGCAATTACCTGGGCTTCCCGCGTGGCATCAGCGGGCGCCGGCTTGGACAGCAGGCGTACGAGCAGGCATGGGTATTTGGCGCCAGGTTCAGCTTCATGCACAGGGCGACCGACATCGGTCGCGTCGGTGACCGGCTGGTGGTGACGCTCACTGGCGATCGGCGCGTGTTCGCACGGGCGGTGATCTTGGCGATGGGCGCCGAGTACCGCAGGTTGGACGTCCCAGCGCTCGAGTCGCTGCACGGCGCGGGGGTGTTCTACGGCGGGCCCGCTTCGGAGGCTCCCGCGATGGCCGGCAAGGATGCCTACGTGGTCGGGGGCGCCAACTCAGCGGGCCAGGCGGCGTTGCACCTGGCCGACTTCGCCCGCCGGGTCACGCTCGTGGTGCGAGCCCAGTCCCTGAGTGCCCGCATGTCGCACTACCTCGTGCAGGAATTGGAGGCCGCGCGGAACGTTGATGTGCGGCTGGGCACCGAGGTCGTCGGTGGCGGGGGCGACGGGCGCCTTCAGTACCTGGAGCTGCGCGGCGATCCGACCGAGAAGCACGAGAGAGTCGCCGCCGACGGCCTCTTCGTGCTCGTCGGCGCCCGGCCGCGCACCGAGTGGCTGCCGGAACAGATCGCGAGGGACCCGCAGGGGTTTGTGCTCACCGGCCCAGACCTCGCCGACGATCACCGCTGGCCGCTCGAGCGCCGGCCGTTCTTGCTGGAGACCAGCATGCCGGGCATCTTCGCCTCCGGCGACGTACGGCACGGTTCCGTCAAGCGCGTGGCCTCCGCGGTCGGGGAGGGATCGATCTCGATCCAGCTCGTGCACGGCCTGTTCGATGCTGTCCGGATGCAAGCCGCCGAGTCGGCCGTGCAGCCGGCGCCGCCCCTGCGGTGACCGAAAAGCGATCGGCCGGCGGTGAGGCCGGCCGATCGCGGGAGGAGAGGTTGCGCTTCTGCCCGCGAGTAATGGTGCGGACAGATTCACCGAGCTCGCCACCTCTCGAGGCGGCCCGGGTTAAGCGGTGCTACGAGAGGGCCGGGACCCGCTCCTGCACGGCCGTGCGAGCCTTCTTCAGCTGGATCTCGGCCTCGCGGCGGTTCTCCTTGACGGCCTTCTCGACCTCGCGGCGACGGCTCTTGACCTCGCGCTCGACCTTGGTCCGCGTGGAGCGAACGCGCTGGTTGGCCTTGCGGCGCGCCTGGCCGCCACGGCGCTCGAACTTGTTGAACTCGCGGGTGACCTGGGTGCGCAGGCTCTTGAGCTCGCGCTCGCGCTTGGCGTCGGTCGACCACGGCTCGATCGCGTCCTCGACGCGGTCGCGCAGGGTCAGGGCGGCGCCGACGGGCACGTCGACGGCGCGCTCGACGGCCGAAACGGCGATCGAAACGGCGCCGTGGCGGGCCTTGGTGACGCCCTCCTTGACCTGAGCCGTGTCGCTCCGCGGCGTGCTCGTGGTCCTGGGACTCGTCTTCGTGGTGCTGGTGGTGTTCTTGGCGGTGGTGGCCATGATGGTCTCAACCCCTCGTGTCTCGTAAGTTCCTTACAACTAATGATGTTCACTCTAGCAAAGCGAACACCTGTTTGTACTCCGGCGGGCGCGCCGGGTTACACGCGCCGACGGCCGACGGGTTGATAACGCCAGAGGGGGCAACGTTTTCAACCCGTCGGCGACGGGGCGGCGCTGCGTTCGAGCCAGCGCTCGGGGTCCAGGAGCTCGGCGGCGCTCGGCAGGCAGTCCGGCGAGCTCCACAGGGTGTGCAGCGCTGCGTCCCCGCCGGCAGCGGCGATCGCATCGCAAAAGGCTTTGCCCTGCTCGTACTGGCGCAGCTTGACGTCCATCCCGAGCAGCCTCGCGAGGAGCTCGCCGAGCCCGCCGCGCCGGCCGCGGCGCTCGTCGAGCCGGGCCCGGAGGGCGAGCAGCTCACCGCCCTCGTCGGCGGCGCAGGCGTCCATCACGTGCTCCGCGTGCCCCTCGATCACCGACATCGTCGCCTGGAGGCGGTCGAGCCGCGCGCGCTGCTCGGGGCGCGCGAGCGCCCGCGCGAGCTCCCCGCGCAGCAGCGAGCGGACCAGCTCGCGCGGCTCGCGCAGGATCCGCCTGCCGAGCGCCGCGAGGCTCTGCGCGTCGAACCCGGCGGCCGCGTCGTCGATCAACCCGGCGGCAAGGGCCCGCATGTGCGGAGCCAGCCACTCGACCCGCTCGAACTGGATCACGTGCGTGGTCTCGTGCAGTGCGACCCAGTGGAGGAAGAGCTCGCGCTCGGCGCCGAGCTCTGCCCGGGCGCGGTCCATGTTCTCGCCCACGATCAGCAGCCTGGCCGGGCGGGGCGGGCCGATCAGGGCGATGTCGTACTGACCGAGGACGCGGCGCGCGGCGTAGCCGGCTGCGACGCCGACCTCGGCGCCGAGGGCCGCGCCGACGGCCGCGCGAGCGATCGCTCCGAGCGGGCCGGGCAGGCGGAGGTCGCCGGCGATGGAGCGCTCGAGCGGCGCGGAGGCGTCCGCGAGGGTCGCGAGCGCGTTCGCCGCCCACCCGCGGCGATCCACGAGCTCGGCCGACGGCGGGGATGCGACCTCGCCGAGGCCCGCGTAGGCTGCCGCGCTCCCGATCGCTCGCTCGCACGCACGCGCGATCTCCGCCGCGGTGTAGGGGTCGGGGACCGCGGCCCCGCCGCGGCCGGGCACGCCCGCGATCACGGCCGCGGCGGCGCGCTCGCCGACGCCCCAGTCGACGATCCCGCTCACGCCGAGCCCGCGGCCGCAGCGCGCTGCACGTCGAGCAGGGCGCCGAGCATCTCGTCGTCGAGCCCAGCCGCGATCGGGAACCGCTCGTCGAGATCGAGCGCCACCTCGCCCGCCAATCGCGAGCCGAACTTGAGCGAGGCGCCGGCCTCGTGCGCGATCAGCTGGGCGGCGGCGACGTCGACCGAGCGGCTCGGCCGCGCGCTGAGCATGCCGTCGAAGCGCGCCGCGGCGACGTAACAGAGGCTGATCGCGAGCGAGCCGACCGCTCGGCAGCGGTACGCCTTGCCCTCGAGCCCGGTGACGATCGGCGAGATCAGCTCCGGCTTGGTCGCCTCGAGCCCGACGACCTCGAGCCCGTAATCGGGGCCGATGGCCGTCAAGGGCTCGCCGTCCAGCGTCGCGCCCGCGTCCCGGACGGCGACGAAGTCCTCGTCGGCGCCGAAGTCGTGCACGAACGCGAAGTCAACGTCTCGCATCGTCGACCCGGAGGCGACGGCGATGCTGAGGGCGAAGCTGGGCATTGTCCGGCGCGCGTTGAGCGAGCCGTCGATCGGGTCGATCACCACCCGGGCCGGCTCCGAGCCGTCGCCGAAGAGCTGCTCGCCGCGCTCCTCGGAGATCGCCGTGAAGCGGGCCCCCTGCGCATGCAGCGCCTCGAGTTCGGCGAACACGATCGCCTCGGCGTCGCGGTCGATCACCAGCGTGCGATCGCCGCCCTCGCCGACGCCGACGTATTCGGTCCGCGCGCTGATCGAGCGAACGCGCGCGAACAGCTCCGCCTGGGCTGAGACCATCCGCCGACAGGCCTCGAGCCAGGCGTCGACGGGCGCTCCCGCGGCTTGGGTGACGGCCATGCGGGCCATGCTAGACACTGGTCTCGGTGGCTCCCGAGGCTCAGACCGCGACTGACGGCCAGCGCGCCGTCGCCGCCCACGCCGCCGGGCCCCTGCTGGTCCGCGGCGAGGCCGGGTCCGGTCGCACCGAGGCGCTGGCGCTGCGGCTCGAGGCGCTGGCCCAGCGCGGGGTGCGCCCCGAGCACGTCCTCGTCCTCGCTCGCTCGCGGGCCGCCCGAGCTCGGCTGCGCGATCGCGCCGAGATCCTCCTCGACCGCCCGCACGAGGAGCTCTGGATCCGCACCTACGAGGAGGCCGCCGAGGAACTCCTGCGCGAGTACTCGACCGAGGCCGGGCTCGACCCGTTCTTCACGACGGTCGCCCCCGCCGACCGCCTCGCGATCCTGCTCGACCGCCTCGAGGACCTGCCGCTTCGCCGCCATGAGATCCGCGGCAACCCCGCCGGGCTGCTGGCGCGGCTGCTGCGCCGGATCGACCTCTTGAAGACCGAGGCGGTGACGCCGGCGTCGCTGCGCGACTGGGCGGTGGCGGCGGAGCGAGCCGCGACGACCGCGGCCGAGCGCGAGCGCGCCGAGCGCGAGATCGAGTTCGCCGACCTGTTCGCCCGCCACGATCGGATCCTGCGTGAGGCCGGCAGCCTCGACGCCGGCGACCTGGTGCTCGAGGTCGGCAAGCTCCTCGCGAACCGCGCCGACGTCGCCGCCGAGGTCGGCGAGCGGTTCGTGCACGTGCTCGCCGACGAGCTCGAGGACGCCGGCGCCGCGCACCGCGCGGTGCTCGAGGCGGTCGGCGCCCACGGAAACATCGTCTGCACCGGCGACCCCGCCCAGGCGACGCGCCGCTTCCGCGGCGCCGGCGAAGCGGCGATCGAAGCATTCCTCGCCGCCCATCCCGACGCCGCGGAGATCGACCTCGGCGCCTCGCTGCGGGCTCCGGCGGTAACCAGGTTCTGGCGCTGTGAGAACGACCGCGCCCAGGCTCAGGCCGTCGCGCGCGAGATCGAGCATCTGCTCGCCGCCGGCGAGGTGCGGGCGGAGCGCATCTGCGTGATCGCCGGGTCCGGCTGGCGCGAGGGGCGGCTGGTCGCCGCCGCGCTCGAGGAGCGCAGCGTCCCGTTCCGGTTCGCCGGCGACGCCGCCTTCTTCCAGCGCCCCGAGGTCCGCGACGTGCTGGCCTGGCTGCGAATGCTCGCCGACCCCGGCGACGCCGCGGCCGTCGTGCGCAGCCTCACGCGGCCACCGGCGGCGTTGCGGTCGGTCGACCTCGCGAAGGTGACGACGATCGCCCGGCGGCGCAAGCTCGACATGATCTCGGCGCTCGAGGCTGCGCTCGAGAGCCCGCAGCTGCCGCCCGAGGCCCGCGACCGGATTCAGACCTTCCTCCGCCTGCACCGCGCGGCGTCCAACGCGCTCGAGGGGATGCGGGCCGACGTGTTCGTCCGCCGCCTGATCGAGCGGGTCGGCCTTCGCCGCCACCGCCTGTTCGCGGCCAGCCCCGAGACCGCCGAGCGGCTCGTCAACCTCTCGCACCTCGCCGAGCTCGCCGCGGACTGGTCGCGGCGCGAGCCGCGCGGCTCAGTGCGCGACTTCGTCCGCCACCTGAGCGCGGTCGCCGAGGCCGGCGACGTCCAGGACGACGACGCGGACCCGCCGATCCCGGGCGCGGTGATGGTCGCCGAGCCGGCGCAGGTCAAGGGCCTGGAGTTCGACCACGTGTACCTGCTCGGGCTGCGCAGCGGCGCGGTCGCCTCGCGGCCGTGGGAGGACGCTTGGATCCCCGAGCCGCTGCTCGCCGAGCCGCTGCCACAGCCCGGCGACGAGCTCACCGCGGAGCGCCGGCTGATGCTCGCCCACGTCGCGATCACTCGTGCCCGGCTGGCGCTCGTGATGTCCTGGCCGGACAGGCCCGAGCAGGGGCGGACCGTGCCATCGCGCATCTATCGGGCGGCGCGCGAGGCGAACGGTGCCGACGAGGAGCTCCACGAGGAGGAGCTGTTCGGGCCGGCCGAGGGGTTGCACTCCACTTACCGGATGCTGCGCGACGAGGTCCTCGAGGCCTCGTGGAAGGCGGGCTCGGCGATCTCCGAGATGCGCCTCGACACCGCCGAGGATGTCAACGGCGCGGTCGCTCGCTACCTGGAGCTGATCAAGCTCGCGGCGCTCCTGCAGAGCCCCGGGTCGGAGCCGGCGCCGGAGGCGATCGACGCGATCAACGAACTGCTCGGTCGGGTCGCGAGTCCCGAGCAGCGGATGGAGATGGACGCCTCGGCGCTCGACGATTATGTGATCGGCGAGGAGCGCGAGCGCGACGCCCGGCGCGCGCAGGTGGCGGCGCGCCGCGAGCCCTCGCTCGAGCAGTTCCTGCCCCGGCGCAAGGGCGGCGACGGCCTCGGCCTCTCGGCCACCGACATCGACCTCTATCGAACCTGCCCGCTGAAATACAAGTTCGCTCGGGTCTTCGCGATCCCGCAGGAGCCGACGATCAACCAGCGCTTCGGGATCCTCATCCACCAGGTCCTCGACCGCTTCCACGCCGAGGAGATGCGCGCTCGCGCCGGCGCCTCGGAGCCCTACTCGGCAGCCCCCGGTGACCTCGATCGGCTGCTGGGGCTGTTCGAGGCCGGCTGGCGGCGTCAGGGCTTCGGCGCCTCCGACGACGAGCTTCAGTACCGCGACCGCGCGGTCGCGGCCCTGGCCCGCTACCACGAGCGCCAAGCGCACAACCGCTCCGAGCCGGTGTGGCTCGAGCGCTCGTTCAGCTTCGCGATCGGGCCGCACCAGCTGCGCGGCCGCGTCGACCGCGTGGACCGGCTGCCCGACGGGGGCTACGAGGTGATCGACTACAAGACCGGCGACCCGGGCTCGGGCCCGAAGCTGACCGGCGACGTGCAGCTCGCTCTCTACCGGCTCGGCGCCCGCGAGGCCTGGCGGATCGACGCCGAACGCGGCAGCTACTGGTACGTGCTCGCCGACGAGCGGATCTCGCTCGATCCCGAGCCCGACGACGCCGAGCGGGTCGAGCGGACCGTGCTCGAGGTGGCCGCCGGAATCAACGATCAGGACTTCGAGCCGCGCCCCTCACACGAGATCTGCTCGTGGTGCGACTACCGCCTGATCTGCCCGGCGTCTGAGGCGTAACTCAGCGGCGAGCGGCGAGCGGCGAGCTACCTACTCCTCGTCCGTCCGCTGGCGCAGGAACCGCTGAAAATCCTGCGCGATCGCGTCGCCCGAGGGCATGTCCTCGAGCCCGATCGCGTCCTCCTCGGCGCGCTCGGACTCCAGGCGCCTGACGAGGTCCTCGATCTCGGGATTGGCGGCGACCGCCCGGTCGACCTGGGTCTCGAACCTGCTCACCGCGTCCTCGAGCTCAGAGGCCTCGATCGCGACCCCGGTGAAGCCCTCGAGCCGGCGCAGCAGCGCCAGCGCCGCCTTGGGGTTGGGGACGGCGGCGACATAGTGCGGGACGGCGGCCCAGAGGCTCGCCGAGGTCAGCCCGCGCCGGCGGCAGGCGTCGTGGACGATCCCGACGATCCCGGTCGGGCCCTCGTAGCTGGACCGGCTCAGCGAGAGGCGCTCGACCAGCTCCGGGTCGGACGCGAGGCCGGTGATCGGGACCGGGCGGGTGTGCGGGACGTCGGCGAGCAGCGCGCCGAGCGTCACCACCATCTCGACGTCGAGGCGCTCGGCGGCCTCGATCACGGCGCCCGCGAAGCCGCGCCACCTCAGGTTCGGCTCGACCCCCGACACCAGGACCAGGTCCCGCTCGGCGCTTGGGACTTCGGCGGTGAACACCGTGTTGGCGGGCCAGTCGACCTCGCGCGCCTCGCCCTCGGTCATCCGGATCGTCGGCCTCGTGACCTGGAAGTCGTAGAACTCCTCGGGGTCGATCTCGGCCACCGCCTGGGCCTCGAGCGAGGCCGCCATCGCCTCGAGCGCGGTCGTCGCGGCGCTCGCGGCGTCGTTCCACCCGGCGAAGGCGGCGACCAGCACGGGTGAGCGCAACTGCGGGGGCTCGGCTTGCCAGTTCAGTGGGTCCACCCTTCGAGCCTATCGGGGTGCGCCTGCGGCGGACGCCGGTTGTGTCCGCCCCCGTGGGCAAGATCGACGCGTGGAAGCGGCCGTCTCCCAGATCCATCCCGCGCTCGCGGAGCTGCGCCCAGGGCAGCGCTTCGAGGGCCGGTACGCGTGCTTGTCGAAGGAGCGGAGCACCTCGCGCAACGGCTCGAGCTACCTCTCACTGCGGCTGCGCGACCGCAGCGCCACGGTGGCGGCACGCGCCTTCCGCGACGCCGACCGGATCGCGCTGCGCTTCGAGGCCGGCGACGCGGTCGCGATCCGGGGCCGCGCGGAGCGCTTCCGCGGCGAGCTCGTGGTCGAGCTCGAGGACGCGCGCAAGCTCGAACCCGGAAGCTATGACGAGACCGAGTTCCTGCCCGCCGCCTATCGATCCGTCGAGGAGCTGGAGGGCTTTCTCGAGCACCTGCGCGACGAGGTCCACGCCGCCGACCTGCGCGCGGTGGTCGACATGGTGGTGTTCGCGGGGCCGCTGGCGGCCGACTTTCGCCGCGCCCCGGCCACCCGCCGCGCTCATCACGCCTACCTCGGTGGCCTGCTCGAGCACACGGTGGCGGTCGCCACGCTGGTGCTCGAGACCTGCGCGCTGCACCCGCGGCTCGACTCGGACCTGCTGATGGCGGCCGCGATCCTCCACGACGTCGGCCGCGCGCGCGAGTTCACCTATGGCGCCGAATTCGGGCTCAGCGAGGAGGGCCGCATGCTCGGCCATCTCGCGATCGGCGCCGAGCTCGTCGGCCCGGCGGCGGCCGATCTCGCCCCCGATCGACGGCTCGAGTTGCTCAACTGCGTGCTCTCCCACCACGGGTCCGACGCCGGGCCGGGCCGGGCTCAAGGTGCGCGCCAGGCGAGTCCCTGGCAGGGCTTCGGTTCTCCCGAGGCGCTGGCGCTCTACCGGCTCAACGCCCTCGATGCGTCGGTCAAGGCCGCTCTGGAGCACGGGCCGCGCGCCTGAGCATCTGCGCGGCGACGACCAGGAGCAGGAGCGCGAACGAGACCTCGAGCGCCCGCTCGGAGACGGCGTTCGCGGCGATCACGCCGACCAGGACCCCGATCGGCGAGAGCGCGCCGATCAAGAAGCCGTCCCGCAGGCGGGCGTTGCCGAACCGCTGCTGGCGCCAGGCGCCGACGATCCCGACGGGGACGATCGCCAGGAGCGAGGTCGCCTCGGCGCGCACCTGGGGTTCGTTGAGGACGACCGCGAGCGCCGGGACGAACAGGATGCCGCCCCCGACCCCGAGCATGCCGCCGACCGTGCCGCCGGCAAACCCGAGCGCTGCCGCGAGCACGTACTCCATCAGCCCACCAGCAGCTCGATGGCGACGGCGATCAGCACGACCGCGAACAGCACCGCGATCGCCCGCTCCGGAACCCGCTGTTGGATTGCCACGCCGGTGAGCACGCCGCCGACCGCCGGGATCCCGACCAGCGCCCCCTCGGCCAGGTCGACGTTGCCGTAGGCGCCCTGTGCGACCACGGCGATCAGCGCGATGACGACGATCGCCGCGAGGCTCGTGCCGGTCGCCTCGCGCTCACCGTAGGCGAGCCAGAGGACGAGCAGCGGGACGATCACGCTGCCGCCGCCGACTCCGAACAAGCCGCTGAAGGCACCGGCTGTTGTTGCGACCACCGCCAGCTTGAAGGTTCGGCCGCTCGGCATCCGCCGCGATACTAGAGCCGCGATGACCGCCGATTCGATCCTCGAGCCGCTGCGCGCCGAGCCGCAACGGGCCGCGCTGCTCTTCGACGTCGATGGAACGCTCGCCCCGATCGTCGCCGACCCGGCGAGCGCCTCGGTGCCCGTGCCGACCAGGGACGTGCTCGCCGAGCTCGCCGGCCGCTATCGGCTCGTCGCCTGCGTGACCGGCCGCCCGGCGCTCGCCGCGCGCGCGATGGTCGGGCTCGGCGAGCTCACCTACGCGGGCAACCACGGGCTCGAGCTGCTGCGCCCGGGGGAGCAGCGCCCGACCCTCGACCCGGGCCTCGCCGAGCGTCCCGACGCGGCTGCGCGGTTCGTCGCCGGCCTCGATCGCGGGCTGCTCGCGCGCGCCGAGATCGAGCTCGAGGACAAGGGGCCGATCCAGGCGCTCCACTGGCGCCGCGCCGCCGATCCAGAGGTCGCCGAGCAGCTTGCGGCGCAGCTTGCGGAGGACGCCGAGCGAGCCGGTCTGGTTCCGCATCGCGGGCGAATGGTGCTCGAGATCAGGCCGCTCGCGAGCGTCGACAAGGGGGTGGCGACGCGCAGGCTGGTGGGCCGACTCGGCGGCGGCGGCGGCGATGTTCGCCGGCGACGACCGCACCGACCTCGACGCGTTCGCGGCCCTGCGCGCGCTGCGCGCCGAGGGGGCGCTGAGCGCTGCCGCCTGCGTCGGGATCGACTCGACCGAGGCACCGCCGCAGCTGGCGCGGGAGGCCGACCTGATGGTCGACGGCCCAGAGGCGTTCGTCGACCTCCTGCGAGGCCTCTGATGCTGTTCTGCGACCTGCTTCGGATCTCGGTGCTACTCGTCGGTGGCGTCGCGACCGCGCTCGGCGCGGTCAGCGTCGTCGTCGCCAACCAGGACACCAACGAGTTCGCGCTCGCGTTCGCGGCGGGGTGGTGGATCTGCGGGGCCGCGCTCGGCGTCTGGCTCGGCCGGCCGGCGCGAGCGGCGGATGCGATCTCGCGGTTGCTCGCAGGCGCGCGCACCGCGACCAGCCTGCCGTCCGAGAGCCCGGGCCGGATCGCGATCATGCGTCTGTGGCCGATCGGGGCGTTCGCGCTGCTGGTCGGGATCGCCGGCTGGGTCGCCCCGCAGATCGCGGCGATCGGCGCCGGCTACGCGATCCTGATCGCGCTCGCCTGGCGCGGGCGCGAGCAGGCCGTCGCGGCGATCGAGGAGCGCGACGGCGTCCGCTTCTACGTCGAGCCGTCCGCGGCCTGGCAGCCGGTGAAGCTGACCAGGACCCCCGGCCTGTACCGCGGCCGGGCGCCCTCCGGGAAGCCACCGCCGCCCCCGCCCGCCGAGGCCGGCTAGCGACGGCGCGCGGCCGCGACCACGAACCGCCCGCACGGCGCTGAACTCCGGGTCGCGGCTGCGCGCGAACGCGATCCAGCCGCCCACCGCCGCGGCGAGCGCCGCGATTCCGCCGAGGACCAGCCCGGAGCGCGGGCCGGCGACCTCGGCGAGCCAGCCGACCAGCGGGCTGCCGATCGGGGTCGAGCCGAGGAAGACGACCGAGTAGAGCGCCATCACCCGGCCGCGCATCGCGGGGGTGGCGCCCAGCTGAAGGGTGGAGTTGACGGCGGCGGCGAAGGTGACGCTGACCGCGCCGAGGGGGACCAGCGCGAGCAGCTCGAGCTCGAGCGTCGGCGCGGCCGAGGCGATCAGCGCGGCGACGCCGAACAGCGCCGCCGAGCCGATCATGATTCGCTCGCTGACCCTCCCGCGGGCGCCGGTGGCGAGCGCGCCGCCGACCGAGCCGATCGCCATCGCGACCGCGAGCGCGGTGTACGCGGGCGCGCCGCCGTCGAAGGTGAAGCGACCGAGCAGCGGCAGCAGGACCTGGAAGTTGAACGCCAGGGTGCCGACGACGACCATCATCGCGAGCGGGATCAGCAGCGACGGCTCGCCGAGCACGTACCGGATCGCCGCCCTGACGCCGTCGTCGTCGGCGCCGGGCGCACGCGGCGAGGTGAGGCGCTCCGGATCCATGCCGCGCAGCGCGAACAGCATCACGCCGAAGGTCATCGCGTTGATGAGGAAGCACGGGGCGACGCCGAGGGTCGCGATCAGGATTCCCGCTCCGGCGGGTCCGAGGATCCGCGACGAGTGGACGAGGACGCTGTTGAGGCCGACCGCGTTGACGACCCGGTCGGCGCCGACCATCTCGATCACGAAGCTCTGCCGGGTCGGGTTGTCGATCGCGGTCACCGAGCCGCGCACGAAGACGAGCGCGAACACCATCCACGGCTCGACCACGCCGGCCGCGGTCAGGGCGAAGAGCGCGAGGGCCGGCATCGCGAGCATCGGCTGGGTGAGGCTGAGCAGCGACCGCTTCGGCCAGCGATCGGCGAGCACGCCGCCGTAGGCGCCCAGCAGGAGCACCGGGAGGAACTGCAGGGCCGCCGTCACCCCGACCGCCACGCCGCTGCCGGTCAGGGTCAGGATCAACCACATCTCGGCGACCATCTGCATCCAGTTGCCGGACACCGAGACGATCTGCCCGACGAAGTAGCGCCGGTAGTTGGGAATCTCTAGTGAGCTGAAGGACCGGCGCAGCGCGGCGCTCAAGGGGTCCTCCCGCCCGGATCGTCGAGCAGGCGCTCGAGGATCCCGGCGGCGCGCTCGAGCGTCTCGACCTCGTCCGGGTCGAGGTCGCGCATCCGCTTCGCCAGGTACGCGTTCTTGCGCGTGCGCAGGCGCTTGAGCAGCGCCCGCCCCTGCGTGGTCGTGGCGACCAGGCAGGCCCGCCCGTCGACGGGATCGGGCGTCCGGGTCGCGAGGCCGAGCTCGACCAGGTTGGCGACGATCCTGGTGGCCGTGGGGCGCCGGACCTGCTCGCGCTGGGCGAGCTCGCTGGGCGTCAGCGGGCCGAAGCGCTCGACCGTGGCGAGGGCGGCGGTCAGGGTCGGGCTGAGGACGCCGTCGCCCTCGGCCTCGTAGGCGTCCTGGCGCAGCCGCCGCGCCGTGCGCACCACGGCGAGCCGCAACCTGGCGGCGATCTCGGCGACCGGCTGTGTAGTGCTTACCATTGCTAATTAGCTTAGCAAACTAGTTTGCGCAAAGGCAGGGGTCAGCGGCCGCGCAGCTTCAGCAGCTGCTTCCAGGTGCGTGTGTTGGCCACCTCCGCCTTGGTCAGCCAGGCGCGGCGGGCGGTCGCGAGGCCGTACTGCATGTTCGCGAGCGTGTCGGTGCCGTGGGCGTCGGTGTTGACGACGATCTTCACCCCGGCGTCGGCGGCGAGCCGCGCGTGGGCCTCGTTGAGGTCGCGGCGGTTCGGGTTGCCGTTGATCTCGATCAACGTCCTGTGCTCGGCGGCGGCGGCGAAGACCGCCGCGACGTCGAGGTCGTAGGGCTCGCGCTTGGTGATCAGCCGCCCGGTCAGGTGGCCGATGCAGTCGACCTGCGGGTTCTCGATCGCGGTGATCACCCGCTCGGTCATCTTCTTCGCCGAGATCCGGAACGAGGTGTGGACGCTGGCGACGACCCAGTCGAGGCGGTCGAGCACCTCGGGCTCGTAATCGAGGGAGCCGTCGGGGAGGATGTTCACCTCCGAGCCGGCGAGCAGCTGAAAACGCCCCGTCGAGCCCGCGTTGTAGACGGCGATCTCGTCGACGCGACGCAACAGGGCCTCGGGGGTGACGTGGTTCCCGAACCCGTGGCTGGCGGAGTGATCGGTGATCGCGAGGTAGGCATAGCCGCGCTCGCGCGCCGCCGAAGCCATCTGCTCGAGCGTGTTGCGCCCGTCGGAGAGCGTCGTGTGGCAGTGCAGGTCGCCCCGGATGTCGCCGAGCTCGACCAGCTGCGGCAGGTCGCCGTCCGCTGCCGCGGCGATCTCGCCGCGGCCCTCGCGCAGCTCCGGCTCGATGTAGGCGAGCCCGAGGCGCTCGTACACCTCGGCCTCGGTCGCGCAGAGGGCGACGTCGCCCGACTCGGTCTCGAGCACGCCGTGCTCGGATACCGACAGCCCCTGCTTGACCGCCCGCTCGCGCAGCTCGACGTTGTGGGCCTTCGAGCCCGTGAAGTGCTGCAGCAGGTTCCCGTACGCCTCGGGGGCGACGATCCGCAGGTCGACCGAGACCCCGTTGTGGGTGACGATCCTGGTCCCGTTGGCCCCCGCGGACCCCGACTGCGCCGCGAGCTCGTGCTCGGTGAGCGCTGTCGCCAGCGCCTGCGGGTCGCTCGCGGTCGCGATCAGGTCGATGTCCTTGCAGGTCTCGGCGCGGCGGCGGGCCGATCCCGCGACCTCGACCGCGTCGGCGGCGGGATGGGCGCGCAGCGCAGCCGCGAGCTCCTCGGCGATCGGGAGCACATCCGAGAGCAGCAGGCGCTCGCGGGGCCCCTCCTCGCTGAGCTGCTCCAGGGAGGCGAGGACGTTCTCCTCGGCCTTCGGGCCGAGGCCCTTGAGGCCCCGGATCCGCTGGCCCTCGGCGGCGGCGCGCAGCTCCTCCAATGAGCTCACGCCGAGCTCGTCGTAGAGGCGCCGCACCGTCTTCGCGCCGAGGCCGGGAATCTGAGTGACCTCGATCAGCGACTCGGGGAACTTGGCCTTGAGCTTGACCGCGGCCGGGATCTCGCCGGTCTGTGAGAGCGCGACGATCTTCTCCTGCAGCGTGTTCCCGACCCCCGGGAGGTCGGTCGCCTTGCCGGCGAGCGCCAGCTCCTCGACCGACACCGGGCTCTGCCGGATCACGCGGGCGGCCTCCTGGTAGGCGATCACGCGGAAGCGGTTCGCGCCGTCGAGCTCGTAGAGGACGCCGAGGTCGACCAGGGCGTCGGCGATCTCGGCGTTGCGCAGCGGCATCGGGTGGATGCTAGGGCGCCGCGGCGATTCCGAACCCCTCATCTAGATTGCCCGGATCAGCGCGTCGGGCGAAACCTGGGTCGTCATCCCGACCTACAACGAAGCCGCCAGCATCGAGGCGATCGTCGCCGCCGTGCGGGCCAACCTCCCGGGCGGCGGGCGGGTCCTGATCGTCGACGATTCGAGCCCGGATGGCACCGGCGAGCTCGCTGACAGGGTCGCCGCCGAGGCGGCGGACGTCGAGGTCCTGCACCGCCCCGCGAAGCAGGGCCTCGGCCCCGCATACGTCGCCGGCTTCGAGCGCGCGCTGGCCGGGGGCGCCGCCGTCATCGCGCAGATGGACGCGGACTTCTCCCACGATCCGGCCGACCTGTCGCGGTTGCTCGAGGCCCTCGAGCACGCCGACCTGGTGCTCGGCTCGCGCTACGTCGCCGGCGGCGGGGTCGCGGACTGGGGACCCGTTCGGCGCCTGATCAGCCGCGGCGGCAGCGCCTACGCCCGCGCCCTGCTCGGGGTCGGCATCAACGACCTGACCGGCGGCTTCAAGGCCTTCCGGCGCCCCGTGTTGGAGGCGATCGAGCTGGAGACCATCCCCTCGCTCGGCTACTCGTTCCAGGTCGAGACGACCTACCGCGCGCTGCGTGCCGGCTTTCGCGTCGTCGAGGTGCCGATCGTGTTTCGGGACCGCCGTGTGGGGGAGTCGAAGATGAGCGGCTCGATCGTGATCGAGGCCGCGCTCCGGGTCCCGGCGATGCGGCTGCGAAGGCGCCGGTCGTGAAGGCATATTGTGTCGAGCGCGGCGCTTGCGGCGGGTACTATACTTTTTGAAGTAACGGCGGTGGCGCACAGAAGCGAACCGCACGAAGCAACAGACGACGATTAGGAGACCGAGAGTGACTGGCAAGCTCCCCGACGTGACCGACGCCAACTTCCAGGCCGACGTGCTCGAGGCCGATGGTCCCGTGCTGGTCGACTTCTGGGCGCCGTGGTGCGGGCCGTGCCGCGTGGTCCATCCGATCCTCGAGGAGATGGCCGCGGAGCGCGACGGCGAGCTGCGCATCGTCAGCCTCAACGTCGACGACAACCAGCAGACGGCAGGCCGCTACGAGGTCCTTTCGATTCCGACGATGATCCTGTTCAAGGACGGCGCGGAGGCGAAGCGGATCGTGGGCGCGCTGCCCAAGCGCCGCCTCGAAGCGGAGCTCGAGCCGGCCCTGGTCTGAGTTCGGCGCGGCGTCAGCCGTCGCGCAGGGTCCAGTCGAACGGAATCTCGCCCGAATGCGGGTCGATCCGGTACTTGTCCGGGTCGTCCGCGTCGTACGCTCGCGTCGGGAAGTTGACGATCTCGACGTCCTCGTCGCCGGTGTTCTGATCGGCGTGCCAGACACCCGGCGGGATCCGCAGCAGCGCGGGCGTTTCCGAGCCGAACGCGAACACGTCGTACTCACCGTGGCTGCGCGACTCGACGCGGCCGTCGAAGAGGACGACGCGAAGGTCTCCGGCGGCGATGCAGTAGCGGTCGGCCTGCAGCTTGTGCATGCCCCAGCCCTTGATCCGCCCGGGTCGGATCGTGATCCGGTAGGCGTGCACGACCGGCTCGGACCAGAACGACGGGTCGCCCATGATCGGGGTCAGGGAACCCCGGTGGTCGACGTGGGTGGTCAGCCGCACCAGTTCGACGCCGTCGATCGACGGGCCGCTCGACGGCCGGTCACGGGCGGCGGGAGGGTTCACCTCCATCTCGCGCCCGGCTGATGGTTGGAATAGAACATCGGCGGATGCCACCGATGATCACCGTAGTGGTCCCGACCCACAACCGGCGCGAGACGTGCCTGCTCGCGGTGACCAGCGCGCTCGAGCAGCGCCCGGCGCCGGCGCAGGTGATCGTCCTCGCCGACGGGTGCGACGACGGCACCGAGGAGGCGCTCGGCGAGCTCGACCCGGCGGTCGAGGTCGTCGCGCTGCCAAAGGGGCCCGGGTTCGCCTACGGCCATCGCAACCTCGCGTTCGAACGAGCGCGCGGCGAGGTCGTCTCGTGGCTCGGGGACGACGACCTCTACATGCCGGGTCACCTGGACGCGGTCGGCGCCGCGTTCGACGCGGAGCAGGTGGCGCTCGTGCAGGCCCGCGCCTGCAACGTGCACGCCGACGGGTCGATCGCCTCGATGGCGATGGACTGGCGTGCCCCGCACTACCGCGACCTGATGCTCGGCGGCCAGAACCGCACGCCGCTCTCGGCAATCTCACATCGGGTCGCGCCCGCGATCGCCGCGGGCGGATGGGACGCAACCCTCGCGCGTGGCGGCGACCTCGACCTCTGGCAGCGGATGCTCGCCGCCGGCGCGCGGTCGACGATGCTCGCGCACGCGACCGTCGCCCACTTCCGCGGCACCGATCGCGACCAGGCCCGGTCCGAGCGGGTCGCTCAGAACCGCGCCTTCCTCGAGCGGCTGCGCGAGCCCCGTGAGCGGGCTCGACTCGACGCCGAGATCGAGGCGGCGCGCCAGCGCCAAACGGCCGAGATCGAGGCCGCGCTCGCCGCCGAACGGGCCGAGCGCGAGCGCCTCGGCGCGCAGGTCGATGCCCTCGGCGCCGAGCACGCGGCCCTTGCCGAACGCCACCGGCAGGTGGTCGAGTCGCGCTGGTGGCGGGCGAAGAGCCGGCTCGACCGGTTGCGCCGCCGCTAGGCGCGCTCGATCGCGAGCGCCAGCTCACGGCCGTCGACCTCGACCGTCTCGAGCGGCCGCGACACCGTCGAAGCTGAGCGAGGTGGCCAGCGTCTCGCCGGCGATGTAGCCCTCGAACGCCCGCGCCGCCTCGAGCAGCTCGTCGTCGCCGCCGAGGGTCAGCGAGATCCGGTCGGTGACCTCCAGGCCGCTCTGCTTGCGCGCGTTCTGGACCGCCCGGACGATCTTGCGCGCGATGCCCTCGCGGCGGAGCTCGTCGTCGATCTCGAGCTCGAGCGCGACCGCGCGTCCCGCCTCGGCCTCGACCTCGTAGCCGTCGAGCGGCTGCAGTGCGAGGATGAAGTCGTCGGGTTCGAGGGAGTGGTCGACGCCGTCGATGTTGATCCCGACGACGCGCTCGCCGGCGACCGCCTCCGACACGTTCGCGGGGTCGAGCGACGCGACCGCCGCGGCGACCTGCGGCATCGCCTTGCCGAACCGCGGCCCGAGGGTGCGGTAGTTCGGCTTCACCGCGTAGCGGACCAGCTCGCCCTGTTCGGAGACGAACTCGACCCCCTTGACGTTGAGCTCGGCCCGCAGCAGCCCCTCGAGCCGCTCGAGCTCCGCGCGCTCGGTGTCGGTCGCGACGATCACGGCACGGCGCAGGGGCTGGCGGTTCTCGACCCCGGCCGCGGCCCGCGCGGCGCGGCCGAGCTCGATCGCGCGCATCGCCGCCTCGACCCCGGCCTCGAGCTCGCCGTCCTCGAGCTCGGGATCGGGCTCCGGGTAATCGGTGAGGTGCACCGAGTCGGCGGAGCCGCTCAGGTTGGCGTGGATCTCGTCGGCGAGGAACGGCGCGAACGGGGCGAGCAGCTTCGCGACCTCGAGCAGGCAGTGGCGCAGCGTCGCGAGCGCCGCCTGGTCGCCGTCCCAGAACCGGCGACGGTTGAGGCGCACGTACCAGTTCGACAGCTCGTCGACGTAGGCGGCGATCTCGCGCCCGGCGGTGGTGCAGTCGAAGTCGTCCATGCGCTCGATCACCGACCGCGTCAAGCCCTGGAGGCGGCTGAGCGCCCATCGGTCCATCTCCTCGAGCGACGAGCCGCGAGCGGCGAGCGGCGACTCGTCGAGCTGCTCGGGACCGATGCCCTCCGCGTTGGCGTACAGAACGAAGAACCCGTACGTGTTCCACAGCGTCAGCAGGAACTGGCGCAGCGACTCGCCGACCGTCTCGGACGAGAAGCGATAGCCGGCCCACGGCTGCTGGGAGCTCAGGTAGTACCAGCGGAAGGCGTCCGCCCCGTGGGTGTCGATGACCTCCCACGGGTCGACGACGTTGCCGCGGCTGGTCGACATCTTCTGGCCGTCGGGGTCCGAGATCAGCCCGAGGCAGACGCAGTTGCGATAGCTCGAGCGGTCGAACAGCAGCGTCGACTCGGCGAGCAGCGAGTAGAACCAGCCGCGCGTCTGATCCTGCGCCTCGCAGATGTAGTCGGCCGGAAAGCGCTGCTCGAACTCCGCCTCGTTCTCGAACGGGTAATGGAACTGCGCGAACGGCATCGCGCCCGAGTCGTACCAGGCGTCGATCACCTCCTCGACCCGGCGCATCTCGCCTCCGCAGCTCTCGCACGGGATCACGACGTCGTCGATGAACGGGCGGTGCAGATCGTCGGGGACGTCGCCGGCGCGCTCACGGAGCTCGGCGATCGAACCGGCGCAGAAGTCACCGTCGCACGAGCGGTCCGTGCATTCCCAGATCGGCAGCGGCGTACCCCAGTAGCGCTCGCGCGAGAGCGCCCAGTCGACGTTGCCCTCCAGCCACTTGCCGAAGCGCCCGTGCTTCACGTGGTCCGGTCGCCACCCGATCCGCTCGTTCTCGGCGAGCATCCGGTCGCGGACGTCGGTGGTGCGGATGTACCAGCTCGCCTTCGCGTAATAGAGCAGCGGCGTCCCGCAGCGCCAGCAGTGCGGGTAGGCGTGCTCGTAGACCTGGGCTCGATACAGCCGCCCCTTCGCCTCGAGCGCGGCAACGATCTCCGGGTTGTGCTCGAACACGTACTTGCCCTGGAAGTCCGGGACGCGGTCGTCGTAGTGGCCGTTGGGGAGGACGGGGTTCTGCAGCGTCATCTCGTGCTGCTCGCCGAGCCGGAAGTCGTCCTCGCCGAAGGCCAGGGCGGTGTGCACGAGCCCGGTTCCGTCCTCGGTGGTCACGAAGTCACCGAGCAGCACCGAGTGGCCGAGCGGGCCGAAGTCCGAGCCGGCGATGTAGTCGAACGGCGCCTCGTAGCGAGTCCCCTCGAGCTCGGCGCCGCTGAACCTCCCGAGCACCTCGGCGTCCTCCCCGAGCACCGGCTCGGCCCGCGCGCCGGCGAGCACGACGACCTCGTCGCCGACCCGGGCGCGCACGTACTCGATCTCGGCCCCGGCGGCCACCGCGGCGTGCGAGATCAGCGTCCATGGGGTCGTCGTCCAGACGAGCAGGTTGTCGCCCGCCTCGAGCGGACCGCGCGGCTCGGTCACCGGGAGGCGGACATAGACCGACGGATCCTCGACGTCGCGGTAGCCCTGGGCGACCTCGTGGGAGGAGAGCGCGGTCCCGCAGCGCGGGCAGTAGGGGACGACCTTGTGCCCCTCGTAGAGGCGGTCGGCATCCCAGATCTGGCGCAGCGACCACCAGACCGACTCGATGTAGTCGTTGGTCATCGTCACGTACGGATCGTCGAGGTCGATCCAGAAGCCGATCCGCTCGGTGAGCCGGTTCCAGTCCTCGACGTAGCGCTGCACCGACTCGCGGCAGCGGCGGTTGAACTCACCGATCCCGAATTCCTCGATCTCCGCCTTCGAAGAGATCCCGAGCTCCTTCTCGATCTCGAGCTCGACCGGGAGCCCATGGCAGTCCCAGCCCGCCTTGCGGGGCACGTAGTTGCCGCGCATCGCCCGATACCGCGGATAGACGTCCTTGAACGCGCGCGCCAGCACGTGGTGGGAGCCGGGCCTGCCGTTCGCCGTCGGCGGCCCGTCGTAGAAGCTCCAGATCGGCGCCCCCGCCGCGCGGCGCTGCTCGACCTGGCGCTCGAACGTGCGGTCCTCGGTCCAGCGTTCGAGGACCCGCTGCTCGAGCTCGGGGAAGGACTGCTTCGGATCGACTGGGCGAAAACCGCTCACGGGCGGCTGATTCTAGGAGCGAGGCCAAAAGCCATCCGCCGCCGGGCCGGCGTCGCCCGGCGCCTACGATGGACCGGTGCGGCTGAAGCTCACCCTGGCAGGGGTCGCGGCGGCGCTGGCGGTGGCCGGCTGCGGCTCCGACGACTCGCCGAGCACCCCGACCGCGTGCCTGGCGCCGGCGTCCGGCTATCTCCGGGCGCTTGCCGCCGCGCCGGGCCCGGTCCGCCTCGACGGCGAGACGCCGATCAGCTCGTGCCTCGTCGAGGACCAGCCGACCGGGACCCTGCAGACGGTCGGCAAGTCGGTGATCGGCGCGGCGACCGAGCTCAACCGTCAGGTCCTCAGCGGTGGCGGTCGCAAGCGGGTGGTCGAGCTCGGCTACCTGGTCGGGGCGGTGCAGGAGGGCGCCTCGGGTACCGGCGGCATCCACCGCGACCTGGTCCTGAGACTCGACTCCGCCGCCCGCTACTCAGGCCCCGGCGGCAAACCGTTCGGGGCGGCGTTCGAGCGCGACTTCGGCGCCGGTTACGCGGCCGGCCAGCGGACGGGCTGACCGGGCGACGACGAGCGGCTCAGTGCCGCTCGCCGCCGAAGATCCGGGTGCGCTGGCGCTCCTTGTTGGGGCGCGCGGGACGCGCGCGGCGCCGTCTGTCGGCTGCCTTGTTCGCGTCCATGAACATGACCATCATCGTCGGGTGCATCAGTTTCCTCCTAACCAGTGTTTCGGGTTAGATAGTTATAGCAGAAAGTAACCCGCGTTAGTACAATGCTGGTTATGGCGACGGACCAGACCGCGCCCGCCCAGCTCGAGCTCGTACGCGAGTTCGTCAACACGCTCGACGTCGAGGACGACATCGACACGCTCGCGACGCCCGCCGAGGCGTTCTCGTGGTTGCAGGCCCACGGCCTCGAGTACGGCGAGCGGTCGCTCGACGAGGAGGACCGCGAGCGCCTGGTCGCCGTCCGCGAGGCGCTGCGCGGGCTGCTGCTCGCGAACAACTCGGGCGACGCGCCGCCGGCCGAGGCGCTCGAACTGCTCAACGAGCAGTCGGCCGAAGCCGCGGTGATCCTGCATTTCGACGGCGACGGCGCCGACCTCGTCACGCACTGCGGCGGGGTCGACTCGGCGATCGCGCGCCTGCTCTCGATCGTCCACGGCGCGATGAACGACCGCACCTGGGCCCGGCTCAAGGCCTGCCCCGCCGAGGACTGCCAGTGGGCGTTCTACGACCACTCGCGCAACCGCTCGGGGACCTGGTGCGAGATCGGGAAGTGCGGGAACCGAGCCAAGGCGCGCCGGTTTCGCGAGCGCAACAGGCCCGCCTAGCGCTAGCCTCGTCCGCGAACCCGAACGCGATTACGGAGGCACGTTTGACTGAGCAGCTCTGGGGCGCAGAGACCGCCAAGGCGGTCGAGAACTTCCCGGTCTCCGGGCACCCGGTTCCGGCCCCGGTGATCCACTGGCTCGGGCGGCTGAAGGGCGCCGCGGCCAGGGTCAACGCCGAGCTCGGCAAGCTCGAGGCCGACGTCGCCGAGCGGATCGCGAAGGCCGGCGACGAGGTGGCCGCCGGCAAGCACGACGAGCACTTCCCGGTCGACGTGTTCCAGACCGGTTCCGGCACGTCGTCGAACATGAACGCGAACGAGGTGCTCGCCAACCTTGCGGGCGACGGGGCCCATCCCAACGACCACGTCAACATGGGCCAGTCTTCCAACGACGTCTTCCCGTCCGCCGTGCACCTCGCGGCGCTCGACCAGGTCAGCACCGACCTGCTGCCGGCCCTCGACGGGCTGGCGACGACCCTCGCCGCGAAGGGGGACGAGTTCGCTGACCACGTGAAGTCCGGGCGCACCCATCTGATGGACGCGGTCCCCGTCACCCTCGGCCAGGAGTTCCACGGCTACGCCGCTCAGATCCGCCTCGGCGCCGCCCGCGTGCGCGACACGCTCGGCCGGGTCGGCCAGATTCCGCTCGGCGGGACCGCGACCGGCACCGGGATCAACACCCACGCGGAGTTCGCCGAGCGCGTCCGCGCGAAGCTGAGCGAGGCGACCGGGCTGGAGATCTCCGCTCCCGAGGACCGGTTCGAGGCGCAGGCCAATCGTGACGCCCTGGTCGAGCTCTCCGGCGCGCTCAAGGTGGTCGCGGTCTCGATGATCAAGATCGGCAACGACCTCGCGCTGATGGGCTCCGGCCCGCGCGCGGGCCTCGCCGAGGTCCGCCTGCCCGAGTTGCAGAAGGGATCCTCGATCATGCCCGGCAAGGTCAACCCGGTCATCCCCGAGGTCGTGATCCAGGTCGGCGACCAGGTGATCGGCAACGACACCGCGATCACGCTCGGCGGCACCCAGGGCCAGTTCGAGCTCAACGTGCGGGTGCCGCTGATCGCGCGCAACCTGCTCGACTCGATCAAGCTGCTCGCCTCGGCGGCCCGTCTGCTGGACACCAAGTGCGTCAGCGGGATCGAGCCGAACGAGGAGATGCTGCAGCGCCACGCCGAGTCGACCCTGCAGGTGGCGACCGCCCTCAACCCGCACATCGGCTACGACAAGGCCACGGAGATCGTCAAGGAGGCGGCCAACTCGAACCGGACGGTGCGCGAGGTCGCGACCGAGCAGGGCGTCTCCGACGAGGTCCTCGAGGAGGCGCTCGACTTCGTGAGGATGGCGAGGCCTCACGACTGAGCCCGCGACGGTCGAGCGGGCGCGGGTCGAGGCGGCCGCGGCGCTCCGCGAGGGCGTCGCTTCGGTTTTGGCGTAATGAATCGGGCCCTGCGACGACTGAATGGACAGGTGGGATGATCAACTCGGCAGGCGAGTACGAAGGAGAACGATGAGCAGCGAAGTGAACGGCAGCGAGACCCCGATCAGGACGGAGAAGGCGACCTTCGGAGCCGGATGCTTCTGGCAGGTCGAGGAGCAGTTTCGCGCCCTCGACGGCGTCGTGGACACCGCGGTCGGCTATGAGGGCGGCGAGCTCGAGAACCCGACCTACGAGCAGGTCTGCACCGGCAAGACCGGCCATGTCGAGGTCGCCCAGATCGAGTTCGACCCGGATCGGATCGCCTACGAGGACTTGGTCCAGAAGTACTTCGACCTCCACGACCCGACCCAGCTCAACCGGCAGGGCCCGGATGTCGGCTGGCAGTACCGCTCGGTGATCTTCACCGAGGACGAGGCGCAGGCGGAGGCGGCGCGCAAGGTGCTCGACGCCAACCGCGACCGCTACCGATCCCCGATCGTGACCGAGATCGAGCCGGCGAAGCCGTTTTGGCGCGCGGAGGAGTACCACCAGTGCTACCTCGAGAAGCGCCAGTCCGCCGGTGGCCTGCTGAGCCAGCTGCTGGGCCGCTGACCCGGACGTCGATCGCACTCGCCCTGGCCGCGGTCGCGCTCGCGATCGCGGCCTGTGGCTCAGACGCCGGCGAGACGACCTCGCCGGCGAGCGAGGGTGCGATCGACTTGACGGTCACCCTCGACGGCGACGGCGACGGCGGCGAGCCACCCGCCACGGAGGCGGTCTCGTGCTCGCCGCCGGACTGCCCGGCCGGGGCGGCTGAGTTGACGGCCGCCGACTTCGCGCCCGTGGCCCCGGACGTCGCCTGCACGGAGATCTACGGCGGTCCCGACACCGTCACGGTCGAGGGCACGCTCGACGGGGAGCCCGTCGAGGCGCAGCTCACTCGCGCCAACGGCTGCGAGATCGACCGCTTCGACCGCTTCGGCGAGCTGATCGCCGGCCTGTTCCCGGATTATGAGCCTGGCGCATCGATCCAGCCGTAGCTTCGCCGCCGCGGCGCCGCTCACAGGCAACCTCCATTCGCGTCTCATCCCGGGCCTCCTTCAGGCCGAGGTCAGCGGGCTCTCGGCGCTCCCGGACGGGTGGCGTCGCGTCCTCACGAGGACGAATCCTCCGAACCCGAGCGCGACCACGACCCCCGCTCCGATCGCGGCGTCGCCCCAGTCGAACGCTCTGACCTCCGCCGTCGGCGCCGCGTAGCCCGGAACTCGCTGCCCGAGCTCGGTCGGGGTGCGAGTGGCAAGCGCCGCGTAGCCTGGAACCCGCTGCCCGAGCTCGGTTGCGGTGCGGGTGGCGAGGCCGGGGCCCCTGGACGCTCCTGCGGAGGCCGCCAAGACCGCCGACGCGAGCACCACCGCAAGCGTCGCGATGATCCCCTTCATGGTGTGACGCATGTCGACTCCTTCTCGTCGGAGCCGCGAAACGCGGCTCGATGAGTCGAGCGTCCACGGTGGCGGTAGACGCAGGCTCCAACGGGCGGTAAACGACGCGCGAACTACACCTAGGGCGCGGTCGGCGTGCGCAGGCGGCCGGAGAGTTCGGCGGCCTGCGCCGCGAACGCCTCCATTCCAAGCGCCCGGTAGTCGTTGACGGCGTGCCTCGCGAGCTCGCGAGCTCGCTCCAGGTCGCCGTCCGCCTCACGGGTCGCCAGCATCCGCGCGTAGTCGCACCTCGTGTGCGCGAGCGACGGGCGCGCGCCCAGCCTGGCGCTGAGCCGCAACGACTCCTCGAAATGCCCCTCGGCATCGGCGAAGCGGCCCAGTAGCGTCGCAAGCAGGCCGAGCGGCCGGCCCACCGGTCCGATCGCGAACTCTGGGACGGCGACGGCCGTACTCGTCGCGTAGGGAAACAGGAGCTCGTAGAGGGTGGTCGCCGGCGCCGTTTCGGCTAGCGATGCGCTCGCCTCTGCCAGCAAGCAAAGGCTGGCGAGCCACTCTTCGTCCACGTGCCAGTCGGCGAGGTCGTGGGCGGTGACCTCGGCGAGGATCGACGCCGCCTCGGCGCGGTGTCCGAGGCGCGCGTGGATGAACGTGAGCACCGAGGCGTGGATCAGGGGCGAGGGGAACTCGTCGACGAGCTCGCCGACCTCCGAGTCCAGGCCCTCGAGCAGGCCCCGCTCACTGCGCAGCATGAACTCCTGGAGGTGGCGGGAAGAGACGACGCTCCAGCTCAGGGCGCGCCGCCCGGTGCTCGCCGCGCGCTCCATCAGCGCCTCAGCGTCCGCGAAACGTCCCTCTGAGATCGCGAGCACGGCCTGCGCCGAGAGCGCCGACCAGAGCTGCGCCGGCTGGCGAAGCTCCTCGGCCACCGCGGTCAGCGCGGCCAGGTCCGCGCGGCGGCGATCGGCGTCGCCGAGCTCCCACACGGCCCAGAAGCGATGTTCGTGGCCATCGAAGAGGCGCTCGCGATCGCCGATCTGCTTCGCGAGCGAGACGATCTCGTCCGCCTCGGCCGCGCGCCTCTCGGCCGTGTCCGGTCCGTGAAGGGCAGCCTCGGCGGCGTCGAGCGCGTACGCGATGGTGGCCGGGTCACCGATCCTGCGCGCGATGCGGATCGACTCCTCGCACACCCGCTCGCGACGGCTGCGGGCGGGGTCGCCGCGCAGCGCCGCCGCCAGGCGCGCGAGCAGCTGAACGCGCAGGACGCTGTCCTCCTCGCCGAGCGCGGCGAGCCCGTCCTCCAGCAGGGGGACGAGGCGCTCGTCGACGAGCGCCCGCGTCCAGAGAAATCGCCCGCCGTAGCCCGCGGCCGCCCGCGCCAGCAGCGTTGGCTCGCCGGCCGACCTGGCGAGCCGGGCGGCCTCGAGGAAAGCGGCCCTGGCCTCGCGGGCCTCGCCGCCCCGTGCCTGCGCGTCCGCGAGGGCGAGCAGGAGCTCACAGCGGACCGCGTCGGTGGCCTCTGCCCGCGGGCCGAGGGCGTCGAGGGACATCGCAAAGAGGCGCACCGCCTCCTCGTAGGCGAAGAGCGTCACAGCCCGCTCTCCCGCCGCGCGCGCGTAGTCGACCGCCTTTGCCGGGTCGCCCGCCGCACCGGCGGCGCAGTAGTGGTGCGCGAGCTCGGCCAGGTGCGACCCGCGATCATCGCCGTAGCGGCGTTCCAGCGCCTCACCCACGGTGAGGTGAAGGCGCGCCCGGCGCGGTGCGGCGAGCTCCGCGTACAGGGTGTCGCGGATCAGCGCATGCGCGAAGCGAAGGCGGTCGGGCGCGCCCGGGACCTCTGAGATCACCTGCGCGGACAGGGCCTCCTCGAGCGCATCGAGGACCGCTTCCTCCGAGCGGTCGCCGGCCTCGACGAGCGAGGTGAACTCGAACTCGCGACCGAGGACGGCGGCGAGCACCAGAACGGCCCCGCAATCGTCGGAGAGCCGCCTCAGCCGGCCTCCGATCACCTCTCGCACGCCCGGGGGGAGGGGAAGTGCCTGGTCACCGGGCCCGCCGACCTGATCGAGGCGACCGGTCGACGAGAGCAGCCGGACCACCTCGCCGACGAACAGCGGGTTGCCCTCGGTTCCCCGATGGATCGCTTCGACCGATCGCTCCGGCGCCTCCAACCCCCCGGCCACCTCGATCAGACGGGCGACCTCAGCTTCGCTGAGACCGGAGAGCATGAGCTGGCGAGTGCGGCGCTCGCGCGCGAGCTCCGGCACGACGGAGACCAGCGGCGCGGTGGGCTCCAGCTCGACGTCGCGGTGGGCGCCGACGACGAGCAGCGGCGCGCTGCCCGCCTCTGCCGCGACGAAGCGCAGCAGTAGCAGCGAGGGCTCGTCGGCGGCGTGAAGGTCGTCCAGGATCAGGACCAACGGCCTTGCGCGCGCGGCCGTGACGAGGAACGAGCCGATGCCCTCGAAGAGCCTGAAGCGGGCGGCCTCGGGATCCATCGACGAGGGCGCCGGCGGATCGTCGGCGGGCCCGCCGAGCTCCGGCAGGATCGTCGCGAGCTCTGCCCGCCCGCCGGCCAGCTCCGAGCGCACCTGCTCGGGATCGCATCCGCGGATGTAGGCCCGCAGCGACTGGATCCACGGCCAGTAGGCGGGCGCGCCTCCGGCCTCCCAGCACCGGCCCCAGACCACCGTCATCTCCCGTTCGCGGGCGCGGCGAGTCACCTCGTCCAGAAGGCGGGTCTTGCCGATTCCCGCCTGCCCGGCGATCAGCACGACGCCCCCGCGGCCCGACGCGGTCTCGTCGAGCGCGTCGTCGAGCACCTCGAGCTCGGTCCGGCGGCCGACGAATTCGTCACGCTCGTCCGTCGCCGCGCCCTGCGCCGGCGTCGGGGGGACGCGTTCGCCGGCTCCGGCAGGCGGCGCCTCGGCGGCCGTCGGCCTGTCGAGCTCGGGATCCTGCGTGAGGATCGCCTGCTCCAAGCGTCGCAGCGCGGGCCCCGGTTCCACGCCCACCTCCGCGACGAGCGTCCGGCGCGCATCTCGGAAGGCGGCGAGGGCGTCGCTCTGGCGTCCGGCGCGGTAGAGCGCGACCATCAACTGCCCGCGCAGGCGCTCGCGCAGCGGGTGGCGAGCGATCAGCCCCTCGATCTCGCCCACCAGATCGGAGCGACCGAGGGCGAGGTCTGCGTCGATGCGATCCTCGAGCGCTCCCAAGCGCAGCTCCTCGAGGCGGGCGATCTCCGGCTGGGCGAACGCCTCGAAGGCGAAGTCCGCGAGGGGAGCGCCGCGCCATAGATCGAGGCCTTCCCGCAATCGCGCGGCGGCCGCATCGGGAGCGCCTGCCTCGAGCGCGGCGCGGCCCTCTTCGGTGAGCCGTTCGAAGCGCTCCACATCGAGCTGGTCGGGGTCCACCCGCACGAGGTACCCGCGGGCCTGCGTGACCAGGAGCTCGCCCCCGGGCGCGAGGGCCTTGCGCAGCCGCGAGACGTACACCTGAACGAGCTTGGTCGCGCTCTGCGGCGGGCTCGCACCCCAGAGCTCGTCGATCAGGCGATCGCGCGAGACGACCTCGTTCGCGTTCAGCAACAGCAGCGCCAACAGCGACCGCTGCTGGGGTGTGCCCAGCGCGACCGGCCCGCTCGCGCCCCGCACCTCCAGCGGGCCGAGCAGCCTGAATTCGAGCTTGCGTTCGTTCGTAACGGCTCTCCTCGTTGCCACCCTAGCCGAGGGCGGAAGCGGCTCGAAGCCGCGTCATGGCGCTTCCCCACGCGTCGCTCGCGGCCCATCGCCGCCCCACTCGAGATAGCCCACCAGCGCGGCGCGGAACTCGGGATCGTCGGGCAGCCCTGAGTCGCCGCCGGCCCACTCGAACAAAGTCGGGGTGTCGTCAGAGGTTGACGGCGACGTACTTCGTCTCCAGGTACTCCTCGACGCCCTCGTTGCCGCCCTCGCGGCCGATGCCCGACTGCTTGACGCCGCCGAACGGCGCCCCGGCGTTGGAGACCATCCCCTGGTTGAGGCCGATCATCCCGCTCTCGATCCCCTCGCAGACGCGGAGCGCCCGCTTCAGGTCAGAGGTGTAGACGTAGGAGGCGAGCCCGAACTCGGTCGCGTTCGCGGCCGCGACCGCCTCCTCGTCCGAGCTGAACGACTTGATCGGCGCGACCGGGCCGAAGACCTCCTCGGTGAGGATCCGGGCGCCATCGGGGATCTCCGCGAGCACCGTGGGCTCATAGAAGTAGCCGGCGCCGTCACGCTCGGAGCCGCCGGTGAGGCACCTCGCGCCGTGCCCGGTCGCATCCGCGACCAGTTCCGCCACCTTGTCGCGCTGGGCGGCGTCGATCAGCGGCCCGACGTCGACGCCGTCGTCGGTGCCCCGGCCGAGCTTCAGCGCCCCCATCCTCGCGGCGAGCTTGTCCGCGAACTCCTCGGCGACCGACTCGTGGACGTGGAAGCGGTTGGCCGAGGTGCAGGCCTCGCCGATGTTGCGCATCTTCGCGATCATCGCCCCGGCGACGGCGTCGTCGACGTCCGCGTCGCCGAAGACCAGGAACGGGGCGTTGCCGCCGAGCTCCATCGAGACCTTGAGCACGTTGTCGGCGGCCTGGGCGATCAGCTTGCGCCCGACCTCGGTCGAGCCAGTGAACGACAGCTTGCGCAGCCGCGGGTCGCCGATGATCGGCTTCGAGATCTCGCTCGACGACGAGCCGGTGACCACGTTGAGGACGCCGTCGGGCAGCCCGCACTCGGCCAGCAGCTTCGCGAGCGCGAGCATCGAGAGCGGCGTCTGCTGGGCGGGCTTCGCGACCATCGTGCAGCCGGCGGCGACCGCGGGCCCGATCTTCCGGGTCCCCATCGCGTTCGGAAAGTTCCACGGGGTGATGAAGTAGGAGGGGCCGATCGGCTGGCGCATGACGAGGACCCTCGAGGCCCCGTTGCCGGCTGTCTTGTAGTAGCCGTCGATGCGCAGCGCCTCGCCCGAGAACCAGCGGAAGAACTCCGCGGCATAGGCGATCTCGGCCTTCGACTCGGCGACCGCCTTGCCCATCTCGAGCGTCATCAGCAGGGCGAGCTCGTCGACGTTGTCGTTGAGCGCCTCGAAGGCGCGATGGAGAATCTCGGAGCGCTCGTTGGGCGTCGTCGCGGCCCACTCGGCCTGCGCGTCGCAGGCGGCGTCGATCGCCGCCTGGGCGTCATCCGGCGTCGCGTTGGCGATCTCGCAGAGGCTCTCACCGGTGGCCGGGTCCTCGACCGAGAGCGTCCCGCCGCCGGTGGCATCGCGCCACTGGCCGCCGATGAACAGCTGCCGCGGGGTCGCGTCGAGAACCTTCTTCTCCTGCTCGCTGGTGCTCATCGAACCTCCATCTCGATCACGTTTGCAGCGTATCGCCCGGTCAGCGGCGACCGCGACTCTCGCACTCCCTAGGGTGTTGATGCCCTGAGGGGCCGGGACATGCACTCCGCGAAGCGCACATTGCCGACGCTCGCGGCCGCGCTCGCGCTGTTCGCGCCGGCGGCCGCGGACGGCTCCTGGACGATCAAGGGCCACGGCTTCGGGCACGGCGTGGGGCTCTCGCAGTACGGCGCCTTCGGGTTCGCCGAACACGGCCGCGACTACCGCCAGATCGTCGATCACTATTACGCCCATACGAAGCTCGGGCGCGACTCGGGCAGCGTGCGCGTCCTGCTCGGCTCCGGCCAGGGCGCGATCGGCTTCAGCGGGGCCGGGCGGGGCTGCGGCAAGCGACTCGACCCGGGGCGCAAGTACAGCTTCGCGGTCGAGTCGGGACGCGTCGTCCTGCGCCGCTCCGAGGGCGGCCGGGTCGCCGTCTGCGGCGACGAGGGCAAGGCGGGCAGCGGGGTGAAGATCGCCGGTATCGGCCGGTATCGCGGCAGCGTCGTCGCCCGTGCGACCGGGGGCAACATCCTCGTCATCAACCAGGTCAGCTCGGAGGGCTACGTGAAGGGCGTCGTTTCGAACGAGGTCTCGCCCTCGTGGCCGATGGCGGCGCTCGAGGCGCAGGCGGTGGTCGCTCGCTCCTACGGCCTCGCGACCAGTCGCACGGGACCCTTCGACCAGTACGCGGACACGCGCAGCCAGGTCTATGGCGGCCGGGGGTCCGAGACCAAGCGCACCAACCGCGCCGTCGCCGCGACCGCCAAGCGGATCGTCACCTACCGGGGCGAGCCGGCGATCACCTACTACTTCTCGACGTCCGGCGGGCGGACCGAGAACTCGGAGTTCGGCTTCTCCGGTGGCAACCCGGTCCCGTATCTGAAGTCCGTCGACGACCCGTTCGACGACGCCTCGCCGGTTCACAACTGGACCGAGCGCCTCTCCGACGACGAGATCGAGTCGAAGCTCTCTGGGCTGTTCGACGGCAGGCTCAAGCGGATCGATGTGACCGAGACGGGCCGCTCGCCGCGGATCGTCCGCGCCAGGGTGATCGGCAGCTCGGGTTCGAGCGCAGTCTCGGGCGACACCCTGCGCGCGCGGCTCGGCCTGCGGTCCACCTGGGCGCGGTTCCGGCACCGCTAAGCCGGCGCCCAGCGGCTAACTTGGGCGCATGGCTGAGGCACGCAACACGATCAGCGCCGAGGGCAAGGCGCGGGCGGAGGAGGAGCTGAAGCACCTGACGGAGGTGCGCCGGCCCGAGATCGTCCAGTCGATCAAGACCGCGCGCGAGTTCGGCGACCTCAAGGAGAACGCCGAGTATCACGCGGCACGCGAGGCGCAGGGGATGAACGAGTCCCGCATCCGGGTGCTCGAGCATCACCTCGCGACCGCCGTCGTCGGCGAGACGGGGGACGGCGGCGAGGCCGGGATCGGCTCGGTGGTGAGCTACCGCGACGCCTCGACCGACAAGGTCACCGAGGTCACCCTGGTCCATCAGCTCGAGGCCGACCTCGGCTCCGGCAAGCTCTCGGTCGAGAGCCCGATCGGTAGCGCCCTCGTCGGCGCCGGCCAGGGCGACACGATCTCGTTCGAGACCCCGCGCGGCCAGATCAAGCAGCTCGAGGTGCTCTCGGTCGCCTGAGCCGCTTGCGGATCGATGCCCGCGAGACTAGGATCGCAAGATGAGGATCGTGGCTCGGCCTGCGATCACCCTGTTGCTGTCGGGATTGTTGTTCGCGGCTCAGCCGCCCGGCGCCGACGCAGCGCCCGGATCCAGTTTGATGAGCGGCCAGATCACGCTCACCGGCACCGACGGCAAGGATGAGTTCGGGGTCGAACTCACGCAGACCGCCGGGGCGCAGTTCGCGATGACGATCACCCCGGCGGTCAGCGTCACCGCAACCTCGGGGAGCTGCCCGCCGGAGACCGACCCGATCACCGGTCGCCCGACCGTCAACAGCTGCACCCTGCTCACGAGCAGCTCGGCAACGCTGGTGATCGACCTGCGCGCTGGCGACGACGCGGTCGAGGTCAGAGATTCGGCCGCGTTTCCAACAGCGCGCGCCAGCGGCGGCGCCGGGAATGACCAGATCGTCCTGAAGATGCGCGACGCCTCGCGGACGCTGAACGGCGACGACGGCAACGACCTGCTGGCCGCTCCGGGCAACCTGTCGACGATCCCGGCCAACAACCGCCCGACGACCTACAACGGGGGGGCCGGCACCGATACGGTCGACCTCCGAGGCATCGTTTCGACCGCGGGCCCGGAAGACAAGGAGATCGGCGTCAACGCTTCGCTGGTCAGCAAGACCGCTGTTTACGCCGGGCTCGATCAGACGGGGACGCCGATCACCTTTCGGACCGACATCCTGAGCACGATCGAGACCCTCTCCGGTACGGGGGTCGGCGACGTCCTCACCGGCGCGGCGAGCGCGGACACGCTGCTGGGCAGCGGCGGCAACGACAATCTGATCGGGGGTGACGGCACCGACGACCTTCAGGGGGGCAGCGGACTCGACAACCTCGAGGGCGGCAAGGACGCCGACAGCCTCGACGGCGGCCCCGGCATCGACTTGTTCCCGGCCGGCGGCGGCAACGACACCTTCCTGACCCGCGACGGCTTCGCCGAGACCGTGCCCTGTACCGAGGCAGGACGTGATCGTCGACGACCTCGTCGACCGGGTCAGCGGCACGCCAACCAGTTGCTCGATCTCGACCGCGGCGGCCAAGCACCGCTACGACACCAAGCTCTCCGGTCGTCCGGCGAAGCTCGGCAACGGGTCGCTGCGGACCAAGGTCAGCTGTCCGGCCCGAAAGAGCACAACCTGCCGGGGCGAGCTGGAGGCGAAGCTCGGCAACCGCACCCTCGGGCGTACCTCCTACAAGTTGCGGCCGGGGACCGCCAAGGTAACGCGGATCCCGCTCAACGCCGGCGACGAGCGCCGCGCGGCGGGACGCAAGATCCTGCTCGCCGCGAGCGAGGTCGACGCCGACGGTCGCGACCGCTTCGTCAGCCGGCCGACTCGCGCTCAGCCGTCCGCATAGGGCTGCAGCGGCAATCCGTGATCGGTCTCGCGCATCCCGAGTTCGTAGGCGGCCGCACCGACGCACTCGAGGCGGCGCGGCGGGTGGCCATCGCGTTCCACCTCGAGCTCGAGGTCGCAGATCGAGCAGTTGGCGGTGTGGTGCTCGGGGCCGACCGGGTCGGCGTAGACCCAGGCGACGAAGTCGCGCGCCTCCGAGGCGACCTGTCCGCGGACCTTGATCCCCTTGCCGCTGAGCTCGAACTGGCAATGGGTGGGATGCTCGTCCACCCGGGTCGAGCGGATCCGGTCGAGCCCCCCGAGCCGGTGCCCCTCGCCGTCCAGCCAGAGCATCGCGTTCGCGATCCACGGCGTCGTCAGCGGGCCGACCTTGATCCGGCCGAGCCCGGCGTCGAACCAGCCGTCGGCCTCGCGGAACTCGTTCGCCTCGATCCAGCTCCAGCGCTCCGCATGCTCGGCGCCCCAGTTGTGACCGACCATGCCCGGCCACCGGTCGAGCTCGAAGCGCTCGTCGTCGACCGTGACCGAGCCCGAGAAGCGGGCATCGGGATCGGGGGAAAGCAGCTTCGTGCGCGGTAGCGGCGCGCGGTAGAGGAAGTCATAGGGAAGGTGGCGGAAGGGCTCGGCCCGGTCCTCGAAGCTCAGCTCCCAGCTGGCCTCGAGCGCGGTCGTCTCGATCTTCCCGCTCGCCGATTCCGGGCCGAGCCTCGCCCCGGCGATCTCGATGTAGGCGCCGGCGGGCGCGCTCACGTGATCCGCGCTCACGGTCACCTTGGCCGCCCGCGGGCCCGCCGCCTCGGCGTCGAACAGCGTCAACCACAGCGACCCGGTGAGCGCTTCCCCCGGCCGCTTGTGGATCGTGTGTCGAAGCCAGATCGCGCGACCGCCCCCCGGGCGGGTCGCCTTCACGTAAAAGCTCTCGTAATGGCCGGCCCCTGGGCCGAGCCCGGGAAAGCGCGCCGCGGTCCGCATCGCGCCCAACCTACCGCCCCGGCGCCCGCCGGGGCGCGGGCTACTCCTTCGGGATCACGAGCTGGCCGCAGGTCGGGGTCGCCGGCGTCGCGGTCGTGATGTTGCCGGTGTCGACCACTGGGGCATCGGCGTTGTCGAGCAGGTCGATCGTGATCTGCTTCTTCGACACCGCGACCTCCGCGTAGCTGAACTGGTTCATCGCCGCGCACTGCATGCCGACGCCGTTCGGCGGTTGCGGCTTGAGGAACACGTCGTGGATCAGGGCGCCGCCCGACGGGGTCCCGAGGGTGGCGTTGATCTCGCCGGCGTACGACTCGGTCGCGACCGGGCCGGTGGTCACGTCGAGGATCCCGGAGTCCTGAACCCCGGGCCCGCCGAGCGTGTTGAAGCGCGCGTCGTTGACCAGGTTGGCGTGCACGTCGGTGGTCAGGAAGACGACGTTGTTGACCTTCGCCTGCAGGTACTGCAGCAGCGCGGTGCGCTCGGCCGCGTAGCCCTCCCAGCGGTCATAGGGCAGCGCGTAGTACTGCTGGATCGGGACCTCGTTGAAGATCACCTTGAAGGTCGCGCTCGACTTCTTGATCGCCTTCTCGAACGTCGCCAGCTGCTTGGCGCCGAGCATCGTCCGGTTCGGGTCGTTGATCGAGGCGCTGCACGCCGGCGGGGTCGGGTTGGCGAGCGGCGGCGCGATCGCGGCGAACACGTTGCGCGTGCTCTGCGGGGCGGTCGGAGCCAGGTCCGGGTTGCCGCTGCCGGCCGGGTTGTCGCAGGTCCCCTGGTAGTCCGAGGAGGCGCTGCGGAAGGAGCGCTCGTCGAGGAAGAAGACCTCGAGGTTCTTGCCCCAGCGGACGGATCGGTAGATGCCCGTCTTCGAGCTGTAGGTGATCGGGTTGTAGTCGGTGAACGCCTGGACCCCGTTCTTGTAGAGCTTCTCGCCGCTCATGTTGACGTCGCCGACCGAGAGCGGGAACGAGTTCTCCTCGCGCGAGAAGTCGTTGACGAACTCGTGGTCGTCCCAGTGCGCGTAGTAGGCCGCTGCGCCGCGGGCCTTCATCCACGGCTTCATCGCCAGGTTGGTCTTGTAGGCCTCCCACTTCTGCTTCACCGACAGCGCGACGTCGCTGAGCCCGTACCCCGGCACCTCGGTGTCGGAGTAGATGGTGTCGCCCATCATCACGTTGAAGTCGTTGTCCTGCTTGAGGATCCGCTTCCAGATCTCGAAGTTGTTCCAGTACGGGGTGGTCCCTCCGGGTATCGGGCGCGCGTCCTGGTCGCCGGAGAGCGCGAAGCGGATCGTCCGGTTCGACTTGGCGCCGGGCGCGGTCGTGAACGTGCCCGTGGCGCTGTGCGCGCCGCCCCTGCTGCAGAAGCGGTACTTGTACTCGGTCGCTGGATCGAGCTTCTCGACCAGCGCCTGGACCGTGAAGTCGCGGTTCTTCTTCGCCTTCACCTTTGCGACGGCCCGGTTCGCGTCGCAGCCGCCGAAGCTGCCGTTGCTCTTCACCTGCAGGTAGGTCTTCCCGCCCTTGTTCGCCTTGGCCCAGAGGATCGCCGAGTTCGAGGTGACGTCGCCGCTGGACACGCCATAGGAGAAGCCCTTCGCTCCCGCCATCGCCCCGGAGGCGCCGATCAGAGCCATAGCGCCGGCCGCAATCGTGGTCAGCAGGGCCAGGTTGAACCGCTTCCTTGCATGCATGGCGCGCAGCCTAACATCGGCTCGGTGGACGACAAAGCGCGTGGCAGGGGGATGTTCGCTCGCGCCGTGGCCGGCGTCGCGCTGCTGGTCGCGGCCGCGGCGGGCGTCGCGGCGATCGCGCTCGCGCTCGGGCTCGGCGACCGCGAGCCGCTCGAGCTCGAGGTCGCGCGGGTCACCCGCGGGGCGATCGCGGCCTCGAAGCCGGGTTCGGACCCGCTCGCCTTCAAGGCGGCCCGCAGCGACGACTTCGAGCAGCGGGCGGCGACCGGCCTCTCGCACGTGATCTACGAGATGAGCCCGGGTGGGGTCGTCGCCTCTGCCGAGCGCACCGCGGCCTATCGCGCCGAGATCGAGGCGGCCGCCGAGCGCCACGGCGTCGACCCCGACACGCTCGAGTCCGTGATCTTCCTCGAGAGCGCCGGGCGCCCGGATGCGATCGCGGGCCCGACCCCGGAATCGGCCTCCGGGCTGGCGCAGATCATCCCGTCGACCGCGACCGACCTGCTCGGGATGTCGGTCGACCTCGAGCGCAGCATCGCGCTCACCAAGGCGATCTCGCGCTCCGACTCGCCGGGCGAGACCGACCGACTGCAGGCCGAGCGCGCCAAGGTCGACCAACGCTTCAACCCCGACGCGGCGATCGAGGGCGCCGCGCGCTACCTCGAGATCGCCGGGGAGCGCTTCGGCGATCCCGAGCTCGCGGTGGTCTCCTACCACATGGGGATCGGCAACCTGGAGACCGTTCTGCGCGCTTACGCGGGCGCCGACGACTCGGTGCCGATCGGCGAGCTTGTCGCTGACGAGGCACTCACCTACGCGCGGGTCTACTTCGACTCCGGGCCGCGGGCTCATCGCGAGGCGTGGGAGATGCTGACCGGGTTCGGCGACGAGTCCGCGGACTACCTGTGGAAGGTGCTCGCCTCCGAGCGAGTGCTCGAGCTGGCCCGCAAGGACCCCGACCGGCTCGCCGACACCGCCGAGCTGGCCACGAACAAGGCGACGCTCGAGGAGGTGTTTCACCCGGAGAGCGAGACGCCGGTGTTCGACGACCCGGGGGCGATCGACGACGCGACCGAGTCGGGCGAGCTGCTGCCGCTGCCCGACGATCCGGCGCTCGGCTGGGAGCCCGACCCCGACATCGGCGAGTTCGCTGACGAGCTCGACCAGTCGCCGACCCTCTACCGCGCGCTGCGCCCCGAGGCGCTCGCGACGCTCACCTACATGGCCGCTAGCGTCCGTGAGCTGAGCGGCGCGGCGACGCCGCTACAGGTGACCAGCGCGGTCCGCGACCGCGAGTACCAGGACCTGCTCGTGCGGTCGAACCCGCAGGCGACCGAGGAGTACTCGCTGCACACGACCGGCTGGTCGTTCGACATCCGCCGGGACTACGAGTCCAAGAAGCAGGCCCAGGCGTTCCAGTACGTGCTCGACCGACTGCGGGCGCTCGCGGTGATCGACTATGCGGTCGAGCCGGGAGCGATCCACATCACCGTCTCCGAGCTCGGCGGGGAGTTGCTCGCCGCGGGCTAGGACGGCCGGCTAGGGGCTCTCGGAGGGCCCGCCGGGCTTGCGCATCCGCCAGGCGGCCACTCCCGCGGCGAGCCCGGCACCGGCGACCAGGACCACGACGACCACCGGAAAGCCGGAGTCGGAGGAGTCGGAATCGGTAGGGCTGGTCTCGGTCTGCGACCCGTTGCCCGACCCGGGGAGGTCGAGGTTGTACTCCTGCCCGGCGGGCGGGTCATCTGCCGCCGCGAGCGCCGGTGCGGCGCCGATCGCGAGCGCGCAGACGAGCGCCAGCAGCAAGCCGGTCGTTCGTCTCGCCATCGTCTTCATCGAAGTACCTACCTCAAACCTTGATCGTGATCACGTCGCCGTCGGCCACTTCGTAGCTGCGCCCCTCCGTTCGCAGCAGACCACGGTCGCGGGCAGGAGCGTACCCACCTGAGTCGACGAGGTCCTTCCAGCCCACCACCTCGGCGCGGACGAACGCGTCCTGGATCTCCGTGTGGATCTCGCCCGCGGCCTCCCAAGCGCTGGCCCCCCGCCGTAGAGCGTGAGAGACGGCCTCCTTGCCCTCGCCCGCGGTGAAGAAGACGTTCAGCTGGAGCAGCTCGAACGCTGCTCCGATCAGCCGCGAGAGCCCCGACTCGGAGATCCCCAGCTCGGAGCGCATCTCGGCCGCCTCCTGTTCGTCGCCGAGCTCGCCGAGCTCGACCTCGATCCGGGCGGAGATCGGGACCGCGAGCGCCCCGGCGCCGTGCGCGTGCGCTGCCACCGCCTCGGGGACCTCCTCGATCCCCTCATCGACGTTGGCGACGTAGAGGATCGGCTTGGAGGTGAGCGCGAAGAGCCGTCGTGGGGCCGCGGCGGCGGCGTCCGGCACCGGGACCTCACGCACGGGCGTCCCGGCGCCGAGCGCGTCGATGACCTGCTCGAGCCACGCCTGCTCGGCGACCGCCTCCTTGTCGCCCGAGCGGGCCTGCTTGATCACCCGCTCGAGCCGGCGCTCGGCCTGCTCGAGGTCGGCAGCCAGCAGCTCGGTCTCGATCAGGTCGATGTCCGCACCGGGGTCGACGCGCCCCTCTGGGTGAGGGACGCCACCGCTGCCGTGACAGCGGACCACGTGACAGATCGCGTCGGTCTCGCGGATCGCCGCCAGGAACTGGTTGCCCAGCCCCTCGCCCTGGGCGGCTCCGGGGACCAGCCCGGCGATGTCGTGAAACTCGATCGTCTCGTAGACGACCTCGCTGGAGCCGACCGTGTCGGCGACCCGGTCGAGCCGCTCGTCGGGGACGCCCACCACGGCGACGTTGGGGTTGATCGTCGTGAACGCGTAGTCCCCGGTCTCGGCGCCGGCGCGGGTGAGCGCGTTGAAGAGCGTCGACTTGCCCGCGTTCGGGAGGCCGACGATGCCGATCTTCACGCTGCTTCGTGGCCGGGCTCGCCGACCGCGACGGCGCCGCCGTTGCCGGGCGCTCGCTCGGTCGCCTGGGCGCGCTCGTTCGCGTCGACCGCGAGCTCGAACAGGCGCTCCTCGGCGTGGCGCGCCCCGAGGCCGGGGATCAGCGACCCGAGGCAGAGGCCGAGCATGGCGCCGCCAAGGACATCGGACGGGTAGTGCATGCCGAGGTAGGGGCGTCCGACGCAGATCGCCGCCGCGAGGCCGAACAGGTACGGCCGCGCGCGCGGCTGGACACGCCCGAGCGCGGTCGCGGCGGTCACCGACGAGGTCGCGTGCGCCGAGGGGAACGAGAGCTTGGTCGGCGCCTTCGCCAGCGGCGGGTGGTCCTCGATCAGCGGGCGCCGGCGCCCGAACGCGAGCTTGACCGCAAGGTTGACGCCCACGGCGGCGGGCCCGCTCGCGCCCGCGGCGAGCCACTGGCCGCCGCGCCCCGGCTCGACCGAGGCGCCGAGCGCGCCGATCCCGGCCCAGATCGCCCCGTACTCGCCGGCGAGGCCGAGCGCCCTCGCGACCGTCTCGACCGGCTCCGTGTGGCCGCGGGTGCGCAGGAAGCGCAGCGCGGCCTGGTCGGCATCGCCGAGGGCGGCCAGCACCGGGTGGCGCCGCGAGATCCGGCGGCCGGGCAGCAGGGCGTGGAGGCGTGCGCGCCGGGTCGGCTGGGGTCGCTTCAGCATCCGCCGCAGGATAGGGCGGTCAGAGCTCGCGGCGAAGGACCGTGGTGGCGAGCTCGCCGGCCCGCTGGCGCACCGATCGGTCCCCCCAGCGCCCGGGCTCGATCTCGTCCGACTCCGAGACGTCGGCCTCGAACGCATCGTGCAGGCGCGCGGCGAACGCGCGGTCCCAGATGCAGAGGGCGACCTCGTCGTGAAGCTGGAACGAGCGGTTGTCGAAGTTGACGGTTCCGACCGACGACCAGGCGCCGTCGACGCAGAGGCTCTTCGCGTGCAGCATCGTCGGCTGGTACTCGAACAGGCGCACCCCGGCCGCGAGCAGCTGCTCGTAGGCGGCGCGGCCGGCGACTCGCACGAACCCCTTGTCGATGTGAGGACCCGGGACGACGACGCGGACGTCGACGCCGCGGTCGGCGGCGGCGCAGAGCGCGTCGGTGAACGCCGGCCTGGGAACGAAGTAAGCGGCGGTCAGCTCGATCGTCTCGCGGGCGGAGGCGATCGCGAGGTAGTAGAGCGCCTCGGCGTTGGTGTCACCGACCTTGGCGGAGGAGCGGACCAGCTGCATCTTGCCGCCGCCGTCGACCGGGTCGAGGTCGGGCAGGTAGTCCTCGCCCGCGAGAACCTCGCCGCTGCCTTCGAGCCAGTTCTCGGCGAAGGTCCCCTGGAGCCCGCGGACGACCGGGCCGCGAACCCGAACGTGGGTGTCGCGCCAGTGGTCCGGCCCGTCGGCGTCCCCCATCCACTCGGCGGCGATCCCCACCCCGCCGGTCATCCCGACCTTGCCATCGGCGACGAGGACGCGGCGGTGGGTGCGGTTCGCGATCCGCTTGATCGCGTACGGCTTCGGAGGGCGGAAGATCAGCACATTGGCGCCCGCGTCGCGCATCTCGCGGATCAGGCGGCGCTCCATCTGGACGGAGCCGAGCGCGTCCAGGATCACATTGCAGCGCACGCCCTCGCGCGCCTTGGCGCTGATCGCCTCGGCCACCTGGTCGGCGATCTCGCCGCGCCAGTAGACGTAGGTCTGCACGGTCAGGGTCCGCTCGGCCGATCTCAGGGTCTCGAGGAAGACGGGGAAGATCCGGTCGCCGTTGATCAGCAGCTCGGCGTCGTTGCCGGTCGTGATCGGCGCGCCGGTCAGCGCTTCGGCGGCGCGCAGGAACTCGGGCGAGTCGACCTCGAGCTCGGTGGCGATCTCGTAGCCGAACGCGCCCTCGCGGCGGTGGCGGAGGCTGTCGGCCGCGTACCAGCCGAGGGCCGTTCCCCCGGCGACCCCGAGCGGCCAGTACTTGCGCACGCCGCGCCGCCAGCGCGGCTCGGGGCGGTGGAGCTTGGGCGGGGTGAGCACGAGCCCGCGCGGGTCGAGCCGGGTCATCGGGTGACGACCTCGAAGGCGCCCGGCTCGGCGACGAACGAGAGTCGTGCCTCGTGGACGAGCTCACCGTCGACGTTGAACCCGGACTCCGGGTCGGTCTCGACCTCGATCCGCGTGCCCGCGCCAGTGATCACGCCCGGTTGGCCCTCGACCTCGCCGGCGCGCAGCCCGTAGCCGTGGCGAACCAGCCGCACCCGCGACCCCGCCTCGATCACGACCAGGTCGAGCTCGCCGTCGGCCGGGTCGGCGTCGACCTCCGCGCCGCCGCCGAACGCGCCGGTGAGCGCGACGATCACCTGCCATGCGCGGCCCTCGAAGACGCGCGCGCCGTCGACGCTGACCGTCGCCGGAACGGGGTGGGCGAAGAGCCCGGCGCGCAGCGCGCCGACGGTGTAGGCGAGCGGGCCGAGCGCCGCCTTGAGGCCGTGCGCCTTGCGCGCCGCGATCGGCGAGAGCCCGGCGCTGGCCGCGTTGACGAACGGCCTCTCGCCGACCCGGCCCAGGTCGAGCCGCTCGGTGTGCTCGCCGGTCGCCGCAACCTCGACCGCGGCCGCGGTGTCGTCGGGCAGCTCGAGCGCGCGGGCGAAGTCGTTCGCGGTGCCGACCGGGACGACCCCGAGCGGGACCCGGGCGCTGGCGGCGGCCGCTGCGGCGCAGCCGACCGAGCCGTCGCCGCCGGCGACGACGATCCGCAGCGGCCGCGCGGCCGCAGCGTCGTCGGCGCGGTCGAGGTCGAAGCGGGTCACCTCGAGGCCGCGCTCACGCAGCATGCGCTCGACCTCCCCCGCCTCGCCCGACCCGGAGCCCGGGTTGGCGAGCAGCGCGATCACAGCTAACTAGCCTGGCAGCTTCGAGCGGCCCTCGCGGCCCTTCGACGCGCTGCGATTGGCGGCCTTGCGCGAGGTCGAGAACGGCTTCTCGGCGAGCTCACCGACCTTCCCGGGGAGCGTGCCGGCGGCGTCCTGACCCGTGCCAAGCGTCTTGTCGACGCCCTTCTGCGGCCACCACGACGCGCGGGGCAACAGGAACGCGAGCACCGCGAGGATGATGCAGACGGCGACGATTACGGCGATGGTCACTGGAGGGTCTCCTTCCCTGGCTACCGATGCCCACCGTCTCTACCCCGCGGCATCGGCGCGGAAACCGGGCAGAATGGCGCCCCGTGGAGACGGCCGAATACGAGCGCCGCTTTCGGCGCGCCGGGCTGCCGCTGTTCGTCGAGGGCTTCTCGGCCTCGACGGACGTCTTCAACCGGGCGGCCCCGCTGCTCGGCCTCGTCTTCGTGGGCGAGCTGCTCGGCGCCGGCAAGCTCGACTGGAGCTGGTGGCAGAACCTGCTCGCGATCGCCGGCGCCCTGGCCCTCATGCTCGCCGCGGTCGCGATCATCAACGTCCTCCGGGGCCGCCCGGCGCGGGCGGTCCCCAACCGCCTGGGCAAGACCGAGCTCGCCGCGTTCGTGATCCTGCCGGCGCTGCTCCCCCTGATCTTCGGCGGCCAACTCGGCAGCGCGGCGGCGACGGTCGCCGCCAACCTCCTCCTGCTGATCCTGATCTACGCGGTCTTCGTCTACGGCCTGCTGGCGATCCTGCGCTGGGTGTTCAGCCGGCTGGCCGGCCAGCTGCGCTCGTCGCTCGGCCTGCTCGCGAAGGCGGTCCCGCTGCTCGCGATCTTCGCCCTGCTCTCGTTCACGACCGAGGAGATGTGGGACATGTTCGGGAAGATGGCCACGTTCGACTACGTGGTCGTGATCGGCCTGTTCGTCGTCCTCGGGTCCGCCTTCCTGCTGGTGCGCGTCCCGCGCGAGGCGCGCAAGCTCGAGCTCGAGGTCGGCGAAGGACCGCCGCTGAGCCACGCGCAGCGGGTCAACGTCGGCCTGGTGCTGTTCGTCAGCCAGGCGACCCAGGTGCTGATCGTCAGCATCACGGTCGGCCTCTTCTTCGTCGTCTTCGGCCTGTTCGCGGTCGACACGGACCTGCGGATCGAGTGGATGGACTTCCCGGGCGACACGCTGGTCAGCTTCTCCCTCGGCGGCCAGGACTTCCAGCTCACGGTCGAGCTGCTCCGCGTCGCCGGCGGGCTCGCCGCGTTCTCGGGCTTTTACTTCGCGGTCGCGATGCTGACCGACTCGACCTACCGCGAGGAGTTCCTGACCGAGCTCACCGACGAGATGAGGACGAGCTTCCGCGACCGGCGCGAGTACCTGCGGCTGCGAGGCTCGGCGGGCGCATGATCCTCGCCGGCTACCGCCACCGCCCCGGCAACCACTGCGGCTCGACCGCGCTGCGCAACCTGTTCGCCTTCGACGGCGTCGAGATCTCCGAGGAGATGGCGCTCGGGCTCGGCGCGGGGGTCTGCTTCTACTACCTGCACCTCGACGGCCAGTCGCCGTCGAGGTTCACCAACGGGCGCGTCGACCGACTCGAGGAGCAGTTCCTGGAGCTCACCCGGGCGGGGCTGCGGCTGGAGACGTTCGACTCACCCGAGGCGTCGTGGGACGCCGCCCGCGAGGCGGTTGACAGCGGCCGCCCGGCGCTGCTGCTCACCGACCTCTTCTACCTCGACCACTACGGCAACTCGGCGCACTTCCCGGGCCATGCGGTCGTCCTCGCCGGCTACGACGACAAGGTGGCCTACCTCTCCGACACCGGGTTCGAGGAGCTCCAGACGACCCGCCTCGAACACCTTTCCCGGGCTCGCCACGGCAGTCACCCGGTGTTCCCGCTCGACGGCCAGATGGTCACGGTGCCCGACCCCGCCGCCCTCACCGACCCGCGCGCCGCCGCACCGGCGGCGATCGCCCGCAACGCCGCGCAGATGCTCGAGCCGCCGATGGGGGAGGCCGAGGGCCTGCCGGCGCTGCGACGCTTCGCCGCCGAGGTGGGCGGGTGGCCGGGCGAGCTCGAGGATTGGCAGTGGTCGGCGCGCTTCTGTTACCAGGTGATCGAGCGGCGCGGCACCGGCGGTGGCAACTTTCGGCTCATGTACGCGCGTTTCCTCGCCGAGGCGGGGCGCGACGAGGCGGCGCTCGCGGGCGAGGCGGCGGCCGAGTGGACCGAGCTCGCGATGGCGCTGCTGGCCGCGAGCGAGTCCGAGGTCGCCGACGCCGGCGAGTGGGCGCGGATCGGCGAGCTCGCCGAGGCCGTGCTCGCGACGGAGGAGCGCCTGTGGCCGGCCCTCGCGGACACGGGCAGCTAGCTGAAGCCCCGCCCGCGGCCGACCCGCCGGATCCCGGATGAGGAGCAGTCGACTCGTCGCAGGCGCGCCATCGCCGGGACTTCTACCCTGCTCCCGTGGGCCGAACACTGCTGCACGGCGGCGATGTGCTGATCGGCGACCCCGGCGCGGGCCGCGTCGAGGCCGCGGACGTGCTCATCGAGGACGGGCGGATCGCGACGATCGCCCCCGACATCGACGCCGAGGCGATCCGGATCGACGCCACCGGCAGGCTCGTGATCCCGGGCTTCGTCGACACCCATCGGCACGTCTGGCAGACGGCGATGCGCGGGATCTGCGCCGACTGGACCCTGCTCGACTACTTCCTCGGCATCCGCGTCAACACCGCCGCCGTCTACACGGCCGAGGACGTCTACGCCGGCAACTACGTCGGCGCGCTCGAGGCGCTCGACGCCGGCGTCACCACGGTGCTCGACTTCTCGCACTGCCTCAACTCCCCGGAGCACGCCGACGAGGCGATCCGGGGGCTGCGCGATGCCGGGATCCGCGGCACCTTCGCGTACGGCATGTACCCGGTGCCGCTCGAGGCGCCCGCGTTCGCCGACTTCGAGGCGCGCGCCGCCGATGCTCGCCGCGTGCGCGAGCGCCACTTCTCGGCCGACGCCGGACTGCGGATGGGCATCGCGCTGACCGAGCTGGGGCTCGTCCCGTGGGAGACGACGGTCGCCGAGGTCGAGCTCGCGCGCGAGCTCGACGCGCCGGTCACCGCCCACATCGGCACGGTGTGGTCGGACCGCCGACCGCCCGAGGTCGCGCTCCTGCACGCCGCGGGGCTACTCGACGAGCGCCAGGTCCACGTCCACTGCAACGCCTGCAGCGGCCGCGAGCTCGACCTGCTCGCCGACGCCGGCGCCTCGGTCTCGGTCACCCCGGAGACCGAGCTGCAGATGGGGATGGGCTTTCCCGTCACCCAGCGGCTGACCGAGCGCGGGATGACCCCGAGCCTCGGGTGCGACATCGTCTCCAACAACCGCGGCGACCTGTTCACCCAGATGCGGCTCGGGCTCGCGTGCGAGCGGGCGCGCACCAACGAGACCGAGCTGCGCGCCGGGGTGATGCCGGAGACGCTGACCCTGAGCGCCGCCGAGATGCTGCGCTTCGCGACCCTCGGTGGGGCGAAGGCGCTCGGGCTCGAGCGCGAGATCGGCTCGATCGAGGTCGGCAAGCTCGCCGACCTCGTCCTGCTGCGGACCGACGGGCTCGGCTTCGCGCCGCCCAACGACCCGGTCGCCCAGATCGTCATGCAGGCCGGGATCCACGAGGTCGACGGAGTCCTCGTCGGCGGCGCACCGGTGAAGCTCGCGGGCGAGCTCGGCTCCGCGGGGCGGGCGCGCGACCTCGTCGCCGATTCGCGCGACCGGATCGTCGCCGCGGTGGCTCCGCGCGGCGGCTTCCTGCCCGCGGTGCCGCAGGGTTGGTTCGACGCCACCCTCGACATCTTCGAGGCGAACCTCGCCGGCGCACCGGAGATCAACGGCTGATGGCGTTGATCGACCTGAGCGCGCCGATCGAGCCGAGCCCGGAGGAGGTGCCCGAGCCGCTGCGCGTGGACGTGCGCTACGACGACCACGCTGCCGGCGCGGCGCAGATCGAAGCGCTGTTCGGGGTCCCGGCGCGGCTGCTGCGAGACGGCGAGGGCTGGGCGACCGAGGAGTTCACCCGATTCGGCACCCACAGCTCGACCCACGTCGACGCCCCGTGGCACTACAACTCGACGATCCGCGGCGAGCCCGCGCAGACGATCGACCAGCTGCCGCTCGAGTGGTTCTTCGCCGATGCCGTGAAGCTGACGATGACCGGCCGCGCCGACGGCGAGGTGATCGGCTCGGCCGAGGTCGAGGCCGAGCTCGAACGGATCGGCCACGAGCTCAAACCGCTCGACATCGTCCTGGTGCACACCGGCTGCGACGCGTTCTACGGCCAGCTCGACTACATCGCCCGCGGCCCGGGGGTCAGCGCCGAGGCGACCGCGTTGCTGTACGAGCGAGGCGTCCGGGTGATGGGGATCGACGCCTGGGGCTGGGACCGCCCCCTGCACCTGCAGGCGGCCGAGGCGATCGAGGCCGACCGTCCGGGCATCTTCTGGGAGGCCCACCAGGTCGACCTCGCCTACTCGCAGATCGAGCGGCTGGTCAACCTCTGCTCGCTTCCGGACACCGGCTTCCGGGTCGCCTGCTTTCCGCTGCGCCTCGCCGGCGCGTCTGGCGCTCCCGCCCGGGTCGTCGCGATCGTGCCCTAGACGGGCCGCGCGGTCAGCCGGGCGAAGTAGCCGAGCCAGGGGCCGTTACGCTCGTCGAGCCCCAGACCCGCGGCCTCGGCGCGGCGCTCGAGCGCCCCGGGCGCGGTGAAGTGGGGGTCGCCGAACAGCTCGCCGACCACCAGCCGGCCATCAGGTTTGAGGACGCGGGCGATCTCGCGCAGGGCGGCGTCCTGATCGGGGATCTCGCCGAGCACCGTGGTCAGCACGACCGCGTCGAATGAGTCGTCGCGGTGGGGTAGGGCGGTGGCGTCGCCACGGGTCGCGACGAGGTTGGTGAGCTCGCGCTCGCGGGCGCGTTCCATGGTGTGGTCGAGGAACTCCTGCTGCAGGTCGAACAGCTCAAGCTCGCCGTCGTCGCCGAGCCAGGCGGCGAGGTCGAGCGAGTAGTACCCGGTTCCCGGTCCGATCTCGAGCATGCGCTCGCCGGGGCTCGGGCTGAGCGTCTCGCGGAGCCGCTCGCGGGTGATCAGCGGGTGCGGCGCCTCGACCCAGAAGCGCTGCCCGTACGGGCAGGCGGACGGGTGCTTTCGCCACCACAGGGCGCCGGCGAGGACGGCGAGGAATGCGGCGAGGGTGATTCGGCGAGCGGCCACATGCCAATCCTAAGACGAGTGTCGTCTGAGTTCCGGGTTCCGGTCCCAGGACGACACTCATGCGATGAGTTTCGCCGCCCGCCAGAGCTCGCGGTTACTGCTAGCTCGAGAACCCGATCGCGTGGTCGGCGTCATCGACCCGGATGAAGACAACGGTCGCCAGGTTGAGCGCCACGGTGCCCTCCTGGGTGCGCATGTCGAACCAGCCCTTGCTGGTCTCGACCTGCTTGCGCAACTCGGCAAGCTCGCCCTCGGCCAGCTTGACCGAGAGCACCTGCCCGATCCCGAATCCGATCTCGACTCTTGTCTGGTCTTCAGCCATGGCTGTCAGTGTCCCTCCGCGGGTTCGACGATCTCGGTCAGCACGGAGCCGGTCGCTCGTGGGTGCACGAAGGCGACGCGGCTGTTGCGGATGCCGACCCTGGGCGTGGTGTCGATCAGCTCGATCCCCTGCTCGCGCAGCTCGGCGAGGGTCGCGTCGATGTCGTCCACGCGATAGGCGACGTGGTGCAGCCCCGGGCCCTTGCGGTCGAGGAACTTGCCGACCGGGGTCTCGGGCCCGAGCGGCCGCAGCAGCTCGACGTGGCAATCGCCGACGTCGAGCAGGACCGCCTCGACCCCCTGCTCGTCGACCGTCTCGCGGTGCGCGACCGGCATCCCGAAGCTGCCCTCGTAGAGGGCGAGCGCCGCGTCGAGGTCGTCGACGGCGACGCCGATGTGATCGATCAGCCCGAACATCCGGGCGCGGAGACTACTTGGAGAGCTCGGGCGGTTCCGGCGGCGGCTCGGTGACCAGCGCCTCGGCCGGCGTTCCAGCGGCGGGGGCGTAGGCCGGCGACGGCGGCTCGATCCGGTCGCGCCTCCCGCCCATCAGGGTGAGGATCTGCTCCCGCTCGATGACCTCCTGCCTGAGCAGCACCTCGGCGATCTCGTCGAGCAGGTCGCGGTGGTCGGTGAGCAGTTCGGTGGCGCCGCGATAGGCCTCCTCGGCGATCGCCTGCACCTCCTCGTCGCGGGTCTGGCGCAGGGCCTCGGAGATCGTGGAGTCGTCGCCGGGGACCTGATGGGAGCGGATCGAGGTCCCCATCCCGTACTCGTGCACCATCGAGCGCGCGATCCCGGTCACGCGGCTGAGGTCGTCGGCGGCGCCGGTGGTGACGCGGCCGAACGTGATCTGCTCGGACACGCGACCGGCGAGCAGCACCTTCATGTAGTCGAGCAGCTCCTGGCGCGACTTCAGATAGCGGTCCTCCTGGGGGAGGTTGAGCGTGTAGCCGAGCGCCTTGCCACGCGGGACGATCGAGACCTTCTGGACCTTGTCGACGCTCGGCAACAGCTCGGAGACGAGCGCGTGGCCGGCCTCGTGCCAGGCGACGACCCGCTTCTCGTGATCGGTGATCACCTTGCGCGACTGCAAGCCGGCGACGACGCGCTCGAACGCGTCCTCGAAGTCGGACTGGGCGATGAACTCGCGCTTGTTGCGACCCGCCAGGATCGCCGCCTCGTTGGCGAGGTTGGCGAGGTCGGCGCCGGTCAGCCCGGCGGCGTGGCGGGCGACCCGCTCGAGCATGACGTCCTGGGCGAGCGGTTTGCCGCGGGTGTGGACCTTGAGGATCTGGATGCGGCCGTTGAGGTCCGGCGGCGGCACGAACACCTGGCGGTCGAAGCGCCCCGGGCGCAGCAGCGCCTTGTCGAGCTTCTCGAGCAGGTTCGAGGCCGCCATCACGATGACGCTGTCGCGGGCGTCGAAGCCGTCCATCTCGACCAGCAGCTGGTTCAGCGTCTGATCGCGCTCGCCCGAGATGTCCGAGCCGCGGTGGGCGCCGACGGCGTCGAGCTCGTCGATGAAGATGATCGCGGGGGCGTTGTCGCGCGCCTCCTTGAACAGCCGCCGGATCCGCGCCGCGCCGAGGCCGGCGAACATCTCGATGAACGAGGACGCCGACTGGCTGAAGAACTGCGCCCCGGACTCGTGCGCGACCGCCTTCGCGAGCAGCGTCTTGCCGGTTCCGGGCGGGCCGTGCAGCAGGATCCCCTTCGGGACGGTGGCCCCGAGCTGCTTGAACCGCTTCGGGTCGGTGAGGAAGTCGACGACCTCCCGGAGCTCCGCCTTGGTCTCATCGACGCCCGCGACGTCGGCCCAGGTGACGGCGCTCTTCGACTTCGGGCTGATCTCCTGAGGCTTGGTCCGCGGCATCAGCTTCAGCATCCGCCACATGAAGTAGATGAGCACGCAGAACAGCAGGATCGGCGCCCACGGGATCAGGAAGTTGGAGAGGAACTCCTGGTAGTTGTCGATCCCTAGAAAGGCCACTGCGCTGGTTATTGGAAAGGGGGCCCTCGTGGCCCCCGTCAGACGGTATCGGCAGCGGGGCGCTCCAGCCGGAGGATTTCGTTCAAGGCCGCAACCCCGACCTCGAGTTGCTCGGGACTCGGCTCCCGCGTCGAGACCAGCCGCTGGATCTCATAACCCGGCCCGTGGACCGCGCGGCCGACCGCCGAGTCGGGGTGGCGCTCGGCGAACACGAACAGCTCGACCGCGCCGCCGACCCCGGCGAGGGCGGCGATCCCGCGCGCAAGCGGCCCCGGCTCGTCGATGTAGCGCTCGGTCAGCACCTGGCCCGCGATCGAGAGCGCAAGCATCGGGCCGATCAGGTTCGAGCCGCAGCGCTCGTGCTCCTTCGGCACCTCCTCCGGGTCCCGGCCCTGCTCGTAGCCGCCGATCGCCTTGTGCTCGACGGCGTGGTAGGAGGCGAGCGCCGGATCGCGCAGGGCGGCGAGCGCCGGCAACGCGCCGATCAGGGCGATCGCGAGCTCGCGCCCGACGGTCGCCGGGCCGCGGCGGCGCAGGAGGTTCGAGCCGATCACGCTCGCGGCGGCGACGGCGATCACGGACGGGTCCTCGAAGGGCAGCCGCGCCGAGCGCAGCCGCAGCCGGGCCAGCGGCAGCACCGCCATCGCCTCGGCGAGGCGCAACGGGCCCCGGACCAGCGGGGTCGAGGCGAGCCGGCCACGGGCGAGCGAGGGCTTCGGGCCCGAGGCGACCTCGATCGAGCCGTCGGCGGCGCGGGCGGCGACCGCCCACGAGCTCGGGCCGTGGATCAGCAGGCCGTTGCGAAGCGCCATCCCGCCGAGGCGCAGGCGCTCGGGCTTGGCCTCGGGGTCTGGAGCCTGCTCCGATCCCGACGCGCCGTTCGCCGACGAGCCGTTGGTGCTCGCGGCGCTCACTGCAGCGGCCTCCGACCTCAGCTGGCGGCTCGGCTTCGTCCTGTCGGACTCCGCCTCACTGCAGCACCCGCCGGCAGAGGTCGGCGTAGAAGGTCGCCGCCATCTCGACGTCGGCGACGGCGGCGCGCTCGTCGGCGCCGTGGATGAGCGGCGCTGCCTCGAACAGGCCGAGCTCGCGCTGCGGGCAGAAGCCGTAGACGGTCGCGGAGCCGAACGCCTTTCGAAACCAGTGGCTGTCGCTGAAGCCCGCCATCACGATCGGGACCAGGGTCGCCTCCGGGTCGAGCTCGGCCAGCGACGCGCCGATCGCGTCGGCGAGCGGCGAGCTGGTCGGCGAGCTGTTGCCGGTGACCCGCTCGGTGAACTCGAGCTCGTAGTTGGCGGCGAGCGGCCCGAGCAGCGCATCGAGCCGCGCGCGGGCCTCGGCCTCGCCGCCGCCGGGCGGGACCCGGCAATCGATCAGGACCTCGGCCAGCGACGGGATCACGTTCTCCTTGCGCGAGCCGTGCGCCTTGGTCGGCACCATCGTCACTCGCAGCATCGGCTCGGCGATGAAGGCGGTCAGCTGCGGCGAGAGCGCCCGCAGGCGCTCGACCGCGGCCTCGAGCTCGGCCCCCTCGGCTCCGTCGAGCTCCTCGCCGAGCACCGTCTCGAGGAAGGCGATCCCGGCCGGGGTCGGCTCCAGCGGCGGCTGCTCGGTGAACCGGCTCAGCGCCGGGCCGAGCTTGAGCAGCGCGTTGTCGCCGAGCGCGGGGACCGAGGCGTGTCCGGCGACGCCGCGGGCGCGCAGGTAGAAGCGGTTGACGCCCTTCTCGCCGACGCACAGCGTGTAGAAGCGCCGGCCGTCGAGCTCGAAGCAGGCGCCGCCGCCCTCGTTGACCACGAGGTCGCTTCGCACCGCCTCGGGCCGCTCGGCGCACAGCCACTGCGCTCCGAGCGCCGCGCCCATCTCCTCGTCGGCGGTGATCACCAGCTTCAGCGCCCCGGCGCCGGGGCGCCAGCCGGACTTGGCAAGCGCGATCGCGGCCGCCGCCTCGGCGGCGACCTGGCCCTTCATGTCCTGGGCGCCGCGACCGCGCACCTCGCCCGCGACGACATCGCCCGACCACGGGCTGAACGTCCACTCGTCCGCGTCGGCGGGGACCGTGTCGACATGACCCAGCAGGCAGAGCGTCTGGCCGTCTGCCTCGCCGGCGAGGTCGGCCACCAGATTCGGGCGCCCCGGCTCGCTCTCGAGCAGCTGGACCTCGAAGCCGGCGTCGCGAAGGTGGTCGGCGAGCGGCTCCTGGACGCGACCCTCGTTGCCGGGCGGGTTGACGGTGTCGGCGCGGATCAGCTCCGCGAGCAGATCGACCGCCTCGGTTCCGAGCGCGCTCGGCGCGACCGCCGTCTCCTCGCCCATCGGGTCCAGGTTACCGGCGCCCGCCCGGCCATACTGGGCGCGTGACCGATCGCCTCTTCGACACCGCCGATGACCCGGGCCGCGAGGCCCGCACGGCGGTTCCGGCGTCCGAGGCGCCGCTCGCGGTGCGGATGCGCCCACGGTCGATCGACGAGCTGATCGGCCAGACCCACCTGCTCGGCCAGGGCTCCACCCTGCGGACGGCGATCGAGACGGGCGAGCCCCACTCGATGGTCCTGTACGGGCCTCCCGGAGCGGGCAAGACGACCCTGGCGCGGATCGTCGCCGGCGCCGCGCGCGGCGCCTTCGAGGAGGAGTCCGCCGTCAACGCCGGGCGCGCCGAGGTCAGGGCGGTGATCGCCCGCGCCGAGGAGCGACGAAGGGCAAACGGACAGCCGACGATCTTCTTCCTCGACGAGATCCACCGCTTCAACAAGGCTCAGCAGGACGCGCTGCTGCCCGCGGTCGAGGAGGGCCTCGTGACTCTGATCGGGGCGACGACCGAGAACCCCTACTTCGAGGTCAACTCCGCGCTGCTCTCGCGCAGTCAGATCTACGAGCTCCGCGGGCTCGAGCCGGAGCAGGTGCGCGAGCTGCTGGAGCGCGCGCTCGCCGACCCCGAGCGCGGGCTCGCCGAGCCGCCCGCGGTCGACGCCGCGGCGCTCGATCTGCTCGCCGAGCGGGCCGGTGGCGACGCGCGCACCGCGCTGGGGGCGCTCGAGCGGGCGGTCGAGACGGCGCGCGCCTCGGGCGCCTCGATCGACCTCGCCGCGGCCGAGGACGCGCTGCAGCGCAAGGCGGTCAGCTTCGACAAGCAGGGCGACCGCCACTACGACTACGCCTCGGCGCTGATCAAGTCGATGCGCGGCTCCGACCCGGACGCCGCCGTCTACTACCTGGCCGCCATGCTCGAGGGCGGGGAGGACCCGCGCTTCATCGCCCGGCGGATGGTGATCCTCGCGTCCGAGGACATCGGCAACGCGGACCCGAACGCGCTCGCGGTCGCCACGGGCGCGGCGCTTGCGGTCGACCGGGTCGGGCTGCCGGAGTGCGCGCTCAACCTCGCCCAGGCCGCCGCCTACCTGGCGCTCGCGCCGAAGTCGAACGCGTCGACCGTCGCGATCTCGCGCGCCATGGCCGAGATCCGCGAGCACGGCGCGAAGCTGCCGCCCGACCACCTGCGCGACGCCCATTACCCCGGTGCGAAGGCGCTCGGGCGCGGCCAGGGGTACAGGTACGCGCACGACGAGCCCGGCGCGATCTCCGAGCAACCGCTGCTGCCGCCCGAGGTTCAGGGCGAGCGCTTCTACGAGCCGACCGACCGCGGGCTGGAGGCCGAGCTCGGCGAGCGCCTCGACGCCGCCAGACGGCGACGAGGCCAGTGATCAAGGTCAGCGGCCGCCGCCGGTAGTCGGCGAGCGGCTCGGCCCGCTCGCGACGGAGGGCCGGCGACGGCCGCATGAGTCCAGTACCCAGGCAGGCCGGGCTGACACCGTGGGACCGGCCCGCCGCTAGAGTCGCGGCCGATGGGCACGCTCGAGTCCTTCAACCCGGCGACCGGCGAGCTCGTCGGCACGGTCGAGACGATCACCCCGGAGCTGGTCCAGGGCGTGGTCGACGACGTCGCCTCGGTGCAGCCGTTCTGGGCGCAGCTCTCGCTCGCCGACCGCGCCCGCTACATGCGTCGCGCGGCTGACGTCCTGGTCGCCGACATGGAGGAGGTCGCCGACCTGCTGACCCGCGAGCAGGGCAAGCCGATCACGGAGAGCTACGTGATGGAGCTGATCCCGACGATCGACGCGCTGCGGTGGTGCGCAGACGCCGGGCAGAAGATCCTCGCCGACGAGAAGATCCGCTACCCGCAGGCCTTCCTGAAGACCAAGCGCAGCTTCTTCAGCTACGAACCGCTCGGCGTCGTCGGCGTAATCGCCCCCTGGAACTACCCGTGGTCGATCCCGTTCGGCGAGGTCGCGATCGCGCTCATGTGCGGCAACGGCGTCGTCCTCAAGCCGGCGAGCCTGACCCCGCTGCTCGGCGACCGGATCCAGCGCGTGTTCGACGACGCAGGTTTTCCCGAGGGACTGGTCCGCACCGTCCACGGAGGCGGCCAGATCGGCCAGGCGCTGTGCGAGGCGTCGACCGCGAAGATCTTCTTCACCGGCTCGGTCGAGGTGGGCCGGAAGGTCGGCGAGATCTGCGCCCAGCGCATGAAGGGCAGCGTGCTCGAGCTCGGCGGGAAGGACCCGCAGATCGTCTGCGCCGACGCCGATTTGGCCAACGCCGTCTCCGGCTGCGTGTGGGCCGGGTTCGCCAACGCCGGCCAGACCTGCTCCGGGATCGAGCGCACCTACGTGGTCGAGTCGGTCGCCGACGCGTTCTTCGACGGGGTCCGGCGCGAGACGGAGCGGCTCACGGTGGGCGACCCGCTCGCGTGGGACACGGAGATCGGCCCGATGGTCTCGGCCGCGCAGGCCGACCTGGTGACCGAGCTCGTCGACGACGCGCTCGGCGGCGGCGCTGACCGCCTCACCGGCGGCCCGGCCGAGGTCCCCGGCTATGACGGCCGCTTCATCGCCCCGACCCTGCTCGCCGGGGTCACGGACGAGATGCGGATCATGCGGGAGGAGATCTTCGGCCCGGTGGTCCCGGTGATCGTGGTCGCCGACGAGGCGGAGGCGGTCGAGCGCGCCAACGACTCGAACTTCGGCCTCGGGGCATCGGTGTGGACCACCGACCGCGCGAAGGGCGAGCGGATCGCCCGCCGGATCGAATCGGGGATGGTCTGGATCAATGACCACTCCTACTCGCACGGCGCCCTCCAGTGCTCGTGGGGCGGGGTCAAGGACTCCGGCCTCGGCCGCTCCCATTCGAAGTTCGGCTTCTACGAGTGCGTGAACATCAAGCACGTCGCCTGGGAGCCCGGGCTCACGCGCGCCTTCTGGTGGCAGCCGTACGACGGCGACCTCGGGGCGGCCCTGCGGTCCTCCGCGCGGATCGTCTACGGGCGCGGTGCGACCCGGGCGAAGGGTCTGCGCGAAGGGCTCGGCCCGCTCGCCCGGGTCGGTGCGAAGACGCTGCGCAAGGGCCGCTAGACAGCGACCGGGTCCGGGCGCACGATCACCGTGTCGGCCACCGCGACGATCTCGTCGGCGGGCATCCCGACCCGCTCGGCGTGCTCGCGGATCTTCTCCGGGCTCGACGCCTCGTAGATGCAGACGGTGCCGAGCGCGCCGTCGCTCTCCTTGACGACGTAGGAACGGATCCAGCGGATGTCGCTCGACATCTCCTCGTCGCCGATCTGCCTCGACCGCTCCGCGGCCGCCTGCAGCTCCTCCGCCGTCTTCCAGCCGCTGTAGCGGCGGGTCACGTACAAGTCCATATAGGCCTCCTGAGTGGGAATTGCGGGCCCGCGCATGGCGTGCCCCTTGACCTGAACCTACGGCGCTCCCGGAGGCGGGGATTGCGGGCGCCCCCGGAGGGTGCGCCAGCTCACACTACTGCGGTCGCTACGCGGGGTCCGGAAGGTCGGCGAGCAGCTGCTTGGCCCGGGCGGAGACCTCGTGGTCGACCTGGACCTCGTACTTCTCGGCCTGCATCGAGCGCACGGAGGCGAAGTCGCGACGGCCGCCCTGCATCGCCTGGCCGACGGCGCCGAAGGTCGCCCCGAAGATGATCCCGGCGACGAGGCCGTAGAGGACGACGCCGAGGAAGTCGGGGCCCGTGAAGAAGATCCCGAACAGGAGGCCGAACAGCAGCCCGATCATCGCTCCCTGCATGGCGCCCATGAGCGCCGCGCGCCCGGTGGTCAGCCGCCCGGCGATCTGCTCGACGGTCTTCAGCCCGGTGCCGACGATCGCCGCTCGCTCGACCGGGAAGCCCTGGTCGGACAGGTGGTCGACGGCCCGCTCGGCGGCGGCGTAATCGCCGTACGTGGCCACGGTCGTCTTCGGTGCGGTCACTGACGCCTCCATCGCAAGCGGCAGTGTCGCACGGCGCGCCGCCGCGACCTTGGGCGATATTTGTCCGATGCAAGCGGCGCTCGCCCTGCGCGACCTGAGGCGCGACTACAACCAGCGCCCCGTGCTGCGGGAGCTCTCGATCGAGCTCGAGGCCGGGCGCACGCTGGTGGTGATCGGTCCCAACGGGGCCGGCAAGAGCACCCTGCTGCGCATCGTCGCGACCCTGCTTCGCCCGACCGCCGGCGAGCTCGACGTGCTGGGCGCGAAGCTCCCGCGCGAGGCCTGGCGGGCGCGCGGGAAGATCGGCTACCTCGGCCACTCGCCGCTGCTCTACCGCGAGCTCACGGTCGCGGAGAACCTCGAGTTCAACGGTCGCCTGCACGGGGTGGCCGAGCCGCGCCGGCGGATCGACGAGCTGCTCGGCCGCGCCGGGATCGGCCACCGGGCGACCGAGAAGGTGCGCAATCTGTCCGCCGGGCTGCTGCAGCGGGCCTCGATCTGCCGCGCCCTGCTGCACGATCCGCCGCTGCTCGTCCTCGACGAGCCACGCTCGCACCTGGACCTCGGCGCCGTCTCGGTCGTCGACGAGCTGCTCGGCCCCGAGCCTGGCCGCACCCGGGTGATCGTCACCCACGAGATCGACTCCGGGCTCGCCGCGGCCGACGCGCTGCTCGCCCTGCGTGCCGACGGCTCGGTCGCCTACTCGGGCCCGGGAGCCGATCTCGGCCTCGACGACGCGCGGGCGATCGTCGAGGGCCGCGCATGAGGGCCTACCGAGCGGTGCTCGCCAAGGACGTGCGCACCGAGCTGCGCACGCTCGAGTCGGTGCCGGCGATGGCCCTGTTCAGCGTCACCACCTTCGTCCTCTTTCGCTTCGGCCTCGACCGCGAGCGGCTCGAGGGCAGCCTCGCCGCGGGCGTGCTGCTGGCCACGATCCTGTTCGCCGCGATCCTGGCGATCAACCGGGTCTTCGTCAGCGAGCGCGAGCAGGGGGGATTCGACGTGATCCGCCTCGCCCCGGTCGACGCGACGTCGCTGTACGCCGCCAAGGTCTCGATCCTGATCATCTACCTGCTCGCCTTCGAGCTGATCGCCGTGCCGGCGTTCGCGATCTTCTTCCTCGACGACGCGGGCGGGCTGTTGCCGCTCGCCGGGGTGCTCGCGCTCGCCGACCTCGGGCTGGCGGCGATCGGGGCGCTGGTCTCCTCGATCGCGGTCAACTCGCGCGCCCGCGACCTGATCGCACCGCTGCTGCTGCTGCCGCTGCTGGTGCCGGTGATGATCGGCGCGGCCGGGGCGGCCGACCCGCTGCTCGCGGCCGGTGGGCCCTCCTACGACGGCTTCGGCAAGTGGATGGCGGTGCTCGCTCTCTACGATGTTGTCTTCTGTCTCGTCGGCTACGCGGTCTACGAGTTCCTGCTCGAGGACTGAGCGACGAACCCCGCAATCGGATGAGCTTTCGCGCCCCCAGAATCCTTCCCGCGCTGACCGTGCTGGTGCTCACGGTCGGGTTCGCGATGGTCTTCCTCTGGACCCCGAACGACGCCGACCAGGGCTTCATCCAGAAGATCTTCTACCTGCACGTGCCGCTCGCCAGCGTCGCGCTGATCGGGTTCATGGTGGCCGCGGTGCAGGCGATCCTGCACCTGCGGTCCGGCCTCTCGAAGTGGGACGTCCGCGCCTACGTCTCGATCCACATCTCGGTCATCTTCGGGGTCGGCGCGTTGATCACCGGAGCGATCTGGGCGAAGGCGTCCTGGGGCCACTGGTGGGTCTGGGACGAGCCGACCCTGGTCAGCTTCCTGATCGTCTTCCTCCTCTACTGCACGTACTACCCGCTGCGCTACGCGATCGAGGACCGCGAGCGCCAGGCCCGCTACGCCTCGGTGTTCGCGATCATGGCCGGCGCCTTCGTGCCGCTCAACTTCCTCGCGGTGCGCCTCGCCCAGACGCTGATCCACCCGCGCGTGTTCGCGACCAGCGACGGCGGGCTCCCGCCGAAGATGATGGTCACGTTCCTGATCTGCTTCGCCGGGATGGCGTTGCTGTGGGAGACGCTCGTCCGCTTCGAGCTCGCGGCGAAGTCCTCGCGGGCAAAGCTGGGCCGCCTGCGCCGGGCGCTCGAGGGCGACGCCGTTTCGCCGGCACCGGGCTCGCGGATCGCGCCGGTGCCCCGCGAGGCGGCGCAGGGCTGATGCCGGCGCTGCCCCTCGACGAGGCCGGCAAGTACGTTGCCGGCGCGTATGTCGTCTTCCTCGCCCTGCTGCTGATCTACGTGGCGATCATGTCGATTCGCCTCGGCCGCATCGACCGCGAGCTATCGGAGCTCGCCGAGCTGGCCGAGCAACGCAAGGCCGGCGCCGATTCCCACCCTGGCGGCGTGGAGCAACCGTCAGCAGTGATTCAGGGACTGGAGCAGCCGTCCGGGGGTGTCCCCATGCCTGACCTCCTCGCTCTCGGCGTCTCTCACAAGACGGCCCCGCTCGAGCTGCGCGAGCGGATGGCGCTCACCGAGGGGCGCGCGGTCGGGGTGCTGAACGACCTGGTCGAGCGGCCCGAGGTGCTCGAGGCCGCGGCGATCTCGACCTGCAACCGCACCGAGCTCTACCTCTACGCGTCCGACGCCGTCGGCGCCGAGGCGGCGGCGCTCGGGCTGCTCTCGCGCGAGGCCGAGACCCAGCCGACCGAGCTCGTCGCTCACCTGTACTCGGTGCGCGGCGCCGACGCCGCCGAGCATCTGCTGCGGGTCTCGGCCGGGCTCGACTCGATGATCATCGGCGAGACCGAGATCCAGGGACAGGTGAAGCGCGCCTACGAGCTGGCCCTGGTCGAGGGCGCCACCGGGCCGATCCTCAATCGCCTCTTTCGCGCCGCGCTCGTCGCCGGCAAGCGGGCGCGGGCCGAGACCGGGATCTCGGAGCGCTCGATGTCGATCCCGTCGGTCGCGGTGGAGCTCGCCCGCCGCACCCTCGGTGAGCTCGACGATCGCCGGGTGCTCGTCGTCGGCGCCGGCGAGACCGCGGAGCTGACGGCGCGCGCGCTGGCGGCGAAGGGCGTCGAGGCGATCTTCATCGCCAACCGCCACTACGACCGCGCGATCGGCCTCGCCGAGCGCTTCGGCGGCCACGCGGTCCGCTTCGAGGACCTGCCCGAGGAGCTCACCGACGCCGACATCGTCGTCACCTCGACCAGCTCGCCGCACCACGTCGTCGAGCGCGAGGCGCTCGCCGAGGTGATGAGCGACCGCGCCGGCCGGCCCCTGCTGCTGATCGACCTCGCCGTCCCGCGCGACATCCACCCGACCTGCCGCGACCTCGCCGGGGTCAGCCTCTACGACATGGACGACCTGCAGTCGCTCGTCGAGCGCAACGTCTCCAGCCGCGCCACCGAGGCGCGCCAGGCCGAGGGCATCCTGCGCTCGGAGCTGAACCGCTTCGACGGCTGGCTCGCCGCTCAGGACGTCACCCCGACGATCGCCGCGCTGCGCGAGCGCGCCGACGAGGTGGTCGAGCGCGTCCTGGCCGAGAACGACGAGCGATGGGAGGGCCTCACGGAGGCCGATCGCGAGCGCCTGCAGACCGCGGCCCGCGCGATCGCGTCGCGCCTGCTGCACGAACCGACCCTGCGCTTGAAGCGCGACGCGGGCGAGCCCGACGCCTACAACCGGGTCACGGTGCTGCGCGAGCTGTTCGGCCTCGACCCCGGTAGCGAGCCGCTCGAGTCGACCGCCACGGTCTCGGACCTGCACGAGCGGCGCAACCGCCAGCGCGGCAACGGTCGGTGAGCGGGCTCCGGCTCGGGTCGCGCGGCAGCACCCTGGCGCTGATCCAGGCCGAGGCGGTCGCCGCGGCTCTCGGTGGCGCGGAGGTGGTGAGCGTGCGCACGGCCGATGACGCGGTCGGCGACAAGGCCCGGTTCGTGCGCGGGGTCGAGCGGGCGATCCTCGACGGTGAGGTCGAGCTCGGCGTGCATTCGGCCAAGGACCTTCCCGGCGATCTGCCCGAGGAGCTGGCGCTGGTCGGCGTACCGGGCCGCGAGGATCCCACCGACGCGTTCATCGGCCACGCGGGCTCGCTCGCCGAGCTCGCGGAGGGGGCCCGGGTCGGGACCTCGAGCCTGCGCCGCGCTTCCCAGCTGCTGGCGCTCCGACCGGACCTCGAGATCCTCGAGCTGCGCGGCAACGTGGACACGCGGCTGGCGAAGCTCGCCGAGGGCGGCTACGACGGGATCGTCCTCGCCAGCGCCGGGCTCGCGCGGCTCGGGCGCGCGGACGAGGTCTCGTTTCGGTTCGACCTCGGCGAGTTGACCCCGGCCGCCGGGCAGGGTTGCCTCGCGCTCGAGGCTCGCGCCGACGACGAACCGACCGCCGCCTCGGCGGGCGGGATCACCGATCGCGATGCCCTGATCGAGCTGACCGCCGAGCGCGCCGCCGTGCGGGCGCTGGGCGCCGACTGCGAGACGTCGGTCGGGCTCTGCGCGCGCGCCTCGGAGGACGAGTTGGTCGTGCTCGGTTACGCGGGGCTGGCCGACGGCAGCGAATGGGTTCGCGACCGGGTTGCCGGCGATCCCGAGCAGCCCGCGGCCCTCGGCACCTCGCTGGCCGAGCGGATGCTCGCGGCGGGAGCCGGCGACATCCTCGCCCGGTCCGGAGGGCTCGGATGAGCGCCCGCCCCGGCGTCGCCTACCTGGTCGGAGCCGGCCCCGGGGACCCGGGCTTGATGACCGCGCGGGCGCTCGAGCTGATCGCGAGCGCGGACGTCATCCTCCACGACCGCCTGATCCCCGATGGGGCGCTCGACGGCGCCCGCGCGGACGCCGAGCTCGTCTACGTCGGCAAGCGCCCCGGCTTCAACGCCATGGAGCAGGAGGAGACCGAGGCCCTGATGGCAGCGCGCGCAGCTTCCGGGCTCAGCGTCGTGCGGCTCAAGGGCGGCGATCCGTTCGTGTTCGGCCGCGGCGGTGAGGAGGCCGAGACGCTGCGCGACGCCGGGATCGAGTTCGAGGTCGTCCCCGGGGTCACGGCCGGCGTCGCCGCCCCCGCCTACGCCGGGATCCCGGTCACCCATCGAGACGACGCATCGGCGGTCGCGTTCGTCACGGGACACGAGGACCCGGAGAAGCCCGAGACCGCGCTCGACTGGGACGCGCTGGCGAGCTTTCCCGGCACTCTGGTCCTCTACATGGGGGTCAAGAACCTGCCGCTGATCGCGGAGCGGCTCGCCGCCGCGGGGCGCGATCCGGCCGAGCCGGCGGCGGCGGTCGAACGCGGGACCCAGCCGGATCAGCGGAGCGTGCTCTCGACCCTCGCCGAGCTGCCGGCCGCCGTCGCGGCCGCTGAGATCAAGGCGCCGGCGATCCTCCTCTTCGGCCCGGTCGCCGCGCGGCGCGAGCGGATCGCCTGGCTCGAGCGCCGCCCGCTACACGGCAAGCGGATCGTCGTCACCCGGGCACGCGCCCAGGCGAGCGGCCTCGCCGCCACCCTGCGCGAGCTCGGCGCCGAGGTCGTCCAGCTGCCGGCGATCAGGATCGAGCCGACCCTGGAGGCCGACGAGGTTCGTGACGCGGTCGCGGACCTGCACACGTACGCGCTCGTCTGCCTGACGAGCCCGAACGGGGTGCGGTTCCTCTTCGAGGCGATGGCGGCCCAGGGTCGCGACGCCCGCGCACTCGCCAACGCGACCGTCGCCGCGATCGGGCCGGGGACGGCCGCCGCGCTCGCCGAGCGCGGCGTGATCGCCGACGTGGTGCCGGAGCGGTTCGTCGCCGAGGCGCTGATCGAGGCGCTCGCCGACGTCGACGTGAGCGGCCGGCCGGTGCTCATCGCCCGGGCCGCCGAGGCCCGGGACGTGCTGCCCGAGGCGCTCGCCGACCGTGGCGCCCGGGTCGACGTCGTCGCGCTCTACGAGACCGTCCGCGAACCCGCCGACCCGGCCGCGCTCGAGGCCGCGCAGACGGCCGACTACGTCACCTTCACCTCGTCGTCAACGGTGCGCAACCTGCTGGATGCCGCCGGCGACCGCTTTCCGAGCGCCGCCAAGATCGTCTCGATCGGCCCGGTGACCAGCGCGACCGCGCGCGAGCTCGGGCTCGAGGTCGCGATCGAGGCCGAGCGCCACGACCCGGCGGGCGTGGTCGCGGCGCTGGTCGCCGACGCGGGCGGGGCGGAGGAGTGAGGCGGCCGCCGCCTAGCCGCAGCGTTCGCGGTACAGCCCGAGCTTGTAATCGACGAGCTCCAGGTTGTGCTGCAGCTCGTCGATCTTCGCGACCACCTCGGCGCGGTGGGCCTCGAGCAGCTCGAGGCGCTCGGCCTCGTTGCCGGCTCCCGCGCGAACGAGCTCGGCGTAGCGGCGGATCTTGCGGATCGGCATCCCGGTCGCCCGCAGACGGGTGACGAGAACGACCCAGTCGACGTCGGCGTTCGAGTAGCGCCGGTGCCCCGAGTCGTTTCGCCCGACCCCGTTCAGCAGGCCGGCGCGCTCGTAGTAGCGCAGGGTGTGGTTGGTGAGCCCGGTGCGCTCGGCGACGTCCGAGATCGTCAGCTGGTCCGGCGGGGCGATCGTGGCCACATCAGAAATCTAGATGTTCGAGCGCGCTCGAAGTCAAGGATGGGTGATTCGCCTTGACTTTGAGCGCGCTCCAACTCCTAGCGTGGGTAGGGAAGGGATGAACGACGAAGGAGTTGCAATGGAGCGACGCACGCTCGGACAGGAACTCGAGGTCTCGGCACTGGGCCTCGGATGCATGGGAATGTCGGCCTTCTACGGCTCGGCCGACGATGGCGAGGCGGTGGCGACGATCCAGCGCACCCTCGATCTCGGCATCGACTTCCTCGACACGGCCGAGACGTACGGGCCGTTCGAGAACGAGAAGCTGATCGGCAGGGCGGTGGCCGGCAAGCGCGACGAGTACGTGATCGCGACCAAGTTCGGCGTGCGCCCGGAGCGCAACGCCGACGGCGAGTGGACGCGGGTGCTCGACGGCTCGCCGGAGAACGTTCGCCGCTCGGTCGAGGGCTCGCTGGAACGGCTCGGCACGGACCGGATCGACCTCTACTACCAGCACCGCATGGACCCGAAGGTGCCGATCGAGGAGACCGTCGGAGCGCTCGGCGAGCTGGTCGCAGAGGGCAAGATCCTCCACATCGGCCTCAGCGAGGCGGCGCCGGAGCGGATCCGCAAAGCGCACGAGACGCACCCGATCACCGCGGTGCAGACGGAGTACTCGCTGTGGACGCGCGACCTCGAGGCGGAGATCCTGCCGACCCTGCGCGAGCTCGGGATCGGCCTGGTCGCCTACTCCCCGCTCGGCCGCGGCTTTCTCTCCGGTCGCTTCAAGTCGCCCGAGGAGCTCGATGAGGACGACTTCCGCCGCCACGTCCCGCGGTTCACGGGCGCCAACCTGGAGGCGAACCTGGCGCTCGCCGGGAAGGTCGAAGAGCTCGCGGACGAGAAGGGCGTGACGCCCGCGCAGCTGGCCCTCGCCTGGGTGCTGGCCCAGGGCGAGGACATCGTCCCGATCCCCGGGACCAAGCGCCGCGCCTATCTCGAGCAGAACGCCGAGGCGGCCGAGGTCGAGCTGACCGACGACGACCTCGCGCGGATCGACGCCGAGCTGCCCGAGGCGGCCGGCGACCGCTACGACAAGGCCGGGATGACCGCGGTCAACATCTGAGCGTCGGGCCCGGGCGGCCCGCGGGTGGCCCGGGCTCCCGGCTCGGACTAGATTGGCCGCAATGGCGCGGCCGATCACCTTCCTCTCCGACTACGGCACCGCCGATGAGTTCGCCGGCGTCTGCAGGGCGGTGATCGCGCGGCTCGCCCCCGAGGCGGCCGTGATCGACCTCAGCCACGGCATTGCCCGCCACGATGTCGGGCAGGGCGCGGCGGTGCTCGCCAACGCGCTGCGGTTCGCCCCGGCGGGCGTCCACCTCGCCGTCGTCGACCCCGGCGTCGGCACGACCCGCCGCGCGGTGGCGGTCGAGGCCGCCGAGGAGGGGCGCCATCTCGTCGGGCCCGACAACGGGCTGCTGGCGCTGGCCCTGGAGCGTTTCGGCGGTGCCGTGGCGGCGATCGACCTGGCCGAGTCGCCGGTGCGGCTCGAGCCCGTCTCGGCGACCTTCCACGGACGCGACCTGTTCGCTCCGGTGGCCGCGCACCTCGCGCTCGGCGCGCCGCTCGACTCACTGGGTGCGCCGATTGAGCCACAGACGCTGACCCCGATCGAGCGCGGCGAGCCGGCGATCGAGGCCGGGCTCAGCCTCGAGGCCGAGGTCGGCCACGTCGACGCCTTCGGCAACCTGTCGCTGATCGCGACCGCGGCGGACGCCGACGACGCCGGGCTCGAGCCCGCGAAGGGACTGCGGGTCCGCGGCCCGCGCCGCTCCGCGGAGGCGACCTACGCGCTCACGTTCGCCGACGCCGAGCCCGGCGACATGGTGCTGCTGGTCGACTCGGCCCGCTCCCTGGCGCTCGCCGTCAATCGCGGCGACGCCTCCCGCACGCTCGACCTGAGCGCGGGCGACCGGGTCACGCTGACGCGCCTGTGACTACGAGCTTCGGATTCCCCCACCTGCACCTGCGGGTCACGGACTCGACCAACGAGCGCGCCCGCGAGCTCGCCGCGGCCGGGGCGCCCAGCGGAACCGTGGTCACCGCCGCCGAGCAGAGCGCCGGACGCGGGCGCCGCGGCCGGGTCTGGAGCGCCCCGGCGGGCAAGGCGCTGCTGTACTCGGCGATCCTCGCGCCGCTCGAGCTCGAGCACCTGCTGCTGCCGCTCTCGGTCCCGGTCGCGGTCTGCGAGGCGATCGAGGCCGCCGGCGCCGGCCGGGCTCAGATCAAGTGGCCCAACGACGTCTGGCTCGATCAGGCGAAGGTCGCCGGGGTCCTGATCGAGGCGCGTCCGCCCCAGTGGGCGGTGATCGGGATCGGGGTCAACGTCGCGATCGAGCCCGACGAGTTTCCCGCTGACCTGCGCTGGCCGGCGACGTCGGTCGGTTCCGGGACCACGGTCGCCGAGTTGGGCGAGCGCGTCTCGGCGGCGCTCGGCGAGTGGGTCGCCGCCCCCGAGCGGCGCACCGTGGAGAGCTTTCGCGCTCGTGACGCCCTGCTCGGACGCCGGGTCGGCTGGGAGGGCGCCGGGATCGAGGCGGGCTCGGGGATCGCCGGCGGGATCGACGACCGCGGCAACCTGGTGGTCGAGACCGAGGGCGAGCGGATCGCGCTGGGCTCGGGTGAGGTCACCCTGCGCCTCGGCTAGTGCCCGCCGGGCATATGCTCGCCGGTGATGGCGAGCGACGGCCTGTGGGCACGGATTTCGATGGCGTCCCCGGATTGGATGGTGCGCGCCGCCGGGAAGCTCAACGTTCCGCTGTACAGGATCAGCGGCGGGCGCCTCGGCGGCCGCATCGCCAAGGCGCCCGTCCTGCTGCTGACGACGACCGGACGCCGCTCGGGCAAGGTGCGCACGACCCCGGTGCTCTATCTCGCCGACGCGGAGCGGCTGGTCGTGATCGGCTCGAACGCCGGCAACGAGCGTGCCCCGGCGTGGGCGCTCAACCTCGTGGACGGCCCGGAGGCCGAGGTCGAGATCGGCAACGAGCGGCGCTCGGTTCGCGCCCGCGTCGCCGAGGGCGCGGAGCGCGATGAGCTGTGGCGGCGGATGACCGAGCGCTACGCGGGCTTCGACGCCTACCGCGACCGGACGGGGCGCGAGATCAAGCTGTTCGTGCTCGAGCCCCGCTGAGGCATCGCCGCCTCAGAGGTCGACGATGACCTCGAAGCCGCCGTAGATCATCCGCTTGTAGTCGGCGACGTCGCCGGCCGGGTCCATCAGCGCCTTCATCCGGTCGTCGTCCATCACCTTCGCGTTGACCTCGTCGCGGTGCGCGCGCGACTCGTAGGTGATCCACGCGAAGATCACGGTCTCGTCGTCGGTGAGCTTGACGGCGCGCGGGAACGAGGTCAGCTCACCGACCTTGACGTCCTCGGCGAGGCACTCCTTGTAGGAGAGCGCGCCGTGCTCGCGCCACAGCTCGCCCGCGGTGGTCGCGATCTCGCGATACCGGTCGACATTCGACTTCGGCAGGGGCATCACGAATCCATCGACGTAGGCCATCGGCGTCCTCCTCGTGTGGTCGGGTTACGTGAGCTGAGACCGCTGCCGACGCGGAAACTCATCGCCGGGATTGCACCCTTCGCAACGCAAAGCGCAACCTCCACCCGAGCGCCGAGAGGCGGTTTTCTACCGCCAGGCGCCAACAAACCGCCTCTCGACCGGAGCAGGGGCCGACGATCGCGCGCGCGAGCGGGCTCCGCGCCTCAGCCCTGCGGCAGGTGACAGACGGCCTCGATGTTGTTGCCGTCGGGGTCGAGCACGAAGGCGCCGTAGTAGTGCTCGTGGTAGATCGGCCGCGGCCCGGGCTCGCCGTTGTCGCGCCCGCCGGCGGCCAGGGCCGCAAGGTGGAAGGCGTCGACGGTGGCGTGGTCGGGAGCCTCGAAGGCGATATGGGCCGACGGCGTCGGGTTGGGGCGCTGGGCGATCCAGAAGTAGGGCTTCTGGCCGTCGCCGAACCCGCAGGCGATGCCCTCGACCTCCATGATCGGCTTGATCCCGAGCGGCTCCAGGGCGCCCGCGTAGAAGCTGCGGGCGGCGGCGAGATCGCTGACGTTGACGCCGACGTGATCGAGCACGACGTCGATCCTAGTCGCCGGTCGCGTCCCCGTCCTCGCCGGCGGCCGAGTCCGTCGCGTCGTCGTCCTCGACGACGTCCTCCGCCTCGGCCTCGGGGGACTCGCCCTCCTGGGCCTCGGTCTCGTCGAGGCGCTCGCGCTCGCGACCCGAGCCGGCGCCGTTGGACTCGCCGCTGTCGCGCTTCGAGCGCCGCCGGCGGCGCTTGCCGCCCTTCGGGAAGTTGCGCAGCAGCTCGCGGGCGACCGCCGAGGGCTTGCGGGCCATCCGCATCCGCGCCCCACGCAGGACCTCCTCGGCCTCCGGCGTGTGGGCGACGGCTGCGGCGAGCAGGGCGACCGCGAGGCGGCGGTCCTGCTGGCGCGCAGCGTGGACGATCCGGCGGGCGTTGCGCCCGTGGGCGCGCCCGGACGAGTTGACGAACAGCCCGAGCAGGCGCTTGGTCTCCGGCCAGCGCTGGACCGCGTACTCCTCGTGCAGCTCGCGGGTCGCCTCCGCGAGGCGCCAGACCCAGGCCTGCGCCTGGTCGCGGCGGCCGATCCGCTTCTCGGCGAGCGCCTGCAACAGCACCTTGGCCCCGGCGCGGCGCTCGTCGCGCGGCCACGTCGCGACGACGTCGCACGCGTCGTCGAAGGGCTCCGCCTCGCGCAGGGCGGCGATCTCGGCGAGCGCCTTCAGCCGCAGCTGGTGGTTGCGGTTGCGCTGCAGGCAGGTGAGCAGGAAGCGGCGGCGCAGCTCCTTGGCCTGATCGTGCTGGATCATCGCCTTCGCGCGGCGCCAGTTGTTGGCGGTCACGCGAGCGCCGGCGAGCGCGGCCCAGGCGTGCTGCTCGGAGTAGTTGAGGTTCTCGACGGCGATTCGCCAGAGGTCGCGCTCGAGCACCGCGAGGCGCCGCTCGGGATCGCCCGAGACGGGGAGGACGCGGCGCTCGACCCGGACCCGCCGGCCGCGCCCGCGGCGCACCGGGCCAACCACGATCGCGCCGCCGCGGTAGACGTCGCGGTCGAGCAGGCTGTGCAGCGAGACGACCGTCTCGTCGTGGGTGGTCGCGGGATGGACGAAGTCGATCACCAGGCCGGCCTCCTTGCCGGGGTTGCGCCGGGTGACGCGACCGACCCGCTGCTGGTAGACGCGCCGCGAGGCGGTCGGCGCCAGGTGCATGCAGATCGTCGCCCGGGGCGAGTTCCAGCCCTCGGCGAGCAGCATCGCGTTGCAGAGCACGTCGACCTCGCCGCGCTCGAACCCGGCGAGGATCTCGGCGAGCTCGCGCTTCGGCGTCTCGCCCGAGACGGCCTGGGCGTTGATGCCGACGTTGCGAAACGCCGCGGCGACGTTGGTCGCGTGCCTGACGCCGGCCGTGTAGACGACCCCGGGAACCTTGCGGAAGCGCGACTGGTAGAGGTCGGCAACCGCGACGTTGAAGGGCTCTTGGTCGAGCAGTGCGGCGAGCTCTTCCTGGTCGAAGTCCTGGTCGACCTCGCCGCGGCGCAGCGGCACCTTGGCGATCGTCCGCACCCCGGGGCCCGGAGGGATGCGGATGCAGCGAAGCGGCGCGATGACGCCGCGGCGCGCCGCCTGGGCGAGGTCGAACCGCGACGTCTGGGTCGGGAACAGGTCGGCGACGTGCCGGGCGATCAGGGCGCCGGTGGCGGTCATCCCGATGAACACCGGATGGGTCCACCTGCGGATGCAGGCGCTCGTCTTCTCGCCGAGGGCCGTATGGGCCTCGTCGCAGATCACGATCGAGTAGGCGTCGGAGACGCGGCCGGCGTTGCGCACGAACCACTGATAGGTCTCGACCGTGACCGGGCCGTACGGGTGATCGGCGCCGTCGAGCAGCGGCGGCGAGAGCCGCTCCTTGTAGCCGCGGTCGGAGATCTCGCCGATGAACTGGTCGACCAGGTTGCGCCGGTGGGTGAGGATCAGGATGCCGCCGGTGCGCGAGGCCTCGATGAAGCCGACCGCGGCGACGGTCTTGCCGGCGCCGGTCGCGTGCTCGAACCAGAAGCGGCGGCTGGCGCCGGGGTCCTCGGGCGCGTCGGCGACGACGTCCTCGTCCTCGGCCTCGGGCTCCTCCCAGTCCTGGGGCTCCTCCTCGTCGGGGGCGAGCACGTCGTCGTCCTCGAGCTCGGCGATCGCGCCGTTGCCGTTCGCCGCCTCGGCCGGTGCCTCGCCGTTGCCGCGCGAGCCGTTGCCGCCGTTCTCGCGCGTGGCCGGCGCCGAGTCCTCGAGCTCGGTGACGATCGCCGCCAGCGTCCCGGAGAGGGCGTCGACCTGGTGGTCGTTGAGCTCGGCGCCGTCGAGCAGCTTCGGCTTCTCGACGTCGAGCAGCCGCTCGAGCCCGAGCAGCAGCGAGTAGTCGCCGCGCCACTCGAAGCTCGGCGCCTCGGCGCCGTCGTCGAGCTCGCCGAGGGCCGCGTCGACGGCGCGGCGGCGGGCGGTCCCGGGGGCGAGCGCGTCGAGCGCCTCGCCCGCAAGCAGGATCGGTTCGCGCGTGAACTCGCGCACCCGATCAAGGTCGGGCTCGGTCAGCTCGCCAGCCGCTCGCGCGGCTACGTCGGTCGTATCAGCCATGGGGCAAGGAAGAACGGTTCCCGCGCTGCCGTGATCCGGGATGGATGCGGCGAGCGAAGTAAGCTCAGAAGAGGCGGGCGCCGGGCGGTAATCCCCTCAGGCCGTACCGGCAATCCCTCCGCGGTCCGAGAAACAAACGGGACCGGGGACTATTGAACCACACCGGGCAGCGAATGAGTATCCGACCGGCCATCTTTCGCATTTCACTTGCGCTCGCCGCGCTGCTCGGCGCGCTGGCGCTCGCCGCCTGCGGGGGCGGCTCGGAGTCCGATCCGGGCGCCGCCAACCCCGACTCGGCGGCCGCCGACTACGCGAAGGCGCTCGAGGGCGCCCCGCCCGCGCTGGCGAAGCTGTACGCCGACGGCGATGCGCTCATCCCGGGCGGCACCGACGCGCTCGACCAGCAACTCGCCGCGGTCAAGGGGCACCCGGCGGTGGTCAATGTCTGGGCGTCCTGGTGCGGCCCGTGCCGGTTCGAGTTCCCCGACTTCCAGCGGGTCTCGGCCGAGCGCGGCGACGAGGTCGCCTTCATCGGCGTCAACGCGGATGACTCCGATGACGCCGCCCAGACCTTCCTCGACGAGCTGCCGCTCCCCTACCCGAGCGTCACCGACCCCGACGGCGCGATCAAGGACGAGTACGAGCTGCGCGGCTATCCGGCGACGGCCTTCTACAACGCGGCCGGCGAGCGCGTCTACGTCAAGCAGGGCCCGTACACGTCCAAGGAGGACCTCGAGGCCGACATCGACAAATACGCCGTCGGCTAGGAGCGGCGCAGCGACCGGTGGATAATCCGGTCATGGCACGCGCGGCTCATCTGATCGCCTGGCTCGCGCTCGCCGCCGCGCTGCTCGCCCCGGCGATCGGCTCGGCGCAGGGGGACTCGACCACCGTCCCGTCGATCGAGCTCGACGCCTCGATCAACCCGGCGACGGAGAAGTGGATCGGCTCGGCGCTCGACGACGCGGCCGACGACGGGGCGCCGCTGGCGATCATCCGGATCGACACGCCCGGCGGCCTCGAGAGCTCGATGCGGGCAATCGTCCAGGACATCCTCGACGCGCCGATGCCCGTCGTCGTCTACGTCTCCCCGAACGGCGCCCGCGCCGCCTCCGCGGGCGCCTTCATCACGGAGGCGGGTGACGTCGCGGCGATGGCTCCGCAGACGAACATCGGCTCGGCGAGCGCGATCCAGTCGAACGGCGGGGACATCGGCGGCACGCTCGGGCTGAAGATCGAAAACGACGCCGCCGCGTTCATCCGCGCGCTCGCCCAGAGCCACGGGCGCGACGGCGAGCTCCCCGGGCAGATGGTCACCGACGCCGCGAACTTCACCGCCGCCGAGGCGCTCGACGCGAACGCGATCGACATCGTCGCCTCCGACCAGGACGACCTGCTCGCGCAGCTCGACGGCTTCCAGGTCAAGGGCCCGAAGGCGCGGACGCTGTCGACCGCCGGGCTGACGATCGACGAGCGCCAGATGACCCTGCAGTACGAGGTCCTGCAGGTGCTGGTCAACCCGACCGTCGCCTACCTGCTGTTGCTCATCGGCCTGGTGGGAATCGCGATCGAGCTGTTCAGCCCCGGGTTGATCATCCCTGGGACGGTGGGCGTCGTCGCGCTGCTGCTCGGCGCGTTTGGCGCGTCCCAGCTGCCGATCACCGCCGCCGGGATCGCCCTGCTGGTGATCGGGATCGGGCTCCTGATCGCCGAGGCGCACCTGCCCACCCACGGGATCCTCGGCGTGGTGGGGGTGATCGCGCTGGCCGCGTCGGGCCTGTTCCTGTTCAACACGGATTCGAGCCAGTTCGAGGTCTCGGCTCCGGTCGTGATCTTGGTCGCCGTGCTGCTCGGCGCCGGTCTGGCGCTCGCGGTGACGAAGGCGGTCGCCGCACGCCGCACGCCGGTGCAAACGGGGCGCGAGGAGCTGATCGGCACCGCCGGCGACGTGCGCGTGCCGCTGACGCCGGTCGGCCAGGTCTACGTCGACGGGGCGCTGTGGCGCGCGCGGCTGGCCGAGGACGCGGACCCCGACGACGTCGAGCGGGTCCGCAGGCGCGGCGCTAGAGTGCGGGTCGAGGCGGTCGAGGGGTTGACGCTCCGCGTTCGGCCGCAGTCAGAGCTCGCCGCTGAGCGCGAAGAAGGAGCCCTCACGTGACAGTCGCCATCGCCGTGATCGCAGTCATCGCGGTCTTCATCGTGATCATCCTCGCGGCCGCGATCAGGATCCTGCGCGAGTACGAGCGCGGGGTCATCTTCCGGCTCGGCCGCCTGATCGCGCAGAAGGGCCCGGGCCTGATCCTGCTGATCCCGTTCATCGATCAGATGGTCCGGATCGACCTGCGGACGATCACCCTGAACGTGCCGCCTCAGGAAGTGATCACCAAGGACAACGTCACGGTGCGGGTCAACGCGGTCGCCTACTTCCGGGTCCTCGACCCGAACAAGGCGGTGACCGAGGTCGAGAACTTCCTCCTCGCCACCTCGCAGATCGCGCAGACGACGCTGCGCTCGGTGCTCGGCAAGGCCGAGCTCGACGCGCTGCTGTCCGAGCGCGAGCGGCTCAACGTCGAGCTGCAGCAGATCATCGACGAGCAGACCGAGCCGTGGGGGATCAAGGTCTCGACGGTCGAGGTCAAGGACGTCGAGCTGCCCGCGGACATGCAGAAGGCGATGTCGCGCCAGGCGGAGGCCGAGCGCGAGCGGCGGGCGAAGATCATCGCCGCCGACGGCGAGTTCCAGGCCGCCGAGAAGCTCTCCCAGGCGGCCAACATCATCAGCGAGAACCCGGCGACGCTGCAGCTGCGCTACCTGCAGACGCTGGTCGAGATCGGCGTCAACAACTCCTCGACGATCGTCTTCCCGCTGCCGCTCGACCTGATCAAGCCGCTGATCGAGCCGCACGCCCAGCCGAGCGTCCCGACCCCGGCGACGCCGCCGAAGCCGCCCGAACGCTGACTTCGCCCGAGGTCCGCATCGATCAGCTCACCGGCCTGCGGGCGATCCTCGCACCGGGCCGAGCCGAGCGACCCGACGCCTTCGATCCGCGGCCGGCCGAGCCGCGCCCCGACGCCGCGGAGCGGTGCCCGTTCTGCGAGGGACGCGAGGACCGCACCCCGCCCGAGGTCTGGGCGGACCGCCCCGACGGCGGCCCCGACACGCCGGGCTGGCGCACTCGCTCGGTCCCCAACCTCTACCCCGTCCTTTCCTCGAGCGGCGAGCGGCGAGCGGCGGACGGGGAGGTGCGCGCGATGGAATCGGGCATCACGAGCTCGATCGATCCCCTCGGCGCCGCCAATCGCGGCGCCCCCGAGCTGTTTCGCTCGCAGCCGGCGACCGGGGCCCACGAGGTGATCATCAGCTGTCCGGAGCACGCGACCTCGTTCGCCCAGCTCGGAGCGGAGCGGTTCGCGACGGCGGTGTCGGCCTGGCGGGAGCGGATGCGCGCCCACGGCGACGCCGCCTACGTGCACCTGATCGTCAACGAGGGCCCCGAGGCGGGCGCCTCGCTCGAGCATTCGCACGCGCAGCTCTATGCGCTCGACTTCGTCCCTGCCGCGATCGCTCGCGAGCGCGAGCGCGCCACCGCCTACCACGAGCGGACGATGGGGTCGCACCTGCTCGGCGACGTCGCCACCGAGGAGGTCCGCCGCCGCGAGCGCTTGGTCGCCGTGGACGACGAGACCGTGCTGATCTGTCCGTGGGCGTCGCGCTCGCCCTTCGAGCTGCGGGTGATCCCACGGACGCCCGCGCCGCGGTTCGAGGACGGCGACGGCGGAGCGGCGATGGTCGCGACGGCGCTGCGAGCGCTCGCCGGCGCGCTCGGCGCGGTGCCGCAGTTCAACCTCTGGGTCCGCACCGCGCCGCGCGGCTCGGACGAGTTCTGCTGGCACATCGACATCGTCCCGCGGCTGACCACGCGGGCCGGGTTCGAGCTCGGCACCGGGGTCGAGATCAACGTCTACGAGCCCGAGCGGGCGGCGGCCGACCTGCGCGCCGCGCTCGGCTGAGCGTCGGGTGCTGCGCACGATCCGCAAGGGCGCCTGGTGGGTGCTGTCGCCGTTCGCCCTCGGCACCGCGCTGGTCGCGCGCCACAGCGGCCGCGCCGTGCTCAGCGGGCCGTTCGAGGGGATGCGCTACCCGGCCGCCTTCGTGCCGCGGCTGCTGTTCAGCGGCCCGTACCAGGTCGGCAGCTTCGAGCTCGAGCTGCAGCCGGCGATCGAGCGGGCGATCGGCGGGGCCCCGGAGCTGATCGTCAACGTCGGCTGCGCCGAGGGCTACTACGCCGTCGGGCTCGCCACCCGGCTGCCGTGGGCGCAGACGGTCGCCTTCGAGCTCGACCCCACGCTGCGCGAGGCGGCGGCGCAGCTCGCCCGCCTCAACGGCGTCGACGCGCGGCTCGAGCTGCGCGGGCTGTGCACGGCCGGCGAGCTCACGGCGCTGGCGTCGCGGGCGGCGGCGGACACGTTCGTGCTCATGGACTGCGAGGGCGCCGAGGCCGAGCTCGCGGATCCCGAGGCGGTGCCGTGGCTGGCGGGCGCCCAGCTCCTGATCGAGCTTCATCCGGCGATCCACCCCGACATCCGCGAGCGGCTCGAGCGCCGGTTCGAACCCACCCACGAGCTCGAGCTGATCGGCTCGCAGGTGCGGCGGGCGAGCACGTTCGACGGCGTCCTGCGCCCGATCCGCGGCCTGCGCCGGATCGATCGCGAGCTGCTCGTCGCCGAGTTTCGCGACGGCCCCCAGGACTGGCTGCTCGCGACGCCGCGCAGCTAGCCTGCAGCGGGTTGTCGAACACCCAGGACTCAGGAGGTCGAGCGTGTCGGTTCAGGAAGCTCTGTCGCAGTTCAAGGAGACCGAGGGGGGCGAGGCGTTTCGGCTCCAGAACTCGAAGCTGCTCAAGGTCGAGCTCGCGGGCGAGGAGATCCAGACCAAGCTCGGCTCGATGGTCGCCTACCAGGGCGACGTCAAGTTCGAGCACGCCGGCTCCGGCGGGCTCTCGCGGATGCTCAAGAAGGCGGTCACCAACGAGGGGACCCAGCTGATGAAGGTCTCGGGCAGCGGCGAGGTGTTCCTGGCCGACACGGCGCAGGAGATCCAGCTGCTGAAGCTCGCGGGCGAGAAGATCACCGTGAACGGCCCGCACGTGCTCGCCTTCGAGGCGGGCATCGACTGGGACATCAAGCGGGTCGAGGGAGCCTCCGGAGCGCTCGCCGGCGGGCTCTACAACATGGAGCTCTCCGGGACCGGGACGGTGGCGCTGGTCACCGACGGCCCACCCGTCCTGCTCGAGCTCGACGGGACGGAGACCTTCGCCGACCCCCAGGCGGCGATCACCTGGTCCGAGGGCGTCTCGAGCGCCGTGAAGACCGACGTCAACCTGAAGACGTTCATCGGCAAGGGCTCCGGGGAGACCATCCAGCTCGCCTTCTCGGGCCAGGGCTGGCTGCTGATCCAGCCGTCCGAGGGACGGGTGGCCGGCAAGGCCGGGGGCGGCGGCGCGACGGGTGCGCTCGGAAACCTCCTCGGGGGCTAGTCCCGCGGAGCCTGGCCGGGCTGCGGAGCCCGGCCAGGTACGCTGCCCCGCCTATGCCGCCGACTCGAAAGCCCTTCCCGCGCTTCATTGCCGACGCAGCCCAGGAGACGGCTCCGTACGGGCGCTGGGAGGAGCGCCTGACCTCCGAGTTCGTCGCCGCCTGCGAGCCGCTGGTGGCGGAGGCGGGCTCGGCCGTCGATCCCGAGACGATCCGCTGGTTTCCCGACCGCGCCTGGTCGGGCCGCGTCTACGTCCCGGTCTCCGCGCGCGCCGCCGAGGCGACCACCGACGAGGACGGCGAGTCGGTGCTGTCCGAGTTCTACGGCTGGGTCTCCTACGCCCCGGGCGAGGACGACGGCGAGCCGGCCGAGATGCGCGCCACGGCCGACTTCACCGACGTCACCGCCGAGGACAACCCCGACTGGAAGATCGACATCAACGATGACGTGGTCGGAGCCTGGCGCACCGACGGCGGGCGCGGCGGGGACGTCACGCTGATCTGGGGACTGCCGCTGGTGCGCGGCGCGGTCGCCGCGACCGCCGAGCTCGACGGTGAGACGATCGACCAGGCCCCGGTCCACGAAGGGCGCTTCACCCTCGTCGCGGTCGACGCGGTCCACGGCTTCGGCGACGACCTCTTCCTCGACGTGAAGCTCTGGAACCGCTCGGTCCGCGAGCTCGCATCCGAGAGCCTTTACGCCGAGGGCGAGGCCGAGGACGACGAGGCGGTCGAGTCCGGGTGACCCGCTGGCTCGCCGGGGGGTTCGCGCTTCTCTGCGTGCTCGGCTCCGCGGTCGCCGTCTGGGCGGTAGTGATCGACGACGACGGCGGCCGGGGCTCGGGCCGGAGCACCGCCCAGGCGGCGACCACCGAGCCGGCCAAGGCCGAGCTCGAGAAGGCGGCTCACTTCACCGTCTCGGCGAGCGGCGACCTGCTCATGCACCAGCCGCTGCTCGATCGCGCGCTGGCCAACGGGAACGGCGACGAGTACGACTTCGCTCCGTTCTTCAGCAAGATCAAGCCGTACGTCGAGGGCGTCGACCTCGGCCTCTGTCACATGGAGACCCCGATGGGGCCGGGCCCGCCCACCACCTACCCGATCTTCAACACCCCGACCGGGCTCGCGGCCTCGGTCCACCGGAGCGGCTGGGACGCCTGTGACACGGCCTCCAACCATTCGCTCGACGGCGGCCAGGCCGGCATCGACGGGACCGTCAAGGCCCTGCACCGGGCCGGGGTCGAGCACACCGGGTCATTTGCATCGAAGCGGCAGTCGCGCAAGCCGACGATCCTTGACGTCGATGGCGTGAAGGTCGGCTTCGTCGCCTACACCGACGCGACCAACGGCTTCACCCCGCCGAACTCGTGGTCGCTCAACACCTATCCCGCCGACGATCCGAAGACAGGCGCGAAGGCGATCATTCACGACGCCCGCGCCGCTCGTGACGCCGGCGCCGACGCGGTGATCGCCCAGCTCCACTGGGGGGTCGAGAACTCGCAGACCCCCAACGCCTCGCAGATCGCGGTGGCGAAGAAGCTCACCGGCGCGAAGGTCATCAGCGTCGTCGTCGGCCAGGGCCCGCATGTGGTCCAGCCGATCGAGCGCGTTAACGACAAGTTCGTCGTGTTCAGCGAGGGCAATCTGGTGTCCAACCAGTCTCCCTCGGCCGGCCTGCCGGCCGCGACGCAGGACGGGTTCGTTGCGTTGCTGCACTTCAAGGCGGTCGGGAACCGGGTCACGGTGCGGCGCGTCACGTACGCGCCGACCTGGGTCCGGCTCGGCGACTACAAGGTGTTGCCCGCGCGGGCGAACTCCGACCCGGCGAACGCCGGCGCGCTCAGGCAGTCCTACCGGCGCACGGTGCGCGTCGTCGGCAAGGGCGACGGCTTCGCCCCGGAGTACTGAGCGCGGTCGGCGCGAGGGCCTCGCGGCGTCTCGGCCTGCCCGATCGGGGCCGTAATCTCCGCGACGGCCCCGATAGCTCAGCTGGATAGAGCGACTCCCTCCTAAGGAGTAGGCCGCAGGTTCGAATCCTGCTCGGGGCATGGCTGGAAAAGCGGATGTTGCGGAGAGCCTCGGCGTCGAGCGTTACATCCGCGTCGGTGGTCGACGCAAGCGGAAGGTTTGGGCATCGGAGTCGCTGCCGAGAGTCGCCTGGGACACGGTCGGCGGGTCTCAAACGACTCTCGGCGTGATCGGCGCCTTGCGCAGCGCACTCACGGCTGGACCGCTTTCGTCAGAGGCGGTCGAGCCGCTGCTCTCGTCGAGAGGCGGGTTATTCACGCATAGCGGTGGAAAACCGCCTCTCGGTGCTCGGGGAGGAACGTGCCGCTCTTCACCAAAGCGATACTCCTTGGCAGGCAGCCGCTCCGCCGGCGACCCGTAGAGACGCGAAGTCGGGCGAGACGAGGCAAGCTGCGCGAAATCGCCTCGGGGCATCGCCTTGGGCGCGAGCTCGCCACGGTTATGCTCGGCCGCGGAGAGGCTTTGGACGACGCGGCGACGATCGAGCTCGGGCCCGGCGGCGTGACCGCCGCCGACGTGATCGCTGTCGCCCGCCGGGCGGCGCCGGCGCGGCTCACCGACGAGGCGCGGACGGCGATGGATGAGACGGCGGCGGTGGTCGAGCGCCTCGCCGACTCAGACGAGCCCGCGTACGGCGTCACGACCGGGTTCGGGTCGCTGGCGCAGACGCGGATCCCGGCCGAGCGGCGCACCGAGCTGCAGCGGGCGCTGATCCGCTCGCACGCCGCCGGGATGGGCGACCCGGTCGAGCGCGAGGTCGTGCGGGCGATGATCTTCCTGCGCGCCCGCTCGCTGGCGATGGGGCGCTCCGGCGCGCGCCCCGTGCTCGCCGAGACGATGCTGGCGATGCTCGGGGCCGGGCTCGACCCGGTGGTGCCCGAGCACGGCTCGCTGGGCGCCAGCGGCGACCTCGCCCCGCTCGCCCACTGCGCCCTGGCGATGATCGGCGAGGGCGAGGTGCTCGGGGCCGGCGGCGCGCCGATCCCGGCGGCGCAGGCGCTCGCCCAGGCCGGGATCGATCCACCGGTGCTCGGGCCCAAGGAGGGCCTGGCCCTGATCAACGGGACCGACGGCATCCTCGGCATGCTGGTGCTGGCGCTCGCCGACCTGAGCGCGCTCCTGCGGGTGGCCGACGTCGCCGGCGCGGCGAGCACCGAGGCTCTGCTCGGCACCGACGCGGCCTTTGCCGCCGACCTGATCGCGCTGCGCCCCCAGCCAGGACAGGCGGTCAGCGCCGCCAACCTGCGGCGGCTGCTCGAGGGATCGGCGATCGTCGCCAGCCACCGCGAGGGCGACCCGCGGGTTCAGGACGCCTACTCGATCCGCTGCACCCCGCAGGTCCACGGCGCCGCGCGCGACACGCACGCCCACGTCGAGTCGGTCGCAGCGAACGAGCTCGCGGCCGCGATCGACAACCCGATGGTGCTCCCGGACGGCCAGGTGGCTTCCTGCGGCAACTTCCACGGGGCGCCGGTGGCGCTCGCGTGCGACTTCCTCGCGATCGCGGCGGCCGAGGTCGGCGCGATCAGCGAGCGCCGCACCGACCGCCTGCTCGACGCCTCGCGCTCGCACGGGCTGCCGGCGTTCCTCGCTCCCGACGCCGGGGTCGACTCAGGGCTGATGATCGCCCAGTACACCCAGGCGGCGATGGCCGCCGAGAACCGGCGGCTGGCGTCACCTGCATCGGTCGACTCGCTGCCGACCTCGGCGATGCAGGAGGACCACGTCTCGATGGGATGGGGCGCCGCGCGCAAGCTGCGCACCGTGGTCGCCAACCTGCGGCGGATGCTGGCGGTCGAGCTGACCTGCGCGTGCCGGGGGATCGAGTTGCGCGCGCCGCTGGCTCCGGCGCCGGGGACCGGCTCGGCGCTCGGCGCGCTGCGGCGCGTGATCGCGGGCCCTGGCCCGGATCGCTGGCTCTCGCCGGAGCTGCTCGCGGTCGAGAAGCTGCTCGCCGACGGCTCGCTGCTGGCGACAGTCGAGACGAGCATTGGAGAGTTGGAGTGAGGCGGAGCGGAGCGAAGCCGCGCCGCGCCGCTGTTGAGGCGCCTGATTCCGGCGGTCCGCGGGAGGTGCACGCCCCGCACGGCGCCGAGCTCAGCTGCCGCGGCTGGGGCCAGGAGGCCGCGATGCGGATGCTGATGAACAACCTCGACCCGGAGGTCGCCGAGCGCCCCGACGACCTGGTCGTGTACGGCGGCACCGGCCGCGCGGCGCGCTCCTGGGACGCCTTCGACGCCATCGTCCGCGAGCTGCGCGCGCTCGCCGACGACGAGACGCTGCTCGTCCAATCGGGCAAGCCGGTGGGCGTCTTTCGCACCCACGAGTGGTCGCCGCGAGTCCTGATCGCGAACTCGAACCTGGTCGGCGAGTGGGCGAACTGGGACGAGTTTCGCCGCCTCGAGGCGCTCGGGCTGACGATGTACGGGCAGATGACCGCCGGCTCGTGGATCTACATCGGCAGCCAGGGGATCGTCCAGGGGACCTACGAGTGCTTCGCCGAGATCGCGCGGCGCCGCTTCAGCGGATCCCTCGCGGGGACGATCACGCTGACCGCCGGGCTCGGCGGGATGGGGGGCGCGCAGCCGCTCGCGGTGACGATGAACGACGGCGTCGCGCTGTGCATCGAGGTCGACCCGGAGCGGATCCGCCGCCGGCTGGAGACGCGCTATCTCGACGAGCGGGCGGAGGACCTCGACGACGCGATCGCGCGCTGCGAGGCGGCCAAGACGGAGCGCCGGGCGCTCAGCGTCGGCCTCTGCGCGAACGCCGCCGAGGTTGTCCCGGAGCTGCTGCGCCGCGGCTTCGACGCGGACGTGGTCACCGACCAGACCAGCGCCCACGACCCTCTGGTCGGCTACATCCCCGCCGGGCTCTCGCTGTCGGAGGCCGACGAGCTGCGCGAGCGCGACCCCGACGAGTACATCCGCCGGGCGCGCGCCTCAGCCGCCGCGCACTGCTTCGCGATGGTGGGGTTCAAGGACGTGGGCGCCGAGGTCTTCGACTACGGCAACAGCCTGCGGCGCGAGGCCCAGCTCGGCGGCTTCGAGCGCGCCTTCGACTACCCGGGTTTCGTTCCCGCCTACATCCGGCCGCTGTTCGAGGAGGGCAAGGGACCGTTCCGCTGGGCCGCCCTGTCGGGCGATCCGGCCGACATCGCGGCGACCGACCGCGCGGTGCTCGCCGAGTTCCCCGAGGACGCGGCGCTCGCGCGCTGGATCCGCATGGCGAGCGAGCGGATCGCCTTCCAGGGCCTGCCCGCGCGGATCTGCTGGCTCGGGTACGGCGCGCGTCGCCGGCTTGGGCTGCGCTTCAACGAGCTGGTGCGAACGGGCGCGGTGAGCGCTCCGATCGTGATCGGCCGCGACCACCTCGACTCCGGCTCGGTCGCGTCGCCGTACCGCGAGACCGAGGGGATGCGCGACGGCTCCGACGCGATCGCGGACTGGCCGCTGCTGAACGCGCTCGTCAACACGGCCTCGGGGGCGAGCTGGGTGTCGATCCACCACGGCGGCGGGGTCGGGATCGGGCGGTCGATCCACGCCGGGATGGTCTGCGTCGCCGATGGCACGGAGCTCGCCGCCGAGAAGCTCGACCGGGTGCTGACCGCCGACCCGGGGATGGGCGTGATCCGCCACGCGGACGCCGGCTACGAGCACGCGCTGGAGGTCGCCGAAGAACGGGGGGTCCACATCCCGATGTCGAGCGGCGAGCGACGAGCGGCGAGCGACGAGCGTTGACCGTCCTGCCCATCCTCACCATCGGCCACCCGACCCTCCGCCGCCCCGCACGCGAACTGACGCCCGAGGAGCTCGCCTCGGACGAGACGCAGCGCCTGATCGACGACATGATCGAGACGATGCGGGACGCCGGGGGCGCCGGGATCGCGGCCCCGCAGGTCGGCCAGCCGCTGCGGATCGCGGTCGCCGAGGTCGACCACAACCCGCGATATCCGTACAAGCCGCAGATCCCCCTGACCGTGTTCGTGAACCCGGTGCTCGCGCCGCTCGACGACGAACTGGTCGCGATCAACGAGGGTTGCCTCTCGGTCCCGGACCTGCGCGGCGAGCTCGACCGCCACGTCAGCGTCCGGGTCCGTTACCTCGACCGTGACGGGGTCGAGCACGACGAGGTCAAGCGCGGCCTGACCGCCGGCACCTTCCAACATGAGGTCGATCACCTCGACGGCGTTCTCTTCGTCGACCGCGCCGACCCGCGCACGCTCACCACGTGGGAGCAGTTCGAGCGGTTTCACCGCGATGCCTTCGTCGCGCGGATCACCGAGTTCGCCGAACGGGTGGGGTCTTGAGCCCCGATTCGTATTGGTGCGAGCTCGCCTGGCTCGGCGGCGAGTCCGCGGCGGGCGGGGTGGTCGTCGAGGTCGACGGCGAGCGGATCGCCTCGGTCGAAGCCGGCGTCGCGGCGCCGCCCTCCGGCGCGACGAGGCTCGACGGCCTCACGCTGCCGGGGCTCGCGAACGCACACTCGCACGCCTTCCACCGGGCGCTGCGCGGGCGGGTGCAGCGCCGCGGCGGCAGCTTCTGGACCTGGCGCGAGGACATGTACGCGGTCGCCTCCCGGGTCGACCCGGACGGCTATCGGCGCCTGGCGCGGGCGACCTTCGCCGAGATGGCGCTCGCCGGGATCACCGCGGTCGGTGAGTTCCATTACCTGCACCACGACACCGGCGGCGAGCCCTTCGCGGATCCGAACGAGGTCGGCAAGGCGCTGATCGAAGCCGCCGCCGAGGCCGGGATCCGGATCACGCTGCTCGACACGTGTTATCTGCACGGCGGGATCGGGGAGCCGCTGAACGAGGTGCAAACGCGGTTCGCCGACCCGGACGCCGACGCCTGGGCGCAGCGGGTCGGGGAGCTCGCCGGCGACGACGGCGCCCGGATCGGCGCCGCGATCCACAGCGTCCGGGCGGTCGACCCCGACTCGGCGGCTGTCATCGCCGGCTGGGCGAACGAGCGCGGGTGCCCGCTTCACGCGCACGTCTCCGAGCAACCGGCCGAGAACGAGGCCTGCTTCGCGGCCTACGGCGCCAGCCCGACCAAGGTGCTCGAGCGCGCCGGGGCGCTCAGCGATCGGTTCACGGCGGTGCATGCGACCCACATCGACCAGGCCGACATCACCGCGCTCGGCGACGCGCGCGCCTGCTGTTGCCTTTGCCCGACCACCGAGCGCGACCTCGCCGACGGGATCGGTCCCGCGCGCGCGCTGATCGAGGCGGGGACGACCCTGGCGCTCGGCTCCGACTCCCACGCGATCATCGATCCGTTCGAGGAGGCACGCGCGGTCGAGCTCGACGAGCGCCTTGCGAGCGGCGAGCGCGGTCGCCACCGATCGGCCGCGTTGCTGCGCGCCGCGAGCCGCGACGGCCACGCCTCGATCGGCTGGGCCGAGGCAGGGGCGATCGAGGCGGGGGCGCCCGCGGACCTGGTCACGATCGGGCTCGACAGCGTCCGGCTCGCCGGGACCACGGCCGAGACAGCGCTCGAAGCGGCGGTGTTCGCCGCGAGCGCGGCCGACGTCGAGCGAGTGGTCTGCTCCGGACGCGAGATCGTCCGCGACGGCGCCCACGTCGACCTCGACGTCGCCGCCGAGCTGCGCGCGTCGATCGCCGAGGTGGTGTGGTGAGCGCGCTGGTGATCGACCGGATCGGGGCCCTCGTCACCAACGACCCCGGGCTCGGCGAGGGCGACCTCGGCCTCGTCCGCGACGCGGCGCTGGTGATCGAGGGCGGGGTCGTCGCCGCGGTCGAGCCGGCGGGAGCCGCCGGCGACGAACGCTTCGACGCCGCCGGGCGCTGCGTGCTCCCGGGCTTCGTCGACAGCCACACCCACCTGATCTTCGCCGGCGACCGCGCCGAGGAGTTCGCGGCACGGATGGCCGGGGCGCCGTATGAGGCGGGCGGGATCGCGGTCACCACCGAGGCGACCCGGGCCGCCTCCGACGAGCAACTGCTCGAGCTCGCCCGGGCGCGGCAGGCCGAGGCGCTCGCGGCCGGGATCACCCACCAGGAGATCAAGTCCGGCTACGGGCTCACGGTCGAGTCCGAGGCTCGCATCTGCCGGCTGGCCGGCGAGCTCTCCGACGACGTCACGTTCCTCGGCGCCCACCTCGTGCCGCCCGAGTACGAGGATCGCGCCGACGACTACGTCGACCTCGTGTGCGGCGAGATGCTCGCCGCATGCGCGCCGCACAGCCGCTGGATCGACGTCTTCTGCGAGCGCGGCGCGTTCGACCGCGAGCAGTCGCGCGCCGTGCTGGAGGCGGGGCGGGCGGCCGGCCTTGGCCTGCGCGTGCACGGCAACCAGCTCGGCCCGGGCGACGGCGTGGAGCTCGCGGTCGAGATGGGCGCTGCGTCGGTCGACCACTGCACCTATCTCGCCGACGCGGACGTCGGCGCGCTCGCCGGCGGCGAGACGGTCGCGACCTTCCTGCCGGCGACCGACTTCTCCACCCGCCAGCCGTATCCGGACGCGCGGCGGGCGATCGACGCCGGGGTCGCTGTGGCTCTGGCGACCAACACGAACCCGGGCTCCAGCTACACGACCTCGATGCCGTTCTGCATCGCGCTCGCGGTGCGCGAGATGGGGATGACGATCGACGAGGCGGTGCTCGCCGCGACGCTCGGCGGCGCGCTCGCCCTGCGCCGCACGGACATCGGCCACCTCGCCCCGGGCGCCCGCGCCGACGCCGTCGTCCTCGACGCGCCCTCGCCGGCGCACCTGATCTACCGGCCCGGCGTCCCGCTGACCGCGGCGGCGTTCAGGTCGGGCGAGCTGGCCTTCGAGGCCTGAGCTAGGGTCGCGCGCGGTCGGTCGAGACCGAGAGCTCGGGGGACCCGGCGAGCGTCTGGAAGACGACGCAGTAGCGCTCGGTCAGCCGGATCAGGGTCTCGAGGTCCTCGTCGCTCGCGTCGGTGTCGAGCTCGAACCGCAGGCGGATCCGCCGGAAGCCGACCGGCGCTCCCTTGTCGATCGCCAGCGTTCCTCGCCAATCGAGGTCGCCCTCGGCGTGGACCGCGCCGGCCACGTCGAGCCCGATTGCCGTCGCGACGGATCGCATGGTCACGCCCGCGCATGCGACCAGCGCCTGGAGCAACATGTCGCCCGAGCAGGCGAGCGTCCCGTCGCCACCCGTGTCCGGGTGCAGGCCGGCCTCGACCAGCGCCTTCCCGGTCTGCACCGAGCACGAGATGCCCTCCTCCAGCGTTCCATCCGCCCGCAGGGTGATCTCGGCCGTCGCCGGGTCGTCGCGGTAGCGCTCCTTGATCGGTCGCTGCAGCTCGCGAAGTTCGTCCTGGGTGAGTGAGGCGGCCACTCGGCCACCCTACCGGCGGCGGCCGCCGCCACGGCTCAGCTCGCCGCCACGCCCTCGGCGGCCGCGCGCAGCGCCGCGATGTCGAGCTTGCGCATCCCGAGCATCGCTTGCATCGCCCGCTGGGCCTTCGCCGGGTCCGGGTCCGAGAACACCGCTTCCATCCCCTCGGGGACGACCTGCCAGGAGAGCCCGAACTTGTCCTTGAGCCAGCCGCACTGGCTCTCCTCGCCGCCCTCGGTGAGCGCGTCCCAGTAGTAGTCGACCTCCGCCTGGGTCTCGCAGTTGATCTGAAACGAGACCGCCTCGTCGAACTTGAACTGGGGGCCGCCGTTGATGCCGACGAACCGCTGGCCGTCGAGCTCGAACTCGACCGTCATCACGGTTCCGGCCTCACCGGGGCTGCCCTCCGGGTACTCGGCGACGCTGACGATCCGCGAGCTCTTGAACACGGAGATGTAGAAGTTCGCGGCCTGCTCGGCCGCCCCGTCGAACCACAGGTTGGGGATGATCTTCTGCTGCATGTCTCGTCCTCTCGTAGGGGTGTTCAGGGGTGTAGACCGCCGTGGTGAGGCCAATTAATCGGTCGCGGGTTTGCCCGATTCGAGGGCGCCGAGCGCGCACGCGAACGCCACCCGGGGCAGGCCGGGTGGCGTCGCGGGGATGAGAGGGACGGCGAAGGAGCCGGACGGGCTAGCTGCGCCGCGGGCGCGCCGAGATGTGGAAGCCGTGGCGGCGAAACGCCGGCCGGCCGCCGTGTCGGCGCAGTTGCTTGGCTCGCAGCTCGAGCCGCTCGACGACGGACGCCGTCGGGATGAACGGGTCGGCGACCAGGTCGCCGGTGGTGATCGAGACCGCGGCGATCAGGCGGCCGTCGAGCTCGGCGGCGAGCACCTCGCCGCTCGGGGCGGCGGCGGAGTCGCGGCCGGCGAGCGCCTCGAGCGCTTCGCGGTCCTCGCTCGGATCGATCCGGCGGACCAACGCCCGCTCGGCGATCGTGGCGGCGCCCGCCGACCGCGTGCGGCGGCGGCGAGCTCCGCGGGCCCGGCGGCGAGAGGCGGCGTAGTCGCGCATCTCCTGGTTTCGCTGGGCCGCAATGGTGGTGATCAGGGCGGTCATCATCGGTTCCTTTCCTTCGCTTCCTCTCGATCACCAAGCTACGGCTAAGAAACCGCTTCCACATCGGGTTTTCGGGCCGACTTCGACGCCCCGACCCCTTACTTTCCAAGCCCGACCCCTTAGGCGTGAGAGCGGACCGAGGGCCATACTGGTGGTGTGGCCCAGCGCGTCACCAGCAGTCGCTTCGTCGGGCGTCAACGGGAGCTCGCCGACCTGCAGCGAACGCTGGCCGGCGAGGATCCGGCCGGGCTGCCGGCGCTGTTCTTCGTCTCCGGCGAATCAGGGGTCGGCAAGACGAGGCTTCTGCGTGAGCTGATCGCCACCGCCGAGCACCAGGGCGCCCGGGCGATCGGCGGGGCCTGCGTCGAGCTCGGGGAGGACGAGCTGCCGTACGCGCCGCTGGTCGGAGCGCTGCGTCCGCTACAGCGCTCCTGCGAGCCGGTGCTCGAGCAGGTCTCGGAGGGCACCCGGGCGGAGCTGGCGCGCCTCAACCCCGAGATCGGCGAGCCGTCGACCGAGCCCGAGACCGAACGCGGCGAGGCTCAGCGCCGGCTCTTCGACGCCTTCCTCGAGCTCACCGACCGGCTCGCCGAGGAGCGTCCGGTGCTGCTCTGGATCGAGGACATCCACTGGGCCGATCGTTCGACCCGCTCGTTCCTGCGCTTCCTCGCTGCCAGCCTGACCGACGAGCGGGTCGTCGTCGTCGCCACCTACCGGGCCGACGAGCTGCACCGCCGCCATCCGCTGCGGCCGATACTCGCCGAGCTCGAGCGCACCCCGCGAGCGCGGCGGATCGAGCTCGAGCGCTTCGACCGCGCTGAGCTCGCCGACCAGCTCTCCGACATCCTCGGGGCGGAGCCACACGCCGACGTGGTCGAGCGGCTGTTCGGCCGCAGCGGCGGCAACCCGCTGTTCACCGAGGAGCTGATCGCTGCCGGCATCGACGGGCGCGGCTCGCTCCCGCCCAGCCTCCGAGAGGCGCTGCTGCTGCGAGTCGAGCGCCTCTCGGAGGCGAGCCAGCGGCTCTTGCGCGCGCTCGCGGTCGCCAATCGGGCGCGCGAGGAGCTGCTCGCAGAGGCGACCGGCGCCGATCGCGCGGCCGTCGACGCGGCGATGCGCGAGGCGCTCGAGGCGCAGATCGTCGTGGCCCTCGACTCCGGTCGGCTCGGCTTTCGGCACGCGCTGCTGCGCGAGGTGCTCTACGACGACCTGCTGCCGGGCGAGCGCTCCCAGCTTCACCTCGCGCACGCGGAGGCGCTCGAATGCGTCGGCGCCGACGGCGATCCCGCCTGGACGGCGACCGGCATCGCCCATCACTACTACGCCGCCGGAGATCAACCGAAGGCGCTCCGCTCCGCGCTCGAGGCATCGACCGCGGTCCGCAAGCTGCACGCCTACGGCGAGGCCGCCGGGCTCCTCGACCGCGCGCTCGAACTCTGGCCGCGGGTCCCGGATGCGGAGGAGGTGACCGGCGTCGACGAGGGCGAGGTTCTGATCCGCGCGGCGCGCGCCCACTACATGTTCGGCGAGGACGCGGTCGGCGCGGCGCTTTACGAGGACGCGGTCGAGGCGCTCGGCGACGGCGCCGACCCGGAGCGGCTCGCCTCGGTGCTGACCGCGCTCGCGACCTGCCAGTGGACGCTCGGCCAGGCCGAGCGCAGCCGCCAGACACAGAGCCGCGGCCTGGCGTTACTCGACCCGGAAAGCGACTCGCCGGCACGGGCGCGGCTATTGGCGCAGAGGCTCCGCTTCCTGTTGCTCCAGGGCCGGTTTCGAGAGGTGGTCGAGGCGGCGCCGGAGGCGCTCGCGGCGGCCGACGCGCTCGACCTCGACTCGACCAGGGCGGGCATCGTCAGCCGGTTGGGGTGCGCGCTCTACGCGCTCGGGCGCGAGGAGGAGGGCCGCGCCCGGATGCTCGAGTCGATCGAGATCGCCGAGCGCACCGGATTCAGCGACGACCTCGCGATGGCGTACATGAACTTCGCCGACTCGCTGCACCTGAGCGGCCACATCGAGCTGGCCCGGGAGACCGCCGAGCAGGGGATCGCCAAGGTCGCCGATCGCACCGAGGTGAGCACGGGTGGCTCGACCCGATCGATGAACTTCATCCACCTCAGCCTCGCCGAGATCTACTTCGATCTCGGCGAGTGGGACCGCGCCGAGGCGGAGTTGCGAGCGACCGACAAGGGCAGCCAGGGGGTCGGGCGCGCGCACGCGAACCTGCGGGCCGCGCAGCTGGCGCTGGCGCGAGGCCGCACCGACGAGGCCGCCGACTCGCTCGAATACGCCGAGGGCCTGTTGCGCGAGGCGCTCGAGCCGCAGTACCTCGCCCTGCTCGCCTCGCTGCAGACCGAGCTCGAGCTGCGCCGCGGCGATCTCGAGGCCGCCCGCGCCGCCGCCGACCGCGGGATCGACCGGATTCAATTCTGCAGCGAGGACGTCGCCCGGATCGCGCTTTGCGCGACCGCCGGGATCGCGGTCGAGGCCGAGGGCGCGGTCCGGGCCCGCGACCTCGGCGACGACCGCGCCGAGCGGGCCGCGATCGACCGGTCCGCCGGCCTGATCGAGATGGTCCGGGCCGCGGTCGAGGAGGCCGAGACCCCGGTCGAGCTGGCGACGCTGGCGGTCGCCGAGGCCGAGCACGCGCGCGGCGCCGGCGAGGACGACCCGGCCCTGTGGGGGGCGGCGGTGCGCGAATGGCAGCGGCTCGAGCGGCCCTACCAGGTGGCGCTGGCGCGCTGGCGCCAGGCGCAGGCGCAACTCGCCCGCTCGAACCGCGATGCGGCGACCGCGTCGCTGTCGGAGAGCGCGGCCGGAGCGGAGCGCCTCGGCGCGTATTGGCTCAGCGGTGAGATCGAGGGGCTGGCCGCCCGGGCCAGGCTCAACCTGCGGGGCGCCGAGCAGCCGACCGACAACGCTCCGCCGGTCGAGGAGGAGACGCCGTTCGGGCTCACGCCCCGCGAGCTGCAGGTGCTCGAGCTCGTCGCCGCGGGGGCGACGAACCGCGAGATCGGCGAGCGCCTGTTCATGGCTGAGAAGACGGCCAGCGTGCACGTCTCGCGGATCCTCACCAAGCTCGACGTACGCGGCCGGACCGAGGCCGCGGCGGTTGCCCACCGCCACGGCATCGGCGCCGACCTTTCCCCCAGCTGAGCTCACCCCCACGCGCCGTGCAGGGCCCGCTCGGTCCGTGTTACGGTCGCGGCGTGGTCCCGGACCAGCCAGCGGGGGGCTATGCGATCACCAGCGTCGACGCGCTCGAGCGCGTCGATCTCGGCCATTCGATTTGGCGCCCGGTGCGACGTCCGCTCGGGATCACCGGGATCGCGGTGAACGCCTACTCCGCCAACGCGACGGGCGACGGCGTGATCGAGCCTCACGACGAGACCAGCGCCGGCGCCGGCGCGCACGAGGAGCTCTACCTCGTCGTCTCGGGGTCGGCGCGGTTCAAGATCGGCGACGAGACGGTCGACGCCCCCGCCGGAACGATGATCCGGGTCGACGTCGGGGTGCATCGCGAGGCGATGGCGACCGCCGACGCGACCACCGTGCTCGTCGCCGGCGGGCCCCCGGGCGCCGCGCTTCCGGTCTCGCCGTTCGAGTATTGGTACGCCGCCGAGGCGCCGAACTCGGGCGGCGACTACGACGCCGCGATCGAGATCGCCTCGGAGGGCCTCGCCGACTACCCGGAGCACCCGACCCTGCGCTACCAACTCGCCTGCTACGAGGCGCTCGCCGGCCGCCCCGAGCGCGCGCTCGACCACTTCGAGATCGCGGCGCGTGCGAACCGGGACGTGATCGAGTGGGCCGCCGACGACGCGGACCTCGACTCGATTCGCGACGACCCGCGCTTTCCGTCGCGCTGAGCCGGACTCCGTGGCTCGCGCGCTATCGGAGGAAGGGATGGAGCACGGCACCGAAGCCCAGCCGCCCAGCGACTACGACTGCGTGGTCGTCGGTGGCGGGGTCGCAGGCCTGAGCGCCGCATTGGTACTCGGACGCGCCCGTCGACACACGCTGCTGCTCGACCGCGGCAACCAGAGCAACCGAGCGGCGAACCACGTCGGCGGCCTGCTCGGTCATGACGGCACGCCGCCGGAGCAGCTCTACGCGGTGGGGCGGTCGCAGGTCGCCGCCTACGACGCCGTCGAGTTCGATGACGCCGAGGCCGTCGCCGCACGCCGGGAGGGCGACGGGTTCGTCGTCGTGCTGGCCGATCGCGGCGAGATCCGAACGCGCGCACTGGTCCTGGCGACCGGCATGGCCTACGAGGTCCCAGCCGTTCCGGGGTTTGCGGAGTTGTGGGGCGACGCCGTCTTTCACTGCCCTTTCTGCCACGGCTGGGACGTGCGCGACCGCCGCGTCGCGGTCTATGGCACAGGCGAGATCGCGGACCGACACGCCGCCCTGCTGGCCGGCTGGACCGACGATGTGTTCGTCATTGATCCAAGCGAAGTGACCGGTGTTCGCGAGGTGGACGGCAGCCTTGAGGCCCTGACGCTCCGCGATGGCTCGGAGGTGCGCTGCGACGCGGTGCTCGTCCACGCGCCGCTTCGCCGCCGTGACTCGCTGCCCGAGCAACTCGGGCTCGAGCTGACCGAGACCGGCTTCGTTCACGTGGATGAACAGGCGCACACCAGCGTGCCCGGGGTGTATGCCGCCGGCGACCTCGCCTTCGCGCCACAACAGGTCGCGATCGCCCTCGGCAGCGGACACCTGGCCGGGCTCGTCGCAACCCGCGAACTGCTGCTCGGCCGTGAGTAGCGAGCGACCGCGGGCCAGCGGGGTCACAGAAACGTAAGACGCCGCCCGTCGAAGGTCTCGTCCCTCCCTTCGACTGCGCGGCACCTTGGCACCGAAGGGACGGGATCGAGGGATTGATGACTGACCACGCTCAGGGGGCGGTGGACGCGTCCACACACGTCGCGGACCCAAGAAGGACGGCGCGGATCGCCGGATGGCTCTTCGTCGTCACGTTCATCACCGCAATCGCAGGACTCCTTCTCTACGACCCGGTGCTGAACGACACCGATTACATCTTCGGTGGCGGTACCGACGCGCGCATCTCGCTGGGCGCTTTGTTCGAGGTCCTTCTCGTCGTCGCCAACATCGGAACGGCGGTCGTACTGTTTCCCATCCTCAAGCGCCAGAGCGAGAGCCTCTCGCTCAGCTACGTCGCCAGCCGTGTCGTCGAGTCGACGATCATCGCCGTCGGGATCATCAGCCTGATGGCCGTCGTCACCCTGCGTGAGGACTTCGCCGGCGCGGCCGGCGCCGACGGTTCCGCCCTGGACGTCACCGGCCAGTCGCTGGTCGCGGTCCATGACTGGACGTTCCTGCTCGGGCCCGGCTTCTGTGTCGGCCTCGGAAACGGGCTGATCCTCGGCTACCTCATGTACCGGTCCGGCCTGGTGCCGCCCCGGATGGCGATGCTCGGCCTGATCGGCGGTCCGCTGATCTTCGCTTCCTCGATCGCGATCCTGTTCGGCGCCTATGAGCAAAGTGACGCCGTAGCTTTCGTCGCGTCGCTCCCGGAGATCGCTTGGGAGGCCTCGCTCGGCATCTACCTCATCGTCAAGGGCTTCAGGCCATCGCCGATTCTCGCTTGAGCCGGCTCTGTCGCGGCTCTACATGCGGGCGGCTTTTAGCGCCGAGCGAAACGGCAAGCGTCTCGACGTCGACTGCTGCCTCGTCTTTCAGATCGAGGATGGCCGGGTGACTGACGGTCGGGAGTATTTCTACGACCTCAACGCCTGGGACGAGTTCTGGTCCTAGTTCAGGAGCACGCTTCCGCGGGATACTGGGCTCGCCGCCGATCGCCGGACTCGGTAGTGGAGATGGGTGGCGCCGTCGCCCTCGAGGACGCGGGTGCGCTCCAGCTCGATCTGCTCGGGATCGAGGTTGTCGAAGAGGCGACGCCCTTGGCCGAAGAGCACCGGGATGACATGGAGCTCGAGCTCGTCGAGCACGCCGGCAGCGAGCGCGAGCTGGGCGGTCCCGGCGCCGTGGACCAGCACGTCCTTGTCGCCCGCCGCCTGCTTCGCCTGACGCATCGCGCTCGCCACGTCGCTCACGTAGCTGACCAGCGGCCACTGTGCCCCGCTCTTGGGCTCCTGGCGGGTGAGGATGAAGATCGGCACGCCGTCGTGGTGGTCGCCGTCCCAGCCGCCGGCCGGCTCGAAGGTCCCCCGGCCGGCGACCACCGCCCCGGTGGACATCATCTCGTCGAAGACCGCGCCGTCGACGCCGGCCGGACGGCTGGCTCCCTTGTGGTCGCGGGAGTCCGCCAAGGCCCATTCGTGCAGGCGGTGTCCGCCGTCGCCGAGCCCGTTGTCGGGCCCTTCGTTCGGACCGGCGATAAAGCCGTCGAGGGACATGGACATGTAGAGCACGGTCGCGGACACGGAGAGCGTCGAACGACCGAGCCTTACGCGCCCTCGAGCTCGCCGAGCGCGTCCTCGAGGAAGCCGATCAGCCGCCAGGCGTCCGGGATCTGGTCGCGGTCGGTGACGATCCCGATGTCCATCTTGCCGCAGTAGCTCATCACGGTGATGTTGAGGCCCATGCCGTCGGTGACCACCGAGACCGGGTAGTTCGCCTTCAGCTCGGCGCCGGCGCAATACAGGGGGAACTGCGGCCCGGGGACGTTCGAGATCACCAGGTTCCAGGCGGGCCGGCCGCGACGGCTCGCCGCGAGCCCTGTGGTCGCCCGCGCGGCGCGCGCGAACACCGCCGGGGGGATGAAGTGGTTCGCGTCCTGCAGGAGGTCGGCCGGCATCGCCCGGTGGCGCTCCTTCATCGACGCGAGGGCATCGTGCGTCTCGTGCAGGCGCGCGACCGGGTCGACGACGTTGGTGAACAGCGGCGCGCTCATCAGCATGATCCGGTTGCCGTAGGTCCCCTGCTGTTGCTCGGAGCGCACCGAGACCGGGATCTGGGCGACCAGCGGGTCCGCCGGCAGCTCCGTGTGCGAGATCAGCCAGCGGCGCACCGCGCCGGCGCAGATCGAGACGACGACGTCGTTGACGGTGCAGCCGTGGGCGTTCTTGACCGCCTTGACCCGCTCCAGGTCGAGCCGGCCGAAGACGAAGCGCCGATGCGGCGAGACGCGCCCGTTGAACGATGTGCGCGGCGGCTTGTACGGGGAGCGCTCGAGCTCGCCGCCCTCGCGGGGCCCGCGCAGCGTGCGGCGCAGGCGCTCGGAGAAGCGGGCGACCGTGTCGGCGCCCGGCAGGGTCCCGAACGCGGTCTCGTCGAGGTTCGGCAACGCGGTGGGCAGCGACCTCAGCATCCGCACCGGGTACCGGGGCAGGCCGACGAGGCCGCGCGCGAGCATCTCGAGGTCGCCGGGCTTGCCGCCGTTGCGCCGTCCACGAGGTTCCGGGCGCTCGGTGGCGCCGCCCGGCTCGAGGTCGAACAGGACGCCCATGATCTCGGCGCCGGAGAGGCCGTCGATGGTCGCGTGGTGGATCTTGGTCAGCATGCCGACATAGCCGTGCTCGAGCCCGTGGATCAGATAGAGCTCCCAGAGCGGCCGGGCCCGGTCGAGCGGGCGCGAGACGATCCGCGCAACCTGCTCGGCGAGCTTCTCGTCGGTGCCGGGGGGCGGCAGGGCGAGCTCGCGGACGTGGAAGTCGAGGTCGAAGTCCTCGTCGTCGACCCAGTACGGGTAGTCCAGCCCGAACGGGACCTCCACGAGCCGCCAGCGCATCGGCGGCAGCAATGGCAGGCGCTCGGCGATCATCCGCTGGACGTCGGCGAGCTCGAGCTGGCCGCCCGGCGCGGTGCTCGGATCGAGGATCGCGAGGCCGCCGACGTGCCCACTCTGCCTGGCGTTCTCGAGCGCCAGGAACTGCGCATCGACGCTGGTCAGCTGTCGCATCCAGCCGAGTCTCTCACGACTCGGCTTCGATTTGCGAGCCTCCGCCCACCCCGTCCTGTCCGTGGTCGGTCGTGTCGTTCGGGTCGCCGAGCGCGATCGCGCCGGCGACGGCGAGCACAGCGGCCCCGCCGCCCGCCTTGCGGACGATCGCCCAGCGACGCTTGATCAGCGCCCGGCGCGGAGGCTCGACCGCCTGCTGGTCGTCTTCGTTCATGCAGACAGCGAATCGCGCCGTCCTAAAGAGAGCCCGAAGCCCGGCTAAGACCTGACGCCCGTGGGTATGGTCGCGGACGATGAGACGCGGGCTGTTCATGCCGCCGTTCGACGAGCTCGCCGAGCCGAGGCTGCTGGCCGAGCTCGCGGCGCTCGCCGAGGACCGCGGGTGGGAGGGGTTCTTCATCTGGGACCACGTCGACTACCGCGCCCCGGTTCGAGCGCTCGCCGATCCGTGGATCGCGCTTGCGGCGATCGCCGTCGCGACCGCGCGGGTGCGCCTCGGCCCCATGGTGACCCCGCTCTCGCGGCGGCGGGTCCACAAGCTCGCGCGCGAGACGGCCAGCCTCGACCGGCTCAGCGACGGGCGGCTCACCCTCGGGGTCGGGCTGGGCAGCGACAACAGCGGCGAGCTCAGCGGCCACGGGGAGGAGACCGATCCGCGCGCCCGCGCCGAGCTGCTCGACCGCGGGCTCGACCAGCTCGCCGGCTACTGGGACGGGGGATTCGAGCCCTCGCCGGTCCAGAATCCGCGGATCCCGGTATGGGTCGCCGGCCGGTGGCCGAACCGGCGGCCGCTGCGGCGCGCAGCGCGCTGGGACGGGTTCTTTCCGATCGACCTGCCGGGCCCTGCGGAGCTCGCCGAGCTGGCGGCAGAGGTCACCGAGCTGCGCGACGGCGACGACCCGTTCGACCTCGTGATCGAGATGGCGCCGGGCACCGATCCGGCGCCGTGGGACGACGCCGGCGCGACGTGGGCCCTGACCAGCTTTCCGATCGAGACGCGCGCCGACGAGGTCCGCGCCGGCATCGAAGGCGGGCCGGGCTGAGCTAGAGGCGCTCGAGCACCTCGGCGGCGGCGCGCTCCCCGGAGCGAACGGCCCCGTCCATGTAGCCGGCCCAGTAGTCGGAGGTCTCGGTGCCCGCCCAGTGAATGCGACCGACCGGGCGGCGCAGCGCCGGGCCATTGGCCGAGAGCTGCCCGAGCCCGGGGATCCCGACCGGGCAGCCCCGGGTCCAGGTCTCGGCCTTCCAGGCGGTCTCGATGTACTTGCTCGGGTTCGCGGCCTGCGGGCCGAAGAAGTCGACGTAGTTGGCGATCACCGCGCGGCGACGCTGCTTCGGCTTGAGCTTCGCGAACGAGCGCGCTTGGTCGCCGCCGATGAACCCGAACACGACACCCTTGCCGCCGTCCTCGGGCGAGTCGTCGAAGCTCGCCGAGATCGGGCCGTTCTCGTACAGCACCTGGCCGGTGAGCCCGTCGTCGCGCCAGAACGGGCGCGGGTACACGCACGCCGCCTTGGTCAGGTTGCCCTGCGGGAAGTGGTCGATCAGGTCGACGCGATCATCGGGGAGCCCGGGCTCGTAGTCGATCTTCCCGGTGAGCACCGGGGGCACGGCGACGATCACGCGCTTCGCCCTGACCTCCATCCGCTCCGAGTGCACGGTCACCCCGTGACGCTCCTGGACGATCCGCCGAACGGGCGACTCGAGCACCACCGAGCGGCCGAGCTTGCGCGCGATCCGCTTGCAGATGACCTGCGAGCCACCGACGAACCGGTACATCTGCGCGCCGTCGCGGGTGTTGAAGTTGCGCTCGAAGGTGCCGATGTTCTGCTCGTTGCCCGACGAAGCGATGTAGAAGAGGACGTAGAGCAGCGAGATCTCGCGCGGCTCGGCGCCGAAGATCGGCCGGGTCGCAATCGAGGCCAGGTTCTTGAACTGCGGCGTGACCGTGTTCTCGTCGACGAACTGCTGCAGCGTCTGCGCGTCGTACTCGGCCGCCTTCGGTGCCGACCAGGGGGCGTCGACCGGAACCTCCTTCGACATCTCGTCCAGCCGGGTGACGAACTGGATCAGGTCGGGGAGGATGGTGGGGTCGGGGGGCGCCGAGCCGGTGAAGCTCGTGTCGCTGAAGCGCAGGCGCGCCCCGTTCGCGATGTAGAGGTTGTCGCCGGTGTCGTAGGTGTTGAAGAGGCCGACCCCGAGCTTCTCGCCGAGGGCGATCACCCGATCCTGGGTCGGCCCGGCGAAGGTGCCGCCGCGCTCGGTCACGTCGCCGCCGCCGATCTCGGCGTTGAGCACGCGGCCGCCGACGCGGTCGCGGGCCTCGAGCACGACCGTCGAGTGCCCCTGGCGCTCGAGCTCGCGAGCCGCGGTCAGCCCCGCGAAGCCGGCCCCGACGATCGCGACGTCGGCGCGGCGGCGGCGCTTGTGGCGCGGTTTCGCGCTGCCGGCGAGGGCTTCGGGGGCGGCGCCGAGCACCGCGCCGGCCGAGGCCGCGGCCCCGGTTCCGAGCAGGCGCCGGCGAGAGATCGCGGAGCTTGGAGGTGTGTCGGTCATGCGCGGATCCTTTCAGCTAACCCGGGAGCGCCGCAGCGGTTGCGCCGCTGGGGCGGTGGGTGGCGCGCTAGTGGCGACGCTTGCGCTTCCTGACCACCTTCCACGACGCCCGGGCCGGCGTCGCGTCACAGTGGGGCTGTGGACGAACGTGCCTTCCGGGCGATGGGGACGCAGATCCGAATCATGGTCGACTCGCAGGCCGACCAGGGGGCTACGGCGCCGCTCGTCACGCTCATCTCGGTCGAGGCTCAGCTCCTCGACTTCGATCGCCGGCTCTCCCGCTTTCGGCCTGACAGCGAGCTCTCGCTGCTCAACCGAGACCCCCGCGAGCGGGTTCCCGCCTCGGCGTTGCTGCGCGATGCCGTCCGCGCGGCGATCTGGGCGGCGGAGCGAACAGACGGCCTCGTCGACCCGACCCTCGTGCCGGAGCTGATCGCGGCCGGCTATGAGCGCTCGCGCGACGGGGTCGTGTCGGCATCGCTCGCCGACGCATTGGCGGCGGCTCCCGACCGACGACCGGCGCGCCCGGACCCACACCGGCGCTGGCGCTCGATTCAGGTTCTCGACGACCTCGGGGAGATCCGGCGACCTCCCGGGGTGATGTTCGACAGCGGCGGGGTCGGCAAGGGCCTCGCCGCGGACCTGGTGGCCCGTGCCCTCGAGTCGCTCGACCGCTACGCGATCGACATCGGCGGGGACGTGCGGGTCGGCGGGCGCGACCCGGACTCCGAGCCGGTCGAGATCGAGGTTCGCCATCCGCTCAGCGGAGCCGCCGCGGACCTGTTCGAGTTGCGCTCGGGAGCGGTGGCGACCTCGGGCCTGGACGTGCGCGTCTGGGCCCTGCCGGCGGGCGGCTTCGCACACCATCTGATCGACCCGAGCAGCGGCGAGCCGGCGTGGACCGGGGTGATCGGCGCGACGGCCCGGGCCCCGACGGGGGTCGAGGCCGACACGCTCGCCAAGGCGGCCTTGCTCATGGGCCCGGACGGCGCCCGGGATGTCCTCGCCGCTCACGGTGGGCTCATCGTCACCGACGATGGGGCGGTGGAGCGGATCCCGACGCCTGGCGGTGTGGGCGACAACTGAGATCGCTGAGTAGTCGCTCCGGAAGAACTCGCGGCCCTCCCGACGTACGGTCGATGTGCGATGGACCGCCAGATCGACACATCCAGGGACGGCGCTCGATGAGCGCCGGGATTCTGATCGTCGGTGCCGGATTGGCGGCGCAGCGATGCTGCGAGACGCTCCGCGCCCGCGGCTTCGAAGGTGTCGTTCGGATGGTCGGCGACGAGCAGCGCCCGCCTTATGACCGGCCGCCGCTCTCGAAGGGCGTGCTCGCGGGCGACCGCGATCCGGACACACTGGGATTTCGCGCGCCGCAGTGGTACGGCGACAACGGGGTCGAGCTGCTGCTCGGCGAGCGCGCCGTCGCGCTCGACCCCCGGCTCAAGACCGTCACCCTGGCCTCCGGCGCGATCCTCGACTACGACTCAGTCGTCGTCGCCACCGGGAGCCGACCGCGCCCGCTTCCCGGCACCGAGGCCTACGCGAACACGCACCTTCTGCGCGGCGTCGATGACGCGATTCGCCTGCGCGACGCGCTCGCCCCGGGCGTTCGCCTGATCGCGATCGGCGCCGGGTTCATCGGGCTCGAGGTCGCCGCCACGGCGCGGCTGGCCGGCGCCGAGGTGACCGTGCTCGAGGCAGCACCCGCCCCGTTGATGCGGGTGCTCGTCCCCGAGCTTGCCGACTGGTTTGTCGATCTTCACCGCGCCGCCGGTGTCGAGGTCGTGCTCTCGGCCCACGTCGCCAAGTTCGGCGAGGGACCGCGTGGCGCCGCGTGGGTCCAGCTCACGGACGGCCGGCGCCTCGAATGCGACGCGCTCGCCGTCGGCATCGGCGTGGTCCCGGCGACCGAGTGGGTGGAGGGCAGCGGCCTCGACCCGTCCGGGGTTCAGGTCGACGCCACCGGGTTCACCGGGATTCCCGGGGTCTTCGCCGCCGGGGACGCCGCGCGCGCACCGAACCCCGTGACCGGTGTCCACGAACGCTGCGAGCAGTGGGAGGCCGCAGCTCGCCAGGGCGCGCAGGTCGCGCGCGCGATCCTCGGCCTCGAGCCGGCTCCGCCGGCGCTTCCGTCGTTCTGGACCGACCAATACGGCCACCGGATTCAGCTCGTGGGCGACGCCCGGGAGGCCGACGCGGTCGAGCTCGATGGTGACCGCGACTCCGGCGAGTTCAGCGCGCTGCTGTCGCGCGACGATCTTCCGGTCGCCGGCATGGCGATCGACCGACCGCGGTCGATCCCGGCGATGCGCCGGTTGATCGAGGCCGCGCAAGTCAACCCCGACAGGAGACGAGATGAAGTACCTGCCACAAATCGATGAGCAAGCATGCGCCGCGCACGGTGACTGCGTCGACATCGCCCCGGGGGTGTTTGCGCTCGACGACACCGCGAGGGTGATCGGCGAGGGTCCGCCGGAGCTGATCATGAAGGCCGCCGAGTCGTGCCCCTCGGTCGCGATCACAGTGATCGACGAGGACTCCGGTGAGCAGATTTATCCATAGACCGCCGCTCGTCCTCGGGCTGATCGCCCTCGCGGTGACAGCGTTTGGCGCGTGCGGGGGAGACACGAACCGCTCTGAGACGACGGTGACCGTCTCGACCCCGCCGAGTTCGGCCACTTACGGCCAGCAGCTGCCGGGGACTCCGGCGGTCGCGCCGGTGAACGATCCAGCGCGCCGCGCGTACGTTCGCCGCGTCGATGACGTCTGCCGCACGCTCGACCGCGAGCGAAACGCCGCCCGCGAGCAGGCGTCCGAGGGAGTCGAGGACGCTCAGGGCGCGCGGGCGTACGACGACTCGATCGCGCTCGGCGAGCGCCAGCTCCGCGAGATCAAGGCGATCCCGGTTCCGCCGGGCGAGTCACAGCTCATCCGCACCAATGTCTTCGACGTGATCGAGCGCCAGCTCGAGCTGCGGCGCGAGATGCAGACCGCGCTCGCCGAGCAGGATGTGGAGAGCCTGCAGGCGCAGCGGGCTCAGCTCGACAGCCTGACCCAGTCGCTCCTCGGGTTCGCGCGCGGCTACGGCTTCCGGGTCTGCGGAGAGGACTGAACCGATGGATGAGAACCGCACGGCCCCGACGCCCCCGCCCACTCCGCGCGCGAAGCCGCGGCCGCTCCCGAGTCCGCTGGCCGTGATCACGGCCGCCCTCGGCCTCTTCTTCGTCGTCCTCACGCTGATGGCGATCCAGGTCCGCAACGGTCGCGACCCGGCGCTCGGGCCCGGCCCAGTGGTGGCACCGAAGACGGCTCAGGCCACTGGCAAGGGCTCGGCGAGCCAGGCGGGCCAGGCGTAAGCAGGCGACCAAGATCGTCACGCAGACCTCGCCGACAGCGCCATGAGCGCCGGGGTCGCGAAGCCGGCGTTCCGCGAGGTCCGGCGGCCGGGTTGGCGGACGAAGTTCCTGGCGATCGTGATCATTGTCGCGCTGGCCGCGCTCGCGGCCTACGCCGTGTACGCGCCGCCGACGAAGGTCTCGGTCGGCTCGTCGACCAACGCACAACCGCAGCAGCGAGCCGCGCCACCGGCTCCGGCCGGTGAGCCCGAGGGTGAGAGTGGTGAGGGTGGTGACTGAGCCCGATCCGTCCCAATACTCGTTCTGGCTCGCCTCCCGGTCGGCCGGGATCGTCGCGTTCTTGCTGATCGCGACCGCGGTGATCCTCGGCCTGTACATGGCCGGTGGCGTCTCGCGTCGGCCCGGCGCCAAGCGCACCCTGGTGAAGGTGCACGAGCAGATCGCACTGGCGGCGCTGACTGCGATCGCCGCCCACGGCCTGCTGTTGCTGGGCGATAAGTGGCTCAACCCGGGTGTCAGCGGCATCTTCGTCCCGTTCACGATGAGCTACCGGCCGCTGTGGACCGGGCTCGGGATCACCGCCGGCTACCTCGCCGCGATCCTCGGCCCGACGTTCTATCTGCGGCGCCGGATCGGCGCCAAACGCTGGCGCCAGATCCACAGGACCACGGTCGTCGTCTACGTGCTCGCGGTGCTGCACTCGCTCGGCTCGGGCACCGATGGTGGCAGCCTGTGGTTCCAGGCACTCGTTGTCGCGACCGCGGTGCCAATTGTCACCCTGCTCGCGATCCGTTACGGGTTCGCCAAGCGCGGGAGGCGGAGCCCCGCCCGGCCGGTCGCGGACCCGCCGCGCCGGGCCGCGCCGGGAACGGCCGACTAGGACACGTGGGTGGTGGCGGACTTCGCCGCCGCGCAGGTGCCGGCGGACGAGTGCATGGCCGGCGCCTTCGCGTAGTAGTCGCCGGCGGGGATCTGCGCAACCGGGACGCTCCAACGTCCGCCGGGCCGCGCCGTGCCGGCGCCGGTCAGCGGATCGCGGCCGGGGCCTTTGCGATAAACGGAAACCTCGCGTCCCGCCACGCAGCCGGCATGCGATCGCACGTGGCCGGCGAACTGGCCGCCGGATGACGGCGAGTAGGCGATCGAGAGCTTCGTCTGGAAGCTGGGGCCGGCGATCGTAGTCGCGCTGCTCGAGAGCGCGAGCACGGCGACGATCAGTCCCAGCATGAGTTTCGGGTTCATTGGTGCCTCCTCGGGCATCGGATTTCGAGCCGAAGCTATGGCGGTGCTCCACAGCGGCAGGTCACGCCACGGCTAGCGTTTGGCAAGCTCGATCGGCGGCTCACGAACCTGATCGGGTGCGCGTTTCACAACGTGATGGAGCTCGAATTGCGCCCCCGCCCACCCTTCGAACCCGCGCCGCTGCTCGGCTTCTTCGCCCGTCGCGCGGTGCCCGGCGTCGAGGCGGTCACCGACGGCGACTACCGTCGCTCGCTGCGGCTCGCCGGCGGGGCCGCGGTACTCGAGCTGCGCCCGCGGCGCGATGTGATCCGCGTTAGCGCGGCCCTCGCCGATCGGGCCGACCGCCCCGCCGCCGAGGCCGCCTGCCGAGCACTGTTTGATCTCGACGCCGCGCCGAGCCGGGTGCTCGAGGCGCTCGGGCCGGATCCGTTGATCGGGGATGCGGTCCGCGCGGCTCCCGGCCGCCGCGTCCCCGGCCACCCGGACCCGGGCGAGCTGGCGATCCGGGCGGTGATCGGCCAGCAGGTCTCGATCGCCGCCGCGGCGACGGTCGCCGGCCGCCTGGTCACCGAGTTCGGTGAGCCGCTCGCCGAGCCGCTCGACGGGATCACCCATCTGTTCCCCGCACCGGCCGCGCTCGCCGCGCTCGCCCCCGAGTCGCTGCCGATGCCGCGCGCCCGCGGCCGGGCGCTGATCGGGCTCGCCGCGGCTCTGGCCTCCGGTGATCTGGAGCTGGCCCCCGGAGCCGACCCGGGCGCCGCCCGCGAGCGGCTCATCGCGCTGCCGGGGATCGGCCCGTGGACGGCCGACTACGTCGCGATGCGGGCGCTCGGCGACCGCGACGCCTTCCTGGCCTCCGACCTCGGCGTCCGGCGGGCGCTCGAGCGCCTCGGCGAGGACGGCTCACCCATCCGCGCCGCCGAGCTCGCGGAGCGGTGGCGCCCCTACCGCGCCTATGCCCTTCAGCACCTCTGGTCCACCCTGGAAACGAAAGAACGGAGAATCAAGTGATCGCCACCGAGACCACCCTCTACACGACGTTCGACTCACCGATCGGCGAGCTGCTCGCGGTCGGCGACGGCGAGGCGGTGACCGGGCTCTACATGCAGAAGGGCGGCCGACCGAAGCCGGTCGCACGGAGCTGGAGCCGGGCCGACGACCCGTTCGCTCGGCTGCGCGACCAGCTCGGCGAGTACTTCGCGGGCGAGCGCCGGGAGTTCGAGCTCGAGCTCGAGATGCGCGGCTCGGAGTTCGAGCGCCGCGTGTGGACGGCGCTGACCGAGATCCCATACGGCGAGACGCGCGCCTACGGCGAGATCGCGACCGCGATCGGCGCGCCGGGCCGGGCGCGCGCGGTCGGCGCCGCGAACGGCCGCAACCCGATCGCGATCGTCGTCCCCTGCCACCGCGTGATCGGCGCCGACGGCAGCCTCACCGGTTACGCGGGCGGCCTCGAGCGCAAGCGCCTGCTGCTGGACCTGGAAGCTCCGCTGAGCCAGCTCGACCTGGGCTCCTCCTCGACCCGCTGATCCGACCGCCGCGCGCCGCCCACTCGCCGACGGGTTGATTTCGTTGCTCTGTCTGGCGTTTTCAACCCGTCGGCAGGGGTGGTCGCTGGCGGGTGAGCTCTTCGAGGGTGAAGACGAAGCTCTCGTAGGTGCGGCCGGTGCCTTGCTCGAGGCCGATCTCGCAGGTCCGGTTGGAGCACAGGCAGGCGTCGAAGCTGCGGCCTTCGAGCTCGGCGGCCTCGTCGGCGGTCGCCGCGAGCGGCAGCTCCGGATGCAGCATCCCGCGGTCGCCCGCGAAGCCGCAGCAGGTGGCGGTCGGCGGGATCACGACCTCGTCGGCGAGCTCCGCGGCGATCGCCGCCAGGCCCGCGTCGAGCTCGAGGTGGCGGCTCGAGCACGGCGGATGCACCGCGACGGCGCCGAGCTTGCGGTCGATCGCGAGCGCGGGCAGCAGCCGCTCGCGCGCCCAGGCGATCGAATCGACCACGGTCAGCTTCGAGTGGCGCTCGGCGTTGATCTCGCTGAGCAGGGCGACCGATTCCTCGGCGAGCCCCAGCGTGCACGAGCTCGCGTCGCAGACGATCGGCAGCTCGCCGCCGTCCGACCATCGCCAGAGCGCGTCAAGCGTGTGGTTCGCCATCCGCCGCGCGCCGTCGCGGTAGCCCTTCGAGGTCCACGGGGTGGCGCAGCAATGGCCGCCGACGTCGGGCGGGATCCAGACCGGCTGGCCGGCGCGCGCGGAGACCGTGGCGAACGCCTCCGGCAGGCTCAGCGACGGGGCGGAGCCGTTGTGCGCGCGGCCGAAGATCCGGTTGACGCAGGCCGGCAGGTAGACCGCGGCGGCTCCGGCGCGGGTCGTCGCGGGCAGCTCGGCCGGCGCCGGCGCCGGCATGTTCGGCGGCCACTCGGGCACCAGCTCCGAGCTGAGCGCGCGCCGCGCCGCGCGGCTCGCACCGCGAACGGCGCGCCGGGCGACGCGGCCGCGATCGCCGGTCCGTAGTCCGGTCCGGGCGACCCGCTCGACCGAGTCCCAGCGCTCCGCCAGGCGTAGCGCGACCTTCTCCGCACGCGCGCTGTGTTGGCGGGCGCGCAGCTCCTTGACGAACTTGCCCGTGTCGATGCCCACCGGGCAGACGAGCACGCAGGTGCTGTCCGCGGCGCACGTCTCGAGCGCGTCGTACTCGTACTGCTCGAGCAGCGCCTCGAGCACCGGCGAGCCGGGCGCCTGGCGAGCCATCTCGCGGCGCAGGACGATCCGCTGGCGCGGGGTCGTGGTCAGGTGGCGGCTCGGGCAGACCGGCTCGCAGAAGCCGCACTCGACGCAGGTGTTGACCACGTCCTCGATCGCGGGCGTGGTCTTCAGGTTCTTGAGGTGGACGCCCGGGTCGTCGTTGATCACGACGCCGGGCCCGAGCACGGCGTCGGGGTCGGCCAGCCGCTTGATCCGCCGCATCAGCTCGGTCGCCTTCTCGCCCCACTCGCGCTCGACGAACGGCGCCATGTTGAGGCCTGTCCCGTGCTCGGCCTTCAGCGAGCCGTCGTAACGGTCGATGACCAGCTCGATCAGGCCCTCCATGAAGGCGTCGTAGCGCTCCAGGTCCTCGCGCTTGGCGAAGTCGGGGGTGAGCATGAAGTGCAGGTTCCCGGCCGACGCGTGGCCGGCCACTCCGGGCAGGAAGCCGTGTTCGGTGAGCAGCGCCTGCAGGTCCTTTGCCATCTCGGCCATCTGCGCCGGCGGCACGCAGACGTCCTCGACGATCAGCGCCGTCCCCGGGGCCCGCATCTTGCCGACCAGCCCGTGCATCCCCTCGCGGACCTGCCAGTAGACCTCGATCGTCTCCGCGTCGCGATGGAAGTCCGGCTCGCGAATCAGCTCGCGGCTCGCGAGCACCTCCGCGGCCGCGGCCTCCGCCGCCGCCAGCTCGTCCTCATCCTCGCCGCCGAACTCGACCAGCAGCGCGGCCGAGAACGGGTCGAGCTCCTTCCAGTACTCGGGGGTGCCGCGGATGTTGTGAGCCGCGACGATCAGCGCGGGCGCGACCATCAGCTCGACCGCCCGCGCTCCCGCGGCGACGAACTCGCCGACCGGCTCGAGCGCCGCGTCGACGTTGGCGAAGTGAAGCCACGAGAGGGTCGTGCGGCGCGGCTGCGGCACGGCCTCGAACACGGCCTCGGCGATGAAGCCGAGCGTGCCCTCGGAGCCGACCAGCAGCCGCCGGAAGATCTCCAGTGGCGTCTCCGCATCGAGGAAAGCGCAGAGCCGGTAGCCGGTCGTGTTCTTGATCGAGAACTTCCTCCGGATCCGCTCGCTGAGCTCGGCGTCGGCGACGATCTGCTCCCGGATCTCGGCGAGGCCGGCGGCGAGCTCGGGCTCGGCCTCGGCGAAGCGGCGCTCGGCGTCCGCGGCCCCGGTGTCGATCACCGCGCCGGAGGCGAGCACGAAGGTCAGCTCGCGAACCGTCTCGTACGAGTCGCGGGTCACCCCGCAGCGCATCCCGCCCGAGTTGTTGGCGATCACGCCCCCGACGCAGGCGATCTCGGTCGAGGCCGGGTCGGGGCCGAGCTTGAAGCCGTGCGGGGCGAGCACCCGGTTGACGTGGCCGAGCAGCGTCCCCGGCTTCACCCGAGCGCGGGCGCCCCCGTCCTCGACCTCCACTCCGCGGAAGTGGCGGCGGACGTCGACCAGGATCCCATCGGTCTGCCCCTGCCCGTTGAGGCTGGTGCCCCCGGCTCGGAAGACGACCGGGATCGAGTGGCGCCGGCCGTAGGCGATCACCTTGGCGACGTCGGCGCTGTCGCGGGCGACGACCACCGCCTTGGGGAACATCCGGTACGGGCTCGCGTCGGAGGCGTAGCGGACGATGTCGGACGCGCGGGTGAGCACCCGCTCGGCGCCCAGGAGGCCGATCAGCTCGCCGCGCAGCGGCTCGGGCGTGCCCGCCGCCACCCAATTCGGCGCGGCGTCGGCGCTCGCCGCGGTCGGCTCGGGCGCCAGTGGCTCGATCTTGGGCTGGAGCAGGGCGATCAGCCACCCCTTCCTAGAACAGCCACATCCCGGGCGCCACGCCGACCTCGACCAGCCGCGGCCCGGCGGCGGCGATCGCGGCGTCGAGCTCGGCGCGCAGCTCGTCGGCGGTCGAGACGGTGGCCGACGGAACGCCGTAGCCGCCCGCGATCGCGGCCGTGTCGAGCGCCGGCAGGTCGAGCCCCGGCGCCCCCTCGACGCCCTCGAGCGAGGAGAACCACTTGAGGATCGCGTACTCGCTGTTGCGCAGGACGAGGAAGGTGACCGGCGCGTCGTAGGCGACCGCGCTCCAGAAAGCCGTGACCGCGTACTGCGCCGAGCCCTCGCCGACCACGCAGACGACCGGGCGGTCGGGCCGCGCGAGCTGCACGCCGATCGCCGCCGAGAGGCCGAAGCCGAGGCCGCCGCCGGCGGCGAAGTAGTAGCTGCCCGGCTTCGAGAGCCGCAGCTGGTTGCGCAGCGCGCTGGTCGACGACGGAGCCTCGAGGACGATGATCCCGTCCTCGGGGAAGGCGGCTGCGAGCGCGTTCATCGCGGCGGTGCCCGTGATCGGGTCCTCCTCCGGCCCGGCGGTCGGCTCGGGCAGTGACTCGCCGAGCTCGCGGTCCGACTCGCCGACCTCGGCGACGAGCTGCTCCAGCGACAGCCTCACGTCGGCGACGATCGCGTCGCCCATCGGCGCCCGCGCGGCCTCGTCGGGGTCGGAGGTGATCTGGACCAGCTCACCGCCCTCCGGCAGCAGCGCGCCGGGCAGGTTCGGGTAATACGGGAAGACCGAGGAGCCGACGACGAGGATCAGGTCGCGCCCCTTGAGCGTGTCGGCGACCGGGCCGACCGCGGGCGGCAGGATGCCGCGGAAGTTCGGATGCCCCTCTGGGAACCCGAGCCGCCCGCCGCCGGTCGGCGGGCTCGCGAACACGGGCAGGTTCTGGCGCTCGGCGAGCGCGACCGCGAGCTCCCAGGCGCCGCTCGCGTCGATGTCGGGGCCGGCGACCAGCACCGGGCTGCTCGCAGCCTCCAGCCGGCGGGCGAGCGCGGCGACCGCGTCGGGCGCCGGCGCGGCGCGGCCGTCGACCCTGCGCTTGACCGCCTCGGCGACGTCGGCGTCGTCGACCTCCGCCTCCCAGTCGTCCATCGGGATCGAGACGAAGGTTGGGCCCTTCGGCGGCAGCGTCGCGAGGTGGGTGGCGCGGGCGAGCGCCAGCGGCACGTCGGCGGCCCGCGCCGGCTCATAGCTCCACTTGACCAGCGGGTGGGGCATCCGGGTCGCGTCGCGGTTGGTCAGGTTCGCCTGCAGGCCGACCAGTGCCCGGGTCTGCTGCCCCGCCGTGATCACCAGCGGCGTGTGGTTTGCCTGCGCGTTGAAGATCGCGCCCATCGCGTTGCCGACCCCGGGGGCGGTGTGCAGGTTGACCAGGGCCGGGCCGCCGGAGGCCTGCGAGTAGCCGTCGGCCATTCCGACCACGACCGCCTCCTGGAGCCCGAGGACGTAGGTGAAGTCGTCGGGGAAGTCCCGCAGCATCGGCAGCTCGGTCGAGCCCGGATTGCCGAACATCGTCGTCATGCCGTGGGCGCGAAAGACGTCGAACGAGGCCTCGCGGACGCTGGTCATGGGGCGGACTCTATGCCTCTGTGATCGTCCTGCGCCGCGACGAGCTGGTGACGATCACCGCCGTGGTCGCCGCCAACGCGAGGCCGGTGGCGAAGGAGTCCAAGCGCCTCGCGCGCAAGGTCGTCGCCACGATCCGCACCCGCCCCCACCCGCCGAGATTCACCTCAACCACCCTGGAGGTGGTTGAGATGAAAGTCGGCGCGCGGGGGCGAGGGCGGCTGGCTACAGCTAGCGGTCGGGGCGCTCCGGGTAGATCTCGTCGATCGTGACCAGAGCCTCGAACGGCCCGCCGATCGCCGCGGCGATCGCGTCGGTGCCGCCGGCGAGGCGATCGACGACGCAGGCGCCGCCGACGATCTCGAGCCCCTGCTCGCGGATCTGCTCGACCGCGGCGACGGTCGAGCCGCCGGTGGTCACGGTGTCCTCGACCACGAACACCTTGGTCCCGGCCTCGACCGGGCCCTCGACCATCCGCTGCAGCCCGTGCGCCTTGGTCTCCTTGCGGACGAAGAAGCCGACCAGCCCGCTTCCCTGCGGCACGGCGATCGCGGCGCAGGCGAGCGGGATCGCCGCCATCACCGGGCCGCCGACCGCCTCGGCGCCGGCGGCGACCGCCGCCTCGGCGAGCAGCTCACCCGCGGCGCGAAAGCCCTCCGGGCGCAGCAGCGCCCGGCGCGCGTCGACGTAGTACTGAGCCGTCTGCCCGCTCGACAACACCACCTCACCGAGCACCAGCGCGTGCTCGCGCAGCTCCTCGACCAGCGTGTCCTTCGCCCCGCTCACGTCCCTAGCCCGAGCGGCGAGCGGCGAGCGGCGAGTCGCGAAGCACTAGCGATACACGTACATCTTGTCCCCGAGATCGATCCAGTTGTAGATGAAGACCGAATCGGGGATCGGGTTGCGGATGCAGCCGTGGCTCGCGGGATAGGGCGGCACGTCGTGATAGCCGTGGGTCGCCTCGCCGCGGTTGTAATAGATGGAGTAGTACATCCCGAGCGAGTTGAAGCCCGGGTCCTTGCGATAGAAGGTGTACCCGCCCTGGTCGGACGGGGTGGCCGCCGCGCCGGTCGAGACGTGGAAGGTGTAGACGGGCTCACCGTCCTTGACGAGCGACATCACCTGCTTGGAGATGTCGACCTCGACGTGCTTGCCCGCGCCCGGGTACTTGGGGTTGAAACCGCCCTTGCCCTCGGCGAGCAGCTTGAAGATCGTCGGGTTGGCGTTGAAGATCCGCTCCATCCCGTTGACCTTGCGGAAGGCCATCACGGCGCGCTCGGTGTGCGAGCCGTAGTTGTGCTTGTCGGTGTCGTAGTAACCCTCCTTGCGCAGGAGGTCGTTGAAGAGCTCGACCGCCGGGCCGCGATCGCCCGGATCGAGGTCGATGTACTTGATCCCGAACTTGCCCGACTTCGCCAGCCCGCCGGCCTGCTGGGCGGTCGCCGGCTTGCTCGCCCGGCCGCGGTAGTGCCCCGGCTCGAGCAGCGGCTTGGAGCGCAGCTTGACGCGGCCGAAGTGCTTGCCCTTGACCTGGCGCACGTAGCTGTTGCGCTTCGCGACCGTGTCGCCGCCGGCGCCGAGGCGGACCTCGATCTTCTGGTGGGGGACGAACGGGGTCACGGTGCCGACCACGGTCACCCGATCGCCGACCTTCGCCTTGCCGCCCTTGAGGCCCTTGATCTTGAGCTTGATCTTGGCCGGAGCGGGGCCCGGGTCGGTCTGCCCGCCGCCGCCCGGATCACCGGGCGCCGCGTTGGTGACAGCGGCGGCGTCGGCCGCGGGTGGGGCGTCTTGCGCGAGCGCGAGAGCCGGGAACAGGAGCATGGCAATCGTCGCCAGCACCCCCGCGGCGACCTGGGAGAGCGTCTTCACGCCGGGAATTGAAGCAGGCGCGCGCGACGAGCCCAAGCGCCGCTAGCTCGTGACCAGCAGGGTGAACGCGATCGCGTTGTTGAACGCGTGCACGGCGATGTTCGACCACAGCGAGTCGGTGCGCTCGTAGACGCCAGCGAGGACGAGCCCGAGCAGGGTCAGCTGCGCGCCCGCGATCAGGTTTGCGTCGCTGAGGTGGACGGCGCCGAAGAGCAACGCCGAGATCAGACCGGCCACCCAGAACGGCAGCCGGCTCCGCAGCCCCGCGAAGAAGAAGCCGCGAAAGAAGATCTCCTCGCAAAACGGCGCCACGACGACGATCAGGAGCCCGGCGACGATCGCGGTGAAGATGCTGCTGTCGAACCCGAGTTGATCGGCGACGTCGCTCTGCTCCGGATCGCCCACGATCGTCACGATCGCGATCACGGCGACGAAGTAGATGGCGTAGCCGGCGGCGGCGACCTTGATCCAGCCGGGGTTCGGCCGCCGCAGCCCGAGCGCCCGAAACGGCGCGGCCTCGCCGCGCCACCGGGCGATCCAGAACGCGACCCCGACCAGCGCCAGCTCGAGCAGCGCCTGGCTGGCCAGCGTCGCGTCGATCCCCTCCGCCCCGGTGATCGGGTAGATCAGCAGGCCGCCGACGATCAGCGCGCCGATCACCCCGAGGATCCCGAGCACCCCGTCGGCGGGACCCCAGCTCGCGCGCCGGAAGCGACTGCGCTGCGGCCCGGCGGGCGGCGGCGGCGTGCTGCCGGGCGGCGGCGTGCTGAGCGGCGGCGTGGTCGGCGGCGGCGGCTGGCTGCTCGCGCCGGGGCCCGGCCCGGCCGGGGGCGGTGGGAGCCCGGGTGGCGGCGGGCTGTCTGGGGTTTGGGGCTCGTCGCTCAAGGCCGCAGGAATCGCTCGATCTCGGCGAGCGAGGCTATCGGCCCGTCGCCGTCGCGATCGATCAGGACGGCCTCGATCCCGGCCGCGCGCGCTCCGGCGACGTCCTCCGCGGGCGTGTCGCCGACGTGGAGCGCCTCCGCCGGCGCGCAGCCGGCGAGCTCGAGCGCGGCGGTGAAGATCGCCGGGTCCGGCTTGCGGGCGCCGGCCGCCGCCGAGGTGACGACGCCGTCGAGCAGGGGCGCGAGCGCGCAGCGCTCCAGCACCTCGCCGAGCGCGTAATCCCAGTTCGAGACGCAGATCAGGGCGAGCCCGCGTGCACGAAGCGCCGCGAGCGCCGGAGCGGCGTCCGGGTAGGCGTGAAAGCGGATCGCGCTCATCATCGTCGCGACGTCGACCTCGCGGCCGAGCTCCCGGCCGAGCAGCGCCGCGCAGTCGCGGCGCAGTCGCTCGAGCGACGCGGCGTCGCGCGCCTCGTGCGCGTGCTCGCGGTAATGCGCCATCTCCGCGCGCATCGCGGCGACCACCCGCGGACCCGGCTCGACCCCGAGCGCGACGGCCAGCGGCTCCCACGGGGCCTCGAGCTCGACCAGGGTGCCGAGCGCGTCGAAGAACACGGCCTTGGTCGTCAAGCCGAGCCGCGCCGCCGTTGAGGCGCCGTTCATCAGCCAAGACTGGCAGGATCGAGAGCATGGACGAGAGCTTCTGGCAGTCCAACGGGGACTGGATCAGCGCGCTGATCACGCTCGCGGGCGCCTTCGCCGTGGCGTTCATCGTCGACCGCTTCGTGATCGCGCGGGCGACCCGGGTCGCCTCGAAGGTCAGCGACACGAGCGTCTCGCGGGCGACCGCGACCCGGCTGCGCATGGTGCGAAGGCTGGTGTTCGCGGCGATCATCGTGATCGGCCTCGGGATCGCCCTGAGTCAGTTCGACAAGCTCAACAAGATGGCCAATGCGGTGCTCGCCTCGAGCGCCGTCATCGGCCTCGTGCTCGGGTTCGCGGCGCAGAAGATCCTCGCGAACCCGCTCGCCGGGATCCTGCTCGCGATCTCGCAGCCGATCCGGATCGGCGACACGGTGACGATCGAGGACGAGACCGGGCGGGTGAACGACCTGACGCTCTCGCACACGTTCATCGACACCGGCGACGGGCGCCTGGTGATCGTCCCGAACGAGACCGTGGTCACCAACGTGGTCGTCAACCGCTCCACCGGGAACCTGAACGCGCCGGTGATTGCGTCCGTCTGGGTGCCGCCGGACGCCGACCTCTCGGTCGCCCGCGAGGCGCTCTCGCGGCTCGAGCCGTCGCAGGTCGAGGTGGCCGAGATGACGACGGACGGCGTGCGCATCGAGGTCCACGGGCCGCGCCGCCCGGGCGGCACCCGCGCATCGGGCGAGGAGGCGGCGCTTCGGGAGCGCGCGCAACGCGCCCTTCGCGAGGGCGGAGTGCTGTGAGGCGGAGCGCAAGCGAAGCCGAGCCGCGCCGCCGTTGAGGCGCATTTCTTGCATAGCCGGCTGAGCGCGCTCGGTACCCTTACCGGTTCGCCATGACTGCACGTCAGCGCAGACGACACCGCCGTTCGCAGGGGAGTTCGGTCGGCAAGAAGGTCCTGCTCGTCTTCGTCGGGCTCTTCGCCATGATCGGAGTCGCCCTCGGGGGCGGCGTGATCTGGGTGCTCAACGTCGCCGCCGACGCGCCCGACATCGACACGCTGGAGCCGGCGGACAGCGGCTCCAACACCCAGATCTTCGCCGCCGACGGCACCAGCCTCGGCTACGTGCAGTCCGACATCCTGCGCACGCCGGTTGCCCTCGACGAGATCCCCGAGCGCCTCCAGAAGGCGACGATCGCGATCGAGGACGAGCACTTCTACGACCACGGCGGGGTCGACTACAGCGCGATCATCCGCGCGGCGGTCGAGAACTTCGAGGCCGGCGAGGTCAAGCAGGGCGCCTCGACGATCACCCAGCAGCTCGTCCGCAACCTCTACATCCGCGATCCGAAGGACACGATCGAGCGGAAGATCAAAGAGGCGAAGATGGCGATGCAGTACGAGGACGAGTACAGCAAGAACCAGATCCTCAACCAGTACCTGAACACCGCCTCGTACGGGACGAACAACGGCAAGACCGCGGTCGGGGTCGAGGCCGCCTCGCAGGTCTACTTCGACAAGGACGTCTCCGACCTCAACATCGGCGAGGCGGCGCTGCTCGCCGGCCTCCCGCAGGCGCCCACCGATTACAACCCGTTCATCAACCCGAAGGGCGCCAAGGAGCGCCGCAAGGAGGTGCTCGCGGCGATGCGCGACCAGGGCTACATCACCCCGGCGACCTACGACAAGGTCACCTCGCGCGGGCTCGGCCTGCATCGCGGCTACCACTACGAGCAGCGCTCCCAGCAGTACTTCTTCGACTTCGTCCAGCAGGAGCTGATCGACAAGTACGGGGTCGCGACCGCGCGCGACGGCGGGCTCAAGGTCTATACGACGCTCGACCCGAGGCTGCAGGCGGTCGCCGAGCAGGCGATCGCGGCGCACCCGGTCACCGGCGCCGCCGAGGCGCTGGTCTCGACCGACGTCGACACCGGCGAGATCATCGCGATGGCGTCGTCGTCGTCGTACGAGGACAGCCAGTTCAACCTCGCCGCCCAGGGCCGGCGCCAGCCCGGCTCCTCGTTCAAGCCCTACGCGCTGACCGCCGCGGTCGCCCAGGGGATCGACCCCGACTCGACCTATTACCCGGCGCCGAGCACGATCAGCATCCCGCAGGGGATCGGTGCCGCCCCGTGGGTGGTCAGCGGTGGCGCCGGTGGCACGATCAGCCTGCGCCAGGCGACGGCGAACTCGGTCAACACCGTCTACGCGCAGCTCGTCACCGACATCGGCCCCGAGGCGATGGACGAGATGGCGAGCAAGATGGGCGTGACCTCGCCGCTCTCCGACTATCCGTCCGACGTCCTCGGCACCGCGGACGTCACGGTGCTCGATCAGTCGAACGGCTTCGCGACGTTGGCCAGCGGGGGGGTCCACCACGACCCGACCGCGATCCAGAAGGTCGTCTTTCCCGACGGCGAGGTCGACGAGCCCGAGGACCCCGAGGGCAACCGGGTGGTCTCCGGACGGGGTCGCGTACACGGTCGCCGACGTGATGAAGGGCACGCTGGACTACGGCACGGCGGTCGGCCACGACATTCAGTGCCCCGCCGCGGGCAAGACCGGCACCACCGAGGCACAGGCCGATGCCTGGTTCGTCGGATACACCCCGCACGTCTCGACCGCGGTCTGGGTCGGCAACCCGGACTCCCGCCAGCCGATGCCGGGCTACGGCGCCGACCTCGCGGCGCCGATCTGGCACGACTACATGACCGTTGCGGCGGCGCAGCCATGCGACGACTTCCCGCAACCGGAGAACCCGGCGGACCTCTCGTCGTACTCGAGCTCGCACACGGGCAGCTATGACGATTCGACGACCGACTCGACCGACACCTACGACACGACGACGACGACGCCGACCACCACGACCCCGGACGACACGGGGACCGGGACCGGCGACACGAACGGCTACGACCCGGATCTGTACGCACCCGGGGCGGGCCAGGGGCCGGCCCCGACCCCGAACACCGGCGGCGCCGGCGCCGTCGATCCGAACTAGCGCCACGCCGCCGCGCCGTCGGCGCGGTTCAATGTCCGCGTGAGCGGTGAGTTCGAGCTGATCGCGGCGATCCGCGACAGGATCGCTGCGGCCGGTGGCCCGCAGGGCTCGGCGGCGCTGATCCTCGGCAGCGGCGACGACGCCGCGATCACCCGCCGCGAGGGCGCCGCGGTGACCAGCGTCGACGCGCTGATCGAGGGCGTCCACTTCCGGGCGCCGCCGTTCTCGCTCCGCCAGGTCGGCCGCAAGGCGCTCGCCGTCGCGCTCTCGGACCTGGCGGCCATGGGCGCCATGCCCGGTGAGGCCTACGTCCAGCTCGGGGTCCCGGCCGACCGCGACGAGGACGAGCTGCTCGAGCTCGCCGGAGGGCTCGCCGACCTCGCCGCCGAGCACCAGGTCGTGGTGGCCGGTGGCGATGTGACCGCAGCGCCCGCGCTCCTGGTCGCCGTGACCGTGGTGGGCGAGGGCGAGCCGGACCTATTGGTGCGCCGCGCCGGCGCGCGACCCGGCGACCTGCTCGTGGTCACCGGCGAGCTGGGCGGGGCGGCCGCTGGACTCGCCCTGCTCGAGCGCCCCGAGCTCGCCGCCGGGCTGGCCGAGCCGGTCGCGGAGGCGCTGCGCCGCCGCCAGCTCGAGCCGGTGCCGCGCCTCGCGGCCGGCAGCGCGCTCGCGGCGGCGGGCGCGAAGGCGATGATCGACGTCAGCGACGGGCTCGGCGCCGACGCGGGCCACCTCGCGGAGAGCGGTGGGGTCGGGCTCGAGATCGCGCTCGAGCGGCTGCCGGTCCAGAAGGGCGTCGTTGAGGTCGCGGCAGCGGCCGGCTCCGACTGCTTCGACCTCGCTGCCGCCGGCGGCGAGGATTACGAGTTGTTGGCGGCGATCGCGCCGTACAGCTTCGAGTCGGCGGCGCGGGCCGTCGCGGCGACCGGTGTCTCGCTGACGACGATCGGCGAGGTGAGCGGAGGCGGTTCCGTGCGGCTCAGTGACCGCGGGGTTGATCGACCGCCCGCAGGCTTCGATCAGCTGCGTCGACGGCAAGCGCCCGGCGACCGCGCTTGACCAGCTGGAGCTTGCTCAGAATCGCCCCGGCGACCGCGTCCGCGTCAACGTCGTATCGGTTGAGTGCGATGTCCCGCTTCAACTCGTTCAACCTTCCTGTGTTCTCCGTCGGATCGGCAACCTCGCGGTGCTCCCATGCGGTTTCAGACCGCTCCGCGCTGCTTTCCACACTCATGGGATCGGCCCTCCGACGGCGCAACGCGAAGCTTTCCGGGTCGGCCTAAACGGTCGTCCGATCCCCGGGTGGAGGCCCCCCTCCGCGCCTGGGTGGCGGCCCTCAGGAGCCAACTGGGATCGAGACCCGTCGGTGCAACACCAGCGCCAGAACCCCCACGGTGGCTCCCGCGAGGAAGCTCAGGGCGAGCATCGTCGGCAGGCCGATCTGCCCGTCGACGACCATCAGCGAGTAGGTCCAGGGAGCGTCGGCGCCGAGATCGAGCGCCGCCGCGACCGCGGCCAGCGCAGCGAGCACCGGCACGCAGACGAGGGCGCAGGCGGCCGCCGCGAGCGCGCGCCGACCCACCGACTCGGCCCCGGAGAGCAGCCAGACATGAGCCGCCGGCGCCGCGAGCAGCGCCAGATAGGGATTGGCGAACCAGAGCGCCAGGGCGGCGAGCGCGGACACGAGCCCGAGCCCGTACGGCGTCGCGTCCGGCGCCGCTCGGGCGGTGATCCCGCGGCGGCGCAGGAGCCAGGCGCTCGCCGCCGCGACCAGCGCGATCACGGCGAAGACGATCAGCGCCCGGGTTCCGAGCCCGTAGAGGCCGGGGTCGAACGGAAAGTCGGGACGCGGGACGGCGCCGACGAACGAGAGGGCGTAGAGGACCGCGAGCCCGCCGACGAACGGGAGGCAGCGCGCCGCCGCCCACGCCGTCGACGCCCCGAGCGCCAGGCCCTGACGGGCCGAGCGCGCGCAGGAGTCGACCGCGGCGACCAGCGCCGGGAGGATCAGCGCCAGGGCGAGCGCCGCCAGCGCCCACCCGGGAACGAGGTTGTCGCCGAGCTCGATCCAGGTCGAGGGTCCGTGGATCAGGTCCTCGGTGGCGACGTCGAGCGCGCTGACGATCGACTGCACCGCTCGCCCGAAGTCGTCGACCGTCTTCGGCGAGAGGTCGGCCTCCGTGTCTTCGGCGGCGGCAAGCGGCCGCTCCCCGGCCGACGAGACGGAGATGGCGTCCACGCCCTCGGCGATCAGCGGCGCCTGGTCGCCGAGCCCGGACGGGAACGCGAGCCGGGCGATCTGGGTGAACGCTCCCGGGTCCGATTGGACCGCAGAGGCCTGGATCTCGACCGCCCGCTCGGCGGTCAGGCGGAGCTGGATCGAGCCGGTCCGGGTCCCCGCCGACGTGGCGACGGAGTACGGCGGCTCGCGCACCGCGGCGCCCGGCTGCGAGACGACGATCACCGCCTCGATCGAGTCGCGCTCGGGCAACTCGTCGACCAGCGCCTGGACCCCGGCGGCGCCGGCCGACGAGCCGCTCACCGAGGCGAGCACGTACGTCTGCTCGTGGCTGACCCGGAAGGCGTTGGCGAGCTCGATCAGGATCCCGGTGGCGGCGGCGCTCGATGCCGCTCCGGGCACGTTGGGCGAGTCGCGCGGGGCGACGATCACGATCGTGCGGTCGGCGTCCCCGGGCAGGGTGAGGAGCACGTTTCGCAGCGAGACGTCGTCGCCGTTGCGGTCCGTCGTGTCGAAGGTCTGCTCGCTGACCGCCCCGGCGGGGATCTCTCCGAAGCGGTTGGCCACGAGGTCGGCGACCGCGGCGTCGCCCTCGCTGCCGGGCTCGCGATCGGGGGCCGTGGTCGCGATCTGGCGCGCCACGGCGGCGGCGCGGTCGCCCTCGAAGGTGCTCGGCGGCGTCACCGGCTCGAGCGCGTCCGGGGTGCCCTCGAGCGAGAACATCACGACGACGACCGCCAGCAGGGCGGGTAGGAACGAGAGTCGGTAGAGGCGGAAGTCGATCAAGGGGCGTCGTTCGCGTACGGGCCTGCATCTTGCCGACCCGGGATCGAGGCGGCTCGCGTTTACGCTTCGTTGCATGGCGTCCGGCGGATCCGCGGGGAGCGAGAGGTCGGCGCGGATCCCGCCACGGCGCCGAGATCGCGCTCGCGGCCGACGGCGCGACCGCCGTCAAGGCCGACCCGGACAGGGTTGCGCAGATCATGCGTATCCTCATCGACAACGCGCTCACGCACACGCCTGAGGGAACGGCGATCAAGGTAGGGACGAAGACAGCCACGCAGACCGGCACGGCGAGCCTCGTCGTCATCGACGACGGGCCCGGGGTCGGCGCGCGCTCGCGCGAGCGCGTCTTCGAGCGCTTTTACACCGGCGACGACGTCTCCGGCTCGGGGCTCGGGCTCGCGATCGCCCGCGAGCTCGCGGTCCGCATGGGCGGCTCGCTCGCGCTCAGCAGCCACCGCGGCCGCACCGAGTTCGAGCTGCGCCTGCCGGCCGCCGCCGGGGCGGGCCGGTGAGCGCCGTCGCCCGCCTGCTGGCGGCCGCCGCGGCGCTGGTCGCGGCCGTCGTCATCGCGGGCTGCGGCGGCGACGAGACGACCACGGTCACCGTCGGCTCGACGTCGACCACGGCGGCCGATACCGGCGATACGACCGGCGGCGAGGGCAACTCGCAACCGGTCTCCCTGCCGGCCGAGGACGGCTCCTTCGACGCCCGCGCGATCTACGAGAACGCCTCGCCGGGGGTCGTGACCGTGATCTCGGTCTTCGACAACGCCGGCGGCGGGATCTTCGGCGGCGGCGGTGGCGGTGGCAGCGCCGGTGGCCAGGGCTCCGGGTTCGTGATCTCCGACGACGGCGAGATCCTGACCAACGCCCACGTCGTCACCGACGCGGAGACCACCGGGACCACCGGGCGCCCGCTGCACGAGGCCTCCGAGATCTACGTCCAGTTCGCCGATCGCAACCAGGTCGAGGCGGACGTGGTCGGCTTCGACCCGTTCGCCGACGTCGCGCTGCTCAAGGTCGACCCGGCGGACCTCGACCTGCAGCCGCTCAGCCTCGGCTCCGAGGGGGATGTCCACGTCGGTGACGCGGTCGCGGCGATCGGCAGCCCGTTCGGCCAGAACCAGTCGCTCTCGGTCGGCGTCGTCTCGGCGACCAACCGCTCCATCGACTCGCTCACCGACTTCGGCATCGACGGCGCGATCCAGACCGACGCCTCGATCAACCCGGGCAACTCGGGGGGCCCGCTGCTCGACGCGGCCGGCGAGGTGGTCGGGATCAACCAGCAGATCCAGACCTCGTCGGGCGGCAACGAGGGCGTCGGCTTCGCGGTCCCGATCGACCTCGCCGAGCGGTCGGTCGACCAGCTTCGCGACGACGGCGAGGTCTCCTACGCCTACGCGGGGGTCACCACGCAGCCCCTGTATCCGCAGCTCGCCGACCGGCTCGGGATCGACGCCGACACCGGCGCCCTGGTCTCCGAGGTGGTCCCGAACTCGCCCGCCGACGACGCCGGCCTGCAGGCCGGCAACGAGCAGATCCGCTTCCAGGGCCGCGAGGTCGACACGGGCGGCGACGTGATCACGGCGGTCAACGGCGAGGCGGTCACCGACAACGCCGATCTGCCCCGCATCGTCTCCCGGCTCAATCCGGGCGACACGATCACCCTCGACGTCGTCCGCGACGGCGACGAGGAGCAGGTCGAGCTGACGCTGGGCGAGCGCCCGACGGCCGTCAATCCGTAGCGCGGTCGGTCCGGCGCCGGCAGCCCCGGCCGGGGCGGGAGCACAGGTGGCTATTCTGCGCCGCTGTGCTTCAGGAGGTTCCAGTCGGGCATAAGGCGCTCGCCGACTACACCCACATCGCTGGGCGGGGGTTGATCGACCAGATCCGCGAGCTCGCCGAGCCGCTGCAGGGCAAGTCCGTCCTGCACGTCAGTGCGACCGCGTTCGGCGGCGGGGTCTCGGAGATCCTCTACACGATGATCCCGCTGATGCGCGACGTCGGCCTCGACTGTCACTGGCAGGTGATCTCGGGTCAGGAGGAGTTCTTCAACGTCACCAAGCTGATGCACAACTCGCTCCAGGGCGACCCGCAGGAGATCACCGACCAGCAGTGGGAGGTCTTCGAGGCCTACAACCAGATGAACGCGCAGTCGCTCGAGGGCGACTGGGACGTGATCATCATCCACGACCCCCAGCCGGCCGCGTTCAAGCGTGACGCCGGGGACTGCGCGCGGCGCTGGATCTGGCGCTGCCACATCGATCTCTCGACCCCGAACCCGTCGACGATCGAGCGGCTGAAGCCGCTGATCACCGGCTACGACGCCACCGTCTGGCACATGCCGTCCTACATCCCCGACGGTCTCGACGGCGGGATCCTGAAGATCTGCCCGCCGGCGATCGACCCGCTGTCGCCGAAGAACATGGCCCTCTCGCCCGAGGACGCGGCCTTCGTCTGCGAGCAGTTCGGGATCGACACCGACCGGCCGCTGATCTGCCAGGTCTCCCGCTTCGACCCCTGGAAGGACCCGATGGGCGTGATCGACGCGTACCGGACGGTGCGCGAATCCGTCCCGGACGCGCAGCTGGCGCTGGTCGGCTCGATGGCGACCGACGACCCCGAGGGCTGGGACTTCTTTCACCGGACCTTCCGCCACGCCGACGGCGACCCGGACATCAAGATCCTCAACAACCTCAACAACGTCGGCGCGATCGAGGTCAACGCCTTTCAGTCCCAGGCCGACGTCTGCATGCAGAAGTCGATCCGCGAGGGATTCGGCCTGACGGTCTCCGAGGCGCTGTGGAAGGGGCGGCCCACGATCGGCGGCAACGTCGGCGGGATCCCGCTGCAGATCGAGGACGGGGTCTCCGGCTATCTGGTCGACACCGCCGAGGCCGCCGCCCAGCGCTCGATCGACATTCTCGAGGATCCCGAGCTCGCCAAGCGCCTCGGCCGCACCGGCAAGGAGCACGCGCGCGAGCACTTCCTCACCCCGCGCCTGCTGCGCGACTGGCTCGACCTCTTCACCGATCTCGAGACGTAGCCGGGTCGGCTGAGGGGCTGTTATCGGCGCCTTGCGCGGGTGGCCGACTATGGTGGGCGCGATGACCGACCAGCGCCTCGTGATCGTTTCCAACCGAGGGCCGGCGGAGTTCGACGTCGACGCCGACGGCGAGCGCCAGGCACGCCGTGGCGGCGGCGGCCTGGTCACGGCGCTCTCCGGGTTGGTGGCCAACCGCGGGGCCCTCTGGATCGCCTCGGCGATGACCGCGGAGGACGTCGTCGTCGCCCGCGAGGGGGAGGGGGGCGCGGTGCGCGTCGAGCTCGACGACGTCACCTATGACGTGCTCATGGTCGAGTCCGACGCCGAGGCCTACGACCGCTTTTACAACGTGATCGCCAACCCGATCCTCTGGTTCGTCCAGCACTACCTCTGGGACCTCTCGAACGCCCCCGACATTCGCCGCGAGGAGGTCGAGGCCTGGGACAGCGGCTACACGGTGGTCAACCGCGACATCGCCGAGGCGGTCCTCGGGACGATCGAGGACGAGCCCAAGCCCCTGGTGATGTTTCACGACTACCACCTCTACACGGCGCCGGCGATCGTCCGCGAGCAGCGGCCGGACGCCTTCCTGCAGCACTTCGTCCACATCCCCTGGTCGCAGCCGGACAGCTGGAGGATCATCCCGGCGCACTGGCGCGAGGCGATCTATCGCGGGCTGCTCGCCAACGACATCATCGGCTTCCACACCACCGCCTACTGCCGCAACTTCCTGCATTGCTGCACGGAGCTGATGGAGCTCGAGGTCGACCACGAGCGCGGCGCGGTGATCCACGACGGCCGCGAGACCTGGGTCCGCGCCTATCCGCTCGGGATCGACGCGAAGCGGCTCGAGCGCGCCGCCGCCTCGGACCAGGTCGCCGAGTTCGAGCGCGAGCTGCTGCGCCGCCGCCGCGAGCACCTGATCATCCGCGTCGACCGCGCCGACCTCTCGAAGAACGTCCTCCGCGGGTTCACGGCCTTCGACGTCTTCCTCCAGGAGCACCCGGAGTTCCGCGAGCGGGTCACCTTCATCGCCCACCTGCAGCCCTCGCGCCAGGACGTGCCCGAGTACGCCGAGTATCTGGAGCGGATCGAGGCGCTGGTCGCGGTCGTCAACCACCGCCACGGGACCACCGACTGGATGCCGATCGACCTGCGGATCTACGAGAACTTCCCGGAGGCGGTCGCCCGCTACAAGCACTTCGACCTGCTGATGGTCAACTCGATCTTCGACGGGATGAACCTGGTCGCCAAGGAGGCGCCGGCGGTCAACACGCGCGACGGCGTCGTGATGCTCTCGGAGAACACGGGCTCGCACGAGGAACTCGGCGACTGCACCCTGACGGTGAACCCGTTCGACATCACCGAGCAGGCGGAGACGATCCACCGGGCGCTGACCATGGACGCCGAGGAGCGCCGCCTCCGCGCTTCCCGGCTGCGTGAGATCGTCCGCGAGCGCGATCCGGGGGTGTGGATCTCCGAGCAGCTCGAGGACATCCGCCTCAAGCGCGAGGCCCGGGAGGGCTGATCGCGATCAGCCGCGGCGGTGCTCGCCGCGGCGGCGCAGCTTCACCTTCGCCGTGCGCGAGAAGCCGCGCTCGAAGGGATAGCCGGCTGCCTGGGGGACCAGGGCGCGGAAGCGGTAGCGCTTGGCCCGCGCGGTCGAGCGCAGCTTGTAGCGGGCGGTGAACTCGCAGTCGGCGTCGGCACGATCGGTGCGGAACACCTGCCAGCGACGCTTGCCGAGGCGCGCCTGGACCTTCACGACGCGGTCGAAGCACCCGGGCCCGGGCAGGGCGCCGCTGAAGTGGAGACGGTCGTGGTTGCGGACGCCGTGGTCCGGGGTCACGTCCAGCGTCGGATGGGCGCTGGCGCGGACGACGAGCCCGTGGTGGGCGAGCACCCGGTCGCCGACCACGAAGTGGACATAGACCTCCCGGCTCGGCCCGGCCGGCAGCTCGATCGCGAAGGAGCCGTCCGCCGCGGTCGTGGCGGTTGCGCCCACGACGATCGGCTCGCCGGCGAGCAGCACTCGGGTCAGCGCGCAGACCGTCGCCCCGGCTCCGGCGCCCGGAACCCGCCCACGCACGACGGCGCGCTCGTCGGACGCGACCAGCGCCGAGTCCTCGCCGCGGCCGAAGCCTGCGCTGACCCCCGTTCCGCCGCCGACCGGTGAGGCGGGGCAGGCGTTGTCGATCCAGACTCGGCGCTGCTCGCAGGCGCGGTTGGGGTAGCCGTCGAGCGCCAGGTCCTCGACGCAGGCGCTGACGAGGTTGTCGGGCCCGGTGACGAAGGCCGAGCTGGCCGTCGGCACCGCGACCGACTCGGTCGTCGTCGCCGGGCACGGGCTGAGCGCCGTCGCAAAGCCGTCGACGACCGCGCAGTTGCGGACGTCCGTCGCCAACAACGCTCCGTTGCCCTCGACGTACACCTTGCGGATCCCGCCGCCGACGTCGGCGGCGGCGAAGCTGAGCCCGCGGATCCCGCGGATCACCCCGGGGTCGAGCAGCGAGCCGCCCGCGAGCGCCATCCGCGGCGCCGCGCGGTCCTCGGTGCGCAGGTAGACGCCGCGGACGTAGGCGTGGGCGGCGTCGCCGGCGGCGCGGCCGCAGGGCTGTCCGGCGCCGGGGGCGACGCACCGCAGCCAGCTGTGGAACTGGGTGAACTCACCCTGGATCGAGTGGACGCGAAAGTCGCTGTGCTCGGCGCCGAAGCCGACCAGCTCGCCGGTCGGACGGGTGACGACGAGCTCGCCGTGGTGGCCGGCCTGGTAGGTGAGGCTCGCGTTGGCCTGCACGTCTGTGAACACGGTTCCGGCGGGCGCCCGCCAGACCCAGGCGCCGAAATGCCAGAGGCCGGTGCCGTCGGCGTCGTGGAAGGCCTGCAGGCCGGAGTCCGTCCCGCAGAGCGCGCGGGCCCGGTAGTGGTCGGAGCTGCGCTCCCAGCTCGCCTCCGAGTTCGGGGTCACGGAGCTGCACTGGGTGACGACGTAGTTGCCCGCCTCGGCCGGTCGCGCCAGCGTCAGAACGGTCGCCGCGGCGACCAGAAGCGCGATCGCGAGCCGCTGCCGGCGGCTCAGCCGCCTCGGTCCGCTGAAGGTCTGGGTCGGTTGGCGAGCGGGCATGTCCCTCCTCTCAGCGCTCGAAGCCGAACTGGCTCGGAGCGGGTGGTGGATCGCGGTCGCCGTGATCGGCGGGTGGCGCGGGCGGGGGAGGGGGATCGGGCGGCTCCGGCGAGGCGGGTGGCGGCGCCTCGGGAGCAGCGGCCGGGGCGGGCGCCGCAGGCGCGGCGGCGGGTGCGGCCGGGGCCGGCGGAGGTGGCGGCGCCGTGACCACGGCCGGGGTTGGCTCGCGCCCGGAACTCGATCGGTGCGACGGCGCCTGGGGCTGCGGGCGCCGATAGCGGGCCGGCCGCGGCGGCTCGCCCGTGGCAGGTGTCGTGTGGCGGCGCCGTTCCCCGCCGCCTGCCGTCCGTGGCTCGACCGGGGCGTAGGCGTACGCGCCGGTGGTCCCGCCGGTGAGCCCGACGTCGTCGGGCAGCGGCTGCGGCCGCGGTGCCGCGAGCAGCCGGGGGATGATCGCGATCAGCGCCGCGGCGCCGATGAGGCCGGCGGTGAGGCGCCCGACCTTGCTCCAGCGGATGCGAGTGCGGTCCATTCGCGGCCTACAAGCCCACCGCGATGGCAGATGCCCCCCGCTATAGTCCTGCGCCGCCCATGAGCGCCGAATACGAACTAGTGCTGATGCTCGATCCGGAGGCCCCGGACGAGCGCCGCGACCAGATCGCGACCGACGCCCGTGGGCGAATCGAGTCCAGCGGCAGCCTGAAGGCCGAGAAGTCCTGGGGCCTGCGCAAGCTCGCCTACGAGATCGGCCGCCGCAACGAGGCCGACTACCGCTTCTTTCGCTTCGAGACCGAGAGCCCGCTGCTCGACGAGCTCAATCACAACCTGAAGATCACCGACGACGTGCTGCGCTTCCGGATCTTCAAGGTCGACGCGGACTCGCCCGTGATCGAGCCGCCGCCGCCCGCGCCGCTGGCGAGCGCCGCCCCCCGCGGCGGCCCCGGCGGCCGTCCCGGACGCGGCCGCCGCGACGACGACGATCGCGATGCCGCGCCGCAGCCGCCCGCGCCCGCTCCGGCGGCGGAGGCCGCACCCGAGGCGCCGCCCGCACCGGCGCCCGAGGCTCCGGCCGCCGACACCCCCGCGCCCGAGGCGCCGGCCGCGGCCGAGCCGGCAGCGCCGGCCGAGCAGCCGCCCGCGCCCGCGGCCGAGCAGCCCGCGGACGCCGAGGCGCCCGCACCGGCCCCCGAGGCCCCGGCCGAGTAGCCCGCAGCTTCCGCCTTTTTCGTCCCCGCGGGGGGCGAGAACGCGCCGATCGCGGTCTTAGACTGATGTCGATCAAGAAATTCTCGAGAGAGGGCTGACTGTGGCAGCAAGCAACATGAACGTGGTGGTCATCACCGGCAACCTGACCCGTGACCCGGAGCTGCGGACGACCGGCAGCGGGATGGCGGTCTGCGACATGAGGGTCGCGGTCAACTCCCGTCGCAAGGACGCCAGCGGCGAGTGGGTAGACAAGCCCAACTACTTCGATGTCACCGTGTTCGGCGCGCAGGGCGAGAACTGCTCGACCTACCTCTCCAAGGGTCGCCCAGTGGCGGTCGAGGGCCGGCTGGACTGGCGCGAGTGGGAGGCGAAGGACGGCTCTGGCAAGCGCCAGGCAGTCTCGATCATCGCCAACTCGGTCCAGTTCCTCGGTAGCCGCGACGGCGGTGGCGAGAGCGGTGGCACCCGCTTCAACGCCCAGTCCGACGTCCCCGCGGACACCTCGGACTTCGACTCGCCCGAGCCGGCGGCTGTAGGCGCCTCCGACGACGACATCCCGTTCTGAGCGGCGATAGCCGTCGCGGGGCGGCGTCATCGGTCGCTCGTGTGCTTGGGCACACGTCGCTTCCTGTTTCCTTGCCCCGCTCGGCTCTCGCCACTCAGCGGCGGCTTGGCCGACGTGCGCCTCCGCACGGCGCGAAGTGGCGGGGCGTAGCTAGAATCACGCATCTGCGTCGCCGTCGTGCGGCGCGTTTGCACGAAATGAAGAGCTTTATCGAGAACGAGGAGCGCGCCTGATGGCCCGCAAGCAGCGAGCGCAGCCGACCCAGACCGGCGGCCCGGCCGGCGGTGGGCGCCGTCGTGGTGGCCGCATGGGCGACCGCTACCGGCCCCGCAAGTACACGCGGATCAACGTCGAGGACATCGACTACAAGGACCTGACCACGCTGCGGCGGTTCATCTCGGACCGCGGCAAGGTGCGCTCGCGCCGGGTGACCGGGCTCTCGCGGCGCCACCAGCAGCAGCTCGGGCTGGCGATCCGCCGCGCCCGCGAGCTGGCGCTGCTGCCGTACGTCGGCGAGCGGTAGGCGGCCATGGCCCAGGCGATCCTGCTCAAGGACGTTGAGAGCCTCGGCGAGGCCGGCGACGCCGTCGATGTCTCGCCCGGCTACCTGCGCAACTACCTGGTCCCGCGCAAGCTGGCCCAGCCGGCGACCGACCGCTCGCTCGAGGAGGCTCGCCGCCGCCACGAGGCCGCCGAGCAGGCCGCCCGCGAGGCCGCGGCGCGCGCCGGCGAGACCGCCGCGCTGCTCTCGAAGACCGTGCTCACGATCCAGCACCGCGCCGGCGAGGACGGCAAGCTCTACGGCTCCGTCACGAGCGCGGAGATCGCCGACGCGATCGCCGACGCCCGCGGGCTCAAGGTGGATCGCAAGAAGATCCGGCTCGAGGACCCGATCCGCGAGATCGGCACCTACATGGTCGACGTCGAGCTTCCCGGGGGCGCCACCGCCTCGGTGAAGACGATCGTCGCCGAACAGAAGTAACCCCGCCCGGCCGGTAGTCAAACCGGGGCTCGGCGGAGGTGCCCGGCGCGTGACGGCCGGCGCAATTTCGCGACCGTGCGCGACGTCACGCAATCGGCGGCCGCTCACTCGACATACTGCTCAGCGTTCCCGCCCCCAAGCACGCACGGAGGCCGCGTCGATGAGCCGTCCTATCCAGCCGAACACCACCCTCACGATCGCCGCCGCCTGCTTGGCGACGGCGATGCTGATGCTCGACATCAGCGTCATCAACACGGCGCTGTCGGATATCGCCAGCGGGCTCGACACCGGGCTCAGCGGGCTTCAGTGGCTGGTCGACGCGTACACGATCCCGCTCGCGGCGACGGTTCTCACCGCGGGGGCGATCGCTGACCGGCTCGGTCGTCGCCGGCTGTTCATCATCGGCCTGGCGATCTTCACGGTCAGCTCGGCGCTGTGCGGCGCGGCCGGCGGGATCGAGGTGCTGGTCGGCTCGCGGGCGATCCAGGGGCTGGGCGCGTCGATGATGTTCGCGACCGCGCTGGCGCTGATCTCGCAGGTCACCCCCGACCGCGAGAGCAGGACCAAGGCGCTGGCCGCCTACGGAGCGGCGATCGGCGCCTCGTTCGCGCTCGGCCCGTTCATCGGCGGCGGCCTCACCGAGCTGTTCGGGTGGCGGGCGATCTTCCTCGTCAACGTGCCGATCGGCGCCGCCGTGCTGTGGATCACCTACCGGTCGGTCGCCGAGGGCCGCGACCCGACCCCGCGCCGGATCGACGTGCCCGGGCAGCTGACCCTGATCGGCGGGCTCTTCCTGCTCGTGCTGGCGTTGCTGCGCGGCAACGACGAGGGCTGGGGCAGTGCCGGGATCGTCGCGGCGCTCGCCGGTGCGGCGACCTTCCTGATCGCCTTCGTCGTGATCGAGCAGCGCTCGCGCGAGCCGATGCTGCCGCTGCGGCTGCTGGGCGACCGTCGCTTCGCCGGCGCCCAGGTGGCGGTGTTCGCGATCGCGGCGTCGTTCTTTGCCGTCTTCCTCTACCTCACGCTCTATCTGCAGACGGTGCTCGGCATGTCCCCGATCGAGACCGGGCTCGTATATCTGCCGGGGACCTTCCTCGTCTTCGTCGTCTCCGGGATGACGGCGCAGCTGGGCGCCAACTCCTCGCCGGCGAGGATCGCCTGCATCGGGCTCGGCGCTCGTCGCCGTAGGCCTCGTGCTGACGTTGTTCGCGGGCGTCGGCTCCTCCTGGACCGTCTTGCTCCCAGGCCTGCTGGTCACGAGCGTCGGCACCGGGCTGTTCAACCCGACCGGCAGCGCGCTCGCCCTCAACGCGCTGCCGGCCGAGCAGAGCGGGCTCGCAGCGGGCGCCAACGACACGTTCCGCCAAACCGGCGTCGCGGTCGGGATCGCCGCCCTCGGGACCCTGGTCCCGGCGGACGCGGCGCTCGGTGGCGACCTCCAGGCCTACGTGGACGGCCTCCACCACGCGCTGATCGCCAGCGCCGTGCTGGCGGCGGCGGGAGCGATCACCACCGCCTGGCTGCTGCTGCGGCCGGCCGAGCAGGAGTCCGAGGTCGAGGTCGAGGTCGCGCCCGAGACCGCCTAGGGGCCTCCGCCCCGTCTCTCGCTTCGTGGTGTGCTCCTTGGGAGTACCGCTTTGCATGGGAGCGATACTTCTCGGTGAGAGGCATCGACGCTGATGGCACAGAAGAAGGTCGAGACCGCACGGGCTCTCTACGAGGGCTTCAGCCGGCGGGACCGCGATGCGATCATCGAACTCCTCGACCACGACTTCGTTGCGGACATGTCGCGTTCGGTCGGTCCGGAAAAGGGCCTCTACGAGGGGGCTGCGGGACTCGATCGACTTCTCGACGCTTATTGGCAGGCGCTGGCGACGTTCGTGATCACTCCGACCGAGATGATTGAGCGTCGTGATGCCGTAGTCGTAGCCACGAAAGGTCGCGGTGTCGGTCGCGCGAGCGGCGTCGAGGTCAACGCGCGGGCTGCTCATCTCCTCGACTTTCGAGGCGGGAAGCTGGTCAGATGGACAGCGTTTCAAACACTCGCGGATGCGCTTCAGGCTGCGCCCGCGTCTGAGTAGCGCTTTGGACGAAAGGCGGGTTCGCTCGCGCCGGGGACGGCCATTGCCATTGGGGCCGGGCCGTGAGAGTGTCGGCCGGCACACCAACGAACAGGAGGTAGCGATGGGAGCAGACGAAAACGCGGCGGTTGTGCGGCGCGGCTACGAGGCTTTCAACGCGGGCGACATCAACGCGCTCAACGAGATGTTCGACGAGAGCGCCGTCTGGCACGCGCCGGGTCACACCTCGCTGGCGGGCGACCACGAGGGTCGCGAGGCGACCTTCGCCTACCTGGGCCGGCTAGGACAGGAGACCGCGGGGACGTTCCGGGCCGAGCTGGGGCACCTGCTCGCGGATGACGACGACTACGTGGTCGGCGTTCAGCGCAGCCGCGCGGAGCGAGACGGCAAGCGCCTGGACGTTGGCAACTGCATTGTGTTCAGGCTCGACGACGGTCGGGTTGTTGAGGTTTGGGAGCACTTTGACGATCTTTACGTTTGGGACGAGTTTTGGTCGTAGCCCCGTCGGCGCGGGAGTAGCGCTTCGGACGAAAAGCGACTCAGTCAGATCGGGGCGGTCACGAATCGCCGGACAATGCAGGGAACCGGCGCCGCGACCTCCTTGCCACCTGCATAGTCGGCGGCTAGGGTGCGCAAACAGAGAGGGGCCGCTTCCAGAAAGCGACCCCTCGGGGCGAGATTGCGCGGTTCCCTCTTGGCCTGAGGGCGACCGCGTTTTCTCATCTCCGAGAGTAAGCAGTTTTCGGGCGCATCCATCCCCCTGACGGGTGAAGAGAGCGCAAACTCCGCGAAGGGGTGCGGGGATTTAGCCTGCTCACAGCGAAATTCGCGCAAACAGCCGGTGCGCGAGTGTCGCTTTTCGTCCGAAGCGCGCTCACGCTCCGGCGGTGAGTGGATAACTGCTCCGGTGCCTGGGCCTCGCCGAAGAGCGGGTTACTGGGCCATAGCGCGAGGAAACCGCCTGTCGAGACTCGGGCCTGTGCTGGGACTCACGTCCGTCACTGATTTGTTGCGCATTCCACGCAAAGCGGTACCTCGCGACACATCGCTAAACGAGCAGACCGTCGCCGCTTGCCTAGCCGGTCACGGTCGCGAGCCAGCGCTCGACCGCCGGCCCGACGTCGTCGACTCCCGCCTTCAGCGAGTGGTTGCCGGCGACGCGGACCACCTCGTGGCCCGGCCCCGCGGTCGGCATGCCGAACGGGTCCCTGTCGCCCTGGATCACGAGCACGGGCAGCTCGACCGCGTCGAGCTCGCCCTGGCGGGACTTGGTGGGGTCGTCGGCCTTGCCGGGCGGATGCACCGGGAAGGCGAGGCAGAGCACGGCGGCGGCGCCCGCCTCGGCCGCGGTGCGGCACGCGACCCGCGCGCTCATCGAGCGCCCGCCCGCGATCAGCGGCTCGGCGATCGTGCCGCGCTCGCGCAGCGCCGCGATCACCGCGAGCCAGGCGGTGTCGAGCTGGCCCGCCGGCGCCGGGGCCTTGCGGCCGGCGACGCGGTAGGGCTGTTCGACCAGGACGACGGTCAGGCCGGCGGCGCTCGCGACCCCGGCGGCGGCCACGATGTCGACCGCCTCGACCCCGCCGCCCGCACCGTGACCGAGCGCCAGGGTGCCGCGCGGCTTCGCCGCGGCCAGGACGTGGGCGCGTGCCGGACCGTGCGGAGTGTCGATCTCGATCGGGTCCATCGGGCGCGACGATAACTGCGGAGAGTGCAGGGTTGCTCCGTGCGGAAGGGCGGGCGCTGTGGTTTTCTCGGACGGGCGCCGCGGCGGGGCGATTTTGCCGCCGCCGTGACCTCTAAACCCACGAAGTTGATGGAAGCCGGCACCGCCCACGTTCCCCCGCAGAACCTCGAGGCCGAGGAGTCGGTCCTCGGCGCCCTGATGGTCTCGGAGATGGCGATGAACCCCGTCATCCTCGACGTCCGCCTCGCGGAGGAGGACTTCTATCGCGATCGCCACCGGCTGGTCTTCCGCGCGATCAAGTCGCTGTACGAGCGCAGCGAGCCGATCGATGCGCTCACCGTCTCGGAGTTCCTCAGCCAGTCGGGAGATCTCGACGCGGTCGGCGGCCGCGAGGCGGTATCGAACCTCGCCTCGACCGTCCCGGTCGCCGGCAACGCCAAGCACTACGCGCGGATCGTCCAGCAGAACTCGCTGCTGCGCCGGCTGCTCTCAGCCTCGCAGGAGATCCAGCGCTCGGTCCACGACCACGAGGGCGAGCCCTACGAGCTCGCCGAGCGGGCCGAGAAGCTGCTCTTCCAGGTCGCCCACGAGGAGCAGGCCGAGGACTTTCACGTGCTCAAGGACATCCTCTCGCGCGAGGTCGACCGGCTCGAGGAGCTCGCCAGCGGCAAGGCGGAGGTCACCGGGACGCCGTCCGGGTTCGCCGACCTCGACAAGATCACCGGGGGCTTTCAGCCGGGCAACCTGATCATCCTCGCCGCCCGCCCGGGCATGGGCAAGTCCGGCCTCGTCGCCAACATCGCCGAGCACGTCGCGGTCAAGGAACGTCGCCCCGTCGCCTTCTTCTCGCTCGAGATGTCGGATTCCGAGCTCGCCCAGCGGCTGATCGCAAAGCGCGCGCGGATTCCCTCGGACAAGTTGCGCAAGGGCAACGTGACCGAGAACGACTGGGCCAAGGTCCTGCGCGTCTGCAACGAGATCGAGAGCGCGCCGCTGTGGATCGACGAGTCCTCCGACCTCAGCCTGCTCGACCTGCGGGCGAAGGCGCGGCGCCTCCACGCGAGCGAGATCTCGAACGGCAACGGCGGGCTGTCCCTGATCGTCCTCGACTACATCCAGCTGATGCGCGCCGAGGACATGCGCGCGAACCGGGTCGAGCAGGTCGGCCAGATGAGCCGCGGGCTGAAGATCCTCGCCCGCGAGCTCAAGGTCCCGGTGATCGCGCTCTCGCAGCTCTCGCGCGCGCCCGAGCAGCGCACCGGGCGCGACAAGCGGCCGATCCTCTCCGACCTGCGCGAGTCCGGGAACCTCGAGCAGGATGCCGACCTGGTCGCCTTCATCTACCGCGAGGACTACTACCGCAACTTCGGCGAGGACGACGTCGATCCGGCCGAGCGCGAGGAGCTCAAGGGGATCGCCGAGCTGATCGTCCGCAAGAACAGAAACGGTCCGATCGACACGGTCAAGCTCGCCTTCCAGGAGCAGTTCGCCTCCTTCCACACGCTGGCCCACGTCGACCGCAACGCGGGCGTGCGCTCCGACGAGGCGCTGGTCTCCGCGGCCGACGATCTATGAACCGGAGACCGACAGGTCGGAGCCGAATCGCCCTGCCGTTGAGGGCCTCTTCGTGAGCCGCGTCGAGACGCTGCCGACCGCGTGCCCGCTGGCCGTCTGCGACGGCAGCGGCTGGATCGTCGACGACGAGGGCGTCGCCCGTCCGTGCGACTGCCGCGAGCGGCGGATCGCCCAGGCGCGCACGCTCGGCGTGCGCACCGTGTTGCCGCCGAAGTACCAGGGGGTCGGCTTCGATCGCCCGCCGGTCGCGGAGATGGCGCGCGACCCGCAAAAGCGCGCCGTGCTGACCAAGGTGCGCGAGTTCATCGACGCGATCGACGACAACATCGCCGAGGGCCGCGGGATCTGGCTGCAGGGCGACGTCGGCACCGGCAAGACGACGCTCGCGATGCTGATCTCCAAGAAGGCGATCGAGGCCGGGCACACGGTCGCGATCTACTCGCTGCCGCGCCTGCTCGCGCGGATCCGCCGCACCTACGACGGCGACGCGGGCGAGCTCTCCTACCTCGAGTTCTTCCGCCGCCTGACCTCCGTCGACCTCCTGCACATCGACGATCTCGGCGCCGAGAAGTCGAGCGACTGGGTGCTCGAGCAGCTCTACGCAATCGTCGACGAGCGCTACTCGACCAACCGCTCGATCGTCGTCACCACCAATCTCGAAGAGGCGACGCTCGAGCAGCAGATCGGGGCGCGGACCGTCTCGCGGCTCGCCGAGATCTGCGAGACGCTGCCGATGTACGGCGACGATCGCCGCTACGCCGCCTGAGCGGGCCGCCCTTCCCTGCATAATCAAGCCGCTATGCCGGGCATCGTGATCATCGGGACCCAATGGGGGGACGAGGGCAAGGGCAAGGTCGTCGACCTGCTCGCCGAGCACGCGTCGATGGTCGTCCGCTTCCAGGGCGGCAACAACGCGGGCCACACGATCGTCCGCGACGGCGAGACGTTCAAGTTTCACCTGATCCCCTCGGGGATCCTGCATCCGGGCAAGCTCTGCGTGATCGGCAACGGCGTCGTCATCGACCCGGAGGTGCTGACCGGGGAGATCGACGCGCTGCGCCGGCGCGGCGTCGACATGAGCGCGCTCAAGGTCTCCGCCAACGCGCACCTGATCATGCCCTACCACGTGATGCTCGACACGGCCGGGGAGGCGAAGCTCGGAAAGCTCGAGATCGGCACCACCAAGCGCGGCATCGGCCCCTGCTACGCCGACAAGTCCGCCCGGCTCGGGATCCGCGTCCAGGACCTGCTCGACGCGAAGATCCTGCGCAAGAAGATCGCCGCGGCGCTCGAGCCCAAGCAGCAGCTGCTGCGCCCGTTCGCCCGCGACCCGAAGCTCGACCTGCACACGATGACCGAGGAGTACCTGCGCTACGGCCACCGCCTCGAGCCCCACATCGCCGACACCCCGCGGCTTTGCTGGGAGGCGCTCGACGCCGGCCAGACGGTGCTGTTCGAGGGCGCTCAGGCGGCGCTGCTCGACCTCGATCACGGCACCTATCCGTTCGTGACCTCATCGAATCCGGTCGCCGGGGCAGCCTGCGTCGGCGCCGGCGTCGGCCCGACCGACATCGACGAGGTCTGGGGCGTCTGCAAGGCGTACACGACCCGGGTCGGCGCCGGCCCGTTCCCGACCGAGCTCACGGACGAGGTCGGCGCCCACCTGCGCGAGCGCGGCCACGAGTTCGGGACGACGACCGGCCGCGAGCGCCGCTGCGGCTGGCTCGACCTCGTCGCGTTGCGCTACGCGACGCGGCTCAACCGCCTGTCGGCGCTCGCGATCACGAAGCTCGACGTGCTCACCGGGTTGGAGACGCTCCGGGTCGCGGTCCGCTACCGCGGCAGCGAGGGCGCCGTGTTCAACGAGTTCCCCTACCACCAGTCGATCCTGCACACGGCGACCGCCGAGTACGAGGAGCTGCCCGGCTGGCAGGAGGACATCAGCGGCGCCCGCACCCTCGCGGACCTTCCGGCCAACGCGCGGAACTACCTCGACGCGATCGCCGAGGGCACCGGTGTCCCGGTTGCCGTCGTCGGCGTCGGGCCGGGGCGCGACCAGGTGATCGAGACCGACGTCGCGGTCCTGCGCGCCGCCTGAGCGGCGCCGATGACAGCCCGCCGCGCCGGCGCTAGGATCGCCGCGATGAGCGCACGGGAGCGCCTACCGCAGCTCGACGGTGGCCTGTTCATCACCGATGGCGGGCTCGAGACCACGCTGATCTTCGACCGCGGCATCGAGCTGCCGCAGTTCGCCGCTTTCACGCTGGTCGGCGACGACGCCGGGCGGCGGGCCCTGCGCGAGTACTTCGAGTCCTACCTGGAGGTCGCCGCCACGCACCCCGGCGCCGGATTCGTGTTCGACACCCCGACCTGGCGTGCCAGCCCCCGATGGGCCGCCGAGCTCGGCGTCTCGGAGGATGAGCTCGACCAGCTCAACCGCCGCTCGGTCGAGTTGGTCGCGCAGCTGCGCGACTCCTGGTCGGCGCGGATCGACGGGCCGATCATGGTCTCCGGCGTGATCGGGCCCCAGGACGACGGCTACCAGCCGCACCAGCTGCTGAGCGCCGATGAGGCCGAGGCCTACCACGCGACCCAGATCGCGACCTTCGCCGACACCGTCGTCGACATGGTCGCGGCGATGACCATGACGTACGTCGAGGAGGCGATCGGGATCGCCCGGGCCGCGGCCGCGGCCTCGGTCCCGGCCGTGATCTCGTTCACGGTCGAGACCGACGGCCGGCTCCCGAGCGGACAGGCGCTGGCGGACGCGATCGATCAGGTCGAGCGCGAGACCGACCACGCCCCGGCCTACTACATGCTGAACTGCGCGCACCCGACGCATTTCGCGAACGAGCTCGATCCGCAGGCGCCCTGGGCGGCCCGGGTTCTCGGGGTGCGCGCCAACGCCTCGACCCGCAGCCACGCGGAGCTCGACGAGGCGACCGAGCTCGATCGCGGCGACCCGGCCGACCTCGCTCGTCGGTACGTCGAGCTCGCGACGAAGCTCCCGAACATGAACGTCCTCGGCGGCTGCTGCGGTACCGACTCGACGCACGTGGCGGCGATCGCGGCGGACTGGCCGCGGGCGGCGTCGGGCGAAAAGTAGGCACGCCGCGAGCGCCTGGATGCCCGACTGGACGAAGAAGAACTTCGACGATCTCCGCGACGTCAGCCCGGAGGACGTTCACATCGAGTGGCGATTCGCGCGCGAGGCCTTGCAATCGACCGAGCTCGGCGTCAGCCGCTTCACCTACGAGCCGGGCGCGCGGATGCCGTGGGGACACCGGCATCGTGTGCAGGAGGAGGTCTACGTCGTCGTTGCCGGCTCCGGTCGCGCCAAGCTCGATGACGAGGTCTTCGAGCTCTCGGAGTGGGACGTGGTGCGCGTCGCCCCGAGCGTGGCCCGTTCGTTCGAGGCCGGCCCGGAGGGCCTCGACGTCATCTGCATCGGCAGCCGAAGGCCCGAGCAGGGCGACAACGAGCTGGTCGAGAACTTCTGGGATTGATCGGGCTTCGCGTCCGGTGCTCAGCGCGGAGCCGTGGCGACCACTAATCTGCCGCGCGATGTTCGAGAAGGTCCTGGTCGCGAACCGGGGTGAGATCGCGATCCGGGTCATGCGGGCGCTCAAGGAGATGGGCATCGCCTCGGTCGGCGTCTACTCCGAGGCCGACCGCGAAACGCCGCATGTGCGCGAGGCCGATGAGGCCTTCCTGCTCGGCCCCGCCGTGCCCGCCGAGAGCTACCTGTCGATCGAGAGGATCATCGAGGTCGCGCGGAGGTCGGGCGCCGAGGCCGTCCACCCGGGCTATGGCTTCCTGGCCGAGAACGCCGCCTTCGCGACCGCGCTCGCCGACGCCGGGATCGTGTTCATCGGACCGCCCGCCTCCGCGATCGAGGCGATGGGCTCGAAGACGCGGGCCCGCGAGATCATGCAGGAGGCGGGAGTGCCGATCGTCCCGGGCTCGACCGAGCCCTCGCCCGACGTCGGGGACGCGGCGAAGGTCGCCGCGGAGATCGGCTACCCGGTCGCCTGCAAGGCCGCGGGCGGCGGCGGCGGCAAGGGCTTTCGCGTCGCGCGGACCGCCGACGACCTCGCCGAGGCGTTCGAAGGCGCGGCGCGCGAGGGCGAGAAGTTCTTCTCCGACGACCGCGTCTATCTGGAGCGATACCTCGAGGACCCGCGGCACGTCGAGGTCCAGGTGCTCGCCGACTCCCACGGCAACGTCATCCACCTCGGCGAGCGCGACTGCTCGATCCAGCGCCGCCATCAGAAGCTGATCGAGGAGGCCCCCGGGCCACACGTCGACAAGGAGATGCGCGACCGGATCGGCCGGATCGCCAAGGAGGCCGCCCGCGCGGTCGACTACCGCGGTGCGGGCACGGTCGAGGGGATGCAGGTCGGCGACGAGTACTTCTTCCTCGAGATGAACACCCGCATCCAGGTCGAGCACTGCGTCACCGAGATGGTCACCGGCGTCGACATCGTGCGCGAGCAGATTCGGATCGCCGCCGGCGAGGAGCTCTCCGTCTACCAGGAGAACGTCGAGCTCCGCGGCCACGCGATCGAGTGCCGGATCAACGCCGAGGCGGCGCACAAGAACTTCGCCCCCGCTCCGGGCAAGATCGAGAGCTACATCGAGCCCGCGGGCCCTGGAGTGCGGATCGACTCCGGGCTCGAGGCGGGCTCCGAGGTGACGCCGCTCTACGACCCGATGGTCGCGAAGCTGATCGTCTGGGACGCCGACCGCGAGCAGGCCACGCAGCGGATGCTGCGGGCGCTCGGCGAGTACCGGATCGAGCCGCTGACGACCCTGATCCCGTTCCACCAGGCGATCCTGTCGAGCGAGCAGTGGGCCAACGGCGAGACCTGCCGCGACCTGACCGAGGACAGGAAGTGGCTGAAATCTCTGGCGCCCGGGCCTGTCGCTGACCAAGCCGGCCCCGGACCCGAAGCTGAGCAGGCGGACGGAGGTGTTCCGGTCGAGCGGACGTACTCGGTCGAGGTCGACGGGCGGCTGCACGCGGTCAAGGTGATCGGCGCCGCCGCTCCGGCCGCCGCGGCGGCGGTCACCGGCGCTCGCCGGCCACCGAAGCGCGAGCGCAGCGGCGGCGCCGGCGCCGGCGGTCCGGCGCTGCCCTCGCCGTTGCAGGGCACGATCCTCAAGGTCGCGGTCGAGAAGGACGCCGAGGTCGAGGAGGGGGCGCTCATCTGCGTGATCGAGGCGATGAAGATGGAGAACGAGATCACCGCCCACCGGGCCGGCAAGGTCGCAAAGCTGAACGTCATCGAGGGGGCCGCGATCAACGCCGGCGACCAGATCTGCGTGATCGAGTGATGCAACCCTGGCGGGGCCCGGGCGCGGGGCGTCCGGACGTGCCGCTGCCGCCGGACAAGCTGCCGATCCGCCGCGGCGGCAACTGGCGCAAGAAGTGGCGCTACCTGGGCGTCTTCAGCGACGAGTTGATGCTCTGCGCCGCACGGGTCCAGGTCGGTCCGATCGGCCAGACGTTCTGGGCGGTGTGGGACCGCGAGCAGCGGGTGCTGCACGAACGCACCCGCGCGAACGCCCCGGGCCTGGCCCGCGGCGAGGTCTGGACCGAGCTCGCCTCGGGTGAGCACACCGGACGGATCGACTGGGCGCCCGAGCACGGTGGCACCCTGGTCCGGATCGAGGCGGAGGCGCGCCGCTCCGACAGCGAGCAACTGCGGGCGTTCCTGCGCGCCGGCGAGGGCGAATGGGTCGAGTGCGTCTGCCCGGCCGGCGAGGGCGCCAACTACACGTGGACGCGCAAGCGCGCGGTCAGCGTCCATTGCGACGTCCGCATCGGCGACCGGCGGATCACCTGCGAGGCCCGCGGGGTCGAGGACGAGTCCTGCGGCTACCACCCCCACCACACCGTCTGGGACTGGTCGGCCGGGGTCGGGCGCACCGCCGACGGCCGTGAGGTCGCCTGGAACCTGGTCAGCGGGATCAACGACCCTCCGGAGCGCTCCGAGCGCGCGATCTGGGTCGACGGGAGCCCCAGCGAGCCCGGGCCGGCGACCTTCGACGGCCTCGAGGCGATCGACGTCGGCGGCGCGCGCCTCGGGTTCAGCGCTGAGGCCGAGCGCAGCAAGGTCGAGGACAGGCCGTGGGCGAAGTACTCCTACCGCCAGCCGTTCGGCACCTTCAGCGGCTCGCTGCCCGGCGGGCTCGAGCTCGCCGAGGGCTTCGGCGTCATGGAGCACCACGACGCGCACTGGTAATCCGGCGCCGACGGGTTGAAAACGTTGCCCCCTATGGCGAAATCAACCCGTCGGCGGGTGGGGCGCCGAGGTCACGGGTAGACAGACTCGATCCGCCAGCGCCACGGCGGTTCCTCGCCGGCCGGGAACTCGTACTGATTGCGTCCGTCCAGCGTCTCGAGCGCGACCAGCGCCGGGACCGCGTCGTCCGGCAGCGGCGTCGAAGCGAGGTCGGCGACCTGGGCGGCGCTCGCTCGCCGCGGCACCGGCTGCCACCCGAGGGTCGGGCGATAGAGCCAGTAGGTGATCGTCACCGCGCCGTCGGTTCGCCGCGCGTCGTCGACCGCGACGAAGGCGGTGACGCGGCGGTTGGAGGCGGTGAGCCCGGGGCGCGACCCGGGCGCCGCACACGACTGCGAGCGGCAGCGCCGAAAGTCGACGGGCAGCAGCGGGCCCGCCGGGCCTGCGGCCACGACCGGCGCGGGGGCCAGGGCGCGCACCGCCCCGGCGAGCGGGCGGCCATAGGCCTCGGTGAGCGGGTCGCGCCAGCACGGGCCCGGGCCGACAGCCGCGCAGCGCAGCTTGCGACCGAGGGTCGAGCCGAACTCGCGGCCGCCCCGGTCGGCGCCGGCACCGACCGCCGCGATCGCGGCGGTGACCGAGACCGCGATCAGCAGCCCGAGCGCGGCGTGCTCGACCGTCGCGGCCCCACGTTGCGCGCTGAATCGCATCGACCGACGGTAGGCGCGGCGGCCGGACGCGGGGCACGACGAGCGTGCCGATTCGGTGACTGAAGTGAGGCGGCTCTAGGAGAGGCCCTCGCGGGCCTCGCGCACCAGGGTGACCGACTCCGGGAACACGACCCGGATCGCGTCGCGCACCTGCATCGCCTGCTCGTCGCTCGAGCCGTGAAGCTCGAGCCGCGCGATCGCGGCGACCGTCATGTCGACGGCGAGCTTGATCGCGTTGTCGGCCCAGGCGACCTTCTGCGCGCCCTGCATCTGCTCCGCCATCTCTGAGAGCCGGGCTCGGAGCTCGTCGGGGTCACCGAAGAGGCCGAAGGGATCGCTTCCTTCCATGTCTCGATCATAGAGAGGTGTCCCCGCCTGCCCCGGGGCGCCACCAGCGGGTCATCTACGCTGAGCCCATGGCCCTACCGCCACCCTCGCCGACCTCGACCGCGCTCGTCACGGGCGCCTCCTCGGGGATCGGCACCGAGATCGCCCGTGAGCTCGCCGCCCGCGGGCACGGAGTCACGCTGGTCGCCCGCCGCGAGGCGCGCCTCCGCGAGCTCGCCGATGAGCTCGCGGCCACCGGTGTGCGGGCTGAGGTCGTCGCCACCGGGCTCGACTCCGAGGCGGGCCGCGACCAGCTCGCGGCGGCGATCGACGAGCTCGGGCTCGAGGTCGAGATCCTCGTCAACAACGCCGGCTTCGGCAATTCCGCTCCAGCTCACCGGGCCGACCGCGAGCGCCTCCTGTCGATGGTGCGGCTGAACTGCGAGGCGCTGCTCGACCTGCAGCTTCGTTACTCCCCGGCGATGGCCGACCGAGGCCGCGGCGCGATCATCAACGTCGCGTCCACCGCCGCCTTCCAGCCGATCCCGGGCACCGCGACCTACGCGGCGACGAAGTCGTTCGTGCTCAGCCTCACGGAGGGGACCCACTCCGAGCTGGCCCCCAAGGGCGTCACGGTCACCGCGCTCTGCCCGGGCCCGGTGAAGACCGAGTTCGCCGAGGTCGCGGGCGTCGGCGGCGCCGAGGAGCAGCTGCCGGGGATCTTCTGGACCGACGTGCGCCAGGTCGCTGCCGCCGCCGTCGCCGGCGCGGAGGGCGGCAAGCGCGTGGTCGTCCCGGGCCTCATGAACCGCGCCGGGGCGCTCGGCGGCCAGCACGCGCCGCGGATGCTGATCCTGCCGCTGACCAAGCGGCTGTGGAGGCAGGCGAAGTGAGGGGCGCGGCGAGGCGCAGCGGCGCGGTCCTCGCGCTCGTCGCGATCGCCGCGCTCGCAGCGGGCTGCGGCGAGAAGGAGGAACCCGACCTCTCCAACGTGCCGGCACCGCCCGAGCCCCAGGCGCCGACCCCGCCCCAGGGACTCCCGCAGGCGGTCGTCGGTCACTGGCACGGCACCCTGCACCAGAAGGGCGAGAAGGACTTCCCGATCGATGTCGCGATCGTCTCGGCGACCGATCCGGACCGCAACGTCGTCCACTACGGCGGCCAGATCGACTGCTCCGGAACCTGGAACTACAACGGTGCGGACGGCCCGCGGGTGCGCTTTCGCGAGGTGATCGACCGCGGAGCCGGCGGCAGGTGCAAGGGCAGCGGCGACGTCACCGTGCGCGCCGAGAGCGGCAAGCCGGCGCGGCTCGACTACTCGTTCACGGGCGGCGGCGTCCAGAGCGCCGGCGTCCTCCAGGCCGGCTGAGAGCGCTTCAGGAGCGGCGCCGAGCGCGCGCCGCCATGATCCCGCCGCGGCCGGCGAGCGCCCCGCCGAGCTCCATCGGCGCCGAGACCAGGAGGATCAGCGGCGCCCCGAGCACGGTGACGATCGAGTCGACGACGAAGGTCAGCGTGCTGCGCGCGTTTCGCAGTCGCAGCCTCCCGGCCCGGACCTCGCGAGCGAAGTTCGGGTGAAAGGTGAGCCCGTTGAGCATCGTCTGCCACATCCAGGCCTGCGCCCGGCGGCTCTGCGGCGAGCGCGGGCGCTCGAGCGTGTGATCGTTGTGCTCGGCGAGCAACGCGAGGCTGCCCGGGGTCAGGACGAGGCGACCGGGAAAGCGGTCGATCGCCGCCCATCCGGCCTCGCCGATCCACGCCTGGAGACTGGCGCGGTTGGGGACCTCGATCTCGCGCACCCCCGCCTCGCCGGGCCGGCAGACCGCCTCCCACTCGGCAGCGAGATCGACCTCGCGGCCGCGCTCGACCGCGACGCCGCAGTCCTCGCACCGGTCCACGATCCGCTCGTCGGCCGGGTCGAGCGTCATCCCGACGGAGGCCTCGGCGCCGGCCGCCGGCAGCGCGATCCAGCCGTAGAGCTGCTGCCCGCACAGCGGGCACCGACCGGCCTCGCTCATCCGTCGGTGAGCTCGTAGCGGAGGCCGGTGTCGGCGATCGCCGCGAGGAACTCGGCCGGGTCGAACGCCTGTGACGGCGCCAGCGCGCCGACGCGGTCAGATCCCGGCGCGGCCAGTCGCAGGGCGCCCTCGACCGTCGTCACCGCCGTCAGCCCGTAGACGTCGGAGCCCTCGATCAGGCCGCTGCGCCGCCGCGACCCGGCGCGCGCCTCACAGGCGATCGCGAAGCGGGCGCGCCGGCGGTCCTCGACGCTGGGGCCCTCCGGCAGCCGGGCGACGGCGCGCTCGATCGGGCCGCGGGCGCGGGTGCGAAGCAGGCGCTGCAGCACCGGCATCGTCAGCGGCACCAGCGGCGCCAGCCGCGGGTGCCCGGCGGACGTCGCCGCGGTCAGGGCCGTGTGGAGGTTGCGGGTCTCGACGTGGCGCGGGACGGTGATGTGCTCGCCGGCCGGATAGCGGGTCATTTGCTGGACGCCGATCTCGCCGCCGAAGTCGTAGTCGGGCCGCCGCACCCGCTGCGAGGCCTCGGCGAGCGCGCCGTCGCGCCATTCGACGTCGCCGCCGCTCACCTGTCCCACGGCCGAGGCGGCCGTGCCACGCGATGGACCGAAGGAACGCACCGCGTAGCGGAGGTAGACGTCGTCGAGTGGCTCCATGCCGGCACAGGTGAGCGCCGCGATCATGTCGCCGGGGACGTAGTCGAAGCCCATCGCGGTGACCAGCGCGATCCCGGCCCGCTCGGCCGCGGGCCCATGGACATCGAAGATCCTGCGCATGTACGGCTGCTCGCCGGTGGTGTCGATGTACCCGGTCGCGCTCTCGATCGCCGCGCGGACCACGGGCTCGCCGTGCAGCACGAACGGCCCGGCGCAGGAGATCACCGCGGCGCAGGGGTCGAGGGCCGCTCGCAGCGCCGCCGGATCGTCGAGCGCCGCGACCGCCGTCGCGGCCCCGCCGAGCTCGGCCGCGAGGCGGTCGAGCTTCTCCGCGTTGCGGCCGGCGATCACGAAATCGGCCCCGCGGCGGGCGAGCTCGGCCGCCACCAGACGGCCCGTGTAGCCGGTCGCGCCGTAGACGGCGACCGGCCCGGTCTGCTGCGGAGGCGATGGCATGGACGCCGGATCGTATTGGCCCGGATATCGTTGACCAATGCAGCTGCGCGAGATCATGACCGCCGGGGTGGTCACGGCCGGCCCGGAGGCCGACGTGATCGGCGTCGCGCGGCTGATGCGCGACCGCTCGGTCGGCTCGATCGTGATCTGCGATCACGACGGCGACCCGGCGGCGATGGTCACCGACCGCGACCTCACCGTGAGATCGCTCGCCGAGGAGCGCTCGCCGAGCGAGCCGGTGATCGACCACTGCTCGCGGCCGCTGATCGTGGGCGACCCGGGGATGGAGCTCGAGGAGGCCGCGGCGCTGATGGTGCAGCACCGCATCCGCCGGCTGCCGGTGGTCGAGTCCGGCGAGCTGGTCGGGATCGTCACCCTCGACGACATCGCCGTGCGCACGGGGGACCTCGAGGTCGCCCAGCGGATGACCCAGGAAGTGATCGAGGGCGCGCTGCCCGGCTTCTTCTTCCACGAGCGCGGCTGAGTGCGACACCGGTGAGCCCCGCCACCCCGGACCAGCTGCGAACCCGCGCCCGGGTCGAGTCGCTGATCGGCCTCGCCGCACCGGCGCTCGACCTGGTGCTGGCCGCCGGCGAGCGGATTTCGCGGGTGGTCGGGCGCGAGGACGACTACATCCCGATCCGGCCCGCCTCGGATCGGCTCGAGCTCGGCCGCGGCGAGCGGATCGCCGGGCCGGAGAGCGACTGAACCGATGAACCGCAACGAGCTCCTCGAGCGTGAGCGCGCCGGCCGCAGCCTCGCGGGCTGGACGGCGGTCGCCGCGGGGCCGCTGTTCATCATCGCGACGTTCCTGAGCCAGAACATCGCGGTGCCGTTCGGCGGGCTCGAGACCGAGCGGTTGCGGGCGATCGACGACGCCGCGGGGGGCCTGCTGGTCTCGGCCGTGCTGCAGGCGCTCGCGGTCCTGTCGGTGATCCCCATCCTCCTCTATCTGTTCCGCGCGGCCCAGGCCCGCAGCGAGCGGGTCCGGCCGGCGATGGTCGGGTTCGTGTTCATCGGCCCGATCCTGCTGGCGATCTTCTTCGTCGCGTTCTCGATCGCCCAGAGCAGCCTCGCCTCCGACTTCGTCTCACAGGCCGGCCCGGGCGGCGACATCTACACGCTGCTCGACGATCTGCGCGACGACAACACCCTGTACCAGTTCGCCGCGAGCCTCTATCTGCCGGCGACGATCGGGTTCGTCGTCGGGGTCTTCTACGTCGCGCTCCAGGCGATGCGCACCGGCCTGCTGACCCGGATGAGCGCGACGCTCGGGATGGCTCTGGCCGTGGCCACGATCGTGATCGCCGGGCCGGCGATGATCGGGGTGATGATCTGGTTCGGCTGGGTCGGCTTCACCGTCCTCGGCAAGACCCCGCGCGGCGCGCCGCCGGCCTGGGCGGCCGGAGAGGCGATGCCGTGGCCGAAGGCGGGGGAGCAGGCGGCCCGTCCCGCGGCCGCGGCCGAGGCGCCCGTCGAGGGCGACGCGACGGAGGTCTTCGCCGAGGCCGAGCCCCAGGATCACTCGGCACGCCGCGAGCGCGCCCGCAAGAAGAAGCGCAAGCGGCGCGGGTGAACACCGCGGTCCCACCGAGGGCCGGCTTTCGATACGGCGGCTCACCCCCGGTCGGCGCCGACGCGGAGCGGTTGCTCGCGGCGCCGACCGAGCTCATGCTGGGCGCCCGCGAGCGCAACCCGGCGCTCGCAGCGCTCGACCTCGAGCGCGAGCTGGCGACGCTCGAGCACGGGTGGGCCCCGTACCGCGGCGACGCGATTCACCTCGAGCTCCACGGCGCCGACCCCGCGGCGCCGACCGTCGTCGTCAGCCCCGGGCTCGGCGACCACGGCCGCCGGCATCTCGGGCTCGCCACCGCGCTCTCGGTCCACGGCTTCAACTCGTTGATCGTCGATCGGGCCGGCCACGGGATCTCCGAGGGCCGGCGCGGGGATGCGACCCTCGAGGCCGACCTCGGGGTGCTCGAGCTCGCCATCGGGGTAGCCCGCTCGCGGAGCAGCGGCCCGGTGATCCTGCTCGGCGACTCCCTCGGCGGGATCATGAGCTGGTACCTGCTCACGCGCGAGCCCGACGTCGACGCGGCGATCTGCCACTGCATCGCCCATCCCGACGTGCACCCCGACCCGTCGTTCGCGCGCAAGGCACCCCTGATGCGGGCCGTCGGGAGACTCGCCCCGTACCTGCGGATCCCGGTCGACCAGATCGCCGACTACGACGAGGTCGCGCTCGATCCGGAGACCAAGCGACAATTCGCCGAGCGCGTCGACCCCCTGTTCAACTTCTCGGTCAGCGCCCGCGCCGCCGCCAGCTACATCGGCTTTCGCCCTGCGATCCCGTGGGAGCGTGTGACGACACCCGCGCTGGTCGTGATCGGGGCCGCCGACCGGATGGTGACGCCGCAGTTCACCAGGCTCGCGTTCGAGCGCGCCACGCCGCCGCGGAGCGAACTGCTCGAGATCGGGCGCGCCGGCCACCAGCTCTTTCTCGACCACCTCGATCTGGCGATCGAGCCCGTGGTCGGCTGGCTCGGCGCAGTCTTTGAGGGTGACCGCGAGGTCTTGGTCGGTTAAGGCTCCGGAGGACCCGTGGCGACGCTGGAGCGTAAGTTCAGGACCTGTTGACGCAGGCCTACGCGACTCCCACCCGCCACCGGACGGCGATCCGCGTCGCGCTCGGCGCCGTCGCGGCGATCCAGATCTTCGACGGCCTCTACGCGCTGCTGGCACCGGTCTCCTTCTACGAGGACTTCCCGCTCGGACGCGGGTGGGTCGAGGCGCTGCCCGGCTACAACGAGCACCTCGTCCGCGACGTGGGCGGCCTCTTCCTGGCCACCGGCGCGTTCCTGCTCGCCGCCGCGTGGACGCTCGAGCGGCGCCTGGTCGCCGTGGCCGCAGGCTCGTTCCTGCTGTTCAGCGTGCCGCACACGATCTTCCACCTCCTCAACCTCGGCCCCTACGACACCGCCGACGTGATCGGGAACGTGATCGGCCTCCTGGCCACCGTGGTCCTGCCGCTCTGGGTGCTGGTCGAGCTTTACCGCCAGCGAGGGTGAGCCGCACGGCGCACCTGCTCTACGACGCCGACTGCGGCTTTTGCCGCTGGTCGCTCGGCTGGGTGTTGCGCTGGGATCGCGAGCAGCGCCTCGACCCGGTCGCCCTCCAGGACCCGCGCTCCGATCGGCTGCTCGCGTCCGTGCCGGCGGCCGAGCGGATGCGCTCATGGCATCTGGTCGACGCCGACGGCACCGTGCAGTCGGCCGGCGCCGCCGCGCCGCCGCTGTTGCGCATGCTCCCCGCGGGCGCGCCCGTGGCGTGGGTGTTCGAGCGGGCGCCGGGCGCCGTCGCGGCCGCCTACCGGCGGGTCTCGGGCGCCCGCGGCCGGCTCGGCCCGCGGATCCCGCGCGGCTCGGTGGCGCGCGCCGATCGCGTGATCGCCGAACGCCAGGCGGCGCGGGCGGGCACCGGGCCCGCCTAGAGTCAGGCTCATGAGCGAGCGCCGGGCACCAGGGACCTCAGCGCGCTGGGCGTTGAGCGGGCTGATCGCCGCGGCGATCCTCGCCGGGTCGCCGACCGCGCCGGCGGCGGGAGGGGTCGCGTCCGAGCAGGTGAGCGCCCGGCCGGCCGCGGTGCGCGAGTACTGGGACGAGCGGCGCCTGCGGCGCGCCGAGCCCGCGGTGATCTCGCTGGGCGACGCCAAGCGCGGGCGCCGCTCCCCGCGGGCCTCCGACATCAGCGCCACCAGCGCCGGGTTTCCGGAGCGCGTCCACGGCAAGGTCTTCTTCACCGTCAACGGCGGCTCGCAGCCCGGCGACTACGTCTGCTCGGGGACCGTGGTGCACTCGAATTCGCATACCGCGGTGCTCACGGCCGGCCATTGCGTCGACGACCCCGAGTTCGGCGGCGGGTTCTCGGTCAACTGGATCTTCGTCCCCGGATATCGCGCGGGCTCAGGGCCCTACGGTGAGTGGCCGGCGACGCGGCTGCTGACCACCGGCGCCTGGCAGAGCGCGGCCAACGTGCGCCAGGACCTCGGGATCGCGCTGGTCGCCCGCGATGGCGAGGGCCGCGGGGTCGAGGACGTCATCGGCGCGCGGCCGATCGAGTTCGGGCTCGCCCGCCAGCAGGCGTTCGCCGCCTTCGGCTACCCGGCGCTTCCGACCCTGTTCGAGCCCGCCTTCGACGGTCAGCGGCTCTATCGGTGCGACTCCGGGGTGACCGGCTCCGACAGCCCGCCCGGCGATGGGCCCGACCCGCTCGAGATCGACTGCGACATGAGCGGCGGCGCGAGCGGGGGCGGCTGGGTGAACGCCGACGGGGTGCTCAACGGGCTCACGTCCTACGGCTATGCGGGCGACCTCGGCCACCTTTACGGGCCCTATTTCGGGGCCGAGGCCCGGGCGTTCTACGAACGCGCCTCGGGTCCGGCGCTGCTCTGCCACGGGCGCGAGGTGACCAACCTCGGCGGTGCCGCGGCCGACGACTTCACCGGGACCGAGGGCGCGGACGCGTTCCGCCTCGGCGGCGCGGACGATGTGGCCGCCGGGGGCGGCGGCGACGATCGCGCCTGCGGTGGGGGAGGGTCGGACCGCCTGCGCGGCGACGACGGCGCCGACCGGCTGCTCGGCGGGTCCGGCCGGGACCTCCTCGTCGGCGGGCCGGGCGAGGACACCTGCATCGGCGGCCCGGGACGCGACCGCGCGCGCAGCTGCGAGCGCCGCCGCCGGATCCCCTAACCCCGCCGACTTTCATCTCAACCACCTCAGGGGTGGTTCAAATGAAACTCGGCGGGAGGGGGTCAGCCGAGGGTGCTGACGCCCGGAGGGGCGTCGGCGGCCTGCGAGGCGGCGACCCGCTTGCGGTGCGTGCGGATCTCGCTCAGGATCCGCTCGAGGCGCGGCTCGGTGGTCGAGTCGACGTGGAGCATCGCCGCCCCGATCGCGGGGTGCACGGCGGCGATCCGCTCGTGCATGGCCTGGGCGACGGCGCGGTAGGTGGGGTGGCCCTCGCGCCCGGAGCGCAGCTCGCACAGGTGCATGGCCTCGCGCGCGTTGAGGTCGAGGACGTAGCGGATCCGGTAGCCGAGGCACAGCGCGTAGGGCGCCGCCTCTCCCATCCCGGCGGCCTCGAGGCGGTCGAACTCGGTGTGCGAGATCTCGAGCGCCCGCTCGTACTCGTCGCCGGCCCCCGCCTCGCGGACCTCGTCGGGGACGCCGGCGCCGAGGTCGGGGCCGAGGCTCTGCCATTGGCAGGTGAGCATCCGGTGGCGCTGCAGGTCGCGAAAGCCGCCGTAGTCGGAGACGATCTCGAACCGGTAGCGAACGGCCTCCCAGCCCCGCCCGGGACGGTGGCGGCGGTTGCGCCGCTCGCCGGCCAGCTCGCCGATCAGCTCGGCGCGCTCGATCGGGTCGAGCGCCGCGATCCGCCCGTGCACCTGCGCCTCGGGGACGCCGGCCGACTCGTACAGCGACGCCGTCAGCAGGTCGTCCTCGGAGCCGTCGACATGGACGAGCTCGACCGAGGGGGCGCCGTCGCCGTCACGGCGATCGAGTCCGAGCCTCGCGACCGCCAGCTCGGCCGCCTCGCGGCGCTCGCGCAGGTGCGCGACCCAGTCGCCGCCGCGTTCGGGCCGCTCGACCCGGGCGACGAAGCTCGGGATCACGTGCTTGAGCTCGGCGAGCAGCAGCTCGCCGTAGTCGCGAGCCTCGGGCAGCGGCGAGGCGGCGAGGCGCAGCAGCAGCTGCTCGTAGGCCTGCCCGGAGGCGTACATGCCGACGTGGCTCAGCGTCGAGGCGGGCAGCAGGCCGCGCAGGAGGTCGAGCGCCTTGGCCCGGATCGAGCTGCGCCAGGCCCCCTCGGGCTGGCCGCCGTCGCGCGGCCAGCGCTCCGCGGCCCATTCCTGGACCCGCTCGAGGCCGGCCGAGTAGATCTCGAACAGCTCGTCCATCGCCCGCGCGTACTCGGGGCCGAGCTCGTCGTCGGAGTAGTAGCGGTAGCCGCCGCGGCCCTCGATCGGCTGGTCGTAGGGGATGTAGCGGGTCGACTGCTCGAGATAGGCCGCGAGCCGGCCGCGCTGCAGGACCTTGGTGAGCACGTTGGAGACCCATTCGCAGGCCACGTGGGCACCGCCGACCTGGGCGATCGAGTCGTCGCCGTAGCCGATGAACACGCGCTCGTACAGGCCCGCGGCGCGCTCGCCCTCGATCCCGTCGAAGGGCCGCTCGCCCGCCGGCACGTCATCGGCGAACTCCTCCAAGAACAGCCGCCGCAGCGTGCCGGGGTAGCGCGAGTAGCGCGCGAAGAGGGCGCCCTTGACCGTCTCCGGGAGGTTGACGAGGCTGAACACCGGGCGGTCGAGATTGGTGAAGTGCGGCCGCAGCAGCTCCTGCTCGGCGGGGGTGAACGACTCGACCGGATAACGCACGCGGGCGATCGTAGTGATCGCCGCGGCGGGGGGTCCGGGGGCGCTCGCTCAGCTCGAGCGCGGCGGCGGCGCCGCCATCAGCTCGACCCGGTGACCGCCCGGCCCGAGCGCGAAGGCGCGCCGCGCACCCCACAGCTGCCGTGCCTCGGCGACCTCGTAGCCGGCCGCCTCGACGGCGCCCACGGCCGCCTCGAAGTCGTCGACGACCACGGCCGCGTGGCCGAGCACCGGCGCGGTCGCCGCGTCGGTGTGGATCAGGTGGATCTGGGTGCCGTCGCGCTCCAGCCAGCTGACGTAACCGCCGAGCGCCTCCGGCGAGTCGACCGGCTCGAACCCGAGCAGGCGCCAGAACTCGATCGCGGCCTCCACCTCGGCGGGGCCGACCTCGAGTGAGACGTGCTGGAGCACGGTCGCGCCCGATCAGGTGCGGGACGCGGCCTTCGCCGCGTCCCAGTCGGCGAAGGCGTCGATCCGGGCCACCTCGTCACCGCGGAAGGTCGCCAGGTGCGCGTAGGGCTTGCTCACCTGGTTGCCCGTCTCGCGGTCGGTGCCGTTGAACGTGAGCAGCGCCAGGACGCGGTCGTCGCCGGCCGGATCGAGCGAGTTGATCTCGAGCTCGAACAGAGCCCAGGGCTCCTCGATGAACGTGGTCCAGAACTCGACCATGCCCTCGCGGCCGCTGTAGATCGCGTCGATCCCCGGGAACAAACCGGCGGTGTGGAACTCGAAGTCCGGCGCCGCCTGCTCGAGGATCCAGACCAGGTCGCGCCGGTTCCAGGCGTCGAGGGCGTCGCGGTAGTGCTCGACGTTGTCGCTCACTCCCCAATCACTATCACGCCGGGTGAAGCGATCGTCACGGCGTCGCGAGCAGCGCCCCCCTGGCGACCTCGAACACGTCGGTGTTGTCGTTGGCGCCGCCGAGCTGCTCGGCCCCGGGCCCCGCGGCGGTCAGCGGGACCGGCACCCCGGTGTGGCCCGGCGTCGACCAGTCGGTCGTGAACTTCATGTCGGTGCCCTCGATCCCGAACGGCCCGTTGCGCCAGCGCTTCGGGATCGGGTAGCCCAGGACCCCGGTCGAGTTGCTCTTCGGCCCCTCGATCGTCATCCCGCCCGTCTCGTGGTCGGCGGTGACGACGAGCAGCAGGTTCGGGTCGTTTGCCCGGTAGGCCTCGATCGTGTTGACGATCCGGTTGAGCATGTCGGCCGACTTGATCACCAGGCCGGCGTGGCTCGCGTGGCCGGCGACGTCGATCTCGTCGACGTCGATGACGAGGAAGAAGCCGTCGGGGTCCTGGCTCAGGATCTCGAGCGCCTTCGCGACCAGCGTCTCCTCGGGAACGTAGTGCGGGTCGTCCTTGCGGTCGTAGTCGGCGAGGAGCTCGCGGACGTACGGATCCTCCTGGACCAGGCCGAGCACCTTCGGCCCGGTGAGCGCGGCGACTCCCTCGGCGTCGGAGGCGTACTGATAGCCGAGGCCCTGGGCTGCGGCGACGAGGTTCTTCTTCCCGCGGCTGCGGTCGCCGGGGAGGTCGTTCGGGATCGCGCCCGGGGTGCCCCGCTTGTACCAGAACTGCTCACCGCCGCCGAGGATCACGTCCGGCTTCGTGTCGTAGAGGAAGCTGCTCGCGATCTGGCGCCGCTGGTCGCGGTCCTTGACGTGCGCCGCGAACGCGCCGGTGGTCGCGTTGGTGACGTCTGAGTCCTCGACCAGGCCGGTCGCCTTGCCCTGGTCGCGCGCGATCTCGAGCAGCGTCTGCAGCCGCTCGCCATCGGGACCGACCCCGGTGTAGCCGTTCTTGGTCTTGACGCCGGTGGCGATCGCCGTGGCGCCGGCGGCCGAGTCGGTGATCGCGGTCGTGCTCTGGGTCGCCATCGTCCCGGAGACCGGGAGCGCGTCCATCGGCTGCGTGACGTCGAGCCCGTACCGCGCCAGCTGCGTCGCGGCCCGCTGGCCCGGCCCCATGCCGTCGCCGATCAGGACGATGACGCTGGTGCCGGCCGGGGCGGCGGCCTCGCTCGGCTCGCTGCCGCGCGCGAGCAGCAGCGCCGCGGCCAGCGCGACGACCAGTCCCGCGGTCGCGGCGATCCTCGCCGCGCCCCCGATGCTTCCTCGCCCGATCGTCATCCGCGCTCTCCCTCGGATTGTTCAACACTTCAACGCGTTGAGCAGACCATAGTGCATTGTGGAACAATGTGCGCGTGACTCGCCCGCAACCTCGCTTCGCCGCGGCGATCGTCCTCGCGGCGGCGGCGATCGCCGGTGGCTGCGGCTCGGGAGGCGGCGACTCCAGCGCGGCGCCGCCCCCGGCGGACCCCGACGCGCCGGTCTCCGGGACGCTTCGCACCTTCACCTACAGCGACACCGCCAGCGACGTGATCCTCGATCCCTTCCGGGCCCAGAACCCGGACCTCGACCTGAGGACGGCGACCTTCGACAGCGTCCAGGAGGGCGCCGCGAAGCTCGCCGGTGGCTTCGACGCCGACGTGGTCAACGTCTGCTCGGACGAGTACCAGCCGCTCGTGACCCGCGGCCTGCTGCGCCCAATCGACCCGGATGCGATCGAGGGGTGGGACGAGCTCGCCTTCCGCGACAACGAGGGGGTCGAGCGCGACGACGGCACGGTCAACTTCGTTCCGGTCGCCGCCGGCCCGCAGGGCCTCCTCTACAACACCCAGGAGGTCTCGCCGGCGCCCGACTCGTGGGCGGCGCTCTACGACCCCGCCTACGCCGGGCGCGTCTCGATCGACGGGGGGACCTGGCTGACCCCGATCGCCGAGACGGCGATGGCGCAGGGCGTCGCCGACCCGATGGAGCTGACCGACGAGCAGGTCGAGGCCGCGAAGCAGCAGCTGATCGACCAGCGCGCGCAGTTCCGCAGCTTCACCGGCTCGGATTCCGAGAAGCTGAACCTGTTCAAGGGCGGCGAGGTGGTGCTCGCCGACGGCGGGCGCTACAACGCTCTCCAGCTGCAGGCAGAGGGCGAGCCGGTCGAGTGGGTGGCGCCCAAGGAGGGTCCGCTGTCGTGGGTCTGTGGGCTCGGGATCACCTCGAAGGCCCAGAACATCGACGCCGCGTACAAGCTGATCAACTACTTCGTCTCGCCGCCCGCGCAGGCGATCGCCGCCCAGAACGGGTTCGCCGTCGTCAACCCGGCCGCGGTCGCCGAGGTCCCGGCCCGCTTTCGCGAGACCGCGGACCCGCGGTCGATCGCGGACGCGATCGCCGAGGTGCAGCCCGAGAACTTCCAGACCTGGGTCCGCGCCTGGCAGGAGGTTCAGGCCGGGTGAGCGCCGACCGCGCCGCGGTGGCCGCGGCCCGCGACCTGCTTGCCGAACTCGTCGACATCCCCTCGCCGTCGGGCTCTGAGGGCCGGATCGCCGACCGGATCGAGGAACTCTGCGGCGAGTGGTCGCTGCCGGTGCTGCGGGTGCGCAGCGAGACCGGCCGCGACAGCCTCGTCGTCGGCGCGCCCGAGGAGCCGGCGCTCGCCTTCGTCGCGCACATCGACACGATCTCGCCGCCGTGGCCGGCCCGAGCGGTCGTCGACGGCGACATCGTGCGCGGCCTCGGCTCGGCCGACGACAAAGGCGGCGTCGTCGCCTGCCTGCTCGCCGCGCGCGACCTGGTCGCCGCGGGCGAGGACCTCGAACGGCTCGGGGTCGCGTTCGCGTTCCCGGTGGACGAGGAGCGCGGGGGCAGCGGCTCGCGGACGGTCGCGCTGGAGCTCGCGCCGGCCCGGGCGATCGCGCTCGAGGCGACGGGCCTGCGCGCCGGCGTCGTGGAGACCGGTGACATCGATGCCTGGGTCCACGTCGCCGGGCGCTCGGCCCACGGCGCGCTCACGGAGGTCGGCGAGAACGCGATCCACGCTGCGGTCGCGCTGATCTCCGCGCTGCCCTCGCTCGGGCTCGACCGCCACACCCATCCGCTGCTGGGCGCCTCGCAGGCCGAGGTCGGGGCGATCCGCGGCGGCACCGAGTTCAACACCGTCCCGGACTCCTGCAGCTTCCAGCTTCAGACCCGGATCGTCCCGGGTCAGGACGGCGACGCGACCCTCGCCGCCCTCGAGCGACTCGCGGCCGAGCACGGGGCGACGGTCGAGGTGGTCGAGATGACGGAGCCGTTCGAGGCCGCGCCCGACTCGCCGATGGTCGCTGCGCTGGGCGAGCTGACCGCTGAGGTGACCGGCGAGCGGCGCGAGGAGATCGGGGTGCCGGCCTGGACCGACGCGCACAACATGGTCGACTTCGCCGGCTCCGAGGCGGTCGTCTATGGCCCAGGCGACTTCAGCGTCGCCCACCTCCCCGAGGAGCACGTCGACGTCAACGAGGTGGTCGAGTGCGCGGACGTCTTCGCCCGCCTCGCCAGGCGGGCCGCTAGCTGGTGACGCCGGCCTCGGTCGCCACCGCGGCGATCGCGTCCACCGCGGTCGCGATCTGCGCCGCGGTCAGGGCGGCCGAGACCTGGATCCGGATCCGGGCCGTCCCCTCCGGGACGACGGGGTAGCCGAACCCGGTCACGTAGACGCCGCGGTCGAGCAGCCTGCGGCTGATCTCGATCGCTCGCGAGGTCTCACCCACGATGATCGGGAGGATCGCGCTCTCGCCCTCGAGCGGCTCGAGCCCCGCGGCGAGCAGGCCGTCCCGCATCAGCGCCGTGTTGCGGCGCAGACGGGCGACGAGGTCGGAGTTGTCGCGAAGCTCGGCCAGCGCGCGGCGCGAGCTGGCCGCGACGGTCGGCGCGACGCCGTTGGAGAACAGCTGCGGGCGCGAGCGCTGCTCGAGCACCGAGCAGAGCGCGTCGGAGCCCGCGATGAACCCGCCGGCGGCGCCTCCGAGGGCCTTGCCGAGGGTGCCGGTGACGATCACGTCCACCGAGCCCAGACAGCCGAAGTGCTCGAGGACGCCCCGCCCGCCTGCGCCGACGACGCCGATCCCGTGCGAGTCGTCGACGATGAGCGTCGCCCCGTGCTCGGCCGCGACCGCGACCAGCTCCGGGATCGGCGCGAGGTCGCCCTCCATGCTGAAGACGCCGTCGGTGATGATCAGCTTGCGATCCAGCTCCGGCGCCTCGGCGAGCACCCGGCGCAAATCGCCGATGTCGCCGTGCTCGTAGACGGCCTTGTGGCCTGGGCGCGCGAGCCGCATCCCGTCGATGATCGAAGCGTGGTTGAGGCGGTCGGAGAAGATCGCGGTGCGCTGGTCGCCGAGCGCGTCGAGCAACGCCGCGTTGGCGGTCCAGCAGGACACGAAGGTCAGCGCCGCCTCGGTCTCGAGGAAGGCCGCCAGGTCGCGCTCGAGCGCGACCTGGGGAGCGAACTTGCCGCAGATGAAGCGCACGGAGGCGGTCCCGGCGCCGTACTCGGCCAGTGCCTCGGCGCCGGCGCGGACCACCGCCCGGTGGTTGGCGAGCCCGAGGTAGTCATTCGAGCAGAGGCAGAGCACCTCGCCGCGGCCCTCGATCTCCACCAAGGGCCCCTGCGGCGAGTCGAGCACCGGGATGCTCTTCAGCGTTCCGGCGCTCGCCATCTGCTCGAGCTCGGATCGCAGCTCGGCCTCGAGCGCGCTCATGACAGAAGCGGCCTCAACGGCGGCCGGGCTCGGCTTCGCCCTGTCGGGCTCCGCCTCACAGAAGCGGCCTCAACGGCGGCCGGGCTCGGCTTCGCCCTGTCGGGCTCCGCCTCACAGACGCGGCCTCAACGGCGGCCGGGCTCGGCTTCGCCCTGTCGGGCTCCGCCTCACAGAAGCGGCCTCAACGGCGGCCGGGCTCGGCTTCCGCCTCACAGGCGCGCCGCCTCGATCGACTCGGCGAGGATCTCGAACGCGCGCTCGAGCATCGCGGGCGGCATCACCAGCGAGGGCTGCACGTTGAGCGACGTGGTGCTCGAGTCGGCGAGCAGCCCGCGGACGAGCGCCTCGGCGGCGACCGCGTTCTGAAGCTCGGGGGCCCGCTCCTTCGACTCCCGGTCGGCGACGAACTCGAGCGCGATGAAGCAGCCGACCGCGCGCACGTCGCCGAGCTCCTCGAACCGATCTCGAAGCTCGGCGAGGCGCGTGCGCGCGAGCGCTTCGAGCGCGCGCACGTTCTCGAGCACCGGCTCGCGCTCGAAGATGGCCAGCGTCTCGAGCGCGGCTGCGCACGAGGCGGGCAGCCAGGCCCAGGTGCTCCCGGTGGGGACGTCGTCGAAGCCGCCGAGCGCGCGCTCGGAGCCGAGCAGCGCGCCGATCGGCATCGCGCCGCCGCCGAGCGCCTTGCCGAGGCACATCAGGTCCGGCTCGACCCCCCAACGCTCGACCGCGAACAGCTCGCCCGAGCGCCCGATCCCGGTCTTCACCTCGTCGGCGCACAGCAGCCAGTCGTGCTCGCGGCAGAGCTCGGTCAGGGCGGGCCAGAACGCGTCGGGCGGGGCGACGCAGCCGCCCGAGCCGAGCACCGGCTCGATCATCACGCCGGCGACCTCGCTCGGGTCGAGCGCGTGGAAGAGCAGATGGTCGCGGATGTAGTCGACCGTCGCATCGCCGCTGCCGCCGGGCCGCGGGTCGCGCAGCGGGGTCCGGTAAGGGTGCGGGTAGGGGACGTGCACGAAGCCGGGGACGAGCCCCCGCAGGCCGCGGCTGATCTCGGCCGCCTCCGCGCCGAGCGCCGCGGTCAGGGTCGACTCGCCGTGGTAGGAGCCGTGGAACGCGAGGATCACCGGCCTGCCGGTCGCCCGGCGCATCAGCTTGATCGCGATCTCGACCGCCTCGGTTCCGTTGAGGGCGATGTCGAAGCGGCTCAGGCTGTTCGGTGTGACCGCGAGCAGGCGCTCGCCGAGCTCGGCGGTGAGTTCGCAGACGAGCGCATGGCTGTCCTCGTTGCCGAACCGCTCGAGCGCCGCCGCGACCGGCGCGAGCAGCTCCGGGCGCCCGGCGCCGAGCGGCACCGAGGCGGAGGCGGAGGCGCAGTCGAGGTAGACGTTGCCGTCGAGGTCGGTGACGGTCCAGGCGCGCTTGGAGTCGAGCGCCAACGGGGTGAGCCCGGCGCTGAGGCCGGGGTAGGCGGTGCCCTCGATCCGGTCGAGGACCTCGCGGCTCCGCGGCCCGGGCGGCGTGACCCGCATCGACGGCGCCTCGATCGACTCCCACTCGGGCGGGATCAGCGGGCTCATCGCCGCGCTCCCCGCAGCCGCGCCGTCAGCCCGCGGTGCTCGCGGAGCACCTCCCGCGCGCAGTTGCGCCCGTTCGCGCCGGTGACGCCGCCGCCGGGATGGGTGCCGGCGCCACACAGCCAGAGGTCGCGCACCGGGGTCCGGTAGTTCGCCCACCCGCGCACCGGGCGCAGGTTGAAGAGCTGGTCGAACGACATCTCGCCGTGCAGCGCATGGCCGCCCCAGATGCCGAGCCGCGACTCGAGATCGGTGGGCGCCAGCACCTGGCGATCCGTGATCGAGGCGCTCAGGCCCGGGAAGTATCCCTCGAGCTTGGCGACGGCGCGATCGGCGACGCCGTCGCGGATCTCCGCCCAGTCGCCCTCGGCCAGCGAGTAGGGCTGCGAGTTGACGTCGATCGTGACCACGTGCTTGCCGGGCGGCGCCAGCGACGGATCGTGCACGGTCGGGATGCACAGCTCGATGTGAGGGTCGTCGGCGGGGCGCCCGGCCCGCGCCTGCGCCTGCGCCCAGTCCATCTCGGCCACGGTCGGGTTCACCTCCATGATCCCCCGGTGGTAGGGCTGCTCGTGATCGCCGTCGACCGCGGCGGCGATCGGCAGCCGGTCGACGGCGAGGTTGATCTTCACGCTGGTTCCCTCGCACCGGTAGGCGCGCACCGCCGCTGCGAACCGCGGCGGCAGCAGCGACTCGTCGACGAGGCGCAGGAAGGTCGTCTTCGGATCGGCGTTCGAGAGCACCCGGGCGGCGCGGAGCTCCGTGCCGTCGGCGAGCGCGACCCCGGCGGCGCGGCCGCCCTCCACCAGGACCCGCTCGACCGGCGCGTCCGTGCGGATCTCGGCCCCGGCCTCGCGCGCTGACTCGGCCATCGCCTCGGTCAGCCTGCCGATCCCGCCGCGGACGAAGCCCCACTGGCGAATCCCGCCGCCGGCCGCCTCGGAGGCATGGTCGTGCAGCAGCACGAAGGCGGTGCCGGGCGTCGACGGGCCGCCGGTCGAGTCGTTGATCGCGTGCCAGCCGAGCGCCGCATGGACCTGCTCGGAGGTGAAGTACTCCGACAGGTACTGGTTCGCCGAGGTGCCGAACATGAAGAGCGCGTCGGAGATCCGGGCGCGGTTGCGCGCGGCCCGCGCGCCGAGGCCGGCCAGCCGGCCGAGCTCGCGGGGGCGCAGGTGCGCCGGGTCGGGTGGCGTCGTGTCGAACAGCGGCGTGATCAGCCCGGCGATCTCGCCGAGCTCGGCCTCGAAGTCGGGCAGCGCCCTGGCGTCGGCCGGGGAGAACCGCCGCACCTCGTCCTGGGTCCGGGACAGGTCGTCGTCGAGGTGCAGGCTGGAGCCGTCGGCGAACAGGTTGAGCGCGGGCCCGGCGGCGTCGACCTCGACCCCGCGCTCGACCAGGCGCAGGTCGCGCCAGATCGGCTCGCGCAGCATGCTCAGCACGTAGGCGCCCGTGGAGGCCCGGAAGCCGGGCGCGAACTCCTCGGTGACGCAACAGCCGCCCACGATCTCGCGCCGCTCGCAGACCACCGTCCGCAGGCCGGCCGCGGCCAGGTAGTGCGCGGCGACGAGGCCGTTGTGGCCGCCGCCCACGATCACCGCGTCGTAGGCGCCGCCGTCTGAATTCACGATTCGAGCTGGCGGATCTTTGCCAGCTTGTAGGCGATCACGGCGAAGATCCCGGACGCGATCAGCATCATCAGGCTGACCGCCGCGCCGCCGTTGAGGTCGCCGCTCTCGAGCACCAGGTCGTTGACGACCTGGCCGAGCATGTACCCGCTCGTGCCGCCGACGAGGGTCGGGCTCGCGAAGTCGGTGAAGAGCGGGATGTAGACGAGCAGCAGGGCGACGAAGACCCCGGGCGCGATCAGCGGCAGGAGGACCCGGCGCGCGGTCGTCCACCAGCCGGCCCCGAGGTCGAGCGCCGCCTCGAACAGGTTGCGGTCGACCGCCTTCATCGCACCGTAGATCGGGATCACCGTGTAGGTCAGGTAGCTGGTCGAGAGCACGACGATCACCGCGAACTTGCTGAACAGCAGCGCGTCGATCGGCTGGTCGATCAGGCCGATCCGCTGGAGCGCCTCGTTGATCAGGCCCTCGCGGCCGAGCAGCATCCGCCATGCATAGATCCGCACCATCGGGTTGAGCTCGTCGGCCAGCACGAGGAACAGCAGCAGGGGCAGCTCCCACTTGCCCGCCTTGAACGCCAGCACGTAGGCGATCGGGATCGCGATCGCGAGCTGGACGACCATCGCGATCGTCGCGATCTGCACCGTGGTCCAGGCGACCTCCCGATAGAGCGGATCGGTGAGCGCGTCGGAGTAGTTCGAGAACGTGAAGCCGGAGAGCCCGCTCAGGATCCCGTACTGGAGGCTGATCACCACCATCACGAGCATCGGGCCGAGGAAGAGCAGGGCGAGCACCGCAACCGGCCCGCTCATGAACGCGATCGGGCGCAGCAGCCGGTTCAGGAGCCCGCGGCGGGGGGCCCCGCTCGGCGCCGGGACGGTCGCGGCTTCCATCAGCGCACCGTCCCGGTCATCAGGTCGGTGAGCGCGCTGTCGCCGCCGCGGTCACGGGTCAGCCGCTTCATCAGGCGCCAGCCGGCGAACACCGCGATCACCTGGGCGAGCGCGATCACGGTCGAGACCGCGTTCACCATCGGCAGGTTCTCCGACTGGCGCAGGATCGAGAAGACCCAGACCGGGAAGGTCTGCTCGAAGCCGCCGGTGAAGAACGAGACCTCGAAGTTGTTGAACGACCAGGCGAACGCGAAGATCGCGGCGGCGGCAAGCGATGGCGCGATCTGGGGCAGGACGACGTGGCGGAGCATCTGCATCTGCGAAGCGCCGAGGTCGATCGCCGCCTCCTCGACCGAGCGCGGGAAGCGCACCAGACCGGCGGAGATGATCGCGACGACGAGCGGGAAGGTGACGACGAGCTGCATCAGCCCGACCGTGGTCAGCGAGAGCGGGATCCCGACCTGGCTGAAGAAGATCAGGCCGGCCACGCCGACGATCAGCCACGGGACGACGAGCACCGAGCCGTGCAGGCCCGCGATCGCGCCGCGCCCGGGAAACCGCAGGCGGGTCAGCCCCCAGGCGGCGAGCGTGCCGAGGACGAGCGAGCCGATCGTGACCAGCGAGGCGACCAGCAGCGAGTTGAGGATCGCCTCCTTGGCCTCGGTCGAGTCCCAGGCCGCTTCGTACCAGCGGGTCGTGAAGCCCTCCCAGGGCAGCGAGATGATCGAGGAGTCGTTGAACGAGAACAGGGCCAGCATCAGCACCGGCCCGAACAGGATCACGAGGGCGAACGCCATCACCAGCACGCTCGCGATCCCCGGCATGCGGCGGCGGATCCTGATTCCGAGGCTCGGCCGGTTTCGGGGCGGGGCGCCCTTGTCGGCGTCGATCTGGACCGGGACGGGGTAGGTCGTGGAGCTCATCCCGCCGCCACCTCCTGCCACGCGCGGTCGTAGAGCTCGACCGAGGACGGCTGCGTCTCGGGGATCGCCGTGTCGAGCGTGTTCGGGTCGGCGGTCTCGCGATACTCCGCCGCCATCAGCGGCAGCGCCTTCGGGTTCATGACCACGAAGCCGCTCTCGCCGCCGATCGCCTGCGCTGCGGCCGACGTGTAGTAGTTGATCAGCTTGTAGGCGGCGTCGATGTTCTGGGCGCCGGAGGTGATCCCGAGCCCGCAGACCCAGGAGAGCACGCCCTCCTTCGGCGCGATCCACTCGGCCGGGACCCCGTCGCGGATCATCGACTCGGTCGTCCCGCGGCCGCCGTCGGCGATCACGACCTCGCCCGACTTGAAGTCGTTGACCATCGAGGCGTCGGACTCGGCGAAGTCGCGGAACTGGTCGCGATGGTCGACCAGGTACTCCTTCACCTGGTCGATCTGGTCCGGGCTCAGGTCCATCGGGTTGTCCATCCCGAGCGCCATCGCGGTGACGCCGATCGCGGTGAGCGGGGTCGACTCCATCGCGGCCCGGCCCGCGTACTGGGGGTCGAACAGGTCGGTGTAGGAGTCGATCTGGCTCGGATCGACCTCGTCGGTGTTGACGATGATCCCGTGCGGGCCCGCCGACGCGGGCGCGAACAGCACCTTGCCGGCCTCGTTGCGGATCTCGTCGGAATCGGAGAGCTTGAGCTGGTCGAAGTCCTTGATCCCGGCCGGGTCGAGCGGGCGGATCAGGCCGCGGACGAGCAGCGGCTGCATCTCGTCGGCGCAGACCTCCACCACGTCGGCGTCGAAGCCGCCGGCCAGCTTGGCCGCCGCGGCCTTGTTCGAGTTGAAGCTCGCGGTCGCCAGCTCGAGGTCCGGGTTCTGCTCGCGGAACGGGTCGAGGAGCTCGTCGGTGACCGTGTCGCCGTACGCGAAGAAGCGCAGCGTGCCGGTCGCCGGGGCGTCCGGGTCCTTGGGGGGCGGCGCGACGGAGGTGTCGCCCGAGTCCTGCCCGCAACCGACCGCCACCACGCAGGCGGCGACCGCGGTCGCGACGAGGACGCGGGCGCGCCTCACCCGGCGCCCTCCTGCGGCTCGTCCTCGAGCACGAGGCTGTGGCGGGCGTGCCAGCTCAAGACGATGCTCTCGCCCGGCTCGGGGGCCGGGCGCTCGTCGTCGTTGAGCGCGTGGACGATCAGCCGCTCCCCGGTGACGATCTCGACCACGGTCTGCGAGAGCGAGCCGAGGTAGACATGTTCGACCACGGTGCCGCCGACTTGCGAGCCGCCGTTCGCGCGCTCGGCGCCGATCCGGATCTTCTCCGGGCGCACGGTGATCCGGCACTCCACGCCGGCCCCGGCCTCGGGGGCGACGATTCGCATCCCCTCGCCGAGCTCCATCACGATGAGCCCGTCGGCGCGGCTGGTCGCGCTCAGGCTGAGGTTGTTGGAGGTGCCGATGAAGTCGGCGACGAAGGCGGTCGCGGGCCGTTCGTAGAGGGCCTTCGGGGCGTCGACCTGCTGGACGACGCCGCCGTCCATGACCGCGATGCGGTCGGACATCGTCAGCGCCTCCTCCTGGTCGTGGGTGACGTAGACGAAGGTCGTGCCGGTGCTCTGCTGGATCCGCTTCAGCTCGAGCTGCATCTCGCGGCGCAGCTTCAGGTCGAGGGCCCCGAGCGGCTCGTCGAGCAGCAGCGCCGCCGGCCGGTTGACCAGTGCCCGCGCGAGCGCCACGCGCTGGCGCTGGCCGCCCGAGAGGGCGGCCGGGCGACGATCTTCGTAGCCGGCCAGGCGCACCACCTGGAGCATCTCCGCGACCCTCGAGGCGAGCTCGGAGCGCTCGACCCGCTTCAGCTTGAGGCCAAAGGCGACGTTCTCGGCGACGGTCATGTGCGGGAACAGGGCGTAGTCCTGGAACACCATGTTGACGTTGCGCTTCTTCGGCGAGACCCAGGTGACGTCTTCGCCGTCGAGCAGGACGCGACCCGAGTCCGCCTCCTCGAAGCCGGCGATCACGCGCAGCGTGGTCGTCTTGCCGCAGCCGCTGGGGCCGAGCATCGAGAAGAACTCTCCCGCCGGGATCTCCAGGGTGACGTCGTTCACGGCGCGCACGTCACCGAAGTCCTTGGTCAACCGCTCGACCACGATCATGGGCCGCTCGCTCATGACCTCTTGATCGCGCTTCGCCTCACGCGATCCCTCCTTGTTCGTGGCTCCGCGCTCATTGCGCCTCCTTGATCACGATCGTGAACAGGTCGTTGACGTTGGTGCCGGTCGGCCCGGTGACGAGCGCGTCCTCGAGCGCGGCCAGGGCCACCTGCGAGCGATGCTCGAGCAGGGCGGCCCGCAGGTCCAGCCCCGCGGCGACGGCGCGCCCGACGGTCGTGCCGTCGACGATCGCCCCGGCGTGCTCGGTGCCGCCGTCCGAGCCGTCGGTGTCGACGAACACGGCGGCGACCGGGGCGCCCTCGAGCTCGAGCGCGGCGGCGATCGCCGCCTCCTGGTTCGGGCCCCCCTCACCGAACCCGGCCTCCGGCGCGAGCGTGACCGTGCTCTCGCCGCCGCAGCCGAGCATCACCGAGCCCGGTCCGAACGGGGCGCGATCGGCGGCGCTGTGGCGGGCGAGGTTGGCGAGCAGCTTGCCGACCTGGCGCGCCTCGCCCTCGAGGCTCGTCGAGACGATCACCGGAGTCAGGCCGAGCTCGATCGAGGCGGTCGCCATCGCATCGCACGCCGTGGTGCCGGTCACGAGGAGGACCGTCTGGATCCGGTCCGGGTCGAGGTCGGGGGACTCGGAGGCCGATCCCTGGAGGAACTCGCGGATCGACCTCGGCGTCCGGTCCCAGAGGCCGTGGCCGTAGAGGACCGCGATCGCGTCGCCGGCCCGGGTCGAGTCGGGGACGGTCGGATCGGTGATCGCGTCGATGTGGTCGCCGGCGACGTCCGAGACGGTCAGGTTGATGAGGGTCGCCGGCAGCGCCGCCTTGGCGAGCCGGCCGCCCTTGAACGCCGAGACGTGCTTGCGGACCGTGTTGACGTCGACGATCCCGATGCCCGAGGACAGCAGCAGCTCGTGCAGGGCGCGCTTCTCGGCCGGCGAGACCCCGGCCGGCGGGAGGCTCGCGAGCGCCGAGCTGCCGCCGGTGAAGCAGGCGATCACGACGTCGCGCGCGCCGGCCCCGGACGCGATCTCGAGCAGCCGCTTCGCGGCCGCCCCGCTCGACTCGCTCGGCAGCGGATGGTCGGCGCCGAGCACCTCGATCCGGCCGAGGCGGCCGCGCTCATCGCCGCGGACGGCGATCGCCCCGCCGTCGAGGCGGCCCCCGAGAATCCCCTCGAGCGCCGCGGCGATCCCGAGCGAGGCCTTGCCGGCGCCGACGACGAGCACCCGCCCCTCCGGGTTGAGCTGGTGGCGGACGCCGTCGACCGTCAGCTCGTCACCGACCAGCGAGACCGCTCGCTCGGTCGCCTCGAAGACGTCGCAGGCGGCGAGCCCGGCCGACGCGATCCGCAGCGCCTCCCGGCGCGCCTCGCGGGCGCCCCGCGAGCAGAGCCCGTCGACCGATTCGAACTGGCTCGGGCGCGGCGGTGCGGCCGCGGCGGATGGCTCGGCGCCGGGCAACGTCCTACGCGGCGACCGCCGGGGCGGCGAGCTCGGAGCCGGGGTAGACGGCGGTGGCGCCGAGCTCCTCGGAGATCCGGAGCAGCCGGTTGTACTTGGCGGTGCGCTCGCCGCGGACCGGCGCGCCCGTCTTGATCTGACCGGCTCCCAGGGCGACGGCGAGGTCCGCGATGATCGGGTCCTCGGTCTCCCCGGAGCGTTCGGAGACGACCACCTTGTAGGCGTTGCGATGGGCGAGGTCGGCGGCGTCGATCGCCTCGGAGAGGGTGCCGATCTGGTTCACCTTCCACAGCAGCGCGTTGGCCGCGTCCTCGGCGATCCCCCGGCGCAGCCGCGCCGGGTTGGTGACGAAGAGGTCGTCGCCGACGATCTGGATCCCGCTCTCCGCCGTCAGCTGCGCGAACCCGGCGAAGTCCTCCTCGTCGAGCGGGTCCTCGATCGTGATCACGTCGAAGTCGCGGATCAGCTCGAGGTACAGCTCGATCATCGCATCGGTGTCGCGGGTCTCGCCGGCGAGCGCGTACGTCCCTGACTCGCGGTCGTAGTAGTGGGTCGCGGCGCAGTCGAGGCCGTACCGGAAGCGGCCGTCGTGACCGGCGTTGGCGACGGCCTCGTGCAGCAGGCCGAGCGCCTCCTGCGGGCTCGAGATCGCGGGGGCGTAGCCGCCCTCGTCACCGGTGTTGAGGGCGCTCTTGCCGTAGCGCTCGAGCAGGATCTCGGCGAGCGCGAGGTTGACCTCGGTCGAGATCTGCAGCGCCTCGAGGATCGAGTCGGCCCCGACCGGGATCACGATGAACTCCTGGAAGTCGAGGTCGTTGGAGGCGTGCTTGCCGCCGTTGATCAGGTTGACCAGCGGGACCGGCAGCACGTGGGCGTTGGCGTTCAAAGCCCGGTACAGCGGGATTCCGGCCGCCTGAGCGCGCGCACGCGCGGCGGCGAGCGAGACGCCGAGGATCGCGTTGGCGCCGAGCCGCGACTTGTCGGGGCTGCCGTCGAGCTCGATCAGCGAGACGTCGAGCGCGCGCTGCTCGGGCAGGGCGCTGCCGACCAGCATCGAGGCGATCTCGCCGGTGACGTTGCCGACCGCGTCGCGCACGCCGAAGCCGCCGAAGCGGTCGCCGCCGTCGCGCAGCTCGCAGGCCTCGTTCGACCCGGTCGAGCGCCCGGAGGGGACGTCGGCGGTGCCGGTCACCCCGCCCTCGAGCTCGACGTCCACCTGGACGGTCGGCAGCCCGCGGCAGTCGAGGACCTCCCTCGCCCTGATCGCCTCGATCGTGCGACCGCTCCCGTTACTGGCTTCACTCACAGGATTACCTCCTCGGCATTCGGCCCGTCGCCGGCTGCGAGGGCGCTACTTAGGTTCTGGACCGCCTCGCTCAGGTGCTGGCGGAAGAGCTGGTCGGCGCGCTCCGGATCGGCGTCGACGATCGCGGCGAGCAGCGCGGTGTGCTCGTCGGCGACCTCGGACGGATGCTCGTAGTGCGGGCGCAGCTGGACCATGCAGAGCTGGATCTCGGCTTGGACCTGGCCGTACGCGCGCGAGAGGCGCGGGCTGGCGGCGGCGTCGATGATCGACCGGTGAAATCTCATGTCGGGCTCGACGACCTCGCGCCAGGGGGCGCCGTCGGGAACCGCGGAGAGGTCCTCGACGGCCTGGCGGGCCCCCTCGGGGACGCGGCCCTCGCCGATCACGATCCGAACCGCCTCGGTCTCGAGCGCGGTCCGCAGCCTGAAGGTGTCGAGGATGTCGGCCGCCTCGAGGACGGTGACCTGGACGCCGCGGTGAGGCTCGCGGCGCAGCATCCCCTCGGAGATCAGGATCTGGGTCGCGGCGCGAAACGAGTGGCGCGCGATTCGGAGGCGCTCGGCGAACTCGGCCTCGCGCAGGCGGCTGCCCGGCTCGAGCTCACCGTCGAGGATCAGCTCGCGGAGGACGTTCGCGGCCGCGTCGACGGTCGAGACGGTATTCAGGTGGACGCTGTGGGACGGCGCGGACTCGGATGAAATCGCTTCCATGTGTCACATTCTTCCACAATTAGACAAAGAAGGTCTGCGTCATCTTGCCGCCGGGGTCGGACCGCATACGGATTCCGGGCTAGATTGCCGTCCAGAAGGCGGAATTCGCACGATCGGGAAGGAGGTGAGATGAGGTTCGAACAGCGCGGCGTGCTGGTCACCGGCGGCGCCTCCGGGATCGGACTCGCGATCGCCGGCGAGTTCCTGGCCGAGGGCGCGACGGTGCTGGTGGCCGACCGCGACGGCGCCGGGCTCGACGCGCTCGCCGACCGGCTCGGCCCGTCGGACCGCTTGCTCACCACCGAGGTCGACCTCGCCGAGCCCGAGGCGCCGGGCCGCCTCGGCGCCGAGGCCGAGCGGCGCCTCGGCGGCGTGGACGTGCTCGTCAACAACGCCGGCCTGATGCGCCAGACCCCGGCGCTCGAGATCTCGATCGCCGAGTGGGACGAGCTGTTCGCGGTCAACCTGCGCGCCGTCTTCTTCCTCACCCAGGCGATCGCCGGGCCGATGGCCGAGCGCGGTCGCGGGGCGGTGGTCTCCGTCGCCTCGGTCAACGCCTTGCGCACCGAGGCTCCGGAGGCTCACTACAACGCGACCAAGGCCGGCATCGTCTCGGTGATGCGGTCATTCGTGACCGAGCTCAGCCATCGCGGGGTCCGCTTCAACTGCGTCGCCCCGGGCGAGACGGTCGGCCCCGACGAGGCAGCGACCTACGACGACGCCGACCGGGCCCGCACCCGGGAGTACCTGCGCCGGGTGCCGCTGCGCCGGGTCGGGCTGCCGGTCGAGATGGCCCGCGTCGTGTGCTTCCTCGCGTCGGAGGATGCCTCGTACGTGAACGGCCAGACGATCGTCGCCGACGGCGGCGAGCTCGCCGGCGATTGGTACGACACGGCCGCGCGCCCGCCGGTCCCGGACCGCCTGGCGGGCATCGACCCGGAGGCGGGATGAGCGCCGAGCTCGACGACATCGACCGGCGGATCATCGATCAGCTGCAGGAGGCGGGCCGGCGCCCGTACACCGAGATCGCCCGCGCCGTCGGGATCTCCGAGGGCAGCGTCCGCCAGCGGGTGGCCTCGCTGACCGAGCGCGGCGTGATCCAGATCGTCGCGGCGACCAGCCCGATCGCCCTCGGGATGATCCAGGCGTTCGTCTCGGTCCGGCTCGCGGGCGCCGGGCTCGAGCAGGCGGCATCGCGAATCGCCGCGATCGGCGAGGTCGACTACGTCGCGGTCTGCACGGGGCCGACCGACCTGCTCGTCGGCGCCGTGTGCCGCGACAACCAGCACCTGCTCGAGGTCACGACACAGATTCGCGAGGTGCCCGGGGTCGCGGAGACCGACACCGCGGTGATCCTCTCCGAGCTCAAGGACTCCTACCGCTGGTCGGAGGCGGTACGCCCGGACTGAGCGCGCCACCGGCGCCGGCGCGCGCGCCGGTCGGCGAGCACTCGGATCGCGCAGTTGCGGCCGTTGGCCCCGGTCACCCCACCACCGGGGTGGGTGCCGGCGCCGCAGAGGTAGAGGCCGTCGATCCGAGTGCGGTAGCCGCTCAGCCCCGCCGCCGGCCGCAGCGGGCCGAGCTGGTCGGGTGACATGTCGCCGTGCAGGTGGTGGCCGCCGGTGAGCGCCAGGGTCCGCTCGAGATCGAGCGGGGTGAGCACCTGGCGGTCGATGATCGCGCCGGCGAGGTTCGGGATCACGCCCCCGAGCTCGGCGAGCAGGCGATCGGCGACCCGGTCGCGCTCGGCGTCCCAGTCCGAGCCCGCCAGGCGGTACGGCTGCGAGCGAAAGCCGAGCGTCGCGACATGGCGCCCGGGCGGCGCGAGCGAGGGGTCGAGCGCGCTCGGGACGCAGAGCTCGACGTGCGGGGCCGGCGCCGGCACCCCGTGTCGCGCCCCCTCCTGGTCGGCGTCCATGCCCGCGAGCGGCAGCGTGAACTGGATCAGCCCACGGTGGTGGTCCCGCAGCCCCGGGGGCGTGCCCTCGATCCGGGGCAGCTCGCCGAGCGCGAGGTTGATCTTCATGCTGGCGCCCTCGCAGCGGTAGGCGCCGATCGCCGCCGCGGTCGCCGGGTCGAGCTGGTCGCCGCCGACCAGCCCGAGCAGGGTCCGCTTCGGGTCGGCGTTCGAGATCACGGTCGTCGCGCGGACCTCGGGCCCTGCGGCGAGCCGCACGCCGGCGGCGCGCCCGCCCTCGACCAGCACCCGCTCGACGGGCGCCCCGACGACGATCTCCGCACCGGCCTCGCGGGCGGCGTCGGCGAGCAACTCGGTGACGTTCCCCATCCCGCCCCGGACGAACCCCCAGGTGACCCCGCCGAGCGCCGACGCGGCGTGCTCGTGCAGCAGCGAGTAGGCGGTCCCCGGCGTCGACGGCCCATCGAGCGTGTTCGAGATCGAGTCCCATCCGAGCGCGGCCGTGGCGTACTCGGACGCGAACCGCTGCTCGAGATACTCGCGCGCCGAGGTCGCGAACAGCTTCGCCGCGGCGAGCCCGTGGCCGCGGGCACGGCGGGCGGTGCGCCCGAGCGCCGCGGCGGAACCGCGCCGCAGCCAGCCGGGTGCGCCGGGGGCGGGGCGGTCGAACCAGGGCGCGAGCAGGCCCGCGATCGCGAGCAGCTCGGCACGAAACGGGGCGAAGGCGGCGCCGTCGCGACGGTCGAAGCGGGCCAGCTCGCGCGCCGTGTCGGCGTCGTCGTCGTGCAGGGTCAGCATCGTGCCGTCGCGAAACACGTTGAGGGTCGGGGCCGCCTCGAGCACCTCGAGCCCGCGGGCGCGAAGGTCGAAGTCCCGCCAGATCGCCGGGCGCAGCAGGCTGAGCACGTAGGCGCCCGGGGAGGCGCGAAACCCCGGCGCGAACTCCTCGGTCGTGCAGGCGCCGCCGATGATCTCGCGCCGCTCGACGACGACCGTCGAGAGGCCCGCGCGGGCGAGGTAGGTCGCGGCGACGAGCCCGTTGTGCCCGCCGCCGACGACCGCGACGTCGTAGCGCTCGCGCCCGGGCCGGGAGCTCGGGTCAGGCACCGCCGGCTCCGAACGGGCGCTCGCGGACGAGCTCGTCGAGCACGTTCGCGGTGACTTGCGAGACCGGGTTGTCGTCGTCGGAGGCGAGACAGCCGGTCCACGCGATCGAGCCCACCGCGAACACCGCGCCGCCCTCGGGCCGGCGGTGCACGACCAGGTCGGCGCGCAGCGGCGGCTCGTCGGCCGGGTCGTCGATCACGTCGTCGGACCAGCGCTCGTACCCGTCGCCGACCGCGGCGCTCGCCAGCACCGTGGCCTCGGGCGGCGAGCCGAGCCGCGGGTCATAGGCGTCGACCTCGAACCCGGCCGCGCCGCCGAGCACGACGCCGGCCGCCCCGATCGGCGCCTCCGGGTCGAGCCCCGCGAAGACGACGGCACCGGCGGGATCGCCGGCGGCCGCTGCCGTCGGCCGATAGGAGCTCGCCGCTCCGTCGCCGAATCCGCACAGGCCGACGCCGAGCGTCCGGTGCTCGGGACGGCCGCGGCGGCGCCAGTCCCCGCCGTAGGCACCGGAGGCATGGTGATGCTCGCCCGGGAGCGCCTGCCACGCGAGGCCCTGGGTCTCGCTGCGGCGCAGCTCGATCACGTGCGGTCGGTGCGGGTCGACCGAGATCGGGCCGTTGAGCCCGTTGCCGCCCAGGTAGGCCAGGCTGCCCCCGTGCTCGAGGTGGGCATCGATCGCGTCGAGCAGAGCCGCGCTCGCGTACTCCGGGTGGGCGCCTGTGATCAGGACGCGGTGGCCCGCGATCGCCTCGACCCCCTCGCGGTCGACGTCGTGATCGGTGATCAGGTCGAAGCGGATCCCGCGTCGCGCGAGCCAGCCGAGCAGGACCAGGTCCTGGCCGAGGCCATGCGGCCCGCCGTGCTGCGGGCAGCGGTAGCCCGGGCGCAGCTGGGTGAGCGGGCGCAGGATGGACGCCTCGTAGACGCCGATCCCGTCCGCATGGCGGTCATAGAGGCTGCGCAATCCGCGCCGCTCGACCCACGCGTCCTCGGGCCCGGTCGTGCCGGCGACCCGCGGCGCCGCTCGCTCGCACGAGTAAGCCAGATAGGTGAAGGTCGGCAGCAGCACCGCCACGGCGGCCGGCTCCGCGTCCGGAGCGCGCCGCACCGCGACCGGGATCAGGTCCTCGCACTCGCCGTCGGACAGCTCGATCGCATACGTCCCACCCGGGAGCGAGGCGGGCAGATCGACCGCGAAGCTCGGCGGCCACCCGAGGTCGTCGACCGCGTCGGAATGGAAGTGCATCGCCCCGTATTGCTCGGGGGCCAGGCGCCAGTCGTGAACGTCCCCGCTCCAGTTGTGACCGGTGACCGCGCGCAGCGGACCGTTGACGCACTCCCCGTGCAACCCGTGAGGGCCGGCGTCGACGACGCGGCGGCCCCGGCCTTCGCCGAGCTGCCAGGCGGCGACCAACTCGGCCCCGCCCGGCCCGTTTGACACCGTGGGGCGATCGAGCTTGCCGTCGAGGTGCGAGCGGGCGCGTTCGTCGCCGCGCCGCTCGGCGGCGAGCAGCAGCGGGCCCTCGCCCGGCCCCGGACCGGACAGGGAGGCCGGCGCTCGCAGCTCCTCGACCGTCGCGAGCCGCCGCCCGCGCCGGCGCGAGTGCGAGATCGAGATCGATCCGGTCCCCGGCTCGAGCGCCGCCTCGATCCGGCTCCAGGCGCCCGGCTCGACCGCCGCGGCACCCGCGATCGACTCGCGCCGGCCGCCGGCGACGACCTCGAAGGCCGGCCGCCCCGCGGCGTCGAGGGCGAGCGCCCACCCGTCGCCATTGCGACCCCAGGTCGCGAGCAGGGCGCGGCGCTCGCGAGACGGCGCCTTCGGGGCGATCCAGACCCAGGTCGAGACCGTCAGCCCATCCTGTGGTCGCAGCCGCGGATCGTGCGGGACGATCGCGTGCGCGCCCGTCAGGACCGCGCGCTCCGCCGGGGGCTCGAGCGCTTCGATCGCAGCCGCCACGGGCTCGCGGCCCGGGAGCGTCACGAGCCGCGTGCTCGGCCGCCCGGTCGCCGAGACCATCGCCAGGACCCGGTCGCCCGGGCGCGCCGAGAGCCGGTCGGCGTAGCCGACCAGCCGGTCCCAGTCGGTGACCGCGCCCACCTCCGCGCGGCTACTCGGTCGGGGGCGCGGCGCTGACCTCTTCGATCGCCTCCGCAACGCGCTCGCACGACCAGCGGAAGAGGTCGATCGGCTGATTGAGAGCCGGTTGCAGCCGGTAGACCCACTTGCCCTCCTGAGTGATTCCCAGGACGCCGCGGCGCAGCGCCGCGTGGTGCACGGCGAGCTGGAAGTTGGGCGCCGGCATGATCGTCTCCATGTCCGTCACGAACTCGACCCCGATCAGGCCGCCGGCGGCGCGGACGTCGCCGACCTGCTCGCAGCGGTCGACCAGCGGGCCCAGCACCTCGAGCGCGACCCGCTCCATCTCCTGGACGTTCGCGAGCACGTCGTCGCGCAGGATCGCCTCGATGTTCTCCAGCGCCGCCACACAGGCTGCCGGGGTCCAGCCGAAGGTGGCGCCGACGTGGCTGGTCGCGTTCGCCATCACCCGCTCGCTGCCCAGGGTCCCCCCGATCGGCATCACGCCGCCGGCGAATCCCTTGGCGAGCAGGATCAGCTCCGGCTCGAGGTCCCACCGCTCGACCGCGAACATCGTCCCGCAGCGCCCGATCCCCGTCTGCACCTCGTCGGCGATCAACACCCAGCCGTAGCGCTCGCACAGGGCGGTGAGGCGCTTCCAGAAGGCGGCCGAGGGGATCACGATCCCGCCCTCGCCGAGGACCGGTTCGATCAGGACCCCGGCGACCTGCTCGGGGTCGACCTGGTGGCGGAGCAGCACCTCCTCGAGGTAGTCGACGTAGATCGTGTCGTCGTAGGGCCCCGGTCCCTTGTGAAAGGGAGCGCGGAACTGGTTCGGGTACGGGGCGAAGACGAGGCCGGAGACGTACTGCGCCGAGTTCGAGGTCACCTCGGAGAGGTCCGTCGACCCGGCGGCGGTCAGGTACGTGGACTCGCCGTGATACTGCCCGAGGAAGCCGAGGATCATCGGCCGCCCGGTTGCCTCGCGGGCGAGCTTGACCGCGCCCTCGACCACCTCGGTGCCGGTGATGCCGCTCGCGGCCCGGCTGATGCTCGCCGGGGCGAGCTGGACCAGGCGCTCGGCGAGCTCGATCGGCGGCGCGCTGCGGACGTAGTCGGTGATCTCGAAGCCGTAGCGGTGCATCGCGTCGATCGCCCGCTCGAGGGCCGGCTCCGGCATTGCGCCGAGCGGGTTCGACCCCCAGCCCGAGACGTGGTCCACGAACGTGTTGCCGTCGACGTCCGCGATCAGCCAGTCGGTCTTCGACTCGATATAGAGCGGGACGGTGTTGTGATCGCGGTACGGCCCGTACATGATCGCGTCGTTGCGGGCCATCAGCCCGGCGCTCTTCGGGCCCGGCAGCTCGGTCGTCACGCGCGGGAAGTCGGTCTCGGTACCGGTGCTGCTCATCTCGAGCCTCCTGGCTGATTCGTTGAAGAATGGCCGAATGACCACGAAATTCGTACCACAATCCCAATTGAGCGCGATTCTGCGTTGCTCGATGCATATTGTTGACTCATGTGACAAACTCCCCGAGGTTGATCTCCCGCGCTGACCGCCATCGCACGCTCGCGGCCGCCCTCGCCGTCGGCCTGACCGCGGCCCTGGCTGGCGGGTGCGGATCGGGAGGCGGCAACTCCTCCGTTGCCGCCGCGCCCGACGACCCAAACGCGGAGGTCTCGGGGACGCTGCGCGTGTTCGCTTATGAGGACAGCGTCACGCCGAAGATGATCGACCCGGTTACCGATGCGAACCCGGACCTCAAGATCGAGACCGCGACCTTCGACTCCAACGACGAGGCGGCCGCCAAGCTCGCCGGCGGGTTCGAGGCCGACGTGGTCGAGGTCTGCGCCGACGAGATGCAGCCGCTCCTCGACCAGAACCTGATCCGGCCGCTGGATCCGAAGGGGATCACCTCCTGGGACGACCTGGCGTTCACCGACGCCGACGGGATCGTCCTCGACGGCAAGCAGTACGGCGTCCCGCTCTCGGCCGGGCTCGAGGGGCTGGTCTATAACACCGAAGAGGTGCCCGGCGGGATCGACGAGCTCACCGACCTTTGGGACCCCCAGTTCACCGGGCGCTCGACGATCCAGGGCTCCTACGCCCTGCCGCCGATGGCCGAGGCGGCGCTGGCGATCGGGATCGAGGACCCGATGGCGATGGACTCCGACGAGCTCGAGCAGACCAAGCAGTACCTGATCGACAACGCCGACCAGTTCCGGACCCTGTGGGGCTCGGACTCCGATCTCGTGAACCTGTTCAAGTCGGGCGAGGTCGTGGTCGCGGCCGCCGGCCCGCAGCTCGCGCAGCGGATCATCGACGGCGGCGTGCCGGCGAAGTGGGCCTACGCAAAAGACGGCACGCTCTCATGGGTCTGCGGCTTTGCGCTGACCTCGGACGCGCAGAACATCCCCGCCGCCTACGCGCTCATGAACTGGCAGTCCTCGCCGGAGGCGCAGGCGATCCGGGCCGAGGACGGCTACCTGGTCACCAACAAGAAGGCGATCCCGCTCGCGCCGCCGGACTACGAGAAGACCTCCGGGGTCGACTACGTGGACCGGGCGATCCCCGAGACGCACCCGGACGACTACCAGGCCTGGGTGCGCGCCTTCCAAGACTTCAAGTCCCAGTAGGGGTTATGCAGGGAACTTGGAGAGAGAGGCGGTCCGCGGCAGTAGGATCGTCGAATTGTGCAACAAATCCGCCAGCAGGCGAAAGGCAAGGAGAGGGAATTCCATGACGGGTTCGGCGATCACGCGTAGGGATGCACTGAAGAACGGGATGCTCGGGGTCGCGAGCCTGACCATCGCCGAGCGTCTGCTCGCCTATGGCGGGGTCAACGAGGCCCTCGCATCGATGAAGCCGACGCTGGCGAAGGAGGGCTACGGCTCCCTCGTCCACAGGAAGGGCAAGGCTCTCGCCCTGCCGAAGGGCTTCGACTACGTCAACTTCGACCGCGCCGGGACGCCGATGTCCGACGGCCTGCCGATGCCGACGTGCCACGACGGTACGGGCTACTTCTCCGGGGGCAAAGGCAAGGTCTGGATCGCCCGCAACCACGAGGGTTTCCAGCGGGGCCGCGCGCACGGGCCGGTCAGGGCGTACGACCCGATCGCCCAGGGCGGCGTAACGGTCTCGCACTTCGACACGCGGAGCGGGGAGGTCCTCGGTAACGCGCTCGTTCTCAACGGCACCGACAACAACTGCAACGGGGGCGCCACGCCGTGGGGAACCTGGCTCACCGGCGAAGAGAACACGGTCGGCAAGGAGCAGGGCTACGGCGCCGAGCACGGCTACGTCTTCGAGGTCGACGCGCGCGCCACCTCACCGGTCGAGCCGGTGCCGATCAAGGCAATGGGCCGCTTCGTCCACGAGGCTTGTCCGGTCGACCCGAAGACCGGGATCGTCTACCAGACCGAGGACAACGGCGACCCCGGCGACGGCTTCTACCGTTACCTGCCCAACCACAAGCGCAAGCTTCACCGCGGCGGCAAGCTCCAGATGCTCGCGATCAAGGGGCGGCCCAAGTACAACACCGTGACGAACCAGACGGTCGGCGAGAAGCTCGAGTGTGTTTGGGTCGACATCAAGGACCCCGATCCGAACGGGGCCGACCGCTTTCCGCAGGCCGTCTACATGCAGGGCCGCAAGAAGGGCGGCGCCAAGTTCATGGGCCTCGAGGGCGGTGCCTTCTCGAAGGGCAGCTGCTACTTCACCGCCTCCGATGGCGGCAACCAGGGCCAGGGGCAGATCTGGAAGTACACGCCCGACAACAAGAACTTCAAGCGAGGCACGCTCGAGCTCGTGTACGAGTCGCGCAAGCATCGCGTTCTTGCGGGCCCCGATGCGATCACCCAGAGCCCGCGCGGCGGGATCCTCGTCTGCGAGGACGGGTCGAGCGAGGATGTGCCCGGTCAGCCGTCGCGGATGAAGTACATCTCGCCCAACGGGGAGCTGAACGACTTCGCCAGGGTCACGCAGCCGATGCAGCTCCACGACCACATCGCGGCGGATCTCTTCCCCTACAACCCCGACCGGTGGGAGAACCCTCCCGAGGAGGGCGAGGGTGTCGGCCGCAGCGAGGTCGCCGGCGTCGGCTTCAGCCCGGACGGCAAATGGCTGTTCTGCCACATCCAGTACCCGGGCGAGTCGTTCGCGATCACCGGGCCCTGGCACAAGGGCTGGCTGTGAGGCGGGGCGGAGCGAAGCCGAACCGCGGCGCCGTTGAGCCGCCTCATTGAGCCAGACAGATAGCGTCCACGCCATGACGATCGAGCGCGGGCGTATCGCCCAGTTGATGGAGCGCGAGCGCGAGCGCTTCGCGGCCGAGCACCCGCGTTCGCGCGAGCTGCACGAGCGCGGCAAGGCGTCGCTGTTGTCCGGCGTGCCGATGAACTGGATGACCCGCTGGCCGGGCGACTTCCCGGTGTTCATGGACTCGGCCCAGGGCGCGGAGCTGCGCGACGTCGACGGCAACGCGTACGCGGACCTCTGCCTCGGCGATACCGGCGCGATGACCGGCCACGCGCCGGCCGCGACCGTGGCTGCCGTCACCGAGCGGTTGGCGCGGGGGATCACCGCGATGCTGCCGACCGAGGACGCGCTGGCGGTCGGCGAGGAGATGCAGCGCCGCTTCGGGCTGCGCGACTGGCAGTTCACCCTCTCCGCGACCGACGCGAACAGGTTCGTGATCCGGATCGCCCGGCAGATCACCGGGCGCTCGAAGATCATCGTTCACAACCACTGCTACCACGGCTCGGTCGACGAGACGGTCGCCACCCTGGTCGACGGCGAGGTGCGCCCGCGCGAGGGCAGCGTCGGCCCGCCCGTCCCGGTCAGCGAGACGACCCGGGTGGTCGAGATCAACGACCTCGAGGCGCTCGAGCGCGAGCTGGCCGCGGGCGACGTCGCCTGCGTCCTGATCGAGCCGGCGCTGACCAACATCGGGATCGTGCTCGCCGACGAGGGCTATCACGACGCCGTCCGCGAGCTCACGCGCGCGGCCGGGACGCTGCTGGTGATCGACGAGACCCACACGCTCTGCTGCGGCCCCGGCGGCTACACCCGCGCCCACGACCTCGACCCGGACCTGTTGACGATCGGCAAGCCGATCGGCGGCGGGATCCCGACGGGCGCCTACGGGATGAGCGCCGAGGTCGCCGATCGCGTCGTCGACCACACGTTCTGGCGCGAGGCCGATGTCGGCGGGGTCGGCGGCACGCTGGCCGGCAACGCGCTCTCGCTCGCGGCGGTCCGCGCGACGCTCGGCGAGGTGCTCACCGAGGAGGCGTTCGAGCGCATGATCGGGCTCGCCGAGCGATTCGAGTCGGGCGTTGCGGCGACGATCGCCGAGCGCGAGCTGCCGTGGTCGATCACCAGGCTCGGCTGCCGCGCCGAGTACATGTTCTCGGCGACCCCGCCGCACAACGGGGCCGAGGCGGCGGCCGCGATGGACGAGGACCTCGACGCGTTGCTTCACCTCTACATGCTCAACCGCGGGATCCTGCTGACCCCGTTCCACATGATGGCCCTGATGTCGCCGGCGACCACGGCCGAGCAGATCGACCTGCACCAGGCCGCCTTCGACGAGGCGGCGGCCGAGCTCACCGGTGGCTGAGCCCGTCGCGGCGATCGCCGCTGCTGCGGCGCGGCTCGAGCCCGAGCCGCTCGACCCGGAGCGGATCCTCGAGGGATCGCCCGAGACCTCCGCCTACGTGCTGGCGGCGACGCCGGCAGGCGGGGAGACCGGCGTCTGGCGCTGCACGCCCGGGCGCTTTCGCGACGTCGAGGCGGCGGAGACCTTCGTCGTGATCGAGGGCCGGGCGACAATCGAGTGGGAGGGCGGGACCGTCGAGGTCGGGCCGGGTGACGTCTGCTCGCTGGAGCCCGGGACGAAGACCGTGTGGACGGTCCACGAGACGATCCTCAAGGGCTTTCGGATCGAGGCGTGAGCCCCGCCGCCGGCGGCGGGGGCTTCGCCGGTCCCATGTCCGCGCAGGGCGAGCGCGGGCTGGGCCGGAAGTTGATTCGGTTGCGAAACCGCGGGTCCGCGATCACGTTCGCGCCGAGGCGGAAGCCGACGCGCTTGGGCAGGACCCCGCTGCGCGGGGGGTCGCCGCCGTAGTAGCCCGCCCGCGCCGACCAGAGGCAGTTCCCGCGGACCTGGTTGTCCGTCGCGGTCGAGCCGCTCGACTCGATGTTGTGGCGGATCGTCGAGTTGCTGATGATGTTGTCCTTGACCAGGGTCCCGTCGGAGCGGTTGCCGAAGATCACGCCCTCCCCGTTGCCATCGATGACGTTGCCCACGATCCGCGTCCCGGTGGCGTCCGGATAGAGCTGGATGCCGCGGTCGGCGTTGTCGTAGATCAGGTTCTCGCGGATGACCGTGTCGCGAGCGGTGTCGACGTAGATCCCATGGTCGTGGTTCAGCGCCGGCAGCTCGCCGCAGTCGTGGATCCGATTGCGCTCGATCACCACGCCGCGCGGCGCCGGGGCGCCCGGATAGCGGTCGATGAGCACGCAGATGTCGGTGTGGCGGTTGGTGATCTCGTTGTCGGCGATCACCGTGCGGCTCGCGTAGATCAGCGGTGAGAACTGGTCGCTGACCAGGCGCAGCCCCTCGATCGCGGCGCCGGTCGCCTTCGGGCTGATCCGCACCTGGCCGCCGGAGATCGACGCCCGCGAGCCCGGGTAGTTGCGCAGGGTGATACCGCGCTTTCGCAGGTCGACGCCCCCCTCATAGGCCCCGCGGCGCAGGCAGCCGGTCTCGCCGGCCTGGAGCGAATCAGCGAAGCGCTGCAGATGGCCGCCGGGCTTCAGCACCCCGCCGGTGCACACGTCAGGCACCCCCGGTCCGTCGGCGATCTCGTCCGCGGACGGCGGCGAGGAGTTCGGCGCCGGCGGTGCGCCGGGCACGCCACGGGTCGGGATCAGCGGCACCAGATCCTCGAGGCCGGGCGGGATTCCAGCCCGGACGCAGGCGGCGACCGTGACCACCGTGACCGCTGCCACCGCTATCCATGTGCCGGCCCGCCGGCGTCCCGTCATCCCGGCGGAAGGCTAGACGGCGATGAGTTCGGGCAAGCGCACCGCTAGCTGGCCCGTGCCCGCCACTCGGGTTTCATATGGTCCTCTTCGGTTCGGCTTAGTCGCGGCTGAGTCGCGGGCGGTTGGGTGTGCTCATGGCAGAGCGCAGCCCCCACCCACCCGCCGACTCGGTGAGCGTCTGGCGCGTGCGGACGCTGGCGGCAACCGTGGCCGGAGCGCTGGCGGTCGCCGGCCTCCCCGGCACCGGGGTCCCGCCACCACCGCCGGCGCCGTTGCCCGAGCGGGTCGAGGCGAGGCGGTTCGGCGCCGTCGTGCCGGCCGTCCCCGGGGTCGCGAGGCGGACGGTGGCCTGGTGGAGACGACTGCGCTCGGCGCTTCCCGCGATCGGGAGGACGCCGTCGAGCCGGCCCGACAACCCGGCCCTGCCGACCGTGGGAAGGCCTCGCGACGGCCCGCGGCGGGTCGCCCGGGTCGGGACGCTCAGCCGAGCAGCGAGGCGATCGAGTCGCCCGCGGTGGTGGCCCAGTCCACCAGCGGCGACGGGATGATCCCGAAGAAGACGGTCGCCGCGGCGGCGAGGAACGTGAGGCCGAGGATCGCCTTGCAGTTGACGCCGCTGGTCTCGGCCGCGGCGTCGGCCTCCTGCGAGCCGCCCGCCATCGCCGGCATCGCGTCGGGCACCCGCTCCGCTCCGGGGCGCATCCAGACCGCCGCGATCACCCGCAGGTAGTAGGCGAGGGAGATCATCGTCCCGATGGCGATCATCACGCCGAGCCAGGTGTAGTCCGACTCGACCGCGGACTCGATCAGGTAGAGCTTGCCGATGAAGCCCGCGGTGCCCGGCAACCCGGCGAGCGCCAGCATCGAGATCGTCAGCGCCGTCGCGAGCCCCGGCCGTTCGCGACCGAGGCCCTCCACCGAGCGGATGTCGTCGCCGTAAGGTGTCTGGCGCTCGCGGATCGTGATCACCGCGAAGGCGGCCAGGTTCATGAGCGCGTAGGCGGCGAGATAGAAGACCAGGGCGCTGACCCCGGACGCGCTCGTCGCGACCACCGCGACCATCATGTAGCCGGCCTGGGCGACGCTCGAGTACCCGAGCAGGCGCTTGAGCGAGTTCTGACCGAGCGCGCCGGCGTTGCCGACCACGATCGAGACCGCCGCCAGCGCCGCCAGCGCCGGCTGCCAGTCGTCGGCCGCCGGGCCGAGCGCGACCTCGAAGAAGCGGACCAGGACGCAGAAGACGGCCGCCTTGGTGGCCACGGACATGAACGCGGTCACCGGGGTGGGGGCGCCCTGGTAGACGTCCGGCGTCCACTGGTGGAAGGGCGCGACCGAGAGCTTGAAGGCGAGCCCGGTGGCCGCGAGGGCGACCCCGATCAGCAGCAGCGGGTCGTCGACGATCGAGCCGCCGACCGCGGTCCGGATCCCGGAGAAGTCGGTGGACCCGGCCGCGCCGTAGACGAAGGCGAGCCCGTAGAGCAGCGTCGCCGAGCCGAGCGAGCCGATGATCAGGTACTTGAGGCCCGACTCGATCGAGCTCGTCCGGCGCAGCGCCGCGCCGCAGAGCACGTAGAGCGGGATCGACAGCAACTCGAGCGCGACGAAGAAGGCGATCAGGTTCTGCGCCTGGGCGATCATCGTCATTCCCAGCACCGAGCAGATCAGCAGCGCCTGGAACTCGCCGTGCCCACTCGGCCCCAGCGGCCGGTCGAACGCCTCCTCGCGCCACGAGAGCGGGATGCAGAAGGCGGCCGCCGCGATGCAGATCAGGCTGGTGGCGATCGCGAGGTCGTCGAGGCGAAGCGCGCCGGCGATCAGGTTCTTGTGAGCGCCCCACTGGGCGATCAGCAGGCCGGCCGCGACCGCGAGCGTGCCGAGCCCGACCACCGAGACGATGATCAGCTGCCGCCTTCGGCTGCCGCCGATCAGCCCGGCGAGCAGGGTGAGGACGAGCCCGCCCGTGAGCGCGATGATCGGCGAGATCCCGCCGTAGTTGATGTCGGGGGCGTTGAAGTCCATCACTCGCCGACCTCGCCGACCGGCGCGTAGCCGGTCCAGCCGCGGCCGAAGCTCCGGGTCCCGGCAGTCGTCTCGCTCGCGGTCGCCGCGGAGACCGCGTCGACCTTCTCGGTCACCGAGCCCTCGCCGCGCTCGAGGATCAGCCCGGGCCAGAGCGCGAGGGCGACGATCACCGCGACCAGCGGCGCGAGCACGATCCCGTCGCGGATCCCGATCTCGCGCGACTCGGCGCCCTCCGGCAGCCGGTTGTGCATCACCCGCTGGTACATCCGCAGGCTGTAGAAGGCCGCCAGCGCGATCCCGATCGCTGCGACGAAGGCGAAGACGACCTTCGACTGGAAGACGCCGTTGAGGATGTAGAACTCGCCGATGAAGTTGGCCGAGCCGGGCATCGCGAGGTTCGCCATCGCGAGGACCAGGAACAGCGCGGCGAGCACCGGGGCCCGCATCGCCTGGCCGCCCATCTTGGTGACGTCCTCGGTCCGCGTCCGGGCGTAGACGATCGCGATCACCATGAACAGGCCGGCGACGACGAGGGCGTGGTTGACCATCTGCAGGACCGCGCCGTCGGCGCCGTCGGCGCGGAGGCTGAAGATCCCGAGCGTGATGAACCCGAGCTGCGCGATCGACGAGTAGCCGGCGATCAGCCGGATGTTCGTCTGCGTGAACGCCATCACCGAGCCGTAGAGGATCGAGGCGAGCGCGATCAGCATCACCACCTCCTGGAACTCGGAGGTCGCGTTCGGAAACAGCGGCAGCGCGACGCGCAGGAAGCCGTAGGCCCCGACCTTGGAGAGCACCGCGGAGAGCAGGATCAGCACGGGCAGCGGCGCCGCGCGGTAGGCGTCCGGCATCCAGCCGTGGATCGGGAAGGCCGGCATCTTGACCAGGAACGCGGCGGCGAAGAAGCAGAAGATCCACTCCTGGCTGCCGGTCGACAGCAGGTGCTCCTGCAGCACCGGGATCGAGAAGCTGAGCTCGCCGACCGAGTCCGAGGAGAGGATCGCGGTGGCGATCGCGCCGACCAGCATCAGCAGCGAGCCGACCAGTGTGTAGACGATCATCTTCGTCGTCGCGGCGATCCGGTTCTCGCCGCCGAAGGTCCCGATCAGGAAGAAGAACGGGATCAGCATCAGGTCGAAGAAGAGGACGAACAGCAGGAGGTCCTGGGCCATGAAGGCGCCGAGCGCCGCCGTCCCGGCCAGCCCGACGAGGAAGTAGTAGAGCCGCGCGCGCCCGTCGCCGGGCTCGTCGCGAAGCGCCGACCAGAGCGTGACCGCGAACCAGAGCGCCGCGGTCATCAGGACCAGGAAGACGCTGATCCCGTCGATCCCGAGCTGGTAGCGGACCCCGAGGTCGGGGATCCACGACTCGTCGACGACTTGCTGGAGCCCTGCCGCAGAGCTGTCGAAATCGGCGACGAGACCGATCGCCAGCCCGAGCGCGACCGCCGCCCCGGCGACCGCGACCCACCGCGACGCCACGGCCGGCACCAGCAGCGCAATCAGCCCGGCGACGAGCGGCGTCCACAAGAGCAGACTCAGCATGGGCGGCCCTCGAGCGGCGAGCGGCGAGCGGCGAGCGGCGAACTCAATTCGCCACCACCAGGAAGTAGACGCCCAACGCCGCGAAGCCGCCGACGAGCAGCAGCGCGTAGGCGCGAACGAAGCCCGACTGGGCGCCGCGGACGACCGAGCCGGCTCCCTTGACCGCGCCCGACGCCCCGTTGACGATCCCCTGGATCACGTAGCGCTCGAAGACCGCGTTGCAGAAGCGCCCGATCGCGATCGCCGGCCGGTAGAAGAGGAAGTCGATGGCCTCGTCGAAGTACCACTTGTTGAACAGGAAGCCGTGCAGGCGGGGGTGGCGCTCGGCGAGCCTCGCCGTGACCCCGGGGCGGCGGATGTAGGCGAGGTAGGCGAACGTGATCCCCGTGATCGAGATCAGGCCGCCGACCGCGAGGCCGATCCACGAGTCCTCGGCCGAGGGCACGATCGAATAGAGCGACGAGCTGTAGAAGGTGCCGTCGAGGAACTTGGTGACCAGATCATCGACGCCGGGGATCTGGATCAGCCCGCCGATCAGGGCGCCGACGCCCAGGATCGCCATCGCCACCCTCATCGGCCACTCGCGCTCGGCGATGTGGTGTTCCTCGCCTGGGAAGCCGACGTCGGTGTCCTCGTGCTCGCCGGTGTGCGGGTTGGTCGGCGGGGCGTGGTACATGTGACCGCCCTCGAGCTCCGCAGCCTCCTTGCAGGGCTTGCCGGCGACGACCCGGAAGCCGATCCGGAACGAGTAGAAGGCGGTCAGCAGCGCGCCGACGTAGCCGCCGATCGCGAAGACCCAGTACATGCCGCCGCGGTCGGCGGCGAAGCCGAGGATCTCGTCCTTGGAGAAGAACCCGGACGTGAACGGGAAGGCGGCGAGCGCCAGGCAGCCGACCAGCAGCAGCGCCGACGTGAACGGCATCGCCTTGCGAAAGCCCCGCATGTCGTCGATGTTCTGGTTGTTGGCCATCGCGGAGATGATCGAGCCGGCGGCCATGAACAGCAGCGCCTTGAAGAAGGCGTGCGCCATCAGCATGAACATCCCGCCCGCGTAGGCGCCGATCGAGACGCCCATGATCATGTAGCCGATCTGGCTCATGGTCGAGTAGGCGATGATCCGCTTCAGGTCGGTGACCGCGAGGGCGATCGTGGCCGCGATGAGCAGGGTCGCGAGGCCCACGAAGGCGGCGATGTCGGCGGCGGTCGGGGCGAGCTCGAAGAGCGGGAACATGCGCGCGATCAGGTAGACGCCGGCGGTGACCATGGTCGCCGCGTGGATCAGGGACGAGACCGGCGTCGGGCCCTCCATCGCGTCCGGCAGCCAGGTGTGGAACGGGACCTGGGCCGACTTCGCGAAGGCGCCGACGCAGAGCAGCAGGCAGATCGCGATCAGGACGCCCTGGTTGGTGGAGAAGGTCTCGCGGGCGGCGTCGAAGCTGGTCAGGTAGTCGAACGTGCCGAGCTCGCGGAAGATGAACAACGCGGCGAGGACGAGCCCGATGTCGCCGACGACGTTGATCACGAACGCCTTCATCCCGGCCGTGGTCGCGGTCTCGCGCCGGTACCAGAAGCTGATCAGCGCGTAGGAGGCAAAGCCGACGAACGCCCAGCCGACGATCAGGAAGATGTAGTTGCCGGCGAGCACCAGCAGCAGCATCGAGAAGACGAAGAAGTTGAGGTAGCTGAAGAAGCGCGCGTAGCCGCGGTCCGAGGCCATGTACGCGAGCGAGTAGAGGTGGATGAGGGCCGAGACCCCGGTGACCACCAGGCACATGAAGAGCGAGAGCGGGTCGACGAGGATGCTGAGCTGGATGTCGAGCCCGGCGGCGCTCGCATAGCCGTACAGCGAGTCCACCAGCTGGCGCTCCTCGACCGGGTGGTCGAGCAGGGCGATCACGGCGCCGATCGAGCAGGCGAAGGCGAGCGCGATCGAGGCGGTGCCGACCCACGCCGCGGCCTTGCCCGGCAGGGCGGCGCGCCCGAACGCGATCACCATGCTCCCGGCGAGTGGGAAGGCGAGCACGAGCCAGGCCCACGTGGTCGCCGACATCAGCCGCGCAGCTCCCGGATCTCATCGACGTCCAGGGTCATCTTGCGGCGGAACATGGCGACGATCAGGCCGAGGCCGACGACCACCTCGCAGGCGGCGACGACCATGACCACGAGCGCGAACACCTGGCCCTCCTCGTTGCCGTTCGAGCGCGAGAAGGCGACCAGCGCGAGGTTGCCGGCGTTCAGCATCAGCTCGAGGCAGAGCAGGATGACCAGCGGGCTGCGCCTGATCAAGACGCCGCAGGCGCCGGTCGCGAACAGCAGAGCCGAGAGGACGAGATACCAGGACGTATCCATTACGCGGCCACCTCCTCCGCTTCGCGTCCGGGGGTGCCGCGGTCCTCCGGGGGAACCTGATCCTTCGGCGCTTCCCGTTGCTTGCGGCCCGCCAGCACGACCGCGCCGACGGCGGCGATCAGCAGGAGCATCGAGGCGGCCTCGAAGGCGACCAGGAAGCGCTCGAGCAACAGCTTGCCGATCGAGGCCGGCGAGCCAAAGCCCGCCTCGATCGTCGGGCCCTCGGAGTCGATCGAGGCCAGCGAGGTCCCGATGACCGCGATCGAGACCTCGACGAACAGGGCCGCGGCGAGCAGCGGCGCGACCATGCGCTGGCCGGGGATCGACTCGTAGAGCGGTTCCTCGGCACCGCCGACGTACGCGGCGACGAACAGGTAGAGGACCATCACGGCGCCGGCATAGACGACGATCTGCGCGGCGGCGATGAACTCGGCGTGGAGCAGCAGGAACAGCCCGGCGAGCGAGACGAGGTGGACGATCAGCGCGAGCACGCTGTAGAACGGGTTGCGGAGCGCGATCACCGCGATCGCCCCGCCGAGGGCGCCGATTGCGCCGGCGAAGAAGCAGATTTGAACCACTACCCGGCCACCTCCTCCGCTTCGCGTCCGGGGGTGCCGGGGTCAGCTGTAAGGATCACGCTCACTCGCCCTCGCGCCGCAGCGGAGTCCGCTCAATGGGCTCCGCCAGCAGCATTTCCTTCGTGAAGATCAGGTCGTTGCGGTTGTAATCCGCCATCTCGTACTCGTGGCCCATCGTGATCGCGTCGAACGGGCAGGCGACCTCGCAGTAGCCGCAGAAGATGCAGCGCGAGAGGTTGATCTCGTAGACCGCCGCGTAGCGCTCGCCGGCCGAGACGCGGTCCGCCGGATCGTTCTCGGCGGCGACGACGCGGATGCAGTCGGCCGGGCAGGCGGCGGCGCACAGCGAGCAGCCGACGCACTTCTCGAGCCCGGTGTCCTCGAACTTGTGCAGCTTGTGGCGGCCGCGAAAACGCGGGTAGACCGGCGTCTTCTCCTCCGGGTACTGGATCGTCACCGGGCCCTCGATCAGCCGGGCCATGGTCGTCTTCAGGCCGCGCAGGGTCTCGCCGAAGGCGCGGTAGGCGCCCTTCGCGCCGCCCGGCTCGGGGCCGCGCTGGACGGCGACGACGTCCTCGTCGTGCAGGTAGGGGAACTCTTCGCTCATCTGAGCCGCCTCGACAACGGCAGGGTTCGGCTGCGCCTCACAGGACGACCACCAGTACAGCGGTGACGAGGATGTTGAGGGTGGCGAGGGGGAGCAGCACCTTCCAACCGAGGCTCATGAGCTGGTCATAGCGCAGCCGCGGCAACGTCGCCCGCACCCAGATGAAGACGAGGATCAGGCAGAGGATCTTGGCGATCATCCAGATCGGGTCGAGCCAGGCCGGCCCAGGCCCGTGGTAGCCGCCGAGGAAGAAGGCAACGGCGATCCCGGAGACGACGAACATCTCGAGGTACTCGGCGAGCAGGAACGAGGCGAAGCGGGCGCCGCCGTACTCGGTCTGGAAGCCCTGGACCAGCTCGGCGTCGGCCTCGGGGAGGTCGAACGGGGCGCGGTTGGTCTCGGCGAACCCGGCGACCATGAAGATGATGAAGGCGAGGAACTGGGGGATCACGTACCAGACGGCGTCCTGGGCCTCGACGATGGAGACCAGCGAGAGCGACCCGGCCATCATGATCACGCCGAGCAGCGAGAGCCCCATCGCGATCTCGTACGAGATCAGCTGCGCCGCCGAGCGCATCGCGCCGAGGAAGCTGTACTTGGAGGCGGATGACCAGCCCGAGAGGAGCAGGCCGTAGAAGGCGAACGAGCCGAAGGCGAAGAAGTACAGGACGCCGATCGGCACGTCGATCCCGTAGAGGCCGACCCCGTCCTCGACGTTGCCAAAGGGCAGGATCGCGATCGTGGTGATCCCGGAGATGATCACGAGCGCGGGCCCGAGCGCAAACAGGAACGGGACCGCGGCGGCCGGGCGGAACGGCTGCTTGCCGAGCAGCTTGAGGATGTCGGCGAGCGGCTGCATCAGCCCCACCGGGCCGACCCGGTTGGGCCCGTAGCGGTGCTGGAAGCGGCCGATCAGCTTGCGTTCGACCACGGTCAGCACCGGGACGATCATGAAGACGACGAGGAAGATGAGGATCGACTTGACGATCATGATCCAGGTCGCCTCGGCGAAGTTGACGTCGGCGAGCGGGATCAACCCTCGACCTCCTCGGCCGGCAGCGTCTCGATCTCGACCAGCTCGGCCCCGTTGAGCGCGTTCGCGTTGTCGGTCGCCGTCCCCTCGATCAAGAACGCCGCCCCGGGCCGCATCCGCTCGCGCAAGACGACCCGCGCCCGCACCGAGTGCCCGTTCGACCGCACCGCGACCCGATCGCCATCGGTGACCCCCAAGCGCTCGGCATCGGCCGGGGCGACCTCGACCCGCTGCTCGGGCGCGAGGAACTTGAGCGCCTCGTTTCGCTCGGTCACCTCACCGGCCCAAAGATCGCGGTAGGTCCCGAGCCGCAGCGCCGTGGGGCCGGGCCCGGGTGAAGGGTCCGCGGACGTCGCCCGCGAGGGGCCGTCTGGATCGGGGACGGACGCGGGTGGCGCGGTCTCCGGAGTGTCCGCAGACCCTTCACCCGAACCCGGCCCCACGATGGCCGTCTCCGCCTGGGTGCGGTCCTGCCAGCGAACCCCGGTGCCGCCGATTTCGTCCGGGGTCAGACCCGCGTAGAAGGGGACCTCCGCGGCGAGGGCAGCGAGTGCTTCGGAAGCCGAGTCGATCCCGGTTTCGTCGCCGAGCGCGGCGGCCAGTTCGGCGAGCACCTGCCAGATCGGGCGCACGAGGTTGGGGCGCGGGACGGCGGGGCGCAGGCGCTGCAGGCGGCCGTCGGGATGCGTGACGGTGCCCTCCTTCTCGGCGTACGCCTCGGCGCAGAAGACCACGTCCGCGGCCTTGGTCGAGGCGTCCTCGAAGTTGGAGATCGCGAGCACCGTGCGGGCGCGGCGAAGCGCCTCGGCCCAGCCCGGGCCGTCGGGTAGGTCGCGGACGGGATCGGCGTGGACGAGGATCAGGCCGTCGAGCTCGCCGTCGAGCAGTCCCTGCTTGATCTGCTCGAGCCCGCGGCCGTCGTCGGCGCGGGTGAATCCCGGGCCGAAGCCCGGTAGGGAACCGGCCTCGCGGGTGCCGCGCGCGTTGGAGCCCTCGGGCACCGACAGCACGCCGCCGCCCTCCGCGCCGCAGTCGAGCGCCTCGGCGATCTCGACGAGCGAGTCGAGCGCCGCGCGCCCGTCGCGTCCGCGGCCGATGTCCTCGCCCCAGATGACCAGCGTCTTGCCCGGCCGCAACTCGCCGGCGACGCGCTCCCAGTCGCCGCCCTGGCTGGGTCCGTCGCCAGCCTCGTCGGCGAGCTTGGCGAGGAACGCCGCCGCGCCGCCGGGCAGGTAGCGGGCCGTCTCCTCCGCGCCGCCGTCCAGCGCGGTCGGACGGTCGGAGGCGATCACCAGCCGCGTGCCCGACTGGCGGACCGCCTTGCGCAGGCGCAGGTCGAGGATCGGCATCGAGTTGAGCGGGTCGGCGCCGATCAGCAGGATCGACTCGGCATCGTCGATCGCGGCGATCGGGGCGCTCAGGGCCGGCGCCGCGAGCGCCGCGAGCGCGGCACCGGGAAGCTCGTCCATCGAGGTCACGTGCGGCGAGCCGAGCGCGCCGCGCACGATCCGCTGGGTCAGGTAGGCCTCCTCGTTGGAGGCCTGGCCGCCGACGATCGCCGCGACCCTGCCGCGGCCGGCGGCGAGCTTGCTCGCAGCGGTCGCCAGGGCCTGATCCCAATCGGCGCGGTTGCCGCTCAGGCGCGGCTCGGTGATCCGCTCCTCGGCGGAGATCATCTGGAAGCCGAAGCGACCCTTGTCGCAGAGCCAGCCGTCGTCGACCTCGTGGTTGTCGCGGGCGAGGACGCGCTCGATGCGCTCGTCGCGGACCGTGAACTTGACGTTGCACTGGCTCGGGCAGAGGGTGCAGATCGAGCCCGAGTCCTCGATGTCCCATGGCCGGGCGCGGAAGCGATAGGCCTCGGAGGTCAGCGCGCCGACCGGGCAGAGCTCGATGATGTTGCCGTGAAACGGTGCGATGTAGGGGCGGTCGTCGAACGTGCCGACGTAGCTCGACGCGCCGCGCTCGAGCAGCTGTAGCTGCTCGTCCTCGGCGACCTCCTGGCTGAAGCGCACGCAGCGGTAGCAGAGGATGCAGCGCTCGCGATCGATCCGGACCAGCGGCGAGAGCGGCACCGGCTTGCGAAAGTGGCGCTTCGCGTCGGTGACCCGGCTGCGCCCGGGACCCCAGCCCATCGCGATGTCCTGAAGCGGGCACTCGCCTCCCTTGTCGCAGACCGGGCAGTCGAGCGGGTGGTTGACGAGCAAGAACTCGACGACCGCGTTCTGGGCCTCGATCACCCGATCCGTGCGGGTGTAGACGACCATCCCATCGCGAACCGGCGTGGAGCAGGCCGTCTGCAGCTTCGGGATCCCCTCGATCTCGACCAGGCACATGCGGCACGCGCCGACCGGCCCGCCGATCTTCGGCTCGTAACAGAAGACCGGAATCTCGACGTCGCCGCCCTTCGCCGCGTCGACCAGCATCTCGCCCTCGGTCGCCTTGACCTCGAGGCCGTCGACGACCAGCGTGATCTCGGTACCGCTCACACCAGCTCCCTCAACAGCGGGAGGGCTCGGCTTCGTCCTGTCGGACTCCGCCTCACAGCGCGATAGCTCCCGTGGTCAGCGGCCGGTCGAGCGCGGAGTGATCGAGCTCGCCGCCGGCCTCCGATGTCCGCGCCGACTCCATCGCAGCCTCGAACTCGCCGCGGAACTTGGCGACCATCGCGCCGACCGGCATCGCCATCGAATCGCCGAGCACGCACAGGCAGTGGCCGATGATGTTCTCCTGCACCGAGGCGATGATGTCGAGGTCCATCGGCGTCCCCTCGCCGCGGACGATGCGTTCGAGCATCTTCGTCGTCCAGTTCGTGCCCTCGCGACACGGGGTGCACTTGCCGCACGACTCGTGGTGGTAAAAGCGCGCGGTCCGCAGCGCGAGCTCCGGGATCGAGACCGTGTCGTCGGCGACGATGATCGCCCCCGAGCCGAGCATCGAGCCGGCCTCGGCCATCGCCTCGAACGTGTACGGGAGGTCGAGCTCGTCGGCGGTCAGCACCGGCGACGAGGAGCCGCCCGGAAACCACGCTTTCACCGTGCGCCCCTCACCGGGGCCGCCCGCGAGGTCATAGATGATCTCCCTCGACGGGATCCCGAGCTCGATCTCGTAGTTGCCGGGCCGCTGCACGCACCCGGAGATCGAGACGACCTTGGTCCCCGGCGACTGCTCGGAGCCGAAGCCCTTGTACCAGTCGGCCCCGTTGTTGACGATGTGGGGCAGGTTGGACAGCGTCTCGACGTTGTTGATCAGCGTCGGCCCGCCGTACAGCCCCTGGATCGCGGGGAACGGTGGCTTCAGCCGCGGGTTGCCGCGCTTGCCCTCGAGCGAGTCGAGCAGCGCGGTCTCCTCGCCGCAGATGTAGGCACCGGCGCCGCGGTGGACGACCAGCTCGACCCGGGTCCCGGTCCCGAGGACGTTGGCGCCGAGGTAGCCGGCGTCGTAGGCCTCGTCCACGGCGCGGTCGAGGATGTCGGCGACCTCCCAGTACTCGCCGCGGATGAAGATGAACGCGTAGGTGGCGCCCACCGCCAGCGCGGCGACCGCGACCCCCTCGATCAGCTGATGCGGGTTCTTCTGCATCAGCTCGCGGTCCTTGAAGGTGCCGGGCTCGGACTCGTCGGCGTTGCAGCACAGGTACTTCTCCATCTCGCCCCGCGGCAGGAAGGAGCCCTTCTTGCCCATGGAGAAGCCGGCGCCGCCGCGGCCGCGAAGGCCCGAGTCCTCGAAGGTCGCGAGCAGCTGGTCGGGGTCGAGCTCGCGGAAGGCGCGCTGCAGGGCCCGGTAGCCGCCGTGGCGGCGGTATCCCTCGATCGTCGCGAGGCCGTCGGCGTCGATGTTGTGGAAGAGGAGGCGGGTTTCGGGCATCAGGCTTGGTCCGTTGGCCGCTCGCCGCTCGCCGCTCGCCGCTCGGCTGCGACTCGGGGGTCTACGGATGGTTCGGGGCCGCCGGCGGCGCCGCGCTTGGCGAGCGCCTTGTCGGCCAGCGGCTCGTCGCCCGGCCCGCAGCGCCTCGACCGCCGCGAGCGCGTCGTCGCCGGACAGCGGGCCGTAGTAGCGCTCGTCGATCGAGACCATCGGCGCGATGTCGCAGGCGCCGAGGCACTCGAAGCCCTTGACGAAGAACTCACCGTCCGGCGAGGTCGCACCGTGATGGTCGGCGTCGTGGTGATCGGCGCCCGTGGCGTCGCAGAACGCCTCGAGCAGCCGGTCGGCGCCGCGCATCCAGCAGGAGATGTTGTGGCAGACGAGCACCCGGTGCTTGCCCACCGGCGAGGTCGCGAAGAGGTCGTAGAAGCTGGCGACCGACTGCAGGTATGCGGGCGTGACCCCCATGACCGCGGCCGCCTGGCGGATCCCGTCGGGCGAGCACCAGCCGTAGTGGCGCTGGACCGCCCACAGCGCCGGGATCGAGGCCGAGCGAATCTGCGGATAGCGCGACATCGCGGTCTCGATCTGCTCGCGCAGCTCGTCGGGGATCTCCACCTCGTGCAGCTCGGGCACGCCCTCCGCATCCGACGGCCGCATCGAGGCGATCAGCTCGCGCCGCTCGCGCGCCGTCAGATCGTCCGTCGGCTCGAGCAGATGCCGCGGCTGATCGAAGTGATCAGACATTCATCTCCCGACCCACCGCGCACGCCCGGACGCGGAAGCAGCATCAAAAGCCCGAGGCGTAGCCGAGGGCAATTGGTTCCGGCGAGAGCGGAGGACGTGGCGCGAGTGTTCCGGACGTGGCGCGAGTTCTTCCTCACCTGTCGATGCCCCCGAGGATCGGATCGAGCATCGCCAGGTTCTGGATCAGGTCGGCGACGTAGCCGCCGACGCACATGTCGCGCAGCGACTGCAGGTTGACGTAGGAGGGGTCGCGGAAGTGGACCCGCGCCGGCTTCGCCGAGCCGTCGGCGAGCACGTAGCAGCCGAGCTCGCCTCGCGGCGACTCGATCGGGTGGTAGATCTCGCCGGGCGGGACGCGGAAGCCCTCCGTGACCAGCTTGAAGTGGTGGATCAGCGCCTCCATCGAGGTCGAGAGCTCGTCGCGCGGCGGCAGGACGATCTTGCGGTCGTCGGCGATCCAGGGCCCCTCGGGGAGGCCGTCGAGGCACTGCTCGATCATCCGGACCGACTCGCGCATCTCGGTCATCCGCACCCGGAAGCGGTCGTAGCCGTCGCCGACCGTGCCGACCGGGATCTTGAAGTCCAGGTCGCCGTAGGCGAGATAGGGGTCGGCCTTGCGCAGGTCCCACGGCTCGCCCGTCGCCCGCAGCAGCGGTCCGGTGACCCCCAGCTCGAGCATGCGCTCGCGCGAGACGATCCCGACCCCCTTGGTCCGCTGCAGGAAGATCTCGTTGCGGTCGAGCAGCGCCTCGTACTGGTCGACCCGGCTGGGGAACTCGCTGCAGAAGGCGCGCACCTTCTCCTCGAAGCCGACCGGGATGTCCTCGAAGACGCCACCGACCTGGAAGTAGCGGGTGTGCATCCGCTGGCCGGCCGCCATCTCGAACAGGTCGATGATCGCGTCGCGCTGGCGGAACGAGTACCAGAGCATCGAGACCGCGCCGAGGTCGAGTGCCGACGTCCCGAGCCAGATCAGGTGCGAGTGGATCCGGTTCAGCTCCAAGAAGAGGGTGCGCAGGTACTTGGCGCGCGGCGGGATCTCGAGCTCGAGCAGCTTCTCGACCGCGCCGCAGAAGGCCTCCATGTTGAAGAAGTAGGAGACGTAGTCCATCCGCTCCACGAACGGGATCACCTTCCAGTAGCTCTTCTGCTCGCACGACTTCTCGATCCCGGTGTGCACGTACCCGATCACCGGCTTCATGTCGATCACGTTCTCGCCCTGGAGGCTGACCAGCAGCCGCAGCACGCCGTGCGTGGCCGGATGGTGCGGGCCCATGTTCACGGTCAGCAGCTCGTGCTCGGGCTCGAGCACGTCGCCGGCCTCGGTGCGCTCGATCACCGACTGGCCGATCACGGTCGCGGTCGTCGCCGCGATCACGTCGCCGCCGTGGGCGGGCGCCGAGCCGTGCTCGTGGAGATCGGTCATGCCGGCGCCTCAACGGCGGCGCGGCTCGGCTTCGCTTCGCTCCGCCTCACAAACGCTCCGCTCCGCCTCACACGCTCCGCTCCGCCTCACTGTGACCACCCGGGGACCTGGTGCTCGTTGTGAGTGAAGATCACCGGCTCGCCGCCGACGGGGAAGTCGCGACGCTGCGGCCAGCCCACGTAGATCTCGGGGAGCAGGACGCGGCGCAGGTCGGGGTGGCCGCGGAAGAAGATCCCGAAGAAGTCGTAGACCTCGCGCTCCTGCATATCGGCCGTCGGGAACAGCGGCACGCAGCTCTCGATCGAGGGGAGCAGCATCCCGTCGACCTCCTCGGTGTCGCCCGTCGACTGGCCGCTGCGGGCACCCGGGTCGGCAAGCGCCGCTCGCACCCGGATCCGCTCGACCCGGTCGCGGTTGAGCAGCTCGTAGTGGACGCCAAAGCGCGGCTCGGCCGGGAGGTAGTCGACGCCATGGAGGCTGGCAAGGAACCGGTACTCCTGGCCGGGTGTGTCGCGCAGCCACTTCAGGACCGTGAGCACCTGCTCGGGATCGACGATCAGGCACGCCTGTCCGTGCTCGTGGTAGGTCCCGAGCACGCTGCCGGGGTGCCCGTCGCGCAGCTCGCCCGCGATCAGCTCGAGCCCGGGAGCGTCCGGCATTCAGCGGTACCTCCGACGATGGTGCACCGCGACGGGCGTCACCGCTATCGGACCCCGGCTCCACGCTGCGGCGGCGCCCCGGGTCCTTCCGGTCCGGTCGACTCGGCCGCGTCGGCGACCGCCTGGCGGGCGCGCGCATACGCGGCCTCGGCTGCGTCCGACGGCTGGCCGGCGATCACATCCTCGCGGGCCCACTCCTCGGTCCCGACGGCGTTGTAGCGCCGCCGCCAGCCCATGTCCGGGTGGCCCATGATCTGGTGCTGGAGCTTGTTGAAGCCGTAGATCAGCGCCTCCGGCCGCGGCGGGCAGCCGGGGACGTGGACGTCGATCGGCATGAACTTGTCCGCGCCCTGGACGACCGCGTAGTTGGCGAACATCCCGCCCGAGGACGAGCAGGCACCCATCGAGATCGACCAGCGTGGCTCCAGCATCTGGTCGTAGAGGCGCCGGACGACCGGTGCCATCTTGATCGACACCCGGCCCGAGAGGATGATCAGGTCCGCCTGGCGCGGCGAGGCGCGCAACGCCTCGGCGCCGAAGCGGGCGAGGTCGTTGCGGGGCGAGCCCACCACCGCGATCATCTCCATCGCGCAGCAGGCGAGGCCGAAGGTCATCGGGAAGCAGGAGTTGGCCGCGCCCCAGGAGAGCAGCTTGTCGAGCGAGGTGGTGAGCACCGACTGCGAGACGTGCTCATCGAGCTCGGCGTCGTCGAGGTCGCCGCGCAGCAGGTCGCGGGCGCGCAGCTGGCGCACCCGCAGGTACTCGGGCGAGCCCGGCTCGGTGAGCGGCGACAGCGCCCGCAGCTTCTCGCGCTTTACCTCCAATCGAGCGCACCCCGGCGCCAGACGTAGATCAGCGCGACTAGCAGGAGCGCGACGAAGACCAACAGCTCGACGAGGACGAAGACCGAGTCGGCCGCCTTCAGGATCACCCCGACCGGGTACAGGAAGACGACTTCGATGTCGAACAGGATGAACAGCATCGCGACCATGTAGAAGCTGACCCCGAACCGGAAGGTGCGAGAAACCTCGCTCGGCAGCCCGCACTCATACGGGTCTGTCTTCATCGCGCGAGCCCGGATCCGCTTGCGGCCGATCAGGTGGTTGAGCGTCGCGAAGGCGGTTCCGACGATCACCCCGAGGGCGGCGAAGACGAGGATCGGGAGGTAGCTCTGCAGCACGAACCCCGAGTTGTATCCGAGTTTGTGATGGGTTGCTACATAGTGAGCTTCCGCATGAGAAAGCGGCAAATCCGACCTGATCGGGCGGAATTGGGTCTGCTTTGATCCGGCCGGATGGAGACCGTCCACCTGGTCGTCGGTGTCGCCGTGCTGGTGACCAACCTCGCCGCCGGCGCCGTCGGCGCGATCGCCTGGCTGCGCAACCGCCCGAACGTCCCGTTTTGGTACCTGCTGCGGGTCGCCCAGGCGACCGTTGTGCTGCAGGTCCTGCTCGGCGCGGTGCTCGTGCTCTCGGGCCACGAGCCGCCTGACCAGCTGCACTACGTCTACGGACTGCTGCCCCTGGTCGTCACGCTGCTCGCGGAGGGGGCCCGCGCCGGGGCCGCCGAGCGCGAGCTCGAGGGGATCGACTTCGACGCCCTGCCCGACGCTCGGAGGCAGCTGTTCGCGCTGGCGATCGTCCGCCGCGAGACGGGGATCATGGCGGTCTCGGCCCTGGTGGTCTTCGGCCTCGCATTGCGCGCGGCGGGCACCAGCGGCGCGCTCTTCTAGCGCCGCGCGAACGCGGTTCGTCAAATCTCGCTAAAGACCGCGACTCCCGCGCCGATGGGTGTTAGGTGACTCAGATGGCCGATCAGGGCACGAAGAAAGCGCAGCCGCCGGCTCGGACCCGCGGCGCGGCGCCGACCGAGAACCCGGCCGAGGTCGCGAGGCGCGAGTTGGTCGCCTGGTGCGAGGCGCACCAGCTGCCGGTCCCGGACGAGCGCCGGCCTCAGTCGAGCGGTCGGTAGGCGCCGCCGAAGAACACGAGCGGATCCCCGCCCTCGCCGCCGACGGCGAGCACATCGCCGACCGCGATCTCGTGGTCGCCCCCGGGATGCAGGTCGCGCAGCGAGCAGGCCACCCAGGCGATCGCGCCGTCCAGGATCGGGACACCCTCGCGCTCGCTCCACGAGACCTCCCGGAACTTCTCGGTGTGGGGCGCCTTGCTCGCGAAGCCGCGGGCCAGCGCCTCCTGGCCGGCGCCGAGCACGTTGACGCCGAAGGAGCGCTGCGAGCGGACCACGTCGAGCGTCCGCGAGCCGCGATCGAGACACGCCAGCATCAGCGGCGGATCGAGCGAGAGGGAGGTCACGGCGTTCGCGGTCGCCCCCGCGGGAGAGCCCCCGAATGACGCGGTGACGATCGTCACCGCGGTCGGTGCCAGCGCCATCGCCTGGCGCAGTTGATCGGGCGTCGGCGCGACCACGGGGTCAAAAAGTATGATGCCGCCGCGGTGCGACCCCTTCTCGCCCTCACAACTGCGTTGCTCGTTGCGCTCGCCCTCGGGGCGTGCGGCAGCGAGGGCATCCAGCTCGCCGACGACGATCCCAACTACGACGGGGCCGTCCTGTTTTCCGAGCGCTGCTCCGGTTGCCACTCGCTGAAGGCCGCCGGCGCCGAGGGCTCGGCGAACCGGGCGGTGCGCAACCAGGGCCCGAATCTCAATGAGCGGATCGAGAGCCCGGAGGACGTCCTCTACGCGATTCGCAACGGCGGTTTCTCCGGCGCGATCATGCCTCAGAACATCCTCGTCGGCGACGAGGCCGACGCCGTCGCGCGGTTCGTCGCCGAGTACTCGGGCACCGACGTCGATCGCCCGCCGCAGCCCGGCAACGCGAGCGAGATCCAGTCCGAAGAACAGCAGGCCGCCGCCGAGGGCGAGTAGCCCGCGCGCCCGCACGGTGCTCGACCTGCGCGCGATCCGAGCGGACCCGGGACCGGCCCGCGAGGCGCTGGCGCGCCGCGGCGCGGCCGCTGACCTCGACCGGCTGCTCGAGCTCGACGCCCGCCGCCGCGAGCTGTTGCCCGAGGTGGAGGGCCGCCGCGCCGAGCAGAACCGCGCCTCCGACGAGATCGCCGCCGCGAAGCGCGCGGGCGGCGACGCTGCCGACCTGATCGCGCGGATGAAGGACCTCTCGGCCGAGGTCAAGTCGATGCAGGCTGAGCTCGCCACCGTCGAGGCCGAGCGCGACGAGCTCGCCGCGACCCTTCCCAACCTCCCGCACCCCGACGTCCCCGACGGCGGTGAGGACGACGCCGTGACCTTGCGCGAGGTCGGCGACCGGCCGCGCTTCGACTTCGATCCGCGCGACCACCTCGACCTTGGGCTCGAGCACGGCTGGATCGAGGTCGAGAAGGCGGCGGCGGCGTCGGGTTCGCGGTTCGCATACCTGCTCGGCGACCTGGTCATGGTCGAGCTGGCCCTGATCCGGTTCGCGGTCGAGACGGTGCGCGCCGAGGGGTTCGAGCCGGTGGTCCCGCCGGTCCTGGTGCGCGACGGCCCGCTCTACGGCACCGGCTTCTTCCCCGGTGAGCGCGAGATGATCTACGAGGTCGAGCGCGACGAGCTCTTCCTCGTCGGCACCTCGGAGGTCTCGCTCGCGGCGCTGCACGCCGATGAGATCCTCGACGCCGGCGAGCTACCGCGCCGCTACGCCGGGATCTCGACCTGCTTTCGGCGCGAGGCGGGCGCCGCCGGCAAGGACACGCGCGGGATCTTCCGGGTCCACCAGTTCGACAAGGTCGAGATGTTCTCGTTCGTCGAGCCCTCGGAGTCGAGCGCCGAGCACGACCGGATCCTGGCGCTCCAGGAGGGGATCCTGAGCGCGCTCGAGCTGCCGTACCGGGTCGTCGACATCGCCATCGGCGACCTCGGCGCGCCCGCGGCGCGCAAGTTCGACTGCGAGGCCTGGATCCCGAGCCAGGAGCGCTACCGCGAGCTGACCTCGTGCTCCAACACGACCGACTACCAGGCGCGCCGGCTCGGGGCGCGCTATCGACCCGAGGCCGATGCGACCCCGGAGGCGGTGCACACGCTGAACGGCACCGCGGTCGCGGTCAGCCGGACGCTGATCGCGCTGATCGAGAACGGCCAGCAGGCCGACGGCTCGGTCGTCCTGCCGCAGGCGCTGGTCGAGGCCGGGGCGCCGGCCTCGATCGGCTGAGGCCTACTCGTTCGGCTCGAAGTCGAGCGAGCAGCTGTTGATGCAGTAACGCAGGCCGGTCGGGTTCGGGCCGTCGTCGAAGACGTGCCCGAGGTGGCCGCCGCAGCGCTTGCAGACGACCTCGGTCCGCTTCATGAACAGGCTGTTGTCGGCGCGCGTCTCGACGGTCTCGTGGTCCATCGGGTCGAAGAAGCTCGGCCAGCCGGTGCCCGAGTCGAACTTCGTATCGGAGCCGAACAGCTCCGCGCCGCAGCCGCGACAGCGATAGATCCCGTCTTCCTTGTTGTCCCAGTACTGCCCCGTGAAGGCACGCTCGGTGCCCTGCTCGCGCAGCACGTGGTACTCGTCCGGCGAGAGCTCAGCCTTCCACTCCGCCTCTGTCTTCTCCACCTTCTCCATCGTTCTCCTAGCTTAGTGCTCGCATGTCGTCTGCCTTCTATGTCTCCGAAGGGGGTCGGTTCGTTTCAACCGAGCTCACCCGCGGCCCCTGGAATCCGGAGACCCAGCACGCCGGGCCGCCTTCGGCGCTGATCGGGCGAGAGCTCGAACGGCTGCCGGGGGCCTCCTCCGCTTCGCGTCCGGGGGCGCCCGAGGCCGAGCCGGGCTGGTTCATCGGCCGGATCACGTTCGAGATCCTGCGCCCGGTGCCGATCGGGACGCTGACCGTCTCGGCGGAGGTCGTTCGCCCGGGCCGCTCGGTCGAGCTGCTCGCCGCGGAGCTGCGCGACGACTCCGGCGAGCCGCTGATCCGCGCATCGGCGTGGCGGCTCGCCGAGCGCCCGCTTGCGCTGCCGGTCGATCTCGCACCGCTGGCCCCGCCGATCCCCGGGCTCGACCAGGCCACCGAGAAGCCGTTCTTCGAGACCGGCGAGCAGGTCGGCTACCACACCGCGATGGACTACCGGTTCGCCCGCGGCGGCTTTCGCGAGCTTGGCCCCGCCACCGTGTGGATGCGAATGCGCCAGCCCCTCGTCGCGGGCGAGGAGCCGTCGCCGCTGCAGCGGCTGCTCGCGGCGGCCGACTCGGGCAACGGCGTGAGCGCCACCCTCGACCTCGCCGGCCACCTGTTCATCAACGTCGACCTCACCGTCCACCTGATCCGCCTGCCGGTTGGCGAATGGGTCTGCCTGGACGCGATCACGGTCCCGGATGCGGCCGGCGTCGGACTCGCCGACTCGGCCCTGCACGACGAGCACGGGCCGCTCGGCCGGGCGCTGCAGACGCTGCTGATCCGCGAGCGCTGAGCCACGGGTTGCCGAACCCCCCGACCGGCGAGACGGGAGGGCAAGTGCCGGTCGGAGGACTTCGGCCGGGGTTCGAAAACCCCGCGGACAAGCGGGAATGCGTTCTGTCCGATGGCCAGTTTCGCGGCGCCGAGGCGGCGTTCCATCGGTCCTCACCCCGTAACCGCGTTCCGTAGTAGCCCGCAGGTGCGCGCCGGCCCGCCGTTAGGCTTGGACGCGGGATGGGGGCAACGACGAAGATCGTGCTCGCGGACGACCACGCGGTGGTGCGCAGCGCGTTGCGCCTGCTGTTGGAGACCGAGGAAGACCTCGAGGTGGTCGCTGAGGCCGGCGACATCGAAGCCGCGGTGCGGTTCGTGCGCGGCCATCGCCCGGACGTGCTGATCCTCGACCTGAACATGCCGGGCGGTCGCAGCATCCCGTCCGTGCCACGGCTTCGGGAGGCATCGCCGCAGACGGCGATCGTCGTCCTGACGATGGAGAAGAACCCCTCCTACGCCCGCGAGGCGCTGCAGAGCGGTGTGCTCGGCTACGTGCTCAAGGAGGCGGCCGAGGACGAGCTGGTGAACGCGGTCCGGATGGCCGCCGAGGGACGGACGTACCTGCAGCCGGAGCTCGGCGCCCGGCTCGCGGCCAATCCCGGCGACGACGATGACGGGCTCTCGGACCGCGAGCGCGACGTGCTGCGGCTGATCGCGCTCGGCCACACCAACGCCGAGATCGCCGAGCAGCTGCTGATCAGCGTGCGCACGGTCGAGTCTCACCGCGCCCACATCCAGCAGAAGCTCAACCTCGGCAAGCGCTCCGAGCTGGTCCGCTACGCGCTCGACCGCGGGCTGCTCGGCTCCGCCTGACGCGCGTCGCCCGCCCGCTCGAGCTGGCCGTTGAGCTCGACGCCGTAGAGCATCGCCATGTTCGAGAGCCAGAGCCAGATGAGGAAGCCGATGATCGCGCCGAGGCTCCCGTACAGGTCGCTGTAGTCGGCGATGATCTCGACGTAGATCGCGTAGCCGATCGAGCCCACGACCCAGACGAACGTGGCGATGAGGCCGCCCGGCGTGAAGAGCTGAAAGCCGCGCTCGCGCACATCCGGAGCCGCCCAGTAGAGGACCGCGAAGATGCCGAGCACGAAGACGACCACGAGGGGCCACTTGAGCAGGTCCCAGGTCTGCGCGGCGACGTCCTCGAGGCCGAACAGGCCCGCCACCTCGCGCGCCAGCGGCCCGGTGATGACGACGAACAGCGCGGTCCCGGCGATCGCGATGATCACCCCTGCGGTGAGCGCGAGCTGCAGGGGGCGCAACTGCCAGATCGGATACCGGACCGAGCGACCGTGGATGACGCCGGACGCGCGCATGAAGCCGCCGACGTAGCTGGAGGCGCTCCACAGCGCGCCGAAGATGCCGACCAGGATCGCGATCCCGGCGCTGAACGTGTTCGTGCTCACCTCCTCGACCGCGTCGAGGGCGAGCTCGCGGACGGGGCCGTTGCCCTGCTCCTGCAGGTTCTGAGAGAGGTCGTCGAGCACCGAGGTGCCGAGCACGCCGAGCACGCCCACCACGATCACGAGCGCGGGCAGCAGCGAGATCCCGGCGTAGAAGGTGAGCGCGGCGCCCCAGTCGTTCATGTGGTGGTCGAGAAACCCGCGCACGGCGTCGACGAAGGTCGACGGCCGCAGGTCGCCGAGGTGCAGCCTCGACGCGTCGGGTCGCCTGAGGCGGCGCCAGCCGCGCTCTTCCGTCGGCGGTGGCGTTGCTGCTTCCATCGGCGAACGTAAGAGAATGCCGCACGTGCGACTCGAACGAACGGCCGAACGCGCCGCCCGCGCGGTCTACGGATCGATCATCGCCCTCGCGGTCATCCTCGTGCTCGAGCGCTCGGGCGCGCCGGCGCGCGAGGTGATTCCTGCGGTGATCGGCTCGGTGATCGCCGCCTCGCTGGCCGAGCTCTACGCCGAGTACATCGCCCTGACGATCCGCGACCGCCACCACCCCGACCGCCGCCGGCTCGGCGAGGAGCTCACCGACGTGGCCGCCGGATCGGTGGCGGCGATGATGCCCATGGTCCCGTTCATCTTCGTCGAGGCCGGCGCGATCGAGCTCGACACCGGCTATGACCTCGCCCGCTGGGTCGGGATCGCGGTGATCGGCGCCTACACGCTGCTCGCCAATCGGCTCGCCGGGCTCTCGACCACCCGGAGCGTCGTGGTGACAACGATCGTGATCGCGGTCGGCCTCTCGCTGATCGCGGTCAAGGCGCTCACTCACTGACGCCGCGGCGCATAGAGTCCGGGGACACCACCGAAAGGAGAGCCGGATGGGCTTCATGGACAAGTTGAAGGGCGCGGCCGAGTCGGTGCAGGCGCAGACGAGCAAGGTCGGCGTCGGCGCCTCCGCCGGGCAGATGGACCTCGCCAACCGGGCGAAGCGGCTGATGGGCGAAGGGGTCGACACGCCGGCGACGATCGACTCGATGGAGTCGACCGGCAACACGGACACGCCGGGCGGCACCGAGTACGTCATCAAGGCGACCGCGACCCCGGCCGGCGGCGCGCCGTACGAGGTCACGTTCAACCAGTACATCTACCCGTCGGCCCCCTTCGCGACCGGCGATGCGGTGACGCTCAAGGTCGACCCGGCCGACCCTGGCGTGGCGATGATCTTCGGCAAGGGCTGATGCCGCGGCCGGGGCGCGGGGGACAGGGCCGCGGCGGGGGCGACCGCGGGCGCGGCGGCGACCCGGGACGGAGTGAGGGCGACCGCGGGCGCGCGGGTCGGGGCGCAGAGGGCGGAGGCGGATCTCGGCCGGGCCGTCCGGAGCCGGGCGGTGGTGCCGGCGGGAAGGAGCGGGGCGGCCGCCGGGAGCACGCTCGTGACGCGGATCCCCCCGCACGCGGGGGAGGTGGCGATCCCGCGCGGCGCGATGCGGCCAAGCAACGACCGCCGGACCGCCCCGGAGGCCGAGAGGCGGGTTTCTCAGCCCAGGGCCCCCAAAGCCGCCGCTCGGCACCGGACAGCCCGCCGCCGCCTCGTGGCCAGGGCGCCGGGAAGCTCGCGGGCGCGAAGCCGGCCGCTGGCTCGATCGAGGTCGGCGCGACCGAGAACAAGCCGGAGCTGCTCGAGACGCTGCCGATCGCGACCGCGGCCGGGTCCGCGCCGCGGGTGCTGGTCAGCCTCGGGCCGCAGACGAAGACCGACTCGCCGCTGCCCGACCTGGCGCCCGGGGACCGCCTGCTGGCGTTCGCCGAGCTCGAGCTGACCACCGACGCCGACGACCCCGCCCACCCGGGGCTGATCGGCAACGCGTACTCCTACTCGCCCGCGGTCGAGGCGACGCTGCTGCTGGCGGCGGACGCCGAGGCCGTCGCGCCGCAGCCGGGGAGGGCCGTCGAGCTCGCCGGCGCTCCCTGGCGCCGGGATGTCAGCCACCAGCGCCACCACGCGGTGGTCACCTTCGGCGACGCCGAGCTGCGGGTGCCGAAGGGCGGCCTGCCGTGGAGCGGGCCCTCGTTCATCAACCTGGTCGTCGGCGCCGGCCATCCCGACGCGAAACCGGGCGACGTGCTGCTGGTCGGGCAGAACGAGAAGACCCCGACCGTCGTGCAGGACATGGCCGGGATCAGGGCCGTGCGCTTTCGCCCCGGCGACGCCTCGGAGCCGCCGGCCGAGCGCGAGGCCACGTGCCTGTGCGCCGGGGTGCCGGTCGCGAAGACGGAGACGGTGGTGCTGTCGCACGAGCTCTCCGACCTCGCGCAGGGCGAGCGCCTGCTCGTCCGCGGGCGCCTGTTCACCGACGCCGACGAGCTCGCCTCACCGGCCCGGATCTCGACGCGACTGTTCGTTGCCGACTCGCCGAGCCAGACCGAGCCCGGGGGAGCGGCCGCGGCGGCGCTCAGCTGGAAGGGGCACCTGTCGAAGTTCACCGGCTTCAACTGCCTGCCGGGCGAGGGCCCCCAGGCGTCGAGCAAGTACGGGGTCGCGACCGTGCGCGAGGCCCCCGGCAGGAGCCTCTACGTCAACCTGGTCGCGGTCAGCGGCGCCCCGTTCGGGGGCCTATCGCCGAGCGAGCAGCTGCGCGTGGATGCCGCGCAGAGCTCGCTCGACGTGACCAGGTTTCGTCCCTAGGCGGCGGCGCGCCAGCCGGCGAGCGAGCCGTCCGTGGCGAGCCGTGCGAGCGCTCGGGCCTCGAGCTCGCGGGCCGCGTTCTGCGTCACGCCGAGGGCGCGCGCGGCCTCGCGGATCGAGAGCTCCGGGCGACCACCCGTGCCGAACCGCGCCTCGATGATCTTGCGCTCCGCGTCGGGAAGCTTCGCCAGCGCCTCGCCGACGGCCTCCTCCTGCTCGCGCTCGAGGACCTCGTCCTCGAGATCGGCCGCAGCCTCGGCGTGCAGCTCGCCGAGCGTCGTGTCGCCCTCGCCGACCGGGGTGTCGAGGCTGGTCGTCACCCGGGTCAGGTCGCGAACGGCCATCACCTCGTCGAGCGGGAGCTTGGCCTTCTTCGCCACCTCCTCGTCGGTGGGCTCGCGGTTGAGCTTCACCGCGAGCTCCGACGTGGTGCGGTTGACGGTGCGCTCGCGCTGGGCGATGTGCGCCGGGATCCGCACCGGACGGCCGGTGTTGTCGAGGCCGCGCTGGATCGACTGCTTGATCCAGAGCACCGCGTAGGTCGAGAACTTGTACCCGCGGCGCCAATCGAACTTCTCGGCGGCGCGAATCAGACCCAGCATCGCCTCCTGGACGAGGTCGCCCAGCGGCAGGCCGAAGCCCTGATAGCGACGGGCGAACTTGATGACCAGCCGCAGGTTGCTGTTGATCAGCCGCTCCTTGGCCGCGAGGTCACCCTTCTCGATCCGCTTCGCGAGCTCGATCTCCTCGGGCGCCGTCAGCAGCGGGTACTTCATCGCCTGGTTGATGAACAGCTGCAGGCTGTCGGTCGTCGGCTCGGCTACGGCATGGGTATCGGTCCGCTGCTGAGAGCGGGCGTTTGAAGTCTGCTTTTCGTTGTGCTCACCGCGCTTGCGGCGTACTTGGCGCTGGTCGGCAGCGCCCCTCTGGCGAGGCATCTTTCACCCCTCGATCTTGGCTTCGGTCCCCCCTGTACTACCCCTGGCTTCAAAAAGTATAGCGAAGAATAGTTGCCGACGCAAGCAGACTTACAGGCGCGCGTAAACGCCCCGTAAACCGCGATCTTCGCCTCCGCAGGCGGCCAGGGGGACCGCGCTCGTCACTCAGAGGGAAGGACAAGGATACTCGATGAAGCTCGGCGCTCCCGACGAGACGCTGGCACATCGTCAGCAGGCGACCGCCTCGCGCGCCGCGGCCTCGGGCTCGAGCGCCAGGTCGAGCACCTCGTCGATCGAGAGCACCGGATGGAAGCCGAGCTCCTCGCGGACCTCGTCGGGGACGTCGTCGAGATCGGCGCGATTGCGCTCCGGGATCACCACGTCGGTGAGGCCGGCCGCATGCGCCGCGAGCACCTTCTGCTTGAGGCCGCCGATCGGCAGCACCCGGCCCTGGAGGGTGACCTCGCCGGTCATCCCGACCGTGTGCTTGACCGGGCGTCCCGTGAGCAGGGAGACGAGCGCCGTGGTCATCGTGATCCCGGCGCTCGGCCCGTCCTTCGGGATCGCTCCGGCTGGGACGTGGATGTGGAACTCGCGCTCGGTGAACGCATCATCGGCCAGCCCGAGGGCCTCGGCGTGGCCGCGGACGTATGAGAGCGCGATCCGCGCGGACTCCTTCATCACCTCGCCGAGCTGGCCGGTGAGCACGAAGCCCTCCTTGCCCGGCATCGAGGTCGTCTCGATGAACAGCACGTCGCCGCCGGCGCCGGTGACCGAGAGCCCGGTCGCGACCCCGGGGACCGCGGTCCGCTCGGCGGCCTCCTGGTAGAAGCGCTGCTTGCCGAGCGCCTCGCGCACGGCGTCGTGGTCGATCGCCACCGGGGCCTTCGCCTCCTTCGAGGCGATCCGGGTGGCGGTCTTTCGCAGCAGCTTGCCGAGCTCGCGCTCGAGCCCGCGCACGCCCGCCTCGCGGGTGTACTCGGTCACGATCGCCTCGAGCACGCCGTCCGAGATCTCGACCTCGTCGGAGCGCAGGCCGTTGCGCTCGATCTGGCGCGGCCACAGGTAGCCGCGGGCGATCGCCGTCTTCTCGTCGGTCGTGTAGCCGTCGAAGCGGACCACCTCCATGCGGTCGAGCAGCGGCCCGGGGATCGTCTCGGCGACGTTCGCCGTGGCGATGAAGAGCACGTTCGACAGATCGAGCTCGACGTCGAGGTAGTGGTCGCGGAACGAGTGGTTCTGGGCCGGGTCGAGGACCTCGAGCAGCGCCGCCGAAGGGTCGCCGCGCCAGTCGGCGCCGACCTTGTCGACCTCGTCGAGCATGATCACGGGGTTCATCGTCCCGGCGTCCTTGAGCGCCCTGACGAGGCGGCCCGGCAGCGCGCCGATGTAGGTGCGGCGGTGGCCGCGGATCTCGGCCTCGTCGCGCACGCCGCCGAGCGACATGCGGACGAACTCGCGCCCGGTCGCGCGGGCGATCGACTCGCCGATCGAGGTCTTGCCGGTGCCGGGAGGCCCGATCAGGGTGAGGATCGCCCCGGCGCCCTTGCCCTCGTCGGAAAGGCCGCGGTCGCGGCGCAGGCCGCGCACGGCGATGTACTCGGTGATGCGGTCCTTGACGTCCTCGAGGCCGGCGTGGTCGGCGTCGAGCACCTCGCGGGCGTGGACCGGGTCGAGCTTTTCGTCGGAGCGCTCGCCCCACGGCACCCCGAGCAGGGTGTCGAGGTAGGTGCGGATCATCGACGACTCGCCGCTCTGCTCGCCCATCTTCTCGAGCCGGCCGAGCTCTCGCGTGGCCTGCTCGCGGACGGCGTCGGGCATCGCCGAGTCGGCGATCTTGCGCTCGTACTCCTCGAAGACCGAGGCGTCGTCGTCGCCCAGCTCCTTGCGGATCGACTCCATCTGCTTGCGCAGGAAGTACTCGCGCTGCTGCGCCTGGGCGCCGGACTCGACGTCGTCGCGGATCCGGCGGCGGACCTGCAGCTCGGCGAGCCGCTCGCGCTGGAGCTCCAGCGCCAGCTCGAGGCGCTCGGCGACGTCGACGGTCTCGAGCAGCCGCTGCTTGTCGGCCAGCGAGATGTCGGGGCTATAGCCGGAGGTGTCGGCGAGCGGGCCCGGGTCGGAGATCGACCGCAGGAACGCCGCGACGCGGCCGTCGTCGCCGCGCAGCTCGAGGATCTCCTCGACCACGGCGCGGTAGTTGCGCTCCAGCTCGCGGATCCGGTCACCGCCGGTGACGCCGTCGTCGAGCGGCTCGACCTCGATCGCGAGCTCGCCGTTCGGGGCCGGCGAGGCGGTCCCGGCGCGCCCGCGGCGCAGGCCGGTCAGGGTGACCGCGTTGATCCCGCCGGGCAGGCGGCCGGTGTCGACGACCTCGGCGATCGTCCCGATGCGGCCGTACTCGCCCTCGGGGCGGGGCAGCAGGAAGACCTGGTCGGCATCGCCGACGTCGGCCGCGATCGTCGCGGTCATGCCGGGGAAGAGGATGCTGTCGTCGAGCGGTACGAGCAGGAGCTGCATGCGATGAATCCTTTGCTGCCGGGCGCGCCTCTCGACGCGCCGCTTCACTTTCTGAAGTGATGATACAGAGTGACTTAGATCTTGTGATCGAAGTCGTGTCCCAACCAGGCAGCGATCCGATGCAGCTCCGCCGCCAGCGCCTCGTTCGTGTGCTCCGGCGCCCCGGGCTCCGGATGCAAGGCGCGCAGGTGCAGGCGCCCGGCGTCGCGATCGGCCTTCAGGTCGACCCGGGCGACCAGCCGGTCCCCGAGCAGGAACGGGAGGACGTAGTAGCCGTAGCGGCGCTTCGGCGCCGGGACGTAGAGCTCGATCCGAAACTGGAAGCCGAAGATCCGCTCGACCCGGCTGCGCTCCCAGATCAGCGAGTCGAACGGGCCGATCAGCGCCGTCGCCTCGACCCGACGCGGGATCCTCGCACCCGGGGCGAGGTAGCCGGCGGTCGTCCCCCAGCCCTCGACGTCGACCGGGTGCAGCTCGCCGGCCTCGACCAGCTCCGCGACCCGTTCCTTCGACTCGGAGGCGGTCAGCCGGAAGTAGTCGCGCAGGTCGCGCTCGGCCGCGACCCCGAGCCGCTGGGCGGCGTAGCGGATCAGGCCGCGCTGGGCCTCGGCCGGATCGGGCGTCGGCGCGGCGAGCACCGCCGCCGGGAGGACGCGCTCGGGGAGGTCGTAGAGGCGCTCGAATCGCCGCCGCCGCGCGGCGGTCACCTGCCCGGACCAAAACAGCCACTCCAGCGCCCGCTTCGAGTCCGACCAGTCCCACCACGGCCCGCTGCGACGCGGGCGCTCGGCGGTCAGCTCGGAGGCCGCGATCGGCCCGCGATCGCGGACCTGGCCGAGCACCTCCGCGACCAGCTCGGGGCGCTCGCGCACGATCCGCTGCATGCTGCCCCACGCCTCCGCGTGGGCGCGCTCCATCCGCCATCGCAACAGCGGCTGCAGCTCGACCGGAAGCAGCGAGGCCTCGTGGCCCCAGTACTCGAACAGGCGTCGCGGGGCTCGCTGCGAGAGCCGGTCCAAGAGCTCGTGGTGATACGGGCCGAGGCGGCTGAACGCCGGCAGGTAGTGGGCCCGCTCGAGCACGTTGACCGAGTCGATCTGCAGCAGTCCGACTCGCTTGATCACCCGGCGCAGGTCCCAGCCGCCCGGCTCGGCGGCGGGGCGGGGGTCGGCGAACCCCTGAGCCGCCAGCGCCAGACGGCGGGCCTCGGCGGCGGAGATCGAGACGCGTCGGCTCACGCCTGCATCCAATCGCAGCAGCGGTGACGGTGCGATGATCCGCCGGTGCTGAGGCTTGGCGTCATCGCGGCCGCGCTCGCCGCCCTGATCGCGATCGCGGCGCCGGGGCCGTCGGCGCCCGGCGTCGAGGCTGCGCCGATCGCCGCCCCGAAGCTCGGCGCCTGCCCGAAGCACGTGCGCCCGCAGCGGCTCAAGTGCGCGCGGCTGCGGGTGCCGCTGGAGCGCGCCGATCCCGGGCGCGGCTCGATCCCGATCACCTACGCGGTCCGCCGTCGCGACGAGGTGACCAGCCCGGCCCGCGGGACGATCTTCGCGGTCGAGGGCGGCCCGGGGTACGGCTCGATCTCCAGCGCGCGCTACTACGTCCATCTGTTCGGGCCCCTGCTGCGCAGCCGCGATCTGGTCCTGGTCGACATGCGCGGCACCGGCCACTCGCGGGCGATCGACTGCCCGAAGCTGCAGGAGGGGCGGGGCTCGGACGCCGCGGGCGTCGCCCAGTGCGCGCGGCTGCTCGGCGACGACTTCGCGTCCTACCGGACCGCCGCGGCCGCGGACGACCTCGACGACGTCCGCCGCGCGCTCGAGGTCGACCGGATCGACCTGTACGGGGACTCCTACGGGACCTTCCTCTCGCAGTCGTACGCGTTTCGCCACGGCGACTCGCTGCGGGCGCTCGTCCTCGACAGCGCCTATCCGGTCCGCGGTGAGGATCCGCTCTATCCGAGCCTCTGGCAGACCGGGATCGCGGCGCTCTCGACCGTGTGCGAACGAGCCAATCGCTGTCACGGCGACGCCGGGCGGCGGCTGCGTCGCATGGTCGCCCAGCTTCGCGAGACGAAGCGCGGGGTCGGCCCGCTGCTCGACGCGATCGCCTACTCGGGCTATGAGCCGCCGACCCGCTACTACCTGCAGATCGACGACGCGATCTCCGCGTACCTGCGCGGCGATCGCGGCCCTTATCGGCGGTTGACCGATCCCGGCTCGAGCGGCTACGGGAGCTATCGCTACTACTCGCGCGGCGACGAGCTCACGGTCAGCTGCAACGACTACCCGATGCTCTGGAACAAGCGGTCGGGCGAGCAGGTGCGCCGGCGCCAGCTGCGCGCCGCGGTGCGCTCCTATCCGCAGCGGGAGTTCGCGCCGTTCACCCCGGCCGAGGTCGCGCTCGACTCATCGGCCGGCTACCTCGAGTGCCTGAAGTGGCCGAAGCCGACGAACCTCTACCAGCCGCCCGCGCCGCCGAACGCGCCGTCGCCGCGGATGCCGACCCTGGTGATCTCGGGCGAGCTCGACGACGTCACCAGCCCGGCCGAGGGCGCCGCCGTCGCGGCCGACTTCGCCAACGCGCAGCAGCGGATCGTCCGCAACGGCGGCCATGTCCCGTCGCTGTACGGTGGTCGTTACCCGGCGCGCGACTGGGTCCGCGACTTCTTCGCCCGCCACGGCTGAGCGGGAGCTAGCCGGGCTCGACCTGCGTCCCGGCCGTCCCTTCGACGAGCCCGGCGAGCTCCTCGAGGCGGCCGATCGCCGCGCGCTGTCCGGTCGCCTCGACGAAGCGGCAGACGGCCTCGACCTTCGGCCCCATCGAGCCGGCGGCGAAATCGCCCGCGCGCAGCCGGGATGGGGTCGCCTCGCGGATCGGGTGCTGCTCGGGGGTTCCCCAGTCGCCATAGACGGCGTCGACGTCGGTCGCCAGCACGAGCAGCTCGGCGCCGAGCCCCTCGGCCAGCAGGGCCGAGGCCAGGTCCTTGTCGATCACCGCTTCGATCCCCTGTTCGCCGGCCTCGGTGGCGATCACCGGGACGCCGCCGCCGCCCACGCACACGACCAGGAAGCCGCCGTCGACCAGCCGCCGGATCGCGCCGAGCTGAACCACCTCGCGCGGTTGCGGCGAGGCGACCACGCGCCGCCACCGATCGCCGTCGGGCTTGACGGTCCAGCCCCGCTCGGTGGCGAGCTCGCGCGCCTGGCCCTCGTCGTAGACGGGGCCGATGAACTTGGTCGGGTCGTCGAACGCCGGGTCGTCCGCGTCGACCCTCACCCGGGTGATCACCGCGACCGTGTCCTGGTGGTCGATCGCGTTGTCCAGCTCGAGCTCGATCACGTAGCCGATCTGGCCGCCGGTCTCGGCGTCGAGGACGTCGAGCGGATACGGAGAGCCGTCCGCGTAGGCGTCCTCCTTCAGCGCCAGCAGGCCGACCTGCGGACCGTTGCCGTGCGTGACCACGAGGCGGGTGTCGGCCGAGATCGGCGCCAGGACCTCGGCGGCCGCGCGCGCCGCGCGCAGCTGGTTCGCGGCGCTCGGCGGCTCGCCGCGGCGAAGCAGCGCGTTGCCCCCGAGCGCGACGACGGCGAGCGGGTCAGCTGAGCGTGGCAACGAGGACGGCCTTGATCGTGTGGTCCTTTGCCTCCCCCATCGAGAAGTCGAGCTCCTTGAGGAAGTGGCGGTTGCGCAGGTTGTACATCTAGAACGCCGCCTCGCGCTCGATCGGGCAGGTCATGCAGTGCGAGCCGCCGCGACCGCGGCCGAGCTCCGAGCCGTCGATCGTGATCACCTCGATGCCCTCCTTGCGCAGGCGGGTGTTGGTGTCGACGTTGCGCTCGTAGGCGACGACGACCCCGGGCTCGAGGCAGACGACGTTGTTGCCGTCATCCCACTGCTCGCGCGCCATCTCGGAGCTGTCGCCCCCGGTCGGGATCACCCGCATGCGGTCGACCTCGAGCGCCTGCTCCAGGGCTGCGATCAAGTTGCCGTCGAAGCGGTCGACCACCGGCAGGGCGTCCGCGGCCGCGGGCGGGCGCATCGCCCAGATCTGGACGTCGTCGTTGACGACGGGTGGATAGAGGGTGACCGCGTCGCGGTCCACCATCGTGATCACCGTGTCGAGATGCATGTACGAGCGCGACGGGGGCAGCTGGACCGCGAGCACCAGGGTCGCCGCACCGCGCTCGAACAGCGTCCGGGCCAGGATCCCGACCGACTGCGGCGAGGTCCGCTCGCCCATCCCGATCATCACCGCGCCGTTGCCGATCGTCTGCACGTCGCCGCCCTCGATCGTGCACCGGCCCCAGTGCTCCTCGACCCCGCCGAACCAGACGTTCACGCCGCCGTCGGCGGCGAACATCGGGTGAAAGCGGTAGATCGCTTCCATGAACGCGGTCTCCGGCCGCCGCGCCGGCTTCGTCATCGGGTTGAGCGTCACCCCGTCGTAGATCCACGACGAGGGATCGCGCTGGAAGAGGAAGTTCGGCAGCGGCGGGAGGACCATGTCGAGCGGGCCCGAGGACTGGTAGAGCAACCCGGCGCCCTTGGCGATCTCGTCCTTCGTGATCCCGCCGATCAGGAAGTCGGAGAGCTCGGTCGCGCTCGCCGAGGCGGCCCATTCGCGCGCACTGTGGGCGAGGTACTGGCCGACCTCACGCTCGTCCAGGACGCGGTCGAGGATCCAGGCCTTCCCCGCATCGACCGCGAGGGTCTCGGTCAGCAGCTCCTCGGCGTCGAAGACCTCGACCCCGCGCTCGCGCATCACCTGGACGAACGCGGCGTGTTCGACCTTCGCCTTGCGCACCCAGATCACGTCGTCGAACAGCAGCTCCTCTGCGTTCGCCGGGGTGAGCCGCCGCTGCTCGAGGCCCGGGCGGTGAACGATCACCTTGCGCAGCTTGCCTACCTCTGAGTCGACCCTGAAAGCCATTCCGACCTCCTCAGAGCACCGCGCCGGCGAACATGAAGGCGATGCAGATGATCAGGACGATCCCGCAGTACGGGAGCACGAAGCGCAGGTAGCGGTCGTAGCCGATTCGCGACAACGCCAGGCCACCCATGACCACCGCGGACGTCGGCGTGATCAGGTTGATCAGGCCCGAGGCGGACTGGTAGGCGGTCACCGAGAGGGAGCGCGGGACGTCGGCGAAATCGGCGAGCGGGGCGAGGATGGGCATCACCAGCGCCGCGTGCCCGGACGACGACGGGACCAGGAAGGCGATCGGCATGTTCACCAGCAGGGCGACGGAGGCGAAGATCCCTCCGGTGGTGCTGGTCACGGCGTTCTCGCACCAATGCAGGATCGTGTCTGTGATGTAGGAGTTCTTCATCACGATCGTCACCGCGCGGGCGAGGACGATGATCAGCGCCGGTCCGAGGAACTCGCCGGCGCCGGCGACGATCGCGTTCACGGTCCCCTTCTCGCCGAGCTTGGCGACCAGGCCGATGACCACCGACATGACGATGAACAGCATGGTCGCCTGGGCGAAGTAGAACGCGGTGAAGGTCGGCAGCGGGAACTCGGCGCTGAAGATCGTGTCCCAGATGTCGTTCCACGGAATGAAGCCGTAGATCATCACGGCGAACGCGCCGAAGAAGAGGGCCAGGATTCCCTTCTGGCGCCCAGTCAGCGGCTCGATGTCGCCGGTCGCCTCGTCGGCCATCTTCATCCCGGCGCTGGTCACGCCCTCTGGACCCAGCACCGAGTTCGCCGGATCCCGGCGGACTCGGTAGGCGTAGCGGAGCACGAACGCGATCGCCACCGGGACGAGGATCGCGAGCATGATCAGGCGCAGCCCGATCCCGTCGCCGACGTCGATCCCGGCGGCGTCGGAGGCGACCCCGGTCGCGAACGGGTTCACGGTGGAGGCGAGCACTCCGGTCCCCGCGCCGAGGAAGATGATCGCGGCGCCGGTGACCCGGTCGAAGCCGAGTGCCAGTGCCAGGGGCACCAGCAGGGCGAAGAAGCCAAGCGTCTCCTCCCACATCCCCTCGGTGGTACCGCCGAGCGCGAACACGCTCATCAAGACCACGATCAGGATCGTGGGGCTGTGGCGGAAGCGCAGCGCGAGCCGGCCGATGCCGACCTGGATCGCGCCCGTCTTCATCGTGACGCTGATGAAGGCACCAATCGCGAGCACGAAGAGGAAGATCTGCGCCGCGCCGTAGAGGAAGCCGACGTTGTCGACGTCGACGTTGCCTTTGGCGTTCTCGATCCCGTAGAGGCCGTTGGTCGGGGCCGCCCAGAGCTTGTTGAACTGGTGGATGAACGACTTGTTCGCGCACCGTTCGCCCTCGGGGACGTCGTCGCACGACGGCAGCTCCTGGTAGCTGCCGGGGATCGGGCCGCCCGTCTTCGGGTTGATCTCGTAGGTCCCCGAGGGGATGATGAAGGAGAGCCCCCAGACCGCGAGCAGGACGATCGCGAGGACCGTGAACGCGGTGGGGAACCTGCGGGTCTTTGCCTCTGGTTGCGGGGCCGGATCGGACATGTGGCCCACCGTATGTCCGGTCCGGCGCCCCGAACCTCGGGACGGCATACCCGACCCGCTCGGTGGTGACTACTTACCTCGCCGCGGTCTCAGGGCGCGGTGACGGTGCTCGTCTCGGTGATGGTCGACGGCGGCGTGGTCGTCGTCTCGGTGGTCGTCTCGTCGGTCGTGGTCGTCGTCTCGGTCGTGGTCGTCAGGGTCGAGGTGGTGACCGTGGTCGTCGTCGGCGTCTCGGTCTTGGTCGTGGTCGAGGTGGCGGTGACCACGATCTTCTCGGTCGGCGGGTCGGCGAGGATCAGGGCGAGCGCGATCCCGAGGCCCGCCGCGAGCGCGGCGAGCGCGATCAGCGCCGCCTTCGCGCGCCGGTCGAGCGCCGGCGCCGGCTCCGGATACTCGTCCGGCTCCAGCTCGTCGTCGGCCGGCGGCATCGCCTCGGGCGGGCTCAGCGGCGCAGGCGATCGCTCTCGCGAGCGATGTCCGACTCCGAGATCGGGCGACTCTCGGGCCCGTAGATCGACCAGCCCTGGGCGAGCAGCCCGATCCCCCAGCCGGCGATCGGGAAGACGGGCCAGAAGAAGTCGGCGCCCGTCAGCGCCCAGATCGCGATCAGCAGCACGCTGATCAGCAGCCACATCCCGATCTGGGTCCGAAAGGCGCGCTTGCGCTTCAGGCTCTCGACCGCGCGGTCGCGGACCTCCTCTTCGCTGGCGGCGCCGTATTCCACGCCGCGAGTTCTACCAGCGGCGCCGGGCCCCGTCTACGGCAGCGAGCCGGTGCGGGCGATCCGCGCGTACACCCGGGCGCTTGGTCGTTCGGTCCGCTTCAGCGTCGCCGGGTCGAACGAGTAGAGGCCGAACTTCGGCCCGTAGCCGTAGACCCATTCGAGGTTGTCGACCAGCGACCATTGGAAGTAGCCGCGCACGTCGGCGCCGTCGGTGTGGATCGCGGCGGCCAGCTCGGCCAGGTGGTCGCGCAGGTACTGGCCGCGCTGATCGTCGTCGGAATCGGCGATCCCGTTCTCGGTCACGTAGACGGGGAGGTCGTAGCTGTCGGCGACCCCGATGACCTGGCGGAAGCCATCCGGATACAGCTCCGCGCCGAGCTCGCTGCAGGTGGTCGGGCAGGGCGCTGCCAACGGATCGGCCGGGCTCGCGTAGGTGGTCGAGGGGATGAAGTCGAGCACCGGGATCCGGGGCGTCAGCGGGGCGGCGGCGGCGACTCGGCCGCGGAAGTAGTAGTTGAGCCCGACGAAGTCGGCCTTGCGGCCGTGGATGTCCTGCTCGGATGGCTGGATCGTCCCGTCGGCGTTCGCGTCGAGGTCGCCGTCGACGACGGAGTTGAGGAACAGCCTGTTGAACAGGTAGTCGGCGTGGGCGGCGGCCTGCCGGTCGGCCGACGAGGCCTCGTTCGCGGGGGTGAAGGCGATCATGTTCATCACCGGCCCGACCCGCGAGTCACGGTGGTCGCCGTCGGCGTCGCGGCGATCGAAGCGCTTGAGCGCGTCGTAGGCGACGGTGTTGGCGCGCTCGAGGTTGGTCAGCGCGGTGATCGCGGCGGTGAACGAGAAGGCGCCGGGCGGCCAGTAGGCGCCGAACAGCCCCGGGATGTTCACGTAGCCGAACGTGGTCTGGACCAGCGGCTCGTTGAGCGTGTTCCAGTAGTCGGCTTTGCCGCCGAGCTTCCAGCCGAGGTAGGCCGCGTACTTGCGGAACTCGGCCACGGTGTCGGAGTCGAGCCAGCCGCCACGTTCGAGCGGCGGCAGATCGGCGTTCGGATCGATGCCGGCGAGCGCGTCGCGGGTGGCGATCGGGTCGTGCAGCCAGGTCGGCAGGGTCCAGTGGTGCAGGGTCACGAACGGGGTCAGACCGCGCTTCGCGGCCACCTTCAGCAGATCGCGGTAGTGGCGCACCGCCCCCTGGTTCGCGCGCCGATCGAGGCGTTCGAGCTCTTGCTGGGAGATGTGCGCGCCGACGTCGATGTCCTCGGTCGAGCGCGGGAAGATGCGCGGCCACTCGATCGAGAACCGGAACGCGTTGTTGTGGAGGCGATCGGAGGCGAGCTTCAGGTCGGAGCGAAACCGCCGCCAGAAGCCTGGCCCCTGCTCGGGCTGGTCGCCGCTCACGGTCCCGTCGGCGATGTTCTCCGGGTCGTGGGTCCACGCGTACCAGTCGGAGTTCGGGTCGACATCGCGGCCCTTGCCGCCCTCGGACTGAAAGCCGGCGTTCGCGGTCCCCCAGAGGAAGTCGCGATCGAAGTCGCGGGCACCCTCGGCACCCGGCGCGGCGAACGCGGCCGCCGCGAGCGCGCCGAGCACCCCGCCGACGATCGTCCGCAGCCGTCGTCCGATCGTCGGGGGCGCGCTCATGCCGCGAGCCTAGCGGCGCCGGAGCCGGCTCAACGCTAGCGCTTACCCTGATACCCCCAGTAGGTATCCGTAGCCACTCCGGAACCCGCTGCGGACCGGCCACGGTGGGCGCCCGCGCGGTGCGGACGTACGCTCGCTGAATGACCGCGGCTCACTTCGGCTCGTGAGTGGACTTGTCGACACCGTCGCCGAGGGTGTCAAGCAGTCGCTTCTGATGGCCTACGAGGTCTGGTGGGCCCTGGTCCTCGGCTTCGCGATCTCGGCGATCGTCCAGGCCTGGGTCCCGCGGGCGCGGATCGAGGCCGCGCTCTCGGGCAGCGGACCGCTCCCGATCGCGAAGGCGACCGGGCTTGGCGCTGCGTCCTCGTCGTGCTCCTACGCGGCGATCGCGATCGCCAAGTCGCTGTTTCAGAAGGGCGCCTCAGCCGCCACCGCGCTCGCCTTCCAGTTCGCCTCGACCAACCTGGTCTGGGAGTTGGGCCTCGTGCTGTGGGTCCTGATCGGCTGGCAGTTCACGCTCGCCGAGTACCTCGGCGGGGTGGTGATGATCGTGCTGATGGCGCTGATGCTGCGCTTGTTCGTCTCACCGCGACTCGAGGCCCGGGCGCGCATACACGCCCAGGAGGCCGACGCCGGACATCAGCACCACAGCGCCGGCTCTCGGCTGCCCTGGCGCCGGCGCCTCGTCTCGGTCGAGGCGTGGTCCGACGTCGCTCACAACTTCCGTGGCGACTGGAAGATGCTGTGGAAGGAGATCTCGCTCGGGTTCCTGCTCGCCGGCTTCATCGGCCTGCTCGGCGACGACTTCTTCAACTCCCTGTTCGTCGAGAACGCCTCGCCCGTGGTGACCGCGATCGAGAACGTGATCGTCGGCCCGCTGATCGCCGTGCTGAGCTTCGTCTGCTCGGTCGGCAACGTCCCCCTGGCGGCAGTGCTGTGGTCCGGGGGGATCAGCTTTGCGGGGGTGATGGCGTTCATCTTCGCCGACCTGATCGTGATTCCGATCGTGCTCGCCTACCGCAAGTACTACGGGACTTCGTTCGCGCTGCGGATCACGGCGCTGATGTTCGTGACCATGGTGGTCGCCGCGTTGATCGTCGACGGCCTCTTCAGCGCGGCCGACCTGATCCCGACCGGCCCGCGGCCGAGCCGCGAGGACATCTTCGGCTCGGTCGAGCTCGACTACAAGCTCGTCTTGAACCTCATCGGCCTGGTGGTGTTCGCGTCGCTCTTCTGGATCACCCGCCGTCGAGGCGCGACCGATCCGGTCTGCGGGATGAGGGTCGACCGGGCGAAGGCGCTGACCGTTGAGTCTGGCGGAGCGACCCACTACTTCTGTTCGGAAGCCTGCCGACGGGCCTTCGGGACTGAGCGCCGGCCCGACCAGACCGCGCGTCTCGCTTGAAGCCGCGCGGCGATCCGCTCGCCATAGCCGCCCTCGATCCGCCCCAGCTTCTTGACGTCGATGTGGATGAGCTCGCCGGGGCGAGATCGGGATCGCGCTGGGCGGGCTTGATCCCCGGCGGCCGAGCCGGCCCAGGCGGAGCGCGTGAGGACCCCCGAGACCGTGGTCTGCGGCATCTCCAGAATCTCGGCGCTCTCGGCTCCGGTCAGCCGCAGCCGCCGTACGGCGCAGATCGTCGGATCCGATCCTCGGGCGGTGCGGTTGTGGACTGGTTGGCGGCCGACGGGCGGTCCAGGAGCCCGGCCTCGCCGTCTGAGCAATAACGCGGCGCCCCCTTCGAGCCGGGCGGCTCGCTCACGATCGGCGGCGCTGCGGCCGCGGTCGTGAGCGACCATCCCTCGTCGACGAGTCCTCAGACGCGAAGGCGCTCGCGCTTGGTCAGGCCCCTGAGAGCCGCGTTAGCGTGGAGCTTCATCCGGATTACCTCCGTGATGCCTGGGTGGGCAGGATCACCCCCAGCCGGTCGAGCGGCCGGCGCCGAGCTGAACAACGGGCTCGGGTCTTACACCTAGCGCGCCGCGCTCCGGGCCGCGGTCGCGGCCAGCCATTCGTGCACGTCGGGGATGGCCACCGACCCCTCGCCGACGGCGGAGGCGACCCGCTTGACCGCGCCCCAGCGCGCGTCGCCGACGGCGAACACGCCGGGCACGCTGGTCTCGTACGGGGACGGCGCGCGCTCCAGGGGCCACCTGCCGAAGCCCAGCGCGTCGCGTCCGGTGAGCACGTGTCCGCTCGGGTGCCTGACGATCGCGTCCGGTAGCCAGGCGGTCTGCGGCCTGGCGCCGATGAGGACGAAGAGCGCCGCCGCCTCGACCCGCCACCGCTCGCCGCTGTCGTTGTCGCGCAGCTCGAGCCACTCGAGCCAGCCGTTACCGCCACCGTCGACCACCTCAGTGTTGACCAGCACCTCGACGTTCGACGTCGCCTCGATCGTCGTCTGCAGGTAGTCCGACATGTCGTCGGCCAGGGAGCCGCCCCGGATGACCAGGTGCACGCGGGCGGCCGAGCGGGCCAGGTGCAGCGCCGCCTGGCCGGCCGAGTTGCCGCCGCCGACCACGTAGACGTCCTCGCTCCCGAGACCCAGCCCCTCGACCGTTGAGGCGCCGTAGTAGACGCCGGCCTCGGTCAGCTCGTCGTGCCCGGGGATGTCGAGGCGCCTGTAGGAGGCGCCGGTCGCGAGCAGCACGGCCTTCCCGTAGGCCGTCAGGCCGCGGTCGCAGACCACGCCATACGGGTGGGAGTCCAGCCGCAGCTCCTGCACCTCGCGGCTGATCGCAAAGCGGGTGCCGAAGACCCAGGCCTGCTGGTAGGCGCGCTGGGCGAGCTCGGACCCGGTGACCCCCCGCGAGAACCCGAGGTAGTTGCGGATCAGCGAGCTCGACCCGGCCTGGCCCCCGATCGTCTCGCGCTCGACCACCAGCGTCCGCAGCCCCTCCGAGGAGGCGTAGACGGCCGCCGACAGGCCGGCCGGGCCGGCGCCGATGACCACCAGATCGAACTCCGACTCCTCCACCTGCTCGGTGTCGACGCCGAAGGCGGCGACGATCTCCTCGTTGGACGGGTCGCGCAGCTCGCGGCCGTCGCGCATGCGCAGGGTGGGGGCCATTCCCGGCGAGGGTTCGAAGCCGTGCGGCACGCCGCTCCGTTTGAGCAGGTCACGGATCTGGTGGGTCCGCGACTCGGCCGGATCCGCCACGATCGAGAGCTCATGGGCGACCGCGGAGTTCTCGCGCGCCCACTCGTGCAGGAACTCGGCGACGATCCGGTGGAACTGCTCGTCGGCGTCCCGCGCCGGCTTCAGCACGTAGTAATCGATCCTCCCGGTGGCCATCGCGTGCAGGAGCGCGTCGGCGGTCGGGCGATGGCCCCAGGCTCCCCAGTCGATCAGGAGCGCCCGCTTCGCGTGCGGATGCAGGCGCCGGACCCGGTCGAGCATCTCGGAGCCCTGCTGCTCCGCCATCCAGACGTCGGCGAGCACCAACGCGACCGACTCCCCGGCGGCCCGCATCTCCTCCAGCCGGGAGATCGCGGTCTCCGGCGAGTTGCCGCAGACGACCCGATAGTCCTGGCCGTAGCGGCGGTCGAGCTCGCCGCGGATGCGCGCGAGCGCCGCGGGGTCGTCGTCGACCGCGATCAAGACCGGCTTCGAGGCGCTCACGAGCGCAGTCTTGCCGATCGACCGCTTGACTTCAGGCGAACCGCGCCTCGATGTTGCGGAATTCCCGCACCAGCGACTCGTACTGGCTCTCGAACACCTCAGCCGCAGCCGGTGTTGTTGCCGCAGCTCGAGCAGGTGTAGCAGGAGCCGGTCCGCTGCATCATCCCGCCGCACTGGTCGCAGGCCGGGCCGAGGTCGCCGCCCGAGATCCGCGCCGGGACCACCGGCGGGGTGTCGGTGAGCGCCGCGGCGGCCGGCTTCGCCGCTCCGTTCGCGTTGCCGTTCCCGTTGGTGTTCGGCTCCTCGGCGTGCGCGGGCGCCGCGGTGTCCTCGGTGAAGATCGCCAGCTGCGCCTCCTTGCGCGCCCTGACCTCGGGGGTCAGGATGCCGAGGTCCTCGAGGTCGTCGAGGTCCTCGATGAAGCGGCTCGCGACCCAGCGCATGATGTAGTCCGGCATCGACTTCGCGAACGGGATCTCCGGGTTCGACGTGATCCCCTCCGGCTCGAAGCGCATGTAGCTGAACTTCTTCACGAAGGTCTCGAGCGGCACCCCGTACTGGAGCCCGATCGAGACGGCGGTCGCGAAGGCGTTCATCATGCCCTTGATCGTCGAGCCCTCCTTACCGATGTCGGTCAGGAAGATCTCGCCGACCGACCCGTCCTCGTACTTGCCGGCGGTGATGTAGCCCTCATGGCCGCCGATCGAGAACTTGTGGGTGATCGACTCGCGCTCCTGCGGCATCTTGCGCCGCTCCGGCTTCGCGGTCGCCGCCTCGGCCTCCTCGTCATCGGAGTCCTGGGCGTCGGTGCGCAGCGCCTGCGCCGTCTTCGAGCCGTCGCGGTAGATCGCCAGCGCCTTGAGGCCGTGCCTCCAGCCCTCGGTGTACGCCTCGGCGATGTCGTCGACGGTCGCCGTCTGCGGCAGGTTGACCGTCTTCGAGATCGCCCCGGACAGGAACGGCTGCGCGGCGGCCATCATCTTGATGTGGCCCATGTGTGAGATGGCGCGCTCGCCGACCGCGACGTCGAAGACCGGCAGGTCGCCGTCCTTGAGCCCGGGGGCGCCGACGATCGTGCCCTTGTCGTTGATGTAGGCCTCGATCTGCTCGATCTCGGTCTCCGAGTAGCCGAGCGCATCGAGCGCCATCGGCACGGTCCGGTTGACGATCGTCATCTGCCCGCCGCCGACCAGCTCCTTGAACTTGACCAGCGAGAAGTCGGGCTCGATCCCAGTCGTGTCGCAGTCCATCAGGAACGAGATCGTCCCGGTGGGGGCGAGCACCGTCGCCTGGGCGTTGCGGTAGCCGTGCTCGTCGCCGAGCTCGACCGCGTCGTCCCAGCTGCGCTGCGCGGCGGCCACCAGCTCGCCCTTCACCCCGTCGTCGTCGAGCTTGTACGACGCGTCGCGGTGCATCCGCATGACGTTGTTGTGGGCGTCGCGGTTGGGCGGGTACTCGTCGTAGGTGCCGACCGCCGCGGCGATCTCGGCCGACTTGCGATAGCCCCGCCCGGTCATCAGCGCGGTGATCGCGCCGGCGATGTTGCGGCCCTCGTCGGAGTCGTACGGGACCCCGTCGCTCATCAGCAGGGCGCCGAGGTTGGCGTAGCCGAGGCCGAGCTGGCGGAAGGCGCGGGCGTTGTCGCCGATCCGCTCGGTCGGATAGCTCGACGGCCCGACGACGATCTCCTGCGCGAGGAACACGGTGTCGACCGTGTGCTCGAACTCCTCGGTGTCGAACGATCCGTCCTCGCGGCGGAACTTCATCAGGTTGATCGAGGCGAGGTTGCAGGCCGAGTCGTCGACGTGCATGTACTCGGAGCACGGGTTCGAGGCGTTGATCCGCCCGGACTCGGGGCAGGTGTGCCAGTCGTTGATGATCGTGTCGTACTGGACGCCGGGATCGGCGCACTGCCATGCGGCCTGGGCGATCTGACCGAGCAGGTCGCGGGCGCGCACCGTCTTCGTCGTCCCGCCGCCGTTGCGGGCGGTCAGGTCCCAGTCGCCGTCGGCCTCGACCGCCTCCATGAACTCGTCCGAGACCCGGACCGAGTTGTTGGCGTTCTGGTACTGGATCGAGGTGAAGCCCTCGCCGTCGATCGACATGTCGAAGCCGGCCTGGCGCAGCGCCTCGGCCTTCTTCTCCTCCTTGGCCTTGCACCAGATGAAGTCCTCGATGTCCGGATGGTCGACGTCGAGCACGACCATCTTCGCGGCGCGCCGGGTCTTGCCGCCGGACTTGATCGTCCCGGCCCAGGCGTCGGCGCCGCGCATGAAGCTGACCGGGCCGGAGGCGAGCCCGCCCTTGGAGAGGTGCTCGACCGAGCCGCGGATGTTGGAGAGGTTGATCCCGGAGCCGGAGCCGCCGCGGAAGATCTGGCCCTCCTTGGTGTTCCAGTCGAGGATCGACTCCATCGTGTCCTCGACCGAGAGGATGAAGCAGGCCGAGCACTGCGGGTGTTCCTCGAAGCCGACGTTGAACCAGACCGGGGAGTTGAAGGCGGCCTTCTGGTGCAGGAGGATGTGGGTGAGCTCGGCCTCGAACGCGTCGGCGTCGTCGGCGCTCGCGAAGTAGCCGCCGTCGCGGCCCCAGCCGGCGATCGTGCCGGCGACGCGCGAGATCATCTGCTTGACCGAGCTCTCGCGCTCCTCGGAGCCGAGCCGGCCGCGGAAGTACTTCTGGGCGACGATGTTGGTTGCGTTCTGCGACCACGACTTCGGGAACTCGACCCCGAGTTGCTCGAACGCCGGGTTGTCGGGATCGCCGATCACCGCGTCGCGAAGCTCCCACTCGACCTGGTCGAACGGGTGCACCCCGGGGGTCGTGTGGCGGCGCTCGACGGACAGGCCCGCCTGCTCCAGATTTGCCGTGTTTGCGGCCATTTCCGACATCCTCTGACTCCTCTTCTCCAAGCTTTCCTCTGCACTCAGCCCGCTTGAGCGGGTAACGATGCACTCTTCCGAGCCGACCGGACGGAACCGGTCCGATCCGACTCCGCAAAATCCGCGTTCTCCGCCCCGGTTGGAAGCGTTCCGAGGAACTGCAGGTAGGCGCCGCGGTCGAGCCCGGCCAGACCCTCGAGGCAGAGCTCCCCGATCCGGCCCGCGTCGAGTTCGCCGCCGGCGCGCTCGACCTCGTGCTCGACGCGGTCGACGAGCGCCTCCACCTCCGCGGTCCCGAGCTGGCGTTTGTGGGTGGAGCGCAGCAGCGCGGCGCGCAGCTTCGCGCGGTCGAAGCGCTGACGCTCGCCGTCGCGCTTGAGCACCGCGAGCGGCGGGCGCTCGCGGCGCTCGAAGGTGGTGAACCGATGCCCGCACGACGAGCAGAGCCGCCGGCGCCGGGTCGCGGCGCCGCCCTCGGCGCGCCGGCTCTCGAGCACGCGGGTCGGGCGATCGCATTCGGGACAGTTCATTCAGCCATCGTATTCTACTGCAGGTAGCGTTTCCCTTCATACAGCTACCGCTAGATATAGCGTTGGCGCCGGGAGTCCACCGAAACTCCCGGCGGATCTGGGCACTTAGCGCTGAATAGCCGACGCAACGACCCCGGCCGGCGGGGCGGGGGTGGTCGAGGGTCTAGGATCCATAGTGGATGGCACCGCGAGAGCGCCTCACCGAGGCCCGGGAAACCGCGGTCGAACGCGTCGCCGAGGCGCGCGAGGCGCTGGGCGATCGGCGCGACGCCGCGGCCGAGCGCGTGACCGAGGCTCGCGACACGGCCGCCGGGCGCGTTACCGAGGCGCGCGAAGCAGCGGCCGAGCAGTTTGCCGACGCGAAGGCCGCTGCCGTCGACGCCCGCGACGCGGCGGTCGAGCGGGTCACCGACGCCCGCGACGCGGCGGTCGAGAAGGTCGCCGACGTTCGCGCCGCCGCCGCCGAGCAGATCGCGAAGGTGAAGCCGCGGCTGCGCGGGGTCTCGCACGAGTACGCGTTCTTCGTCTCCCTGGTCCTCGGCGCCGGCCTGATCCTGCTCGCCAAGGGCGGCGAGGCCCAACTCGCGGTCGCGATCTACGCCGTCAGCCTCTCGGCCCTGTTCGGGGTCAGCGCCCTCTATCACCGGGTCGACTGGAAGCGCCCGTCCTCGCGCGCCTGGATGCGGCGCCTCGACCACACGATGATCTTCTTCCTGATCGCCGGCACCGTGACGCCGTTCGCGCTCCTGGTGATGGAGCCGCCGCTGTCGACCGCCCTGCTGATCGCGGTCTGGGCCGGGGCCGTGGCGGGCACGTTCGTCGAGCTGCTGTGGACCTCGTCGCCGAAGTGGGTCTCGGCGACGGTCTACGTCGCCGTCGGGCTGATCGGGGCGATCGGCTTCCCGGCGATCATCGCCGAGGCGGGCCTCGGCGCCGGGCTGTTGATCGCGGGCGGCGGCGCGCTCTACATCTGCGGCGCCGTCGTCTACGCGATCGGCCGCCCCGATCCGAGCCCGACGGTCTTCGGCTACCACGAGATCTTCCACGTGCTGGTGATCGCGGCGGCGGCGGCGCACTTCGCCGCGGTCGCGCTGTTCGCTCTGCCGGCCGCCTGAGCGCTCTCAACTCGACGGCGCGGCCACCGGGCCGTGGGCGAGCTTCGCGGCCTCGATCAGTTCGAGCACCTCGCCCTCGCGATCCGCCCGGATCAGCTCGATCGGGTCGGGCTCGCCGTTGACGATCCCCTCGAAGAAGGCCTTGCGGTCCTGGTAGGTGGGCAGGTTGCCCTTCGCCCAGCCGCGCGCCTCGTTGAGGATCACGGCGAGCCGCGCGTAGGGCTCGCCGAAGGTGTCGGCGATCTCGCGCTTGATCCGCTTCGCCAGCGCGGGGGAGGCGCCGGCGGTCGAGATCGCGATCGCGAGCGGCCCGGTGCGGACGATCGCCGGGAGGATGAAGTTGCACAGCGACGGCACGTCGACGACGTTGACGAGCATCGCCCGATGCTCGGCCGCCTCGTAGACCGAGATGTTCACGTCGGTGTCGTCGGTGGCGGCGATCGCGAGGAACTTGCGCTCCAGGTCCGCCGGGTCGAACTCGCGCCGCTCCCAGGTGATCGATCCCTCGTCGGCGAGCGCTCGCAAGGCGTCGTTGGCGTCGGGGGCGACCAGGGTCACGCGCCCGTCGCAGGCGAGCAGGCCCTCGACCTTCTCGAGCCCGATCTCGCCACCCCCCACGACCAGGCAGTCGCGCCCCTGCAGGCGCAGGCACGCGATGTAGAACGGCGTCTCGAGCATGCCGCGCACGCAGCTCTGATCGCAGATCCCGCGCTGGAACTGACAGACGCACTCCTTGCCTGCGTATGACTGAGCCGGCATCGAGCCAGAGGTTAGTGACCAGCCGAGCCGCGCTCGAGCAGCGCGGGCAACTGGGCCATCGAATCGAAACCCGTCGACCCGGGCGCGTCCGACGCCGCCGGGCCGAACCCGAAGGCCGCCATCCCGGCTGCCCGCGCCGCCTCGATCCCGAGCGCCGAGTCCTCGACCACCGCGCAGGTCGCCGATTCGTGCCCGAGCGCGGCAGCGGCGTGCAGGAAGAGGTCGGGCGCCGGCTTTCCACGATCGACCTCGGCGGCGCTGAAGATCCGTCCGGCGAATCGCTCCGCCAGCCCGCAGGACGCGAGCGTCACCTCCATCTTCGAGTGCGGCCCGTTCGAGGCGACGCAGGTCGCCGCTCCGGCGGCCTCGACCCGCTCGAGCGCCGCGAGCGCCCCCGGAACCGGCTCGCAGCGGGCCGCCAGCGCCTCGTTCTGGCGCCGCCGGTACTCGTCGGTGAAGCCCGCCGGCAGCTCGCTGCCGAGCTCGGCCTCGACCAGCGCGACCACGTCTGGCCACCACATACCTATGTAGTCGCGCATGCACTCGTCGGTGGTCTTCGCGAGCCCGGCCTCGCCCAATGCGGTCGCCATCACCTCGCAGGTCACGCGCTCGGAGTCGACCAGGACGCCGTCGCAATCGAAGATCACCAACTCGAACAAGCGGGCGAGGATAGGCCCGCGGCGGGGCTGAGTCGCCGCGCTGACGGGCTACGCCCGTCCCCGGCGAGCCGTTTGGGGCCGTTCTGACCCCCTGCTACTCTCGCGCCGCTGTGAGGCTGATCATCACCGAGAAGAACAACTCCGCGAAGAAGATCGCCGAGATCCTGTCCGCGGGCGAGGCGAAGGCCGACGCCACCTACAAGGTGCCGTTCTACACCTGGACCGACTCCGACGGGGAGCAGATGACCGTCGGGCTCAAGGGCCACGTGATGGGCGTCGCCTTCCCGGACGGCTACTCGAACTGGCAGGAGACCGACCTCCACGACCTGATCGACGCCGAGCTGGTGCCCGAGCCGACCGACAAGAACGTGGTCAAGGCCGTGCGCAAGCTCGCCAAGGGCGCGGACGAGATCGTGATCGCGACCGACTTCGACCGCGAGGGCGAGCTGATCGGGCTCGAGGCCCTGCAGCAGGTGCTCGACGTCAACCCGACGGTCGCCGCGGACGAGATCGGCGCCCGGCCGCCGGTCGCCCGCGCCCGCTACTCGGCGCTCACGAAGGACGAGATCGAGCGTGCCTTCGGCGAGCTCGACCAGCTCTCCTACGACCTCGCCTACGCCGGCTCGGCCCGCCAGGACATCGACCTGATCTGGGGCGCGACGCTGACCCGCGCGGTCTCGCTCGCGAGCCGCCGCTTCGGCTCCAACTTCCTCTCGGTCGGCCGCGTCCAGAGCCCAACCCTGGCGCTGATCGTCGAGCGCGAGCTCGAGCGCCGCGCCCACGTCGCGAAGCCGTTCTGGGAGGTGTTCGCGAAGTTCGCCCACCCCGACGGCTCGTTCGAGGCCCACCACGCGACCGACAAGTTCTGGGACCGCGAGGAGGCCGACGCCGCCCTCGCCGGGACCAAGAGCCCGGGCGTGGTCAAGGAGGTGAGCTCGCGGCGCAACACGCGCAAGCCGCCGACGCCGCTCAACACCACGGCGTTCACCACGGACGCCTCGAGCCGGCTCGGGATCACGCCGGCGGCGGCGATGCGGATCGCCGAGGACCTGTACATGGACGGCTTCATCTCCTATCCGCGCACCGACAACACCGTCTACCCGAAGTCGCTCAATACCAAGGAGCTGGTCGCCTCGCTGGTCCGGATCCCCGACTTCGAGGCCGCCAGGGGGCTGCTCGACAAGCCGCTCGAGCCAACCCGCGGCAAGAAGGAGACCACCGACCACCCGCCGATCTACCCGACGCAGGCGATCTACCCCGGCGCTCTCGAGGGCCCGAAGAAGCGCGTCTACGAGCTCGTCGTGCGCCGCTTCCTCGCCACCTTCAGCCCGCCGATGATCACCGAGTCGACCCGCGCCGACATCGAGGCTGGCTCGGAGACCTACTTCGTGCGCGGCTCGGTCGTCGTCGACCCCGGCTACGCCGGCATCTACACCTACGCGCGCTCCTCCGACGAGGAGATCCCGAAGCTCGAGGAGGGGCAGAGCCTCGACCTCGACGGCGACCCGTGGATCGTCGACAAGGAGACGCAGCCGCCGTCGCGGATCAGCCAGGGCAAGCTGATCGAGCTGATGGAGGAGCGCGGCCTCGGGACCAAGGCCACCCGCGCCGAGATCATCCAGAAGCTCTACGACCGCGGCTACGTGTTCTCGAACCCGCCCGAGCCATCGGAGACCGGGATCGCGATGTACAAGGCGTTCCACGACTACGTGCCGCGGATGGCCACCCCCGAGATGACCGCCGAGCTCGAGTACGACATGGACAAGATCGCCGCCGGCGAGACCTCCAAGGACGAGGTCGTGCGGATCAGCCGCGAGATGCTCCACGAGACCACGACCGAGCTCGAGTCGAAGAAGGACGACCTCGCGAAGCAGATCTGGGCCGGGATGGACGAGGACAAGTTCCTCGGCCCGTGCAAGGTCTGCGAGGAGGCCGGGCGCAAGCGTGAGAACGGCGAGCCCAACCGGCTGCGGATCATCGATCTGAAGGGCGGCAAGCGGATGTACGGCTGCGAGGGCTGGAACCGCGACGACCCCGAGTCGCCGGACTCCTGTCGCGTCAGCGGGCCGCTGCCCGGCCGCTTCTTCGAGCTCTGGCGGCTCGAGGAGGTCTGCTCGGTCTGCGGCGAGCGCCCGCGGCTGACGGTCAAGAAGCGCGGCCCGGGGCGCCCCTGGAAGCTCTGCCTCAACGACGACTGCCCGACGATGGTGGAGATGCGCGAGAAGCGCGCCGAGCGCGAGGCCCAGAAGGAGGCTCGCGAGCAGGCGAAGGCCACGGCGGAGGACGGCACGGGCGAGGCCGGTGCCGACCCGGAGGAGCCGCGTCCGGCGACGGAGCGCGGCGGCCGCCGGCGGCCGAAGAAGCCCGCGCCGACGACCGCGCGGACGAAGCGGGCCCGCTCGAAGACCTAGCGGGCGCCGTGTTCATCACCCTCGAGGGCATCGACCGCTCCGGCAAGTCCACGCACGCGGCGCTCCTCGCCGACGCCCTCGGCCCCCGGACCAGGCTCCTGCGCGAGCCGGGCGGCACGGACGCGGGCGAGCGCATCCGCGGCCTGCTGCGCGATCCGGCGGTCGCGCTCGATCCGCGCACGGAGCTGATGCTGTTCAGCGCCGCGCGCGCCCAACTCGTGGCCGAGGTGATCGAGCCCGCGCGCGCCGCCGGCGAGGACGTCGTCTGCGACCGCTTCATCGACTCGACGGTCGCCTACCAGGGGATCGCCCGCGGGCTCGGGGCGGAGTTCGTCGAGCGCGTCAACGCGCTCGTGGTGGGCGAGTGCGTCCCTGACCTGACCGTGCTCCTGCGAGTCGACCCGGACGTCGCCGCGCAGCGCCACGGCGATGGCTCGGATCGCTTCGAGCTGGAGGGGATCGAGTTCCAGCGCCGCGTCGCCGCCGCCTACGACGAGCTCGCCGAACGTCACCCCGACCGGATCGCGGTGCTCGACGGCGCGGGCGACGTGGGCGAGATCGCCGCGCGGCTGCTCGCGCTGGTCGCCGAACGGCGAGCCGGATGAGCGCGCCCGCCGCGCTCCTCGAGGCCACGGCCGACCAGCCGGCCGCTCGCGTTGCCCTCGCGGCCGCCGCGGCGGATCCCTTTCACGCCTACCTGCTGGCCGGGCCGCCGGGCGCCGGCAAGGCGGCGGCCGCGCGGGCGCTCGCGGCCGAGCTGCTGGCCGCGGGCGCTCCCGACCCGGCCGACGCCCGCCGGCGTGCGCTGGCCGATCCCTCGCCGCACCCGGACCTGGTCTGGCTGCGCCCGCCCGGGATCCAGCATCTGGTCGAGACCGTCCGGGAGCGGGTGATCGCCCAGGTCGTCTACCGGCCGTTCGAGGGCGAGCGCCGCGTGTTCGTGATCGAGGCCGCCGAGGCGATGGCCGAGGAGAGCCAGAACGCGCTCCTGAAGACGCTCGAGGAGCCGCCGGCGTTCGCCCACCTGATCCTGATCACGGCCGAGCCCGAGGCGTTGCTCGAGACGGTGCGCTCCCGCTGCCAGGAGGTCCGCTTCGCCCGGCTGGGGCCTGACGCGGTGGAGGCGCGGCTGGCGGGGGCGGGCGAGCCCGCCGAGCGCCGCGCCGCCGCGCGCCTGTGCGACGGCGACGCGGTCCGGGCCGCCTTCCTGCTCGAGCCCGAGGGGCGCGAGCTGCGCGACGCGGTCGAGGCGCTGGTCCGCGGGATGCGGACCGGCTCGCTGGTCGGGGCGCCGTGGGAGGCGCTGGCCGCCGCCGCCGACGCGGCCGGCGAGCGCGAGGCGGCGGCGGTCCGCGAGGCCGCCGAGCGCGCCGAGGAGGAGGCGGCGGAGCGCGGTGGCCCGGCTGCGCGACGCCGCCAGCGCGAGGCCGAGGAGGGCGCGAAGCGAGCCGCGCGGCGCGCGCGCAACGCGACCCTCGACCTCGGGCTCGGCCTGGTCGCGGCCTGGATGCGCGATCTGGTCGCGGTCGCCGAGCGCGCCCCCGAGCTCGTCCTCAACTCCGACCGCGCCGCCCGAGCTCGCCGAGCTCGCCGCCGGGCTCGAGCCGCGCCGCGCGCGCCGCGCCGGCGAGCTCGTGATGGAGACCCGCCGCCGGCTCACCGTGAACGTGTCCGAGACGCTGGCGCTGGAGGCGCTCGCCTTCCGGGTCGAGTACCTGCTGAGCCGCTGATGCGCCAGCGCCTCATCGAACGCGGGCACGTTCCTCCCGGAGCGCCGAGAGGCGGCTTTCTACCGCTGTGCGTTAGTAACCCGCCGCTCGACGAGAGCTGCGGCTCGGCCGCCTCGGGGCGGGCCGCTCCGAACGCCGGCCCGGGGTGTTTGCTGGGTCGATGAGGCTGCGCCCGCTCGCAATCGCGACGTTGCTCGCAGCGGCCGCGCTCGCGCTGCCGGGTGGCGCGAGCGCCGCGGTTGCGACGCCCGGCGTCTCGTACGACCTCGGCTCGCCGCCCGCGGACCCGGACGACAACGCGCTCGACATCTACGTCCCCGATGGCGCCGCGTCCACCGACTCGCGCCCGGTGATCGTCTACGTCCACGGCGGCGCCTGGCGCACCGGGGACAAGTCGAACCAGATCGGGCGCAAGGTCAGCCTGTTCACGGGCGCCGGCTACGTCTTCGTCAGCGTCAACTACCGCCTCTCGCCCGCCGACCCGACCACCCTCGACCCCGGCCGGGTCAAGTTCCCCGACCATCCGGCGGACGTGGGCGAGGCGCTCGGCTGGATCTCCGACCACATCGGCGAGTACGGCGGCGACCCGACCCGGCTCGGCCTGATCGGCCACTCGGCGGGGGCCCACCTGGTGTCGCTGGTGACCACGGATCCGAGCTACGTCGGGGCGCACGGCGTCGAGCCGTGGCAGATCGTGGGGACGGTGGCGCTCGACAGCGACGCGTACGTCGTCGCCGACCGGATCAGCGAGCTGCCGCCCAGCGGGAGGGACGTGTACTACAACGCCTTCGGCACGCCGGCCGAGGACGCCGCGACCGGCTCGTGGGCGGCGGCATCCCCGCAGTTGTTCGCCGATTCGGGCGACCCGCGCTTTCTGCTCGTCACCCAGTCCAACCCGGCGCGGCTCAACGACAACCGGGCGATGGCGAGCGCGCTCGGCCAGGACCCGGCCGGCGTCTTCGTCGCCCCCTATGACCACGAGGGCATCAACGATGCGGTCGGCGGCGCCGGCGACACGGCCGGCGAGACCGCGGCGATCATGGCGTTCTATGCCGATCGGATCGCGGCTGCGGTCGACCCGAAGGCGAAGCTGCGCAAGCACCCGGCCGCGCGGGTCCGCAGCGACCGGCGGCGGACCCGGGTCAGCTTCAAGCTCGCCTCGCCCGAGGCCGGCGCGAGCTTCGAGTGCCGGCTCGATTCGCGCAAGCTGAAGCCGTGCAAGGCGAAGCGTTCGTACACGGCCGGTCGCGGCCGTCACACGTTCCGCTACCGGGCGCTGCTCGCGAACGGGAGGCCCGGCCCGCAGCAGGCGTTTTCGTTCCGGGTCACGGTGGCTGGATAATCCCGCCCACCCGTGCCGCCTGACAGCTCGACCGTGATCCGCTCAGTGCGCCGCCGGCCGTTCGGCGTCCGCCTCTATCTCGCGGTCGCGTTCGCGGCGGTCGCGCTGATCACCGCCGGCCTGGCCTACCTGCTCGTCTCCGACACCGGTCAGCAGGCCGCCGACGAGGACCTGACCCAGCTCGCGGTGGGCCGGACGGTGGGTCTCGCCGACGAGATCGGCAACCGCCCCCCGCGCGCCGCCGCAGCGACCCTGGCCGGGATCGCCGAGCAGGGCTACTCGGCCTGGGTCTTCGACGACCAGGGCGCGCTGACCACGGCGAACACCTCGCGCGGGGTCGAGCTCCTCGAGGTGCCGGGCGGCCGCCGCGGCGTGCGCGCCGCGCTGATCGGCAGCCGCTACATCGACGAGCTCCCCGGCGGCGTCACGATCGCGGCGGTGCCGATCTTCCGCGACGGCGCGATCGACGGCGCGATCCTCGGCCGGTCGGTCCGCTCGCCCGAGATCCAGCAGGCGATCGACGCGCTGCGCGGCGACCGCCTCACCGCGCTCGCGGTCGCCGTGATCGTCGCGGTCTTCGTCTCGTTCCTGATCGCGAGCGCGATCACCTCCCGGGTCAAGCGCCTCGCCGAGAGCGCCGCGCGGATCAGCGAAGGCGAGCTCGACGAGCCGCTCGAAGGCGCCGGCGGCCGCGACGAGATCACCGATCTCGGTCGCGCCCTGGAGACGATGCGCGGAGCGCTGCGCCAGACCTTCAGCGCCCTGCGCGAGGAGCGCGACCGGCTCTCGGCGATCTTCGAGGCGCTCTCCGATGCGGTCATGGTCGTCAGCCCGGACGGCGAGGTCCGCTTCTCGAACGCCTCGGCCCGCGACCTGATCGACGACGACGGGAAGGCGATCGGGCCGCTGACGCCGTGGCTGCGCCGCGCCGCCCGGCGGCCGGTGATCGAGAACGACGCGCTGTTGGTCGGCGACCGCGTCTACTCGCTGAACGCCCGCCAGCTGCCGGCCGAAGGGGCCGTGCTCGCCGTCGTGCGGGACCGCACCGAGGAGCTGCGCCGCGAGGTCGCCGAGCGTGAGTTCGTCTCCAACGCCGCGCACGAGCTGCGCAACCCGATCGCCGGAATCTCCGGCGCGATCGAGGTCCTGCGCGCCGGCGCCAAGGACGACCCGGAGGCCCGCGAGCACTTCCTGAGCAGGCTGTCCGACGACTCCGAGCGGATCAGCCGTCTGACCGAGTCGCTGCTCACGCTGGCGCGGATGGAGGCGGTCGGCGAGGGCGGCGCCGAGGCGCTCGACGTCGGGCTCGTCGTCGAGGAGTCGACCGAGGCGGTCGCTGCTCCGGAGGGGATCGAGGTCGACGTCGACGTCAGCGGTGACGTCGCCGCGCGCGGCGACCGGGTCCTGCTGCGGCAGGTGCTGATCGGCCTGCTCACGAACGCGTTCAAGAACACGCCGGCGCCGGGCCGGGTGACGATCCGGGCCCGCGGCGGGCGCCGCGGCGAGGACGCGGTCCGGGTCGAGGTGATCGACACGGGCAGCGGGATCGCCGCGAGCGAGATCGACCGGATCTTCGAGCGCTTCTACCGCGGCTCCGGCTCGCTCGAGCAGGAGGGCTTCGGGCTTGGGCTCTCGATCGCTAAACGGATGGTCGATGTGATGGGAGGCGAGATTGGGGTCGAATCGGTCGAGGGAGAGGGGAGCACGTTCTGGGTGCGCCTGCGCGCGGCGCAACCGGCGTCGACCCCTGTAGCGTGAGCGCCGCTCATGAACCGGATCCTGATCGCAGATGACGAGCCCTCGGTGCGCGACGCCGTCGGCTACGCGCTGGGCCAGGAGGGCTTCGCGGTCACCGTCGCCGTCGACGGCGACGACGCGGACGCCAAGCTCGGCGGTCAGGACCCGGGCTACGACCTGCTGATCCTCGACATCATGATGCCCGGCCGCTCGGGCCTCGACATCTGCCGGGACGTGCGCGCCCGCAGCCCGGTCCCGATCATCCTGCTGACCGCCAAGGACCAGGAGGTCGACAAGGTCGTCGGGCTCGAGGTCGGCGCCGACGACTACGTGACCAAGCCGTTCTCGGTCCGCGAGCTGATCGGCCGGGTGCGCGCCCAGCTGCGCCGCCGCGAGCTCGACCGCTCGAGCACCGTGACCGAGGCGAAGACGATCGACGCCGGCCCCGTGAAGATCGACCTCGCCCGCCATCTGGTCTCGATCCGCGGCGAGCCCGTCAACCTGACGCGCTCGGAGTTTCAGGTCCTGCGCCTGCTCGCCGAGCGCCCCGGGCAGGTGTTCAGCCGGCTCGAGATCATGGAGGAGCTCTGGCAGTCGGAGTTCTCGGGCGACGTCCGCGCCTGCGACGTCCACATCTCGAACCTGCGCCAGAAGGTCGAGCGCGACCCGCAGGATCCCGAGCTCGTGCTCACCGTGCGCGGGGTCGGCTACAAGCTCGCCGACGGGTAGTGAGCGCCGGCGCCGGCCGCTACGCGCCCTCACCGACCGGCGACCTGCACCTCGGCAACCTGCGCACGGCCCTGCTCGCGTGGCTGTTCGCTCGCGCCGCCGGAGATCCGTTCCTCGTCCGGGTCGAGGACCTCGACACGGGGCGAGTGCGCGAGCGCTTCGTCGCCGAGCAGCTCGCCGACCTGAGCGCGATCGGCCTGGACTGGGACGGCGAGGTGGTGCGCCAGTCCGCGCGCGGCGAGCTCTACGCGGCGGCGCTCGCGAGCCTGACCGAGGCCGGCTCGACCTACCGGTGCTTTTGCTCTCGTCGCGAGATCCGCGAGGCGGCTTCCGCCCAGCACGGCGAGCCCGCGGGCGTCTACCCGGGGACCTGCCGCGAGCTCGCCTCCGGCGAGGCGCGCCGGCGCGCCGAGGCCGGGGAGCCGTTCGCGATCCGGCTGCGGGCGGAGGGCGCCGCGGTCCGGTTCGCCGATCGCCTCCACGGCGAGCGCACGGACGTCGTCGACGATCTCGTGCTGCGCCGTCGCGACGGAGCCTTCGCCTACAACCTCGCGGTGGTCGTCGATGACCACGCCCAGGGGGTCGGGCTGGTCGTCCGCGGCGACGACCTCTTGGCGTCCACCGCCGGCCAGGCGCTGCTCGCCGACCTGCTCGGCCTGCCGCGCCCGGGGTGGGCGCACGTCCCGCTGGTCCTCGGCCGCGATGGCGCGCGGCTCGCCAAGCGCGACGGCGACGTCACGCTGCGCGACCTCGCCGCACGCGGCCACAGCGCCGCCGACGCGCTCGCCTGGATGGCCGGCTCGCTCGGGCTCGCAGAGCCCGGCGAGCGGCCGGACGCCCGGACGCTGCTCGCCCGCTTCGACCCCGGCGCGCTGCCGCGCGAGCCGACCGTGTTCGCGGGCGTCTGAGCCCGGCTCGCCTAGACTGAGCCGCCGTGCCGGCGTAGCTCAGTTGGTAGAGCACTTCACTCGTAATGAAGGGGTCATCGGTTCAAATCCGATCGCCGGCTTTCGGGCCTTACGCCGGGGTCGGCTCGCGCTCGTGCGCGCATACCCTGCCCACCGGCTTCGGCGTGTGCGTCGGCAGCGCCATCGAGATTACGCCGGCGGCGAGGACGAATGCCGCCGACGCCCACAGGCAGGCCTCGAGGCCCTGCCACTGGTAGAGCAGGCCCGACAGCACGGTTCCCGCAAGCCGACCGAACGCGTTGGCCATGTAATAGAAGCCCACGTTCATCGCCACCTTGTCGTTTTCGGCATAGGAGAGGATCAGGTAGGAGTGCACGGCCGAGTTCATCGCGAAGATCGCCCCGAAGGCGATCAATCCGACGACGAGCACTGTGGTCGGATCGAAGTCGGCGCCAAGCGCGATCGCGATCCCAGCGGGGAACGCGGCGAGAACGAACGCCAGCCAGGTCGCCGTCCGGCCGTCGGGCTCGCGTCCCTCGCCCTCGACCTCGCGCTTGATGAACCGCGGTGCGGAGGCCTGGACGATGCCGTAGCCGATCACCCACACGGCCATGAACGTTCCGACTTCCCAGAAGCTCCAGTCCAAGACGCTGCGCAGGTAGACGGGCAGGCCGACCACGAACCAGACGTCACGCGAGGCGAAGAGGAAGATCCGCGCCGCCGCGAGCAGGTTGATGGCGCGGTTCTGGGAGAACATGTGGCGAAACTTCGCCTTTCCGTCGGTCCGGCCGAGCCCACCGTGCATGAGGATCGCGGTGACGACAAGCGCCGTTGCGACCATCCCCGCCAGCAGCACCATCGCGGTCTGGAAGCTGGTCACGGTGAGCAGCAGGCCACCCAGGAAGAACCCGACACCCTTGAGCGCGTTCTTCGACCCGGTGAGGATCGCCACCCATTTGTAGAGCGCTGATTCGGAGCCCTCCGGCACGACCAGCTTCACCGCGCTCTTGGAGCTCATCTTGGTCAGGTCCTTGGCGATCCCAGAGAGGGCCTGGGCGGCCATCACGTAGGGCACGACCAGCCACGAGTCGGGGACGACGCCGAGCATCAGCAGCGCGACGATCTGGGTCCCCAGCCCGGCGAACAGGGTCGCCTTGAGTCCGAACCGGGCGGCAAGGAACCCGCCGACGAGGTTGGTGACGATCCCGAAGGCCTCGTAGAAGAGGAACAGCGAGGCGACCTCGAACGGGGTATAGCCGAGCTCGAAGAAGTAGAAGAGGACGAGCATCCGGATCGCCCCGTCGGCCAGGGTGTCGGTCCAGTACGCCCCGGTGACAAGGATGTAGTTGCGCAGGTCGCCCCGCTTGGCGGCTGTCGCTGCCGCGGCCATCAGCCTTCGGCGAGGCTCTCGCCGACCTTGCGGGCCAGCTCGGCCAGGCGGTTGGCGTAGCCCCACTCGTTGTCGTACCAGGCCAGGATCTTGACCTGCGTCCGGTCGGTGACCATCGTCGATGGCGCGTCGACGATGCCCGAGCGGGGATCGTCGCGGAAGTCGACCGAGACCAGGGGTCGCTCCTCATAGCCGAGGATGCCGGCGAGCTCGCCCGCCGCGGCCTCGGCCAGCAGCCCATTGACCTCTGAGATGGAGGTGGAGCGCTCGACCTCGAACACACAGTCCGTGAGCGATGCGTTGAGCAGCGGCACACGGACGGCGAGCCCGTCGAGCTTGCCGTCGAGCTCGGGAAAGATCAGACCGATCGCGGTCGCGGAGCCGGTGGTCGTCGGGATCAGCGACTGGCTGGCCGCCCGTGCGCGGCGAAGGTCCTTGTGCGGCGCGTCAACGACGACTTGGGTGTTAGTCAAGTCGTGGAGGGTCGTGATCGAGCCGCGCCGGATCCCGATCCCCTCGTGAACCACCTTGACCACGGGCGCCAGGCAGTTGGTCGTACAGGAGGCGGCGGTGATCAGATCATGGTGGTCGGGGTCGTAGAGATGGTCGTTCACGCCGACCACGACGTTGAGCGCCCCGGCCTCCTTGACCGGCGCGGCGACGATCACCTTCTTGGCGCCCTGCTCGAAGTAGGGCTCGAGCGACTCGCGGGTGCGGAATCTGCCTGTGCACTCGAGCACGACCTCGACGCCGAGCTCGCCCCAGGCCACGCCGCCCGGCTCGGGAGCCGAGGTGTAGCCGAGGCTGGTGCCCTCGATCTTGAGCGAGTCGCCGTCGGCGCGCGTCCCGCGTTCCCAGCGCCCGTGGATCGAGTCGAAAGTGAGCAAGTGGGCCGCGGTCTCAGCATCCCCTTTGAGCTCGTTGACGTGGACGAACTCGAGGTCAGGCCAGTCCCAGGCGGCCCGCAGGGCCAGGCGGCCCATCCGCCCGAATCCGTTGATCGCGATTCGCGTGCTCAAGTGGCTGACTCCACCGGTAGTACGGGCGGTGGTGGAGTGTCGGAGCGCACGTCTGATTCAAACCAGCGCGGTCGCAACCACAGCGCCACGTAGACGAGGGTGACCAGCACCGGGACTTCGATTAGGGGGCCGACGACGCCGGCGAGCGCCTGACCCGAACTGGCGCCCCAAACGCCGACCGCGACGGCGATCGCCAACTCGAAGTCGTTGGACGCGACCGTGAAGGCGAGGGTGGCGGTCTTTGCGTACCCCAGCCTCATCGCGTGACCGATGACGAAGCCGAGCACCCACATGCCGGCGAAGTAACAGAGCAAGGGTAGGGCGATGCGCGCGACCGTCAGCGGATCGGCGGTGATCGCGTCGCCCTGGATCGCGAACAGGAGCACGATCGTGAACAGCAGCCCGTAGAGCGTGATTGGCGCGATGCGGGGGATCACCGTCGACTCGAACCATTCGCGCCCGTGTTTGCGCAGACCCCAACGGCGCGTGAGGTAGCCCGCCGTGAGCGGAATGCCCAAGAAGATGAGCACGGTGCGGGTGACCTCCCAGATGCTGATCTCGAAGCCCTGCGTGTCGAGGCCGAGCAGGTCGGGCAGGGCGTTGAGGTAGAACCAGCCCAGCAACGAGTAGGCGACCACCTGGAAGATCGCGTTGAAGACGACGAGGACGGCGGCTCGATCGTTGTCGCCGCCGGCAAGGTCGTTCCACACCAGCACCATGGCGATGCAGCGCGCCAGGCCGACGACGATGACCCCGGTGCGATAGGCGGGCTCATCGGCCAAGAACAGCCAGGCCAGCGCGAACATGAACGCCGGCGCCACCACCCACGACAGAAACAGCGAGACGCCGAACATCCGCCCGTCTCCTCGCATCTTGCCCATGTCCTCGTAGCGGACCTTCGCCAGGACCGGGTACATCATCGCCAGCAGGCCGACCGCGATCGGCAGCGAGACGGTGCCGACCTGAAGGCTGTCGAGGAAGTCGTTGACGCCCGGGACCAGCGATCCGAGCGCCAGCCCGCCGGCCATTGCCAGCGCGATCCACAGCGGCAGGAAACGATCCAGCGTCGACAGGCGCCCGAGGACCGCGACCTCGCCGGTGGCGCGATCGGTCACGACAGCGGCGAGTCCGTACCGGTCAGCTCGGCCAGCAGGCCTCGTACCCGGACGTCGAGGTCATCGCGGATGCGACGCACGGTCTCGAGGTCTTTGCCCTCGGGGTCCTCGAGCTCCCAGTCCTCATAGCGCTTGCCCGGATAGATCGGACAAGCATCACCGCAGCCCATGGTCACCACCGCGTCGGCAGCGGCCACGAATTCGTCGGTCAGCGGCTTCGGGAACTCCTCAGACAGATCGACGCCCACCTCGGACATCGCCTCGACCACCGCCGGGTTGATCTCCTCGGCCGGGTCTGAACCCGCCGTGCGAACGTGTACCCGTCCCTCTGCCAGCTTGTTGAGCAGGCCCGCCGCCATCTGCGAGCGCCCGGCGTTGTGGACGCAGACAAACAGGACCTCCGGCACGCTCTTGGTGATCTTGTCTTCGGACTGCGCCAGTGCGCGCAACCGTTCGCGGCTGAAGCGGTGGATGAACAGCGGCAAGAAGTCGGTTAGCCGTGCTCCCGACATGCGATCGATCGACTCCGATACGTAGCGCTCCACCGTTTCGACCGCGAAAACGCCTCTGAACTCCTCGGCGAGCTGGGCGATCTCTTGCGCGAACGTCTTTCGGCTCACCTCGTCGATTCCGAGTGCCATCCGCTTCCTTTCGTTGCGTGGCTTCAGTGCGACCAGGGAAGACTAACATTGACAAGCGTCATTTGAATTAGCTAGTATCCATATAGATGAATTTCGATTTACCCAGAGGAGCCCGCCGATGACCACTTTGGAACTCGCCCCCAAGCAGAAGCGCCGCAAGGGTGAGGTCTGTTGTGAGCCCGTCGTCTATCCCGACATCGAGCGCGATGCAGGCCGAGCGCATGGCCGAGGTGGCCAAGGCGCTCGGCGATCCGGTGCGGATGCAGCTGGTAGACGTGCTCAGAAAGCACGCCGGCAAGGTCTGCGTCTGCGAGCTTGTGCCGCTCTTTGACCTCTCCCAGCCGACCGTCTCCCACCACCTGAAGAAGCTGCGTGAGGCGGGGATCGTCGGCTCCGAGCGCGAGGGCCTCTGGGCCTATTACTACGTCAAGCCGGAGGCCCTCGAGGAGCTGAGCGCATGGCTGAGCTGAAGTTGGCCGACCAGGAGACGAGCGGTTGCTGCTCGCCGGACGCACAGCAGAACTGTTGTGAGCCAGGGGCCAAGGACGAGTGCTGCGGGACCCACCAAGGAAGCGGCTGCGGATGCGCCGCCGGAGACGAGGAGGAGACGCAGGGGGCCGAGAAAAGCGAACTTCAGGAGATCGTCCGCGACCGTTATGCCAAGGCCGCCGTGGCCGCAGGCGAGGGTGCGTCCTGCTGCGGGGATGCGGCCATGATCACCGACGAGCAGCGCGAGGTCTTCGGCGCCGGCCTGTACGAGGAGGGCGATCGCGAGGCCCTGCCCGAGGCCGCGCAGCTGGCCAGCCTCGGCTGCGGCAACCCGACCGCGGTGGCGGCCCTGAACGAGGGCGAGACGGTGCTCGATTTGGGCTCGGGCGGCGGCATCGACGTCCTGCTGTCGGCGCGGCGCGTCGGACCCACCGGCAAGGCCTACGGCCTCGACATGACCGACGAGATGCTCGCGCTGGCCCGCGCCAACCAGCGCGAGGCCGCGGTCGAGAACGTCGAGTTCGTCAAAGGGACGATCGAGGACATCCCGCTGCCCGACGACACGGTCGACGTAATCATCTCCAACTGCGTCATCAACCTCTCCGGCGACAAGGCGCAGGTGTTCCGCGAGGCGGCACGGGTGCTGAGGCCCGGCGGCCGGTTCGCGGTCAGCGATGTGGTCGCCGACGAGGACATGGACGAGGCGACGCGGGCCGACATGGAGCAGTGGACCGGCTGCATCGCCGGGGCCCTGACCCGGGGCGACTACCGGGCCCAGCTCGAGGGGGCCGGGTTCGAGGCGGTCGAGATCCAAGCGACCCACCGCGTCCATGAGCACGCGGCCTCGGCCATCATCCGAGCCCGCGTGGCCCAGTGACCCAAGCCGAGATCCGGCTCAGCGACGGACGCATCGGGAGAACGTTCTCGCATAGAGTCGGATCCGAATCGTCAACCGGCTAGCAAGGGGCGAGAGATGGCAGAACGTTCAGGTCGCGGCGACTCCGGATGGGCGGCGTTCGCGGGGGTGATCATGTTCATCGTCGGCTCGCTGAGCGCGCTCTGGGGCCTCGGTGGGATCCTCAACGATGACGTCGTCGTGGTCGGTGGCCAGGGTGCCATCATCGCCGACATCACGACCTGGGGCTGGGTGCACCTGATCCTGGGCTCGCTCGTCGCGCTCACCGGCATCGGTCTGCTGACCGGCAACCCCGCCGCTCGCTGGTTCGGCGTGATCATCGTCGGCATCAACGCGATCGCGCAGATCGTCTGGTTTCCCGCCGCACCGCTGTGGGCGTTCCTGATGATCACCCTCGATGTGGTCATCCTCTACCAGCTGACCATCCGCTGGGACGCGCAGGCGAGGTGGGACTGACAGGGCCGCCGGCGGTAGCTGCGCATGTGTCGTTGGAACGCCTATATCGGGGAGCCGCTGCTCATCGACGAGCTCCTCTATCGGACCAAGCACGGCCTGATCGACGAGAGCCTGCACTCGAGAATGGGCGCCGAGACCACGAACGGCGATGGCTTCGGCCTCGGCTGGTATCCGCCCGATATGCCCGAGCACCCGGCCCGCTACCGAAGCGTCAACCCGGCCTGGAATGACGCCAACCTGCGCGACCTCGCCGCCCATATCGAGTCCCCGCTCTTCCTCGCCCACATCCGAGCCGCGGTCGGCAGCCCCGTCCAACAGACCAACTGCCATCCGTTTCGTCACGGCCGGTGGCTGTTCGTCCACAACGGCCTGATCGGCGGCTTCGCCAGGATGCGCCGCGACCTGTTGCTCGCCGTCGATCCCGAACTCTTCGTCGGCCTGTCTGGCTCAACGGACTCGGAAACCATCTTCTACCTCGCCCTGACCGAGGGACTCGAGGAGGATCCGATCGGCGCGATGGAACGGGTCGTCGGGATGGTCGAGGCCCGCGCGGCCGAGCAAGGGGTCGAAGATCCGGTGCAGATGACAGTCGGGATCGCCGACGGCGAGCGGGTCTGGGCGATCCGCTATTCGAGCGCGCACCAGTCGAGGACGCTGTTCGTCTCCGAGGACGTGGAAACCGTACGCAGGCTGCATCCGGAGAATCCACGGCTCCAGCAACTTCCCGAGGACACCCGCTTGATCGTCTCGGAGCCGCTGGCGGACTTGTCCGGCGCCTGGCACGAGGTCGGAGAATCGATGGCGCTGATCGTCGGGCGCGACGGCATGGAGTCACGCCCGTTCTCGCCCGCTCGTTAACGCGCCGGCGTCACCTCAGCCACCCGCTCAGCTCTTCCAGTGCCTCGCATTTGACGTAATAGAAGGCCCGCTCAGCGCAGGATCTCGACCAGCAGCACCCAGGCGTTGGCGAGCGCGCCGACGATGCACGCGACGATCCCGCCGAGCGATCCAGTAGAGGCCGCCGCCGGATTCGGCGAGGATCGAGATCGAACCGATCACGAGCGGCACGCTGGTCAGCGCCGCGACGCCGATCCGGCTCGCCCGCCAGCTCACCGGTCCCTCGTGAGGCAGGCTTCGCAGCGCGAGCACGGCGACCCCGACCGTGAACGCCACGGACAACCCGAGCAGCTCGAGCCCGAGCGCGGTCGTGCTCTGGCCCGGGATCAGGCCGGCGATCGAGACCAGCACGATGATCCCCAGCGTGACGAGGGTCTGCAGCGCGCGATCGGGCACGCCCTCCATGTTCAGGATCGACTCGATGTTGATCGAGACGGCGACGAAGACGAGCCCGGCGAGCGCCGCCCCGGCGCCGGCGACGGCGACGAACAGGTCGGTCCAGGCGGACGCGTCGTAGGCGGCCATCGGGTCGATCTAGCCGGCGGCCTGGCCGGCGCTGCGACCGCAGACGGGGCACGCGTCGGCGCCGGCCACGCCCTGGTCGCCGCAGTAGGGGCAGACCCCGATCTCCTCGAGCACCCCGAGCAGCTCGCCCACCCGGCAGACGAGCAGCTTCTCCTCGTCGACCTCGACCCAGGCACCGGCCGACGCCGGGAAGACGACGTGGTCGCCGGGCTTCACCGGCATCGCCACCCCGGCGCCCTCCCACCAGTCGAGCCCGGGGCCGATTGCGAGCACGATCCCGTGCTGGGGCGGGGGCTCGTGGCTGCCGGCCGGGACGACCAGGCCGGAGCGCCGGATCCGGTCGGGTTCGAGCTCCTTGATGATCACGCGGTCGAAGATCGGGCGCAGCAGGTGCTTCATCTGAGAGCGCCATCGTAGATTGCGGTGCTCATGCCGACCCTCTCGGTGATCATCGTCGCCCACAACTCGCGCCCCGCGCTCGCCGCGACGCTGCCCGCGCTCGCGGCGCAGATGCGCGACACCGACCAGCTGATCGTCGTCGACAACGCCTCGACCGACGGCGGCCAAGCGGCGCTCGCCGAGCTCGCCCCCGGCGCGACGCTGATCGAGATCGGAGCCAACCTCGGGTTCGCCGCGGCCTGCAACCGCGGCGCGGACGCGGCCACCGGCGAGTTGCTCTGCCTGCTCAACCCCGACGCGGTCCCGCAACCGGGCTGGCGCGATGCGATCGAGGCGCCGGCCATCGACGGCCGCGGGTGGGCCGCCTGGCAGGCGCTGGTCACCGCCGACGGTGGGCGCACGATCAACACCGAGGGCGGCGTCCTTCACTTCACCGGGATCGGCTGGGCGGGAGGCGCGGGCAACCCGTATGACCCGAGCGCCGAGCGGCGAGCGCCGAGCGCCGAGCCAGGCTTCCTCTCGGGCGCCTGCCTGGCGATCTCCACCTCGCTCTACCGCCGGCTCGGCGGCATGCCCGAACCGTTCTTCCTGTACCACGAGGATGTCGACCTCTCGCTGCGGGTGCGCCTCGGCGGCGGTGCGCTCGGGGTCGAGCGCAGCGCCCGGGTCGATCACGACTACGAGTTCGACAAGGGGACCGAGAAGTGGCGCTACCTCGAGCGCAACCGCTGGGCGACCCTGATCCGTACCTACCCGGGCGCCCTGCTCGCCCTCCTGGCGCCGGCGCTCGCGGCGACCGAGCTCGCCCTGCTGGTGGTCGCCGCGAGCGGCGGCTGGCTGCCGCAGAAGCTCCGCGCCTGGGGCGAGACCCTGGCGGCGCTCCCCCGCCTGCTCGGCGAACGGCGCGCGATCCAGGCGGCGCGCACGATCGGCGCCGGTGAGTTCTCCGAATCACTGACGGCGCGCCTCGATTCGGCCTACCTCGGCCGGGCAGCGCGCTCGCGGCTCCTAGCCGCCGTCCTCGGCGGCTACTGGTCGCTCGTCCGGCTGCTCGTCGGCGCCGGCCGCGGCCGCTGAGGCGCCGTTCTCGCCGGCGACCTCGCCGCGCGCGACGCGCAGCTCCTGGTCGAGGCGCGCCGATTCCTGGGCGAGGATCTTGTTCTCCTCGGCGAGCCGCGAGACGGCGACCGAGAAGTGCAGCAGGAGGATGAAGATGACCCCGATCGCGAGGATGAAGATCGCGTTCGCGGGCTCCTGGATCCCCATCAGGTCGGCGATCACGTCCAGCCCGTCCGTCCAGATCGCGAGCACCAGCATCGCGATCGCGGCCAGCATCCAAAGCAGCGCGTAGCGCTCGGCGAGGCGCCGGCGGCGGACCAGCTCGAGGACCAGCAGGAAGATCGCCAGGGTCGCGATCAGAGCGACGATCTGGGCCTTGGTCTCGATGCTCGAGCCGCCGTCGGCCTTCGGGTTGAGCGGCTCGCCGATCGTCGCGTTGACGACGTTCGTGCTGTCCACCGCGTCCCCGCCGCCGGTCGGCACGACCGTGGTGACGTCCTCGCCGGCGCCGCGGATCGTGTTGTCCTGGGCGAGCAGCGTCTCGCCCTCGGTCAGCGGATAGGTGCCCGGGCCGAGCACGATCGTGTCGCCGAGCCCCGCGTCGAGGATCGCCTGGCCGAGCGAGCCGGGGCCGGACTCGTTCTCGTTCTGGACCCGGACCGTGGCGGCGGAGGCGGTCGCGCACAGCAGCGCGGTCGCGACCAGGGTCAGGGCGAGCGCGCGCCGGCGCACCTAGGCCCCCTGCGCCGGCGGGCCGACCCCGGGCTCGTCCTGGCCGGTCGCCTCGATCGGGGTCGGGCGGCGGCGAAACAGGCCGACGAACAGGGCCAGCATCACCTTGACCATGTAATAGGCGCTGCGCGGGTAGTCGATCGAGCTCGAGCCGAAGCCGCGCGCGTTCATCCGCACGGGAACCTCGTGGATGCGCAGATGGTGGGCGTGCAGCATCAGCAGCGCCTCGACCTCCGGGTAGTCGTGGGGGTAGTCGCGAGCGAAGAGCTCGATCCCGCGCCGGTTCGTCATGCGAAAGCCGGAGGTCGGGTCGGTGACCCGCTGGCGGGTGAGGGTGCTGAGCACGACCGAGAAGATCAGGTTGCCGAGCCGGCGGGCGACCGGGACCTTGTAGCCCGGGTCGCCGAGAAAGCGGCTGCCGTAGACCATGTCCGCCTGGCCGGAGGTGTGCAGCGCCGCGGCCATCTCGGGCAGGTACTCGGGCTTGTGCTGGCCGTCGCCGTCGACCTGCACCGCGACGTCGTAGCCGTGGCGAAGCGCGTACTTGTAGCCGGACTGCACCGCGCCGCCGATCCCGAGGTTGTACGGGTGGCGGATCACGACGGCTCCCTGCGCGGCGGCCTCGGCCGCGGTCGAGTCGGTCGAGCCGTCATCGACGACGAGCACGTCGAAGCCTGGGGCCTCGCGATGGATGTCGCGGACCACTCTGGCGACCATCTCCCCTTCGTTGTAGGCGGGGACGATCGCGAGCTTCGTCAGTTCGGCGCTCGGCGACATCGCTGCCGCAGGGTAGTGCTCAGGGACGCCCGTGGAGGATCTGATCGCGTTCGGCGAGCCGGTTCGCCCGCCGCAGCTCGGCCTCGCGGCAGCGCCGCTGCTCGTCCTCGGATTCGGCGATCACGGGCGGCACCGGGGTCGGGCGCCCGGCATCGTCGAGCGCGACCATGGTCACGTAGGCGGTCGAGGTGTGGCGCCGTTCGCCCGTGCGGGCGTCCTCGGCCTCGACCCGCACGCCGACCTCGAGCGAGGTCCGCCACGCGGCGTTCACGGTCGCCCGGCAGATCAGCAGCTCGCCCACGTGGACCGGCTGCGTGAACGTCATCCGGTCCATCCCGGCGGTGACCACGCGGCGTCGGCAGTGGCGGATCGCAGCGATCGCGGCGGCCTCGTCGCAGGCCTTCATCACCATGCCGCCGTGCACGAAGCCGGCGGAGTTCGCGTCCTCGATCCCCGCCCAGCGGATCAGCTCGGAGCGCGACTCCGCCACCGGGCGCGGCTCGAGCGCCGCGCTCACTGCGAGTTCGAGTCCTGGCTCGCCTTGGTCGCGTTCGCGGCGACGCCCGCGGCGGCCTGGCCCGGCGTTTGGCCCTCGAGCCCACCGAGGACGACCAGGTGCTGGCCCTGGCAGCCGGCGATCTCGGCGGCGGTGGTCGAGAGGTCGGTGCTGTCCAGCCCCGGCCCCTGGCCGACGTAGAGCGTGATCTGCGACTGCTCGAGCGAGGTCATCAGGTCGAGGTACTGGGTCGGCGTCTTCGCGTCGGCGAGCTTGCCGAGCTGATCGGTGAGCCGCTTCGCCGCTTCGGTGGAGAGCCCCTCGACGTCGTCGAAGACCCCGGTGTCGGTCGCCGAGTCCGGGGCCTCGGGGGGATCGAAGCCGAGCTCGTCGATCGCGCTGAGCAGCGCGTTGGCATGCGCCTGCTCCTGGTCGCGGAAGCGGTCGTAGGTCTCCTTGTCCGCGGGCGACTTGGCGGCGTCGGCGGCGTTGGAGTAGGCGAGCACGGTCACCTGCTCGAGGCCGATTGCCTCGACGAGGAAGTCGCGCAGGTCCTCGTCGTCGGGCGACTGCGCGACCGCGGGGGCAGCTCGCAGCAGGCCGCCGGCGGCGACCGCCCCGGCGGCGATCGCGCCGCGCCGCAGTGCCTCGCGGCGGCTCGACGCCTCCGCGCTCATCCGCCCCCCGAGGTCGTGGTCGAGGTGGTGGTCGAGGTGCTCGAGTCGTCGGCGGCCTCGTACGGGGCCTCGGTGCTGCCGGTGACGAACGGCGACGGCGCCTGTTCCTTGCCGGCGAAGTGATCGACGGCGGCGAGCTCGGCCGCACAGGCGACGAGCGAGGAGGAGGCGAGCGCGCGGCCCTCGGACGTGTCGAGCAGCCCGGCGGCCTCGCGGTGCGCGGCGATCGCGGCGTTCGCGGCGCGGATCGCCCCGTCGAGCGCCTCGGGCGAGTCGGGCCCGCCGTCGGCCGGGGGCGTGTCGCCGGCCTGGGCGGTGCCGCCGCCGAACTCGTCGGCGCGCTTGCCCGCGGCGGTGGCGAACTGCTCGAGGGTGGTTCGCTCCTCTCCCTTGGGGAGCGCCGACGCGGCGGCGCCGTAGGCACCGGCGAGCGCGGTCTCGGCGCTCGCCTCGGCCGCCGTGAGCTCGTCGGGCGAGGCGTCGTCGCGCTGGTCGGGCGCCTGGCCGCAGGCGGCCAGGGCGACGCCGGCGGCACCGGTGCCGCCGAGGACGAGAAAGCCGCGACGCGAGACCTCGAGCATGCCGCCACCCTACTGATGCAGATGCCCGCCGAGCCCGCCAGCGATGAGTCCCTCGCCACGCACGGCGAGCGGGTCAGCGCCTGCCGGCGCTGCCCGCGGCTGGTCGAGTGGCGGGAGGCGTGCGCGGCGGATCCGCCGCGCCGCTACCGAGGCGAGGACTACTGGGCGCGGCCGCTGCCCGGGTTCGGGGATCCGGCTGCGCGGCTGGTGGTGGTCGGGCTGGCGCCCGCCGCGCACGGTGCCAACCGGACCGGGCGCATGTTCACAGGCGACCGCTCGGGCGAATGGCTGTACGGGGCCCTGCACCGGGCCGGGTACGCGAACCAGCCGAGCTTCGAGCGGCGCGACGACGGGCTGCGCCTGGCCGACGCGTGGATCACGGCCGTCGTGCGCTGCGCCCCGCCGGCCAACAAGCCCACGACGGCTGAGCGCGACGCCTGCCTGCCGTGGCTGGAGACCGAGCTCGAGCTGCTCGGATCGGCGCGGGTCGTGCTCGCGCTCGGCTCGTTCGCGTGGGACGGCGCCCTGCGCGCGCTCCGCGCGCTCGGATACGAGACGCCGCGACCGAAGCCGCGGTTCGGCCACCGGGCCGAGGGGGAGGTCGGCCCGTATCGGTTGCTGGGCTCCTATCACCCCTCGCAGCAGAACACGTTCACGGGCAAGCTGACGGCGCCGATGCTCGACGACGTGCTCGCCCGCGCGCGGGAGCTCAGCAGCGACGGGCGCTGACGGCGCCATACTGGGCGGCGATGTTCCCGGTCAACGTGCCCAACGTGCTCACGATGTTGCGGATCCTGGCGGTGCCGGTGATCGTGGTCGCGCTGCTCGACGAGACCCCGGACGGGGACGTCATCGCGGCGATCGTGTTCGCGCTGGCCGCCTTCAGCGACGGCCTCGACGGCTACATCGCCAGGCGCCGTCACCAGGTGACGACGTTCGGCAAGCTGATGGACCCGCTCGCCGACAAGCTCCTCGTGATCGCGGCGCTGATCTCGCTCGTCTCGCTCGACCGGCTGGCCGCCTGGGTCGCGATGGTGATCATCGCCCGCGAGCTCGCGGTCACCGGCCTGCGCAGCGTCGCCGCCGAGCGCGGCGTGGTGATCGAAGCGAGTTGGCTCGGCAAGCTGAAGACGGCGCTGCAGATCGCGGCGATCTTCGCGCTGATCGCGTTCGACCCGGCGCCGACCTGGGTCGACGTCCTGCTCTACGTCGCGGTCGCGGTCACGATCATCTCGGGGGTCGACTACTTCCTCGGCATGCGCAAGCGCATGGATTCCCACGCCCCGCGCGCCGAGGGCGCCTCGTCGTGAGCCGGCGCTAGGCGGCGCTGCGGCTCAGGCGCACGGCGCCTCGAGCCACTCGCGCAACGTCAGGTGGTGGCGCGAGTGCTCGCCGGTCTCCAGCTCGGCGCGGATCTCGGCCAGCCGGCCGGAGCGCTCGGCGACGACCGAGTGGCGATGGATCGTCTCGAGGTTCTCCTGGCGGGCGAGCACGAAGCCGCCCTCGCCGAGCTCCGGGTAGGCCTCGCAGACGCGGCGGATCATCTCGCGGACGACGTCCTCGACGAAGCGCGGGTTCCGGTGCGCCTTCTCGACCACGTGCGCCTCGTCGGAGCGCTTCATCAGCTCGTAGATCTCGGAGCTCATCGACTGCTCGACGATGTGCAGGAGGTCGCGGGCGTCGATCGAGTGCGAGTCGCCCTCGGGGCGGCCGAGGTGAAGCGCGCCGATCCCCCGCTGGTTGTGGGTGGCGACGGGGACCGAGGTGAAGATGCGCTCGATCTCGTCCTCGCTGAAGCCGTCATCGACCAGGCGCTCACGCGCGTTCGCGGTCAGCTCCTCCTGCGCGCACGGGCAGGCGGTCATCCCCTGCGCCTCGACCCCGGTCAGCGTCCGCGTGCCGCGCTCGGAGGCGACCGCGGTGCCGAACAGCGTGTAGATCTCCTGGGTCTCGAGGCGCGAGACCGGGGTCGGGACGGTCTCCGGGTAGCGCGCCGTGATCGTGACCTCGGCGCGCAGGCCGTGCTGGCGCTCGCGCACCCGCTCGGCGATCCGGGCCGCGAGCTCCTCGGCGCGCAGCACCTGATCGAGGATCACCCCGTCGATCGCCTCGTTGACGATCTCCTCGAACCGCGACATGTGGACGCCGGCCTGCTGCGGGTTCAGGTCCACGAGGGTCTCGAGCTCGGCGAAGAACAGGCTCCCGCCGGGCCGGTCACCGTCGCTGCCGGGAGCGGCGGCGACGTGGATCACCTTCTCGACCCCGCGCACCCCGACGCGCGTCAGACTCACCTCGGTGGACGGGCGTCCGGCCTGCACGTCGGGACGGGTGCCGGTGGCCGAGCCGGTCTCGATCGTCGACATGGCCCAAAGGGTACGCGTCCGCGCTCGTCGCAGTCCTCGATAGCTTGTACAGGGCATATACTCCCGCGCCTCAGGAGAGGAGAGCGGGTGTCAGAGAAGGCGGACGTGCTTCTCGCGGATCAGGCCCCGGACAGTCCGGAGGCCAATGGGGGAGAGCCACTCGAAGAGGGCGAGCAGGCGCTGCCCGATTCGGACGAGCTGCGCGCGCTGATCGCGAGCGGCCGCGAGCGCGGCTATCTGACCTTCGAGGAGATCTCGCAGACGCTCGAGGAGGTCGAGGTCACCAAGGAGCAGGTCAAGGGCCTGCACGCTCACCTGATCGAGCACGGCGTCGACGTGATCGCCGAGGACGGGCTGACCGCCTACAAGGAGTCGAAGGGGGAGTCGGCCCCCGGCCAGTCGAAGAAGGCCGAGCTCGACCTCACGGTCGAGCCGAGCCTCGATTCGCTCCGCCTCTATCTGCGCTCGATCGGGCGGGTCGAGCTGCTCACCGCCGACCAGGAGGTGGACCTGGCGAAGCGGATCGAGAAGGGGGACATGGCCGCCAAGCGCCACATGGTCGAGGCCAACCTGAGGCTCGTGGTCTCGATCGCGAAGGGGTATCTCGGCCGCGGACTGAGCTTCCTCGACCTGATCCAGGAGGGCTCGCTGGGCCTGATCCGGGCGGTCGAGAAGTTCGACTACCGGCGCGGCTACAAGTTCTCCACGTACGCGACCTGGTGGATCCGCCAGGCGGTGACGAGGGCGATCGCCGACAAGGCGCGGACGATCCGGATCCCGGTGCACATGGTCGAGAAGCTCAACCGGGTGACGCAGGTCGAGCGCCAGCTGGTCCAGAAGCTCGGCCGCGAGCCCGAGCCACACGAGATCGCCGCCGAGCTCGAGATCACCGTGCGCGAGGTCCGAGACATCCTGCGCGTCGCCCAGATGCCGGTCTCGCTCGAGAAGCCGGTCGGCGACGAGGACGAGTCGGAGCTGGGCGACTTCGTCGCGGACGAGCAGACCGAGGAGCCGTTCGAGGCGGCGACCGAGAATCTTCAGCGAGAGGACATCCAGCGGGCGCTCGACGCGCTACCGGAGCGCGAGCGCCAGGTGATCGAGCTGCGCTACGGCCTGCGCGGCCACGAGCCGCTGACGCTCGAGGAGGTCGGGCGGGCGTTCGGGGTCACCCGTGAGCGCATCCGCCAGATCGAGAACAACACGCTGAAGAAGCTCAAGCAGCTGCCCGAGGCGCAACGGCTGCGCGAGTTCGCGTAGAACTCGCCGCTCGCCGCTCGCCGCTGGCTGCTGAGCAAGGGCCGGGACGTGTTCATCGTGCACACGTGGCCGAGGGCAACTGTGCACGAGCCCTTGCTCGAGCGGCGAGCGGCGAGCGGCGAACACTCAATTACAGAACGGCCGCCCGTCGGGGGCGTCGCGGCCGGAGATCCCCGAGCACTGGCGCAGGACGGACAGGCGCTGCGCGAGTTGTGACTGCAGCGCCGAGGGAGTCCGCTGGGCCGGGTTCACGGCGATGCTGTCGAGCTCGTACGGGTCCTGCTTGAGGTCGTACATCTCGTACTCGGGCCGGTCGCAAGCGCCGTTGTCCGGGTTGACGCGGTTGTGCTCGATGTAGACGTAGCGCTTCGTCCGCACCCCGTCGTAGTAGTTGCGCAGGCCCTTCTGCGGCAGCGCGCCGCAGGCGCGGTTCTGGCCGATCTGGAAGAGCAGCGACCGGCCCTTCGCCCAGTCCGGCTTGCGCCCGCTGAGCAGCGGCATCAGCGAACGGCCATCGAGCCGGCGGCAGTCGCCGTCGGCGGTACACGGGCTGGCGCCGGCGAGGTCGAGCACGGTCGCGGTCAGATCGAGCTGGCTGACCAGCGCGTCGACCGTCGGCGGGCGGCCGCTGCGCCGCACGCGGCTGCCGAGCAGGTCGGTCGGAACCCGGGCGAGCAGCGGCACGCGGAGCGCCTCCTCGTACGGATAGACCTTGTTGAGAACGACTCGGTGCTCGCCGAACAGGTAGCCGTTGTCGGAGGTGAAGAAGATCGCGGTGTTGTCGAGGTCGCCCTGGCGGCGCAGCTGCTTGACGATCTGCGCGACGCCGTCGTCGACCGTCGCGAGCGACGCGTTGGCGCAGCGCCAGCCGAGCTTCAGGTTGTGGCGCTTGGTGTGGCCGATGTGCGGCCGGGTCGCGATCCAGTCCGGTTTGTCGGAGAGGTCCTTCTCGTCGAACGAGGGCGGCTTCGGGAGCGGCGCGTCGCGCCACTTGCCGAGCTTGCCGCCGTCGGGGATCGGCAGCCCGCCGACCCCGCACTGGCCGGGCCCGGTGGTCGCGGCGGCGTGCGGCGCCACATGCGCGAGCATCAGGAAGTACGGGCGCGGGTCGGTCTGCCCGGCGCGGATGAAGTCGAGCGCGTGGTGGTTCATCACCCGGGTGGTGTAGCCCGGCTTCTCCTGGCCCTGGACAACGGGGGTCCCGTTGTTCGAGAAGGTGGCTCCGTAGTAGTAGGTCGAGGGTCCGACGAAGCCGAACCAGTCGTCCAGGCCGGGGGGAGCGGCGAAGCCGCCGTCGGTTTGCCAGTCGCCGCCGAGCGGCGTCTCGCGGTCGTAATTGAGCAGGTAGCGCCCGACGTGGCCGGTCCGGTAGCCGGCGGCCTGCAGCCAGGAGTAGACGATCGAGCTCTTGTCGATCAGCGCCCCGTATCCGGGTTCGTTGTCGTACACGCCGGAGTTGTGCGGGTAGTCGCCGGTCAGAAAGCCGGCCCGCGAGGGGCAGCACAGCGGTGAGGAGACGATGCTGGAGCTGAACGCGGTGCCGCGGTCGCCCAACTGGGCGAGCGTCTTCGGCATCGCCTCGGCGCTGAGCTGCGAGACGGTCTGGTCGTCGGTGAGGATGACGATCACGTTTGGTCGCGTCGGCGTTGCGGCGACGGAGCTGCGCGGGTGCCCGGCCCCGAGGGCGAGCCAGATCGCGAGCGCCAGCATGGCCGCCGCGACGGCGATCCGGCCCAGCGCGGCCGGGGCTTGTGTCGTCTGCGCTCGTGCTCGCATCAATCGGGCCGCCCCCCAACGGCGCGCTCACCCTAGACGAGCACGCGGCGAGCGCCGGAGTTTCGGCGCCCCCGGAACGGGAAGCCACATGGTGTCGCCCGCAATCGGGCGACTCGAACCAAGAAAGGACCGGAGATGCCTGAGAACGTGGATGATGCGAAGGGCCGGGTCAAGGAGGCCGCCGGCGATCTGACCGGTGACGACAGCCTCAAGAACGAGGGCAAGGTCGATCGAGCGTCCGGCAAGGTCAAGGACAAGGTCGGCGACGCCGCCGGCAAGGTCAAGGACGCGATCCGCGGCGCCGACAAGTAGCCGACCCGCGGGTCCAGTCCGCGCATCAGAGCTGCCGAGCGGAGTTCGAGATCGAGGCAGGCGCCCCGCTGAACGCAAGCTTTGCCGGGCGCTTTCTAGAATCAGCGTCCCGCGCGGGGGAGTACCGAAGTGGTCAAACGGGATGCGCTGTAAACGCATTGGCTCAGTCCTTCGCAGGTTCGAATCCTGCCTCCCCCATCATCGCCGCACCCAGTCCGATCAAGCCGACTCGCTACGAGCGCAAGCTCGGACGGAGCGGCCAGGCGATCATCAACCAGAAGCGGCGGATCACGATCCCGCAGCGGCCCTTCTACGAGGCGGGCCTCCAGCACGGCTCGACGGTGCGCGTGCGGGCCGACGGGCCGGGCCGGATAGTCGTCGAGCAAGGAGAGTTGCCGGACTGGGCGCGTCGCCACTAGCGAAGGCGGATGGCGGCTGTCGCACCGTCGCCGCCGGCTCAGTCGCCGTGAAAGACGAGGCGGGACAACACCACCTGCGAGCGCGTCCGCTCGACCAGCCCGTTGCGCTGCAGGTCGACGATCAGCCGCTCGAGGTCCGCGTTGTCGGAGGTCCGGACGCGGGCGATCGCATCCGCCTCGCCGGTGACGCTCCACGCCTCGGCGACCTCCGGATGCTCGCGCAGGGTGTTCGCGACCTCGCCGAGGGTCGTCCCCGGGCGATAGAAGAGCTCGACCAGCGCCTCGGTGTTCCAGCCGAGCGCCGCGTGGTCGACGAGCGCGGTGTAGCCGCGCAGCGCTCCGGAGGCGCGCAACCGGTCGACCCGGCGCTTGACCGACGGGGCCGAGAGGTTGACCCGGCGCGCGATGTCGTCGTACGTGCGCCGCCCATCCTCCATCAGTAGCGACAGAATCCTGCGATCAGTGGCGTCCATGCGCAGGATTCTTGCGGACAAGCGAGCGATAATCAACATTGACGCGGATCGCGACGGGCATTACCGTTCGACAGATGAACCGCCCGACGGCTGGCATCAGCGTGCTCTTTGACGAGTCCCACAGCGAGGCTTGGACGATCCGCCCCGACGTGGCGGCCGCGATCCAGCCCGCGCACCCGGCCGATTCGTCGCTCGCCAGCGCCGCCGAGGCGCTCGCCGAGCGTGAGTTCACGGTTGCGGCGCACACCGACGGCCCGCTGACCCCGGCGGTGCTCGCCGAGGCGTCGGTGCTCGTCATCGCTCATCCCTCGGACCCGAAGTGGGAGGCGACGGTCAACGGCGGCTCGCCGCTGCTCGAGCGCGAGGAGATCGAGGCGATCGAGGCGTTCGTCCGCGCCGGCGGCGGCCTCGTCGTGCTCGGCGAGACGGAGGAGGACAAGTACGGAGCGAACCTCAACGATCTGCTGCACCGGTTCGGGATCGAGATCGAGTCCGCGACCGTCCAGGACTACGACCACCACTACGGCGACGCGCCCTCCTGGGTGCTCGCCTCGCTCGGCGACCAACTCTCCGGCCGCGCGCCGGCCGGCGCTGACCCGCTCGCCGGAGTGGACGCCGCCTGCTTTTACCGCGCCGGGGTATTGCGCACCGACAACGGCGCCCGGGTGATCGCGCGCTCGTGGCCGACCGCGTCGGTGCCGAACGCGCCGCTGGCCGCGATCGTCGACCACGGCGCCGGCCGCGTCGTCGTCACCGCCGACTCCGACCTGTTCGGCGACGACTGCATCGCCGACCTCGACCACCGCTCGTTGTGGCTCAACCTCGTCTACTGGGCCGCTCAGCCGTCGTTCGCGAGCCCGGTCACCGAGGTGCCCTCGGCCGCCGCGGCCCGCCCGGAGTGGGCTCAGCTTCGCGACGCGGTCGAGGAGCTGCGCCTCTCCCAGGGACCCGACGGCTCGGTCGACACGGCGGCGCACGACCCGGCGCGGCTGCGCGAGCTGACCGCGACGATCGCCGCCTCGGCGAAGGCCCTCGCCGACGACTTCCCGCACCAGGCCGAGTACATCGAGGCGCTCTGCGCCGATCTCGACGGCTGGGTCGAGTCCGGCTTCGCGAAGCCCGCCTTCGATCGCTCCATGGAGGCCTTCCGCCCCGAGCGCGACCGACGCGACGGGATCGAGCACCTCTGCGTCTTCCCGATGTACAAGCAGAACGCGTCGACCGAGACCTGCTTCGAGGCCCTGATCGTCCGGGTCCCCTGGCCCGAGTGGATCGACGAGCTGGAGCGGACGCGCTACGACAACGCCAAGTACCTGCCGGTGACCTTCGTCGATCACACCTCGGGCTATGACTCCGAGTGCGCCGTCCTGTTCCCGGAGACTTTCTCGACCGCCGAGCGCCCGTCGGATTATCACTTCGGCGCGATCTTCTGCGACCGGGAGGCCGAGCGCTTCCGCCGCGTCTGCGGCGCCGCCGCCGAGACGCTGCGGCTCAACCTGCCGCCGGACGCAGCATGCCTGCTGTCGTCGGCCGAGCTCTCGGAGTCCGCGTACATGCTCTGGGACCTGATCCACGATCGCACGCACATGCGCGGCGACCTTCCGTTCGACCCGTTCATGATCCGCCAGCGCAGCCCGTATTGGATGTACTCGCTCGAGGAGCTGCGCTGTGACCTGACCGCGTTCGCCGAGGCCGTGAAGCTCGAGCGGGAGGGCTTCAGCCTCGCCCGCTACGCCCAGTACGCGATCCTCTTCGACCGCCTCTTTCGCTTTCCGGTCACCGGCTCGCGCATCCGCAACTACGACGGGCTCGGCGGCCAGCTGCTGTTCGCCTTCCTGCACCGCGAGGGTTACCTGCACTGGACCGACAACCGGCTCACCCTCGAGTGGGGCCGGGTCGCCGAGGGCGTCGAGCGGCTGCGCGAGCGGGTCCAGGGCCTCTACCACTCCGGGATCGATCGCTCGAAGCTCGGCCAGTGGATCGCCGCCCACGACCTCGTGGCCGAGTACGTCGAGCCGGCCGAGAGCTCGGTCTGGGCCCGCGAGCAGCGCGAGCTGCCCGAGGTCGAGGAGCCGAAGCAGCTCGTCGACCTGGTCCGCGACGACGAGTTCCCGCTCAGCCTCTTCTACACGCAGCTGAGGCCGAAGCTCGAGCCGGCGCTGGCCGGGCGAAGCTGAGCTTTAGGCGGGCGCCTAACCTTGTCCACGATGGATGGACGACGGCTGCGCCTCGACCTGTTCGCGTTCGCGCTCGGCGCGCTGTCCCTGCTCACCTTCGGGTTCTTCGCGGCGCGCAACGGCGCCGCGGTGATCATGTGCGGGCTCTGCTTCGCCGGGTTGATCACCGCGCGCCTGGCCGGCTTCTCGAACCGCGCCCTGGTCCCGCTCACGGCCGGGCTCGTGGTCTTGCTCTGGGTCCTCTGGGTGCAGCCGCCGCCGCTGACCTCGCACGAGACCAGCGCGCTCGCCCACGGGATCGGCGGGGTCCTGGTCGGTTGGGCGGTCGCCGAGTTCCTGCGCGGCCGGGTCGCCTGGCCGCTGTGGGCGATCGGCGCGGTCGGGGTGGTCTTCGGGCTGACGATCCTCTGGGAGCTGGGCGAGCTGCTCGGCGATCGCGTCCTCGACACGGCGCTGATCCCCAGCAAGAGCGACTCGGCCATCGACATCGCGTTCGGCACCCTGGGGGGCGCTGCCGGGACGATGGCGGCGGCGCTCGCGGCGCCGCTCAGCGCGCGCAGGTAGCGTTGTGAGCGTGGGCACTCTCGAAGGCCGCGTGATCGCGATCGCCGGGGCCGCCGGCGGCCTCGGCCCGGTGGTCGCGCGGACGCTCGCCGACGCCGGCGCCAGCCTGGCGCTCACCGACCGCGATCAGGGGCGCCTCGACGAGGCGGCCGCCGAGCTCGACCCGGAGCGCACCGACGCCCGGGTCGTCGACCTGCTCGATCCCGGCGCCTCGGCCGAGTGGGCGGACGCGATCGAGGATCGCTTCGACCATGTCGACGGGCTCATCCATCTGGTCGGCGGCTGGAAGGGCGGCGAGCCGCTCGCGAGCTTCGACCTCGCCGACTACGAGCTCTTGCACGACCTGCTCGTGATGACCGTGATCCACACCACGCGGGCCTTTCACGATCGGCTCGCCGCCTCCGAGCACGGGCGATTCGTCGTCGTCTCCTCCTCCCAGGCCCAGGGGCCGGACGGCACCAACGCCGCCTATGGGGCGACGAAGGCTGCGGCCGAGGCGTGGGCGCTGGCCCTCGCCGACAGCTTCCGCGAGGCGGGCTCGGCGGCGACCTCGAACATCCTCGTCGTGAACGCGATCATCACCCCGCGGATGCGCGAGAACAATCCGGACAAGGCGTACAGGACATTCACCGCGGCCGAGGAGATCGCCGACGGGATCGCGTTCATCTGCTCCGACTCGGCGCAGAAGATGAACGGCAAGCGGCTCGCGCTGTACCCGTGACGACCGAGCCCACCCGACCGGCCGCCCCGGTCGACTTCGCCTCCGACAACCACGCCGGCGCCCACCCCGAGGTGCTCGAGGCGCTCGCCGCCGCGAGCGCCGGCCACAGCGCGTCGTACGGCGCCGACCCGTGGACCGCTCGCGCCGAGGGCCTGGTGCGAGAGCGCTTCGGCGACGGCGCCCGCGCCTTCTTCGTCTTCAACGGCACCGGGGCGAACGTCGCCTCGATCGACGCGCTGACCCGGCCCTGGGAGGCGGTGATCTGCACGGACGTCGCCCACATGCACGTCGACGAGTGCGGCGCGCCGGAGCGCCTCTCCGGGGTCAAGCTGCTGACGGTCCCGCACCGGCAGGGCAAGCTCGCTCCCGCCGACCTCGCCAGATGGGAGGCGCGTCGCGGCGACGAGCACCAGGCGCAGCCGCGGCTCGTCTCGATCACGCAGTCCTCCGAGCTCGGGACCGTGTATTCGCTCGCGGAGACGAGGGAGCTCGCCGACGCGGCTCACGAGCTCGGCATGTACCTGCACGTCGACGGGGCGCGGCTCGCCAACGCCGCGGCGGCGCTCGGGGCCGGGCTCGGCGAGCTCACCACCGAAGCCGGGGTCGACGTGGTCTCCTTCGGCGGGACCAAGAACGGGCTCGTCTTCGGCGAGGCCGTGGTCTTCTGTCGCCCCGAGCTCGCGGAGAACTTTCGCGTACACGCGCAAGCAGCTCGGCCAGCTCGCTTCGAAGATGCGGTTCGTGGCGGTTCAGTTCGAGGCGCTGCTCACGGACGACCTGTGGCGCCGAAGCGCCGCGCACGCGAACGCGATGGCGGCGCGGCTGGCGGCCGCCGTCGAGCCGCTCGACGGGGTCGAGATCAGCCAGCCGGTCGAGGCCAACGCGGTCTTCGCCCGCCTCGCGCGCCCGGCGATCGATCGCCTGCTCGAGGAGCTGCCCGGCGATCATCCCTTCTACATCTGGGACGACGCCACCGGCGAGGTGCGGTGGATGTGCGCGTGGGACACGAGCGAGGCCGACGTCGACGATTTCGCCGCGGCGATCGCCTCCGCGGCCGGGTGATCTTCGGGGTCGACCGGTCCCTGGATAGCCTGCGCGTCGTGGGCGCGGACCAGACGACAACCGACCTCGCCGAGCGGATCGAGACGGTCCTCGTGCGCTCGCTGGCAGCGGCGCCTGCGCCGCTGGTCCGCCTCCTCGCCGGCCGTCTCACGGTGCGTGAGAGCCAGCGACTCGACCCTCTGGTGCAGACCGCGCTGCGACTCGAGCGCTTCTACGGCGGGTTCAGGCCCGACCCGGTCGCGACCGTTCGCGAGCGCCGCCGCCGTGACGCACGCGTCTTCGCTGGGGAGCGGATCGAGGTCGCCGAGGTCCGCGACCTCGAGCTCCCGGGGCCGGCGGGCCCGATCGGCGCCCGCCTGTACCGCCCCGCCGGGCTCGCCGAGCCGGCGCCGCTGATCGTCTACTACCACGGCGGCGGCCACGTGATCTGCGACCTCGACACCCACGACCAGCCGTGTCGCTTCCTCGCCAGCGAGACCCCGGCGCTGGTGCTCTCGGTCGACTACCGGCTCGGGCCCGAGCACCGGTTCCCGGCGGCGGTCGAGGACTCCCTCGCGGCGTTCGAGTGGGCCCACGCCGAGGCGGCGGCGCTCGGCGCCGACCCGGATCGGATCGCGGTCGCCGGCGACAGCGCCGGCGGCAACCTGGCCACGGTCGTCTGCCAGCTCGCCGCCGCGGGCGACGGGCCGGCGCCGGCGTTTCAGGCGCTGATCTACCCGGTCACCGACTACTCGTCGAAGCGCCCGTCGTATACGACCTACGCCGAGGGCTTCTTCCTGACCAGGGCCGAGATGGACTGGTTTCGCGACAACTACTTCGCCACCGCGGCCGATCGCAGCGACCCGCGCGCGTCACCGATCCTCGCCGCGGACCTCAGCGGCATCGCTCCGGCGCACGTGGTCACCGCCGGCTTCGACCCGCTGCGCGACGAGGGCGAGGAGTACGCCGCCGCGATGCGCGCCGCCGGGGTCGCGACGACGCTGACCCGGGAGCCGGACCTGGTCCACGGGTTCATCAACGCAGTCGGGCTCAGCGACCGCTCGCGCGCCGCGATGGGCTCGATCGCGCGGGCGATCCGCGAGGGACTCGCGCGCCCCTGACGCCGCCCGCCCGCAGCGGCTACCCTGCTGGCTCGCTGCCCGGATAGCTCAGTTGGTAGAGCACCTCCATGGTAAGGAGGGGGTCAGGGGTTCGAGTCCCCTTCCGGGCTTTGTCCGGGTCGGGGATCCCGCCGGGAACCGGCGCGGCCTCGTGCGCGGCCGCGAGCCCAGGGCTCGCGAGCAGGCTCGAGCCTGCCGCCAGCAGGACGAGCGCAAGGAGGTGACAGGCGGGGCTTCCGCGGGCCTTCGCCATAACCCGTGGATCGGCGCCCGCCCGTGCCTGAGAGCAGATCGCCCCGCCTCGACCAGGGCGTCCAGACGCCGGCTCGGGCCACCCGAGGGCGAACCGCGCGCTATCCTTGCGCCACCCTCGTGCCTCGCCCTACTGAGTGGGTGCGGCGGAGGTCTTTTTTCTGTCGGGACCGAGTTGCCCCGGCAACGAGATCAGGAGAGCAGATGGCTCGCGGAGACGTACGAATCGCCGTAACCCTCGCCTGCGAGGACTGCAAGCGGCGCAATTACCAGACCAACAAGTCGCGGCGAAACACGCCGGACCGGATCGAGATGCGCAAGTACTGCCGCTGGTGTGGTCATCACACCGCGCACAAGGAAACCCGCTGAGCGCCTAACGTGGCGAAGACGCGTGCACAGCGCAAGGCCGAGCAGCGACGCAAGGCCCAGCAACAGGCGGGAGAGGTCGAGGCCGAGCGCGACGAGGAGTCGCACGCCCAGCACGACACCCAGGTCCCCGAGACCGCCGACGTAGCCGAGGCCGAGCTCGCCGAGCGCGGGGTCGACCTCGAGCAGCTCAAGGGCCGGCCCGGCGACGCCGAGCCGGCCGTGCAGGCCGCGCCGGCCGTGGAGGCCGAGCCGGCCGCGGAGGCCGCGCCGGCCGACAAGATCAGCCGCCGCGCCCGCCGCCAGGAAGAGCGCGACCGAAAGCAGCGCGCCAAGGACTCCGAGAAGCGCCGCGCCCCCAAGACGCAGGCGCCGGCCGAGCGCCGCCAGCGCGGCGGAGTGCTCGGGTTCTTCGCCTCCTGCTGGGCGGAGCTCAAGCGGGTCCAGTGGCCGGATCGCGAGACGCTGATCCAGGCCTCGGCCATCACCCTCGTCTTCATCACCATCATGGCCGCCTACCTCGGCGTCCTCGATGCAGTCTTCAACTGGCTCGTGCAGCGCATCCTCTAGCGCCGGGCCTTAAACCACCCAACCGAAAGCTTCGATTCAAAGAATGTTCCGCTGGTACGTCATCAACACCTACTCCGGTCACGAGAACAAGGTCAAGGCCAATCTCGAGCACCGCGTCGACACCATGGGCGCCTCCGGGCGCGTGCGTCAGGTCGTCGTCCCGAGCGAGGAAGTCGCCGAGCTCAAGGACGGCAAGCGCGAGATGGTCACCAAGCGGACGATGCCCGGATACGTGCTCGTCAACATGGAGATGACCGACGACGCCTGGGGCCTGGTCAAGAACACCCCTGGCGTGACCGGGTTCGTCGGCTCGCGCAACAAGCCGATCCCGCTCTCCCAGCCCGAGGTCGACCGGCTCCTGCATCGCGAGACGGCCGAGCGCCCGCGCGCCCACGCCCAGTTCGAGGTCGGTGAGACGGTGAAGGTGATCTCCGGCCCGATGTCGGACTTCTCCGGCGAGATCGCCGAGATCAACGAGGACGCGCAGCGACTCAAGATCCTGGTCTCGATCTTCGGCCGCGAGACCCCGGTCGAGGTCGGCTACGAGCAGGTGAAGAAGGTCTAGCGGCTCGCTGAGCCGGGCGCGCCGGCCTGGCGCTTGCGCTTGACCCTGAACGCCGCGGCGGCCGGGCTCGGATCGACGTTGCCCGCGGCGTCGATTGCCCGCACCTCGAACCGGTGGCCGCCGCGCTTCAACCGGGTGTATTTGACCGGGCCCGAGCAGGACGCAAAGGCGGCTCGATCCAGCCGGCACTCGAAGCTCGACCCGGCTTCGGTGGAGCCGAACGCGAAGCGCGCGGTTCGCTTGCGGGTGCGCCGGCGGGGGCGCTTGGTGATCGTGGTCTGCGGCGCGAGCCGGTCGGCGGGCGCCCCAACGGCCCAATCCGGGTCCGCGGCGAGCAAGGCCCCCGGGGTGGCGAGCGCCCGGGGGTTGGCGCCGCCGGAGGCCGCGACCACGAGCCCGGCCCCGGTCGAGTAGACGACCTTCGTGCCGTCGGGCGAGAACGCGGGCATCGTCTCGTCGACCAGCGGGTCGGCCGCGAGCGGGAACTCGTCGGTGCCGTCGAGGGTGTAGGCGGTGCGGATGTCCGACTGGCCGCCGGCGGACTGCGCGTAGGCGAGCCGGACGCGGTCGGGCGGCAGCGCCGGGTGGGTCTCGTCGGCGGCGCTGCGGAACGTGATCGAGGTCGCGGTCGCGTGCGGAGCCCCCGCGATCGTGACGGCGGCGATGTCGAAGTCCCCGCTCGGCCCGACGGCGCTGGCGCTGAACACGTAGTCGCCGCTGGCGAGATAGGCCGGGTCGACGTCGTCGCCGGGGCCCTCGAGCAGCGGCGCGGCGCCGCCGCCGTCGCTGCGCATCGTCCACAGGTCGAGCCCGCCGGCGCCGGAATCGGTCGCGTAGGCGATGCGGGCGCCATCGGGCGAGAGCGCGGGCATCTGATCGGCGACGCCGTTGGCGGTCAGCCGCCTGGGAGCCGACCCGTCGCCCGCCATCACCCAGATCTCGGCCGCCGGACCGGCCCCGACGGTGAACGCGACCAGGCCGCTCGGGGCGACCGAGGGGTCGTGCCCGGAGCCCGGACCGCCCGGCCGGTCCGTCAGATCGACCAGTCCGGTGCCGTCCGGCTCGATCGACCAGACGTCGGGCTCGGGCGCCCCGGGGGAGTGAGCGGTGAAGAAGATGCGTCCGTTGGGACCGGGAAAGGCGGCCTGGGCCGGGGAGCCGAGCGCGAGCGCGCCGAGCAGCGCCGCCGCAGCGAATCCGCACCTCTGTATCCTCGTCCGCCGCGCGATGGCAAAGAAAGTTCTCACATTGATCAAGCTGCAGATCCCCGCTGGGGCTGCGAACCCGGCGCCGCCGGTCGGTCCCGCGCTGGGCCAGCACGGCGTCAACATCATGGAGTTCTGCAAGGCGTTCAACGCGCGCACGCAGGCCGACACCGGGACGATCATCCCGGTCGAGATCACGGTCTATGAGGACCGCTCGTTCGACTTCATCACCAAGACGCCGCCCGCCGCGGTGCTGATCCGTGAGGCGCTCGGGATCCCGAAGGGCTCCGGCGAGCCGAACCGCGAGAAGGTCGGCCGCCTGACCGCCGCCCAGTGCCGCGAGATCGCCGAGCGCAAGATGCCCGATCTGAACGCCAACGACCTCGATGCCGCCTCCAAGATCATCGCCGGGACCGCCCGCTCGATGGGCGTCACGGTCGAGGGGGTCGACGCCTGATGGCCCGCAATCGCGGCAAGCGCTATCGCGAGGCGATCGGCGGCGTCGACCGCACCCACGCTTATACGCCCGCCGAGGCGATCGCCCTGGTCAAGCAGACCGCGGGCACGAAGTTCGACGAGACGATCGAGGTCCACATCCGCCTCGGCGTCAACGTCCGCCACGCCGAGGAGCAGCTGCGCGGCACGCTCGCGCTCCCGAACGGGCTCGGCAAGTCGGTCAGCGTCGCGGTCTTCGCCGAGGGCGATGCCGCCCGCGCCGCGACCGAGGCCGGGGCGGACTTCGTCGGCGCCGCCGACCTCGCCTCCCGGGTCGAGGACGGCTGGACCGACTTCGACGTCGCGATCGCGACCCCGGCGCTGATGGGGCCGGTGGTCTCGAAGCTCGGTCGCGTGCTCGGCCCGCAGGGCAAGATGCCCAACCCGAAGGTGGGCACGGTCACCGACGATGTCGGCAAGGCGGTCGAGGAGGCGAAGGCCGGCAAGGTCGAGTACCGCACCGACCGCCAGGCGATCGTCCACCTCACCCTCGGGAAGGCGAGCTTCGACGAGCGCGCCCTGCTCGAGAACTACGCCGCGATCATCGACGAGATCGGGCGCGCCAAGCCGGCCGCCGCCAAGGGCCGCTACCTGCTCTCGATCACGCTGGCGACGACGATGGGCCCCGGGGTCCGCGTCGACCCATCGCGCACCCGGGAGTCGGAGATCCTCGCCGACCTGGCGAGCGCCGGGGACGAGAGCGCCGACGGCGACGCCGCCGTCGCCGAGCCGGCGACCGCCTAGCTGACGCGCCCCGGAAGCCGCGTCGCGCGGCTAGGAGCAGGGTTTGTACGGGAGCGGCCGCAGGCCGAAGTTGGGGCCCTTGCGGATCGATTGGAAGCCGAGCGCCTCGGTTGTGGCGCAGAACTCCGCGCGGCTGTTGGTGTACTCGACGTGGAAGACCGGCTTGCCGGCCTCCACGAACGGCTTCAGCATCCCGCACTCGTCGTAGGTGAAGCACTCTTCGTTGATCGCGAAGTCGAAGTCGTGTTCCAGGTCCTTGACCTGGCTGAGGTCGTTCTTGAGCCCGACCGCGAGCCGGTGGCGGTGGGCGATCCGTGCCAGGCCGCGGTTGTAGGCGAGCTGGTCTCCGTATGAGACATTCCAGCCGGTGACCCGGCGACCGCTCTCGTGCGCGGCGACGACGTCGTACTCCACCGCGTCGAACCCGGCCCGCGCGCACCTGACCGTCCGCCGCTCCATCATCCGCAGCAGGAAGCGCCGCTGCTTCTTGCCGCCGACGTTGGCCCAGCGCTCCTCCGGGAAGCGCTTCGAGAACGGCCTGCCGAGCAGCGACCTGCCGTGCTCGCGATGCCAGCGCTTGAACCGCTCCCAGTCGGGCCGGTAGTTCTCGATCCCGCCGGCGTCGACATAGCAGACCGCGTAGCCGCCGCTCGCGTGCACGGCGCGGACCCCGCGGCGGTTCGGGCGGCGGTCGACCGCCCCTCCGCGGCCGTCGCGGTAGAGGTCGAACTCGTAGACCACCGGCCGCAGGCACGTGCCGCCATCGGGCGGCCGGCCGCAGATCCCGACGTCGACCCGGCCGGTGTCGAAGCCGCCCTTCGCGATCCCCTGCAGCTGGTACTGCCAGCGCGCATCGGGGGGCGGTTCGATCGGCGCGGCGCGCCGCCACCGGCGCGCACAGCGCCCCGGCCAGGACGAGACACGCGAGCACCAGCCTCAAGCGCGCGCCTCCAGGTGGGCGCCGATGCTGCGGGCGAGCTCGACCTCCATCTCGGGATAGCCGCCGAGCCGCTCGGCCACCGGCTCCAACAGCGCCGCCACGGCATCGCCGTCGACCGCGGGCGCCGCCTCGATCTCCGCCTCGACCTCGTCGGTCAGCCGCCGGCTGAGGTCGAGGAACTCGCCGATCGCCTCGCCCTCCATGGTCGGGAAGTGCGCCGTGCCGAGTCGCTCGGCGCCGAGGCTGCGGATCGCCTCGATCGTCTCGCGGTAGGCGGCGAGGTCGACGTAGGGGGGAGGGCCCGCTCGGCCGCCGTCGTGGCGGTTGAAGCCCCACCCCATCGCAGCGTCGGCGATCATCGCCGTGCCGCTCGCCGAGTCGAGCAGGCCGAGGTGCCCGAGCGAGTGCCCGGGCAGGTGAAGAATTTCGACCGCGATCCCTCCGAGCTCGATCCGCTCGCCCGCGGCGACCGTGCCGTCGAGCTCGGTGTCGGGGCCGGCGGCCTGGCGCAGCCACTCCCACGCGTCGGGCGGGTAGTCGAGCCCGTGCCGGCGATACCAGCCGTAGCGCTCGGCGGCGATCCGCTCCCAGCTCTCGATCAGCGGCAGGTCGAGCTCGTGGGCGCGCAGCCGCGCCTCGGGAAACAACTCGCGCAGCTCCGCGTCGCCGCCGTAGTGATCGACGTCCGCGTGCGAGACGATCACCTCGGCCAGCTCATCCCGCGCTACCCCGAGCTCGGCGAGCGCCGGCGCGACCACCTCGCGCATCGTCCCCGCGATTCCGGTGTCCCAGAGCAGCGCCGCATCGTCGCCGCGGATCAGCCATTGCGAGAGCAGCCGCGTGCCCATGAGCGAGTCGATCCGGTGGATCCGCGGGGCGACCTCGGTGGCGGTCATCGCGGCGGGCTCCTCATCCCTGCCAGCGCCCCAGCACCGCGGTCGCCGTCTCCGCCGCCTCGGCGAGCGCGGCGCGCGCGTTGGCGGCCGCCTTGCGGCTGTAGCGCGGGGTCGGCATCGAGACCGAGATCGCCGCGACCACCTTGTCGTCGAGGTCGCGGATCGGCACGGCGATGCAGCGCAGGCCGATCGCGAACTCCTCGTCGTCGACCGCGTAGCCGCGCTCGCGGGTGCGCTCGAGCTCGGTGAGGAGCGCCGGGACCGAGACGATCGTGTGGTCGGTGAGCTTGTCGAGCTCGGCGCCGTCCAGCCTCCGCCCGGCCTCCTGCGGATCGAGCGAGGCGAGCAGCGCTTTGCCGATCGCGCTCGTGTAAGCGGGCAGGCGGGCGCCGGCGCGCGAGGTCAGCTTCATCGGGTGCGGCGACTCCGACAGCGCGAGATAGACCGCCGAGACCCCTTCGAGGGTCGCCAGCTGCACGGTCTCGCCGGTGCGCTCGACCACCTCGTCCATCAGCGGCTTCATCAGCGTGCGCAGGTCGTCGACCTCGTGGAAGGCCTGGGCGAGCTCCCAGATCCGGCTGCCGAGCCGGTAGTGGCGCTCGTCGTCGATCGACAGGTAGCCGCGCGCCTCCATCGTCCGCAGCAGCGAGTAGGCGGAGCTCTTCGGCAGCGCCAGCGCCGCGGAGATCTCCGAGAACGGCAGCGCGCCGCGCTCGGCGACCAGGTCGAGCACCGCCATCACCCGGTCGGCCGACTTGACCAGCCCGCCGTTGGCGGACCGCGGAGCGATCGCCGCCTTCGCCATCAGCCGTCCTCGCCCTCGACCCGCATGGCGCCGACGATGTCGAGGTTGGCCTTGAACGCCATGTAGCCGCTGTCGATCGGGATCACGGCCCCTGTCATCGCCGCCGCCTCGTCGGAGGCGAGGTAGACGACCAGCGGCGCGATCTCCTCCGGGCTCGGCACCGGCAGCAGGTGCAGCGCGTCGACGGCGCGTGCCGAGTCCTTGTTCGCCAACCACTCCTGCTGGGGCTCGCTGGAGACGAAGCTCGGGCAGATCGCGTTCACGCGCACCCCGTCGCGCGCGATCCCGGCGGCGAACGAGCGCGTCAGCGCGACCACGCCGCCCTTGGCCGCGGTGTAGGCGTCGAGCCCGGCGCAGCCGATCAGCGCGTCGGTGGTCGCGGTGAGGATGATCGAGCCCGAGCCCTGCTCGATCATCCGGCGGCCGGCGTGCTTGGCGCAGTTGAAGGTCCCGGTCAGGACCAGGTCGAGCATCCGCTGCCAGACCTCGTCGGGCAGCTCGGTGATCCGCCCGTCCTCGTTGTTGACGAAGGGCACGTCGACCGCGCAGTGAAAGAGCGTGTCGAGCGAGCCCCAGCGCTCGACCGTCCGGGCCACCAGCGCCTCCACCGCCGCCGCGTCGGTGACGTCGGTGAGGTCGGCGACCGCCTCGCCGCCGTCGGCGGTGATCTGGGCCGCGACCCGCTCGCCGCGCTCGGGGTCGATCTCGGCGATCACCACCCGAGCCCCCTCAACCGCCATCGCGGTCGCCCCGGCACGCCCGATCCCCGAGCCGGCCCCGGTGACCACCGCGACCTTGCCGTCAAGCCTGTTCGCCATCGCTGCTCCTCTCGGGTTGGCCCAGGATCCGGCGGGCGTTGTCGGCGTAGATCGCCCGCAGACTCTCATCTGAGAGCCCCAGCGCCGAGATCGCCCAGCGTCCGGCGGGGGGTGGGACCTCATCCCCGGTGTACTCGTAGGCCTCGTCGGAGGCCTCGAGGAAGCGGAAGATCCGCTCCATCTCGGCGTCGCTCGGCGGGAGCAGGTCGGAGCCGAACAGGATCCGCTCGCGGTGGGTATCGACGAACCGCCGCGCCGCCCGCGGTTGGCGCCCGAGGTCGGAGACCCGGGCCGAGATGTCGACGTGCAGGTTCGGGAGCCGGTCCAGTAGCGAGCCGAGCCAGGCGAGGTCCTCGGCGTTGCCAGCCAGGTGGGCGCCGACGAAGGTGGTCTGTGGATGCGCGGCGACCAGCGCCTCGAACGACTCCATCAGCCGGCCGTGCGAGGGGAATCCGGGCCCGCAGAACGACCACTCGGGGTGGGCGAGCAGCTCCTCGAGCCGCTCGTTGTGGCGGTCGACCGGGTCGAAGAAGGCGGGCGGGTCGGCGGTGTGGATCAGCACCGGGAGGTCGAGCTCGCCGGCGGCGGCGAACACCGGTGCGGCGCGCTCGTCGTCGGGCAGCAGCAGCTCGCCGTCGGCGTCGCGGAAGCCGAGCCCGAGCGTCTTCCAGACCTTGAGCCCGCAGGCCCCGGCGTCGGCCGAGCGGCGCAGCGACTCCGCCAGGCGCTCGCCGAAGTCGTCGCCCGCCGCCGCCAGCGTCCAGTCGAGCTGACAGAAGGTGAGGAAGCGGCCGGGGTGGGCGCGGTCGAGGCGCTCGAGGTTCGCCTCGAGCTCGGCGTCCCAGCCGCCGTCGAGGTTGACCGTGGCCTCGATCGAGTGGCGGTCGCAGAGCTCGAGGTAGGCCTCGGGCTCGACCGCCCAGGCATCGTGGCGGCGCCCGGCGAGGTCGGCGGCGACCCAGTCGCCGTCGGGGTCGAGCCAGCGGCCGAGGTGGGCGTGGAAGTCGATCGCCGGAAAGCGCGGGCGCTCGATCCGGGTGCGCTCGAGCGCCAGCTTGCTCACCGGGGCGTAGTCGGCGAGCGGCAACCTGGCGAGGTCGGCGAGCGACGAGACGGTCTGCGAGGCGGTCGTTTGCATGACCCGGACGCGAATGTTATCGTGGTTCGCAAGGAGAGACGGTAGTTCCTATACATGAACTCCACACCGAAGATTGCCTTCATCGGGGCAGGTAGCGCGACCTTCACCCGGATGCTGATCGGCGACCTGCTCAGCTATCCGGAGCTGCGCCAGGCAACGATCTCGCTGCACGACATCGACGCGGAGCGGCTCGAGACCGCCGAGGGCGTCGCCAGGGCGACCGCGAGCGAGGCGGGGGCAACGCCGGCGATCGAAGCCCACCTCGACCGCCGGGCGGCGCTCGAGGGGGCCGACTTCGCGATCAACATGATCCAGGTCGGCGGCCACGCGGCGACTCTGATCGACCACGAGATCCCGAAGCGCCACGGCCTGCGCCAGACGGTCGGCGACACGCTCGGGATCGGCGGCATCTTCCGCGCCCTGCGGACGATCCCGGTGATGCAGGGGATCGGCAACGACATGTCCGAGGTCTGCCCGGACGCCTGGCTCCTCAACTACACGAACCCGATGGCGATGCTGTGCTGGGCCACCTACAGCGGCTCGCCGCTGCAGAAGGTGGTCGGGCTCTGCCACTCGGTCCAGAACACCACCCGCGAGCTGGCGGAGATCGTCGACGTCCCCTTCGACGAGGTCACCTTTCTCGGCGCCGGGGTCAACCACCAAGCCTTCATCCTGCGCTTCGAGCGCGACGGCGAAAGCCTCTACCCGGCGCTCGACGAGGCGATCGAACGCGATCCCGAGCTGCTGCACCGGGTGCGGGTCCAGATCTACCGCGCCTTCGGCTTCTTTCCGACCGAGTCGAGCCGCCACTCCGCCGAGTACCTGCCCTGGTTCATGCGCCACGACTACGAGATCGAGCGGATGCGGATCGTCGAGTCGAGCTACCTCGACGAGAGCGAGGAAAACCTGGCCGAGTACGAGCTCAACCGCGAGCGCCTCGCGAGCGGCGAGCCGCTGCCGATCGAGCCCTCGATCGAGTACGCGCCGCAGATCATCCACTCGATCGTCACCGGCGAGCCGCGGGTTGTCTACGGCAACGTCGAGAACACGGCCCTGATCGAGAACCTGCCCCGCGGCGCCTGCGTCGAGGTCCCGTGCGCGGTCGACTCGAGCGGCCTGCGCCCGCTGCACGTCGGCGAGCTGCCGCCGCAGCTGGCGGCGCTCAACCGGACTTTCCTCAACGTCGGCGAGCTGACCGTGAGCGCGGCGCTCGAGGGTCGGCGCGACCGGGTGCTGCAGGCGGCGCTGCTCGACCCGAACACCGCCGCCTCGCTCAGGATCGAGCAGATCGAGGCGCTGGTCGACGACCTGATCGATGCCCACGGTGCCGCCCTTCCCGAGGGGATCGGCGCGGGCGCCGCGACCGGAGCACGCTCGTGAGCACCGAGGCCGCCGACACCGCCGCCGCTCCGAGCGCCGACGACGGCGGCGAGAGCCCCGCCGGGACCACGGTCGTGGTCGGCGCCGCGCAGGGGATCGGCGCCGGGATCGCGCGGCGGCTGGCGGCCGAGACCTGGACCACGCGGCTGGTGCTCGCCGACATCAAGCTCGATGGCGCCCGCGCGCTGGCCGGCGAGCTCGCCGGCGACGAGGCCGAGGTCGAGGCGATCGCGGTCGACGTCACCGACGGCGCCTCGGTCGACGAGCTCGTCGCGGCGACCGCCGAGGCCGAGCGGGTCGTGATCGCCGCCGGCCTGTTCGCGCCGGCGCCGGCGCTCGAGGTCGGGCGCGAGGAGTTCGCGCGGATCTTCGAGGTCAACACCGAGGGCGTCTTCTTCGTCGCCCAGGCCTACGCCCGGATGATGGCCGAGCGCGGCCACGGCGCGATCGTCGGAGTGGCCTCGATCGCCGCCCGGATGCCCCGCATGCGCCAGACCTCCTACTGCAGCTCGAAGGCCGGCATGCGCCAGGCCCTGCGGGTGCTCGGGATGGAGGTCGGGCCGCTCGGAGTGCGGGTGAACACGGTCTCGCCTGGGGCCACCGACACGCCGATGATGCGGGCGCTGGCCGCCGACCACAGCTCGGTCGACGACCTCGCGCAGGGCTCGATCGAGGCGATGCGCCCGCGGATCCCCAACGGCCGGGTCGCCCGGCCTGAGGACGTCGCCGCGGTGGTCAGCTTCCTGCTCGCGCCCGGAAGCGAGCACGTGATGCTCGAGGACATCGTCGTCGACGGCGGCGAGCTGCTCGGGATGTGAATCGGATGCGTAAATCACGATGAGAGGAGTCACGGTGAGGTCGAGGTTCGAAACGAGGCTCGGGACGAGCCTGGCGGCGCTGGTGCTGCTCGGCGGAGCGATCGCGGGTTGCGGCGGCGGTGACGAGTCGACCGACGACTCCTCGGCGAGCAACGGCGGCGAGCCGGTCGAGATCGAGTTCTGGCATGGGCAGACGCAGGGCCCGGCCGAGCTGCTGCAGACGATGATCGACGACTTCAACAGCACCCATCCGGACGTGGTCGTCTCCAAGGACGCGGGCGGGGTCAACTCCGACCGGATGCTGCAGAAGGTGACCGCCGGCCTGCAGGCCGACAACTACCCCGACATCGCCTACATCTACGGCTCCGACCTCGCCAACCTCGCGCAGGGCGAGCAGCTCCTCGATCTGTCGACCGCGATCGACGACGGCGATCTCAACTGGGACCGGTTCGTCGACGCCGGCAAGGAGGCGGTCACCGTCGACGACAAGCCGCGCGCGGTTCCGGCGTTCATCGACAACCTGGCCGTCGTCTACAACAAGAAGATCTTCGACGACGCCGGCGTCCCCTATCCGACCGACGATTGGACCTGGGACGACTTCCTGAGCACGGCGGCCGAGCTCAACGACCCGGAGGCCGGGATCGCCGGCTTCGGCTGGCCGGGCACCGGCGACGAGGACACGACCTGGCGCATCTGGCCGCTGATCTGGCAGCAGGGCGGCGACATCGTCAGTGAGGACGGCGACAGCGTCGGCTTCGACGGCGCCAGCGGGGAGGCGGCGCTCGACGTGGTCGCCCAGGCCGCGGCCGACGACTCGGTCTACATCGACAGCACCGCCGGCAGCGAGCGCATGCAGCAGCTGTTCGCCAGCGGCAAGATGGCGATGAACGTCGCCGGTCCGTACACGCTGCCCGAATACGTCGACGCCAAGGTCGACTATGGGGTGGCCTCGATGCCGTCGTTCGGCGGTGAGCACACGACGATCGCCGGCCCTGATACCTGGGCGATCTTCGACAACGGCGACGAGCGGGTCGCGGCGGCGCTCGAGTTCATGGACTGGTTCTCGGAGCCCGCGCAGCAGCTGCGCTGGATCAGCGAGGCCGGGAGCCTGCCGTTGACCAACGACGTCCAGGACGCCGACGGATACGCCGACTACGAGAAGAGCCTCCCTGGGCTCGACAAGTTCATCGAGAACACGAACCTGGCCCGGACCAGGGCGACGGTCCCCGAGTATCCGCAGATCTCGCAGGCGATGGGCAAGGCGGTCGCCTCGGTGCTCTACGGCGAGGCCGACCCGAGCGAGGCGCTGAGCGAGGCGGTCGACACCGCGAATAGCGAGCTCCAGGTCCCGGGGCCCTGACCAGCGGATGAGATGAGCGCCGAGCCGGCCGCGCCGCGGAGGACCCTCGCCCAGCGGGTCCTGGGAGACAGCCCGACCGCCTGGGCGTTCGTCCTCCCGGCGGTGGTGATCATCGTCGGGCTGTCGATCGTGCCGATCGGCTGGTCGCTGCTGCTGTCGTTCAACTCCGCCGACCTGATCGCGCCCGCGCAGTGGGTGGGGCTGTCGAACTACGACGCGCTGTTCAAGGACCCCGGGGTCCGCGACGCGGTCATGCACACGATTGTCTACACGGCCCTCTTCGTCCCGATCTCGACCGGCCTCGGGCTGTTCCTGGCGATGGCGCTCAATCGCCGCATCCGCTGGATCGGCATCTACCGGACCGCCTTCCTCGCCCCGTTCATCGCCTCGGTGGCCGCCCAGGGGGTGCTGTTCTCGTTCATCTTCGACGAGCGCTTCGGGGTCGCCAACGCGCTCCTCGACGCGCTCGGCCTGCCGCGCCAGGGCTTTCTCGGCGATCCCGACCAGGCGATGTTCGTGATCGTCCTGATCGGGATCTGGGGCGGGATCGGGTTCCCGCTGGTGATCTATCTCGCGGCGCTCCAGGACGTTCCCCGCGAGCTGGTCGACGCCGCCTCGGTCGACGGCGCGCGCAACTGGGCGACGCTCTGGCACGTGATCCTGCCGCAGCTGCTGCCGGTGACGATTTTCCTTGTCGTCTGGCAGACGCTGCTCTCGCTGCAGCTGTTCGACCTCGTCTACGCGACCACCCGCGGCGGGCCGTTGGATTCGACGGTGGTGATCGTCTACTACGTCTACAACCAGGCCTTCGAGCTCTTCCACGCCGGGTACGCGGCCGCCGTTGCGTATGTCGTCGCGTTGTTCCTGATCCTGCTCGTCGGCGCGCAACTCGTCTACAACCGGGTGCGCACGAGGCACGCATGAGTGCCCGGCTGCCGTTCAACCCCTGGCACCTGGTGCTGGCGCCGGCGGCGATCCTCTTCGCCCTGCCGCTGATCTGGATGATCCTGAGCTCGTTCATGTCGAACGCCCAGATCAACCAGTTCCCGCCGACGATCATTCCAGACTCGCTTCACCTCGACGGCTGGAGCACAGTCCTTGGGGACTCCGACTTCCCACGGTGGTTCCTCAACTCGACGATCGTCGCGCTGGTGACCGTGGCCTCGAACCTGGTCTTCTGCACGCTTGCCGGCTACGCCTTTGCGCGACTGCGGTTCCGCGGCTCGACGCTGCTCTTCCTGCTCATCCTCCTGACCCTGATCATCCCGTTCCAGTTGACGATGATCCCGACCTTCATCGTCATGGACAAGCTCGGGCTGGTCGACACGCTCGGTGCTCTGATCGTGCCGCAGCTCGTGCTCCCGCTCGGCGTCTTCCTGATGCGCCAGTTCTTCGTCAACCTCCCGCGTGAGGTCGAGGAGGCGGCGCGGATCGACGGCTGCTCTCGCCTCGGTGTCCTGCTCCACGTCGCCGTGCCGTTGGCCAAGCCGGCCCTCGCGACCCTCGCGGCGCTTACCTTCCTGCTGATGTGGAACGACCTGCTCTGGCCGCTGATCGCGATCAACTCGGACGAGAACGCCACCCTGCCGCTCGGGCTGACCACGTTCCAGGGCCAGCACACCCAGGACTTCGGCGCGGTGATGGCCGGCAACGTGATCACGGTAGTCCCGGTGCTGCTCGCGTTCCTGTTCGCGCAGCGCTCGTTCATTTCGTCGCTGACCTCCAGCGCGGTCAAGGGATAGGAGCCAGATGAAGCAGGGAGTCCAGGGAACAACGCCGGCGGGGGCCTACTCGCCGGGGGTGATCGCCGAGGGGCGTTTCGTCTACGTCTCCGGGCAGGGCCCGGTGCGCGACGGCGCGCTCGAGACGGGGACGATCGAGGACGAGACGCGGCTGGTGATGGAGAACCTCGGCGCTGTGCTGGCCGAGGCCGGGGCGAGCTACGACGACGTGGTCCGCTGCGGCGTCTTCCTCGCCGACCTCGATGACTTCGAGGCGATGAACGCGGTCTACGCGAGCTTCTTCTCCGACCCGCTGCCGGCGCGGACCACGGTTGGCGCCCAGCTCCCCGGGATCAAGGTCGAGATCGACTGCGTCGCGGTGCTGAGGGCGGAGTAGGCCGATGCCGGGGATGAGGGTCGAGCGGGTGACCAAGGTCTACGACGGCGACGTGCTCGCGGTCGACGACGTCTCGCTCGAGGTCGCCGACGGCGAGTTCATAGTCCTCGTCGGCCCCTCGGGCTGCGGCAAGTCGACCCTCCTGCGGGTGATCGCGGGGCTCGAGCAGGTGACCAAGGGCCGCGTCTGGATCGGCGACGACGACGTCACCACGCTCGAGCCCCCCGACCGCGACCTGGCAATGGTCTTTCAGAGCTACGCGCTCTATCCGCACAAGACGGTGCGCGAGAACCTGGCCTTCGGGCTGCGGCGTCGCAAGGTGCCGAAGCCGGAGATCGCCGCGCGGGTCGACCGGATGGCGGCGATGCTCGGGCTCGGCGAGCTCATGGACCGAAGGCCGGCGGCGCTGTCGGGCGGTCAGCGTCAGCGGGTGGCGATGGGGCGGGCGCTGGTCCGCGAGCCGCGAGCGTTCCTCATGGACGAGCCGCTCTCGAACCTCGACGCGAAGCTGCGCACGAGCATGCGCGGCGAACTTGCCCGCCTGCACGAGCGCCTCCGGACGACGACCGTCTACGTCACCCACGACCAGGTCGAGGCGATGACCCTGGGCGACCGGGTCGCGGTGCTGCGCGACGGGGTGATTCAGCAATGCGACGTGCCGCAGCGGCTGTTCGAGAACCCGGCGAACCTGTTCGTGGGCGCGTTCATCGGCTCGCCGGCGATGAACCTGGTGGAGGCGACGGTCGCGCGCGGGGCGCTCAGCTTCGGCGACACGACCCTGAACCTCCCGGGTGCGGAGTCGCTCGGCGACCGCCGGGTGGCGCTCGGGATCCGGCCGACCAGCTTCGTGGTCGCCGACGCCGGCTGCGACCCGAGCTGGCCGCGAATGACCGCGAGGGTCGACGTGATCGAGGCGCTCGGTGCCGAGTTCAACCTGCTGTTCACGGTCGAGGCACCGAAGGTCGCCACCGACGACGTGAAGGCGGCGATCGGCGGCGAGAGCGGCGCCGATGAGGGCCGGCTGCTCGCCGACGACCGCCGCGCGCGGTTCACGGCGCGGATCTACGAGCGGATCGCGCTCGACCCCGGCGGCTCGATCGAGCTCGCGCTCGACCCGTCGCAGCTCTACGCGTTTGACCTCGACAACGGCGCCCGGCTGAGCTTCGGCCGGGACCTCGAGCGGGTCGCGTGAGCGCGGCCGCCGCCACCCGCGCGTCCGCGGTCGGCCGTCCGGTGGCCGAGCTCGAGACGCCTGCCCTCGTTGTCGACCTCGACCGGCTGGAGCGCAACCTCGCACGCGCGGCCGAGTACGCCGCCGCCCATGGCCTCGACCTCTATCCCCACTCGAAGACCCACAAGACGCGCGAGATCGCCGAGCTGCAGCTCGGCGCCGGTGCGGCCGGGCTGACGACCGCGAAGTCGACCGAGGCCGAGATCTTCGCCGGCGCGCTCGGAGCGCCCATCGTGCTCCATTACCCGGTCGTCGGAGCCGAGAAGGTCGCCCGGGTCGCGGAGGTCGCCGGCCGGGTACCGCTGACGATCGCGCTCGACTCGGTCGCGGCCGCGGAGCCGATCGCCGAGGCGCTCAGCGCCCGCGGGACCGAGGCGGAGGCGCTGGTAGAGCTCGACCTCGGGTTGGCGCGTACCGGGCTCGACCCCGAGCGCGCGCTCGAGCTCGCCCGGGTGATAGACGGATTCGGCGGCGGCCTGCGGCTGGCCGGGCTCTCCTGTTATCCGGGGCATCTGCGCCACGGAGCCAAACAGGTCGCGGCCGGGATCGGCGAGGTCGACGCGACCCTCGAGCGCGCCCGGGTGATGTTTGACGAGGCGGGGCTCGACTGCGCCCGGATCTCGGGCGGCTCGACGGCGACCCTGTTTCGTTCGCACGAGACCCCGATGAGCGAGATCCGGCCGGGAAACTACGCGTTGCTCGACCGCCACGAGGCGCTGGGGGAGTTCGAACTGTCCGACTGCGCTCTTCATGTGCAGACCACGGTCGTCTCGACCGCTGTCCCAGGGCGGTTCATCGTCGACGCCGGGGCGAAGACGCTGAGCGAGGCCGGGCCGCCGCCAGGCGCCAGCGGCCACGCCGAGGTCGTCGGCCGCGAAGGACTCGCGATCGAGAAGCTGAGCGAGGAGCACGGCCACGGGCTGGTCGGCGCGGGGGCCGAGACGCCGGCGGTCGGCGAGCGGCTCGAGCTGATCCCCAACCACGCCTGCACGTGCGTCAACCTTCACGACCTGCTGTACGCGGCGCGCGGCGGGGTCGTCGAGGCGGAGATGCCGGTGATCGCGCGCGGGGCGGTCCGGTGAAGGTCGGAACGGCGCGGGTCCCAGGCGGCGCCGACGTCCCGGTGCTGGTCGACGGCGACAACCTGCGGCCGCTCGCGGTTGCGGCCGGAACCGACCTGCGCACCCTGATCGCCGCCGGCCCGGGCGCGTTTGCCAGCGCGGTCGAGGGAGCCGGCGCGCCGCTGGAGAGCGCCGAGCTGGCGGCGCCGCTGCGCCCGCCGAAGATCGTCTGCATCGGGCTCAACTACCTCGACCACATCCGCGAGTCGAACGCGCCGCGGCCGGAGGTGCCGCTGATCTTCGCCAAGTTCCCAACCGCGGTGATCGGCCCGGGCGAGCCGATCCCGATCGACTCGACGCTCACCGAGCGCGTCGATTGGGAGGTCGAGCTGGCGGCGGTGATCGGCTCGCGGCTCAGCCATGTTGGGGCCGCTGAGGCGCTCGACCGGGTCTTCGGCTACACGGTCGCCAACGACGTCTCGGCCCGCGACCTGCAGTTCTCCGACGGCCAGTGGGTGCGGGCGAAGAGCCTCGACGGCTTCTGCCCGCTGGGCCCGGTGATCGCGACCGCCGACGAGGTCCCCGACCCGCAGGCCGTCGCCCTGAGGACGGTCGTCAACGGCGAGACGATGCAGGACTCCTCGACGGCCGAGATGCTGTTCGGGGTCGCCGAGCTGATCGAGTTCTGCTCGCGCAGCTTCGCCTTCGAGCCCGGCGACCTGCTGCTCACCGGGACGCCGTGGGGATGCGGCGAGTTCATGGACCCGAGGCGCTCGCTCGCGCCAGGCGACGAGGTCGTGGTCTTTGCAGAGGGGATTGGCGAGCTGCGCAACCCGGTGGTCGCCGTCTAGCGCCGCTCAAAGCACGACCGGGCGCCGGCGAAGAAGCGGCTGGGGCGCCTCGGCGGCGCTGAAGAACTCGACTCGCGCTCCGCGTCGCCGCGTGCATGCGCTCGACCGTCTGGTCGCCGTGTGCGCGGAATAGATCTCCTCGGTGCGACGGCGCAGCTCGAGGCGAGGATGGCTCAGGTCGGGGGAGAGTGGGATCAGCGGCTCGCGCGGCTGCGCCGCCACCTCGCGTAGTCGGGACGACGGATGAGAAGGCTCACTTCGGCGACGAAGTCCTGACGCCCGGTGCGCCACCCGTGCGCGGCGTCCGAGCACGATCCTCCTGTGGCGCGGATCGGGCCCGTAGATGCAGCCGAGTTGGCGAAGGCGCCCCGATCCGAGTGGGAGCGGCGGATCGCGGCGCTCGCGGAGCGCCAGCACGGGATCGTGGCGCATCGCCAGTTGCGCGCGCTCGGGCTCAGCCCGGCGACGATCCGGTCACGTGCCGCGCGTGGGTTGTTGCATCCGCTGCACCACGGCGTCTACGCGCTGGCCTACCGGCCGCTGCGGGCTCAGGCTCACTGGCTCGCCGCGGTCATCGCCTGCGGCTCCGGGGCGGTGATCTCACATGCAACCGCCGCCATGGCCTGGGGGATCCGGCGGTCGTTATCGAGCTCGATCGACGTCACCGCCCCCGGGCGTGGCGGCCGCCGGCGCCCCGGGCTGCGGGTCCACTCCGCCGCGCGGCTGCGCCCCGCGAGCGTCGATCTGATCGACGGGGTCCCGGTAACGACCGTCGCGCGCACGCTGATCGACCTCGCGGGGATGGTTCGGGAGAGCGCCGCTGAGTACGCCGTCTACCGGGCCCAGGTCAAAGGGATTCTCGATCGCGCCCGCTTGATGGATGAACTGGAGTTCGCCCCGACCCGCGCGGGAACGGCGGCGATTCGGCGGATCCTCAGCCTCTCCCCCGTCGAGGAGGACGACCTGAAGAGCTCGCTCGAGCGTCGCGTGCTTCGCCTCTGCCGGCGCGCCGGTCTGCCGAAGCCGAAGGTGAATCACTGGATCGGGCTCCCCGGGGGCGGTGTGGAGGTCGATCTGTGCTGGCCGGAGCAGCGGCTGATCGTTGAGGTCGACAGCAGCCGCTTCCACGACGACGAACGCGCAGCGCGCAACGATCCGAGCCGCGACCGCCGCCTGTTGGTCGCCGGCTGGCGGGTGGTGCGCATCCACGAGCGCGATCTGCTCGACCGGCCGGACGAGGTCATCGCGCAGGTCGCCGCGCTCCTCGCTGCGCCCGCCGGGGCGGATGCTCCAGATCACCGCGGTTCGGGGCGATTGAAGCTGCGGAGCTGACGAAATCGCCCCCATCCAGGGGGTGGCGCTTCTGCTCAGGAGTGATGATGGGCGCACCCACTCGAGCCCCTGAGCGCGGGGGCGCGGTCGGATCGGGGCGGCCAACGCCGCCTGGTTGGCGAAATCGCCCCGAGCCTGCGCGCCGCGGCCGATCCGCTAACCTCACGCGTCCAGTAACCCGCCCGAGACCGTCGGCGGGGCTCGCACAGAGGCGAGCCCGGAAGACCGGCGCAGGTGAGTTCGAGAGCCCTCGCTTTTCGAGCCTGCCTGCGCGCAGGCTCTTTTTGTCGGCGGGGGCCGAAACTCGAACGAGACTGAAGAGATGGACAGAACCCAGAAGGAAGCAGCGGTCGCCGAGCTCACCGACGACCTCAAGGGGGCCGAGGCGATCTTCGCGGTCGACTACCGCGGGATCAGCGTCACCGAGGCCGCCGAGCTGCGCGGCCGGCTGCGCGAGGCCGATGCCAGCTTCAAGGTGGTCAAGAACCGTCTGGCCAAGCTCGCCGTCGCCGACGCCGAGGCCGGGGACATCGAAGCCCTGCTCGTCGGCCCGACCGCCCTCACGCTGATCAAGGGCGATCCGGTGATCGCCGCGAAGGCGATCGCCGACTTCGCCAAGCAGCACGAGGAGCTCGAGTACAAGGGCGGGATCATGGACGGGGAGGCGCTCGACGTCGACTCGTTCCAGGCGATCGCCAAGCTGCCCGGCGTCGACGTGCTCCGCGGCCAGCTGGTCGGGATCGCGGCGAGCCCGATCACGAGCCTGGTCCGCGGCCTCGGCTCGATGATGAGCGGCCTCGCGGTCGCGCTCGGCCAGATCGCCGAGCAGGGCCTGGTCAGCGGCGAGCCCCCGGCCGCCGAGGAGGCACCCGCCGAGGAGCCCGCGGCCGAGGCGGAGGCCGAGCCCGCAGACTCGAGCGGCGAGCGGCGAGCGGCGAGCGGCGAACAGACTTCAGAGGCGGATGACGCCTCAGATGAGAACGACGACAACGACGCGGAGTCGTCCGAGGGATCCGAGCCGGAAGGCGAGGACTCCGAGGATTCGGATTCCGGGACGACTACCGAGGAGGAATGAACGTGGCAACCAAGGTTTCCACCGAAGATTGGATCGAGGAGCTGAAGGCGATCTCCGTGCTCGAGCTCTCCGAGCGGATCAAGGCGCTCGAGGAGGAGTTCGGCGTGTCGGCGACCGCGGTCGCCGCTGCGGCTCCGGCCGCGGGCGGTGCCGGTGACGGCGCCGCTGCCGAGGAGGAGTCGAGCACCGTCGACGTCGTGCTCACCGCCGCCGGCGACAAGAAGATCCAGGTGATCAAGGCCGTCCGCGCGGCGACCGGGCTCGGGCTCAAGGACGCCAAGGCGCTCGTCGACGAGGCGCCGAAGCCGGTCAAGGAGGGCATCGAGCGCGATGAGGCCGAGAAGCTCAAGTCCGAGATCGAAGAGGCCGGCGGCTCGGTCGAGTTGAAGTAAGGCTCGCCGCTCGCCGTCCGCCGCTCGAACTGAAAGGCGAGCGGCCGGCGGCGGACGGCGCGTGCGGAGAGGTGATTTGGAGTACGAATCCCTCTTTGGTATATTGGTGCGTCGCGCGCCGTTGAGCCCTTTTGCTGCCGAATCTCTCGCGCCGGATTCGTCCCCTTCGACCATCTGAGGAGTCGCCCAGTTGGCCAGATCTGCTGCTGCCCCTGTTACTCGGAGAAATTTCTCACGCCTTCCACAGCCCCTTGAAGTTCCACATCTGATCGATATCCAGCGCCGCTCGTTCGAGGCGCTGACGAACCCGAAGGACGGGCTGCTTCGGGAAACGATCAACGACATCTCCCCGATCGAGGACTACACGGGGAACCTTGCGATCGTCTTCGGCGATTTCAAGTTCGACGAGCCGACGCACACGATCGCGGAGTGCCGCGAGAAGGACATCACCTACTCGCGCCCGCTGAACGTGACCGTCGCGTTCCAGAACCGCGAGACCGGCGAGATCCGCGAGCAGACCGTCTTCATGGGCGATTTCCCGTGGATGACCGATCGCGGCACGTTCATCATCAACGGCACCGAGCGGGTCGTCGTCACCCAGCTCGTCCGTTCGCCCGGCGCCTACGTGATGGAGCCGAAGGACCGCGAGAAGCAGGTCTTCATCGCCAACCTGATGCCGGCCCGCGGCTCCTGGCTGGAGCTCGAGATCGACAAGAAGGGCCGCGTCTACGCCCGCATCGACCGCAAGCGCAAGCTCCCGGTCACGGTGCTGCTGCGCGCGATGGGCTTCGTCACCGACGAGGAGATCCTCGGCCTGTTCGACAACTCGGTCTACATCCGCCACACGATCGAGTCCGACACCGAGCCCACTCGCACCGAGGAGGGCGCGCTGATCGAGCTGTTCAAGAAGCAGCGCCCCGGTGAGCCGCCGTCGGTCGACGCCGCCCGGGCCCTGCTCGAGCAGCTGTTCTTCGACCCGAAGCGCTACGACCTCACCCGGGTCGGCCGCTACAAGCTCAACGCCAGGCTCGACCTCGACGTCGACCTCGACAACCGCACCCTGACCAAGGACGACATCGTCGCCCTGATCCGCGAGCTCGTCTCGCTGCCCCGGGTGCTCGGCGTGCCCGAGGAGATCGACGAGGAGAACCCGATCAAGGACTACGCCGCGGAGGCGATCACGTATCCGCGCGATCCGATCTCGGACCGCCTCGACGAGTACGAGCACTTCGGCAACCGCCGCCTGCGGACCGTCGGCGAGCTGATCCAGGACGCGTTCCGGGTCGGCCTGTACCGGATGGAGCGGGTCGTGCGCGAGCGCCTCACCACCGAGGACGCCGACGCGATCACCCCGCAGACGATCATCAACATCCGGCCCGTGGTCGCGGCGCAAAAGGAGTTCTTCGGCTCCTCGCAGCTGTCGCAGTTCATGGACCAGACGAACTCGCTCTCCGGGCTCACGCACCGGCGCCGGCTCTCGGCGCTCGGCGCCGGCGGCCTGACGCGCGAGCGCGCGCCGATCGAGGTCCGCGACGTGCACCCCACCCACTACGGCCGGATGTGCCCGATCGAGACCCCGGAGGGCCCGAACATCGGCCTGATCGGCTCGCTCTCCTCCTACGCGGAGGTCTCCGAGCACGGCTTCGTGACCACCCCGTACCGCGTCGTCACCGACGGCGTGGTCACCGAGGAGGTCGTCCACCTGGACGCCACTCAGGAGGAGGACCACGTGATCGCGCAGGCGAACGCGGAGGTCGACGACAAGACCCGCAAGCTCAAGGGCCCGCAGGTCCAGTGCCGCTCACGCGACGGCGAGTACGTGGTCGTGGCGCCGAAGGAAGTGACGCTCATGGACGTCTCGCCGACCCAGATCTGGTCGGTCGCGACGGCGCTGATCCCCTTCCTCGAGCACGACGACGCCAACCGCGCCCTGATGGGCTCCAACATGCAGCGCCAGGCGGTGCCGCTGTTGAAGCCGGAGGCGCCGCTGATCGGCACCGGGATGGAGCGCCGCGCGGCGGTCGACACCGGTGACGTGATCCTGGCCGAGAACGACGGCGAGATCGCCTACGTCGACGCCGAGCGGATCATCGTCAGCCACGGCTCGAAGAAGGACGAGTACGAGCTCAACAAGTTCATGCGCTCGAACCAGGGGACGATCATCCACCAGACCCCGACGATCGCCGTCGGGCAGAAGGTGAAGGTCGGCGACGTGCTGGCCGACGGCTCCTCGACCGACGACGGCGAGATCGCGCTGGGCAAGAACTGCCTGGTCGCCTTCATGTCCTGGGAGGGCTACAACTTCGAGGACGCGATCATCCTCTCGAACCGGCTGTTCAAGGACGACGAGCTCACCTCGATCCACATCGAGGAGTACGAGATCGACGCCCGGACGACGAAGCTCGGCGACGAGGAGATCACCCGGGACATCCCGAACCGCTCCGAGGAGAGCCTGCGAAACCTCGACGAGCGCGGCATCGTCCGCGTCGGCGCCGAGGTCGCGGCCGGCGACCTGCTGGTCGGCAAGGTGACGCCGAAGGGCGAGACCGAGCTGACCGCCGAGGAGAAGCTGATCCGCGCGATCTTCAAGGAGAAGGCGCGCGAGGTCCGCGACACGTCGCTCAAGGTGCCGCACGGCGAGGGGGGCGTGGTCATCGACGTCGTCACCTTCGACCGCGACGCCGGCGACGACCTCGCCCCGGGCGTCAACAGCCTGGTGCGCGTGTTCGTCGCGATCAAGCGCAAGATCGCGGAGGGCGACAAGCTCGCCGGCCGCCACGGCAACAAGGGCGTGATCTCGAAGATCGTGCCCGAGGAGGACATGCCGTTCCTCGCGGACGGCACGCCGGTCGACGTGATCCTCAACCCGCTCGGCGTGCCGAGCCGGATGAACATCGGCCAGATCCTCGAGACCCACCTCGGGTGGGTCGCCGCCAACGGCTGGTTCGACGACGGCTCGGAGGCCTACAAGGACATGAAGGCCGGCGGCCACAACCGCGTCAACATCGCCACCTCCGTCTTCGACGGGGCGACGGTCGAGGACGTCGACGAGGCCCTGGTCGAGTGGTCGAAGGAGAACGAGGACCGCGGGATCGACCTCGGGATCGACATGAACGCCCGCCCGGGCAGCCGGGCGATGGGCTCGGCGCAGCTCTACAACGGGCGCACCGGCGAGCCCTACGAGGGCAAGGTGACGATCGGTCAGATGTACATCCTCAAGCTCCTGCACCTGGTCGACGACAAGATCCACGCTCGTTCGACCGGCCCGTACTCGCTCGTCACCCAGCAGCCGCTGGGCGGCAAGGCGCAGTTCGGCGGCCAGCGCTTCGGCGAGATGGAGGTCTGGGCCCTGGAGGCCTATGGCGCCGCCTACACGTTGCAGGAGATGCTCACGGTCAAGTCCGACGACACGGTCGGCCGCGTCAAGGCCTACGAGTCGATCGTCAAGGGCGAGAACATCCCGGAGCCGTCGGTTCCGGAGTCGTTCAAGGTCCTGCTCAAGGAGATCCAGAGCCTGGCGCTCGACGCCAATCTGGTCGCCGACGAGGGCGAGGTCGAGCTGGGCGAGGAGGACGACGAGTTGCTGCGCGCTGCCGAGGAGCTCGGCATCGACCTCTCCGGGGTCCGCGCGGACAGCCCCGACGGTGAAGGTGCCGCCGACGAGAAGGAAGAGCAGGTAGTGGCGGAGGGCGAGTCGGGCACCACCAACGGCGCCGGGGCGGAAGAGGCAGCCGAGACAGAGACAGCGGCCGAGGCGAAGGAGTAACGGGACACATATGGACATCAATAATTTCGACGCAATCGAGATCGGCCTCGCCTCTTCGAAGAAGATCCGGAGCTGGAGCCACGGCGAGGTCACGAAGCCGGAGACGATCAACTACCGCACGCTGAAGCCCGAGAAGGACGGGCTCTTCTGCGAGCGCATCTTCGGTCCGACCAAGGACTGGGAGTGCTACTGCGGCAAGTACAAGCGAGTCCGCTACAAGGGCATCGTCTGCGAGCGCTGCGGTGTCGAGGTGACCCGCTCGAAGGTCCGCCGCGAGCGCATGGGACACATCGACCTGGCGGCGCCGGTCTCCCACATCTGGTTCTTCAAGGGCGTTCCCTCGCGGATCGGCTACCTGATCGACATGGCTCCCAAGGAGCTGGAGAAGGTCCTGTACTTCGCGGCCTCGATCGTCACCTGGATCGACGAGGAGGCGCGGACCAAGGACATGACCAAGCTCGAGAAGGAGGTGAAGAAGGTCCTCGACGGCTACACCGCCGACAAGGAGCAGCGCACGCAGGAGCTCCAGGAGGCGCTGGACCGTCGCACCGCCTGGATCGAGGGGAACGCCGATCAGTCGAAGTTCGACCCCGAGGACGAGCTCTGGGCCGAGAGCGTCGGGGTCAACCCGAAGAAGCTCGACGACGCCGAGAGGACGAAGCTCCTCAAGGAGACCAAGAAGCTGATCGACTCCGAGATCTCGGACACCGAGGCCTACCTCGATGACGCGATCGAGCGCATGGAGGAGGTCTGGAAGATCTTCACCGAGATGAAGGTCAAGGACGTGATCAACGACGAGGCCGTCTTCCGCGAGCTCAAGGACCGCTTCGGGTCGCCGTTCGGCTGGGGCGAGTACTTCCGCGGCGGCATGGGCGCGGAGTCGATCCGCGACCTGCTCGACCAGGTCAACCTCGAGGCCGAGTGCGAGGAGCTCGAGCAGGTGATCAACACCTCCAAGGGCCAGAAGCAGGCGCGCGCGGTGAAGCGGCTCAAGGTCGCATCCGCGTTCCTGAACTCCGCCAACAAGCCGGAGTGGATGGTCCTCGACTGCGTTCCGGTGATCCCGCCGGAGCTGCGCCCGATGGTGCAGCTCGACGGCGGCCGGTTCGCGACCTCGGACCTCAACGACCTCTACCGGCGCGTGATCAACCGCAACAACCGGCTCAAGCGACTGCTCGACCTGGGTGCTCCGGAGATCATCGTCAACAACGAGAAGCGGATGCTTCAGGAGGCCGTCGACGCCCTGTTCGACAACGGCCGCCGCGGCCGGCCCGTGACCGGGCCGGGCAACCGGGCGCTGAAGTCGCTCTCGGACATGCTCAAGGGCAAGCAGGGGCGCTTCCGGCAGAACCTGCTCGGCAAGCGCGTCGACTACTCCGGCCGGTCGGTGATCGTCTCCGGCCCGAGCCTGCGCCTGCACCAGTGCGGCCTGCCGAAGCTGATGGCGCTGGAGCTGTTCAAGCCGTTCATCATGGCCCGGCTGGTCGAGCGCAAGGCGGTCCAGAACATCAAGGCGGCCAAGAAGATGGTCGACTCGATGATCCCTGAGGTCTGGGACGTGCTCGAGGAGGTCATCCACGAGCACCCGGTGCTGCTCAACCGCGCGCCGACCCTGCACCGCCTCGGCATCCAGGCGTTCGAGCCGGTGCTGGTCGAGGGCAAGGCGATCCAGGTTCACCCCCTGGTCTGCCACGCCTTCAACGCCGACTTCGACGGCGACCAGATGGCGGTCCACGTGCCGCTGTCGGCCGAGGCCCAGGCCGAGGCGCGACTGCTGATGCTGTCGTCGAACAACATCCTCTCGCCGGCCAGCGGCACGCCGCTGGCGACGCCGTCGCAGGACATGGTCCTCGGGATCTACTTCCTGACCTACGGCCCGGACGCCGAGGAGCTGGCGACGATCGACGAGAAGCTGAAGTCGGCGAAGAGCCCGAACGGCAGCCGCCCCCATATCTATCGGTCCGCCCAGGAGGCCGAGCTGGCCTACGAGAACGGGATCGTCAAGCTCCACGACCAGGCCGAGTACCGGCGCATCGGTCACGAGCACTTCCTGACCACGGTCGGCCGGATCATCTTCAACGATCGGATCGAGCGCGCGATCGCGGAGGCGCTCGGCGACGACTGGGATCCGGAGAAGTACGAGTTCGTCAACCGCGCGCTGAAGAAGCGCGACATCAACGAGATCGTCTTCGCCCTCGTCGAGGCCTATGGCGCCCCGGCGATCGCGCAGGCGCTCGACGCGTTCAAGGAGCTCGGGTTCCACTTCTCGAGCCAGGCCGGAATCTCCATCTCGAAGAACAACGTCGTCTCGCCGCCGAACAAGGAGGAGATCCTCGACGGCTACGAGAAGCAGGTCACCGAGATCGAGTCGCAGTACGACGACGGGCTGCTGTCCGAGGAGGACCGCAAGGAACAGCTGCGGGTGCTCTGGGACCGGGCGACCGACGAGGTCGCTCAGGCGATGGAGGACAACCTCGACGAGCTCAACCCGATCTTCATGATGGCCAACTCGGGAGCGCGTGGATCGTTCAAGCAGATCCGCCAGCTGGCCGGGATGCGCGGCCTGATGGCGAACCCGAAGGGCGAGATCATCGAGCGCCCGATCAAGGCCAACTTCATGGAAGGCCTCTCGGTGCTCGAGTACTTCATCTCGACCCACGGCGCCCGCAAGGGCCTCGCCGACACCGCGCTGCGCACCGCCGACTCCGGCTATCTGACCCGGCGGCTGGTCGACGTCTCACAGGACGTGATCATCCGTGGCGACGACTGCAAGACGAAGGAGTACGTCGAGTCCGCGCTGCGCGATGACGAGGGCAACCTGAACCCGAACCTGATCGGGCGGATCTCGGCCAAGAAGTTCGCCACCAAGCGCGGTCGCGAGCTGCTCAAGAAGGGGCAGGAGATCGACCTGCCCGAGCTCGAGGAGATCGCCGAGGCGTTCGGCGACGAGGAGGTCGTGGTCCCGGTCCGCTCGGTGCTCAAGTGCGAGCTCGAGAGCGGCGTGTGCCAGGCCTGCTACGGCCGGGCGCTGGCGACCGGCGCCCCGGTTGAGCTCGGCGACGCGGTCGGCATCATCGCCGCCCAGTCGATCGGCGAGCCGGGCACCCAGCTGACCATGCGGACCTTCCACACCGGCGGTGTCGCCGGGCTCGACATCACCCAGGGCCTGCCCCGCGTGGTCGAGCTGTTCGAGGCGCGGAAGCCGAAGGGCATGGCCGAGATGGCCGAGGTCGACGGCAAGGTCTCGATCGAGGAGACGGACAAGGAGATCCGCCTGACGATCACCGACGCCAAGGGCGAGGAGCACGCGTACAAGCTCCAGCCGCGGGCGCGCCTGCTGGTCAAGCACGGCGACAAGGTCGAGGCCGGGGCGCAGCTCGAGGAGGGGTCGCTGTACCCCGCCGACCTGCTGCGGATCCGCGGTCGGACGGCGATCGAGCTCTACCTCGTCGACGAGGTCCAGAAGGTCTACAAGGCCCAGGGCGTCGACATCAACGACAAGCACATCGAGCTGATCGCCCGGCAGATGCTGAAGCGGGTCCGGGTCGACGCAAAGGGCTCGACGACGCTGCTGCCCGGTTCGCTCGAGGACCGGCACAAGCTCAAGCTCCTCAACAAGAAGGTCAAGGACGAGGGCGGCACGCCGGCCAAGGGCGAGGAGGTGATCCTCGGGATCACCAAGGCCTCGCTGGCCACGGAATCGTTCCTGTCGGCCGCCTCGTTCCAGGAGACGACGAAGGTGCTCACCGATGCCGCGCTGGAGGGCAAGCGGGACAAGCTCGTCGGCCTGAAGGAGAACGTGATCATCGGCAAGCTGATCCCGGCCGCCACCGGCCTGCGCCACTACCGCTCGCTCGAGATCGAGCCGGTGGAGCCCGCGCAGCGACCGGAGGAGGACCTGCTCGACGAGGACGAGCTGGCCGCCGAGCTCGGGCTCGCCGAGGACGGCGAGGAGGTGACCGAGCTCGAGGGCTTCGGCCCCTCGTTCGCCGAGGAGCTCGAGGAGCTCGCCCAGGAGATCGAGACCGGCGACGGCGCCGCCGACGCCTCGTAGGTCGCAGAAGCGTTCAGTGTTGAAACGGCCGGGTCGCGAGGCCCGGCCGTTTTGCTGTTCCGTTTCGTCACTCCGTGCGCGCCACGCGTGCGCCTTTCGGTGGCAGGCTCGGCGCCGTGTCCGAGGCATGGAGATCCAGTAACGACAGTCGTTGCTCAATCTCCACGGCACCGATCCGCGCGGTGGCGGAGCGCCAATGGGGGGTGCTCTCGCTGTCCCAGCTCGGCGGGCTCGGTTACAACCGGATGGCCGTTGGCCGCCTCGTTGCCCGTGGGTACCTCGTGCGCCTCTACCCGGCCGTCTATGCCCTCGGCCAGCCGCCGCAGCGCGTCGAGGGACGCCTCGCCGCCGCCCTGTTTCACGCCGGGCCTGGTGCCGCGCTCAGCCACACCACCGCCGCCTGGTGGTGGGAGCTCATCGACGCCGAGCCCCGCACGATTCACCTCGTCACCAGTCACCGCCCAGCTCCCGCCAGGAACCTCCGCATCCACCGCCCCCGCGACTTCGAGCGCACCACGCACCGCCGCCTGCCGGTCACCCGGCCCAGCCGCACTCTCCTCGACCTGGCCGGCCTGGTCGACGAACAGACCCTCCGCAACGCCCTCGCGCAGGCGGATCACCGCAAACGCCTCGATCCGCCCTCCCTGCTTGCCCAGATCCGCCGCGGGCGCCCCGGCGGGCGGGCCCTGCGCTGCGCCCTCGACCGCCACCTGCCCGAGCTCGCGGACGCCAACAAGGGGCTGGAGGTCGAGTTCCTGCTGCTCGTAGAACGCGCCGGCCTACCGATCCCGGAGCTCAACGTCTGGGTCGACGGCTTCAAGGTCGACGCCTTCTGGCGCGACCAGAACCTGATCGTGGAGCTGGACGGCCACGCAACGCACGCGAACCCGGTAGCCAACGAGCGGGACCGCCATCGGGAGCTGATCCACCGGCGCGCCGGCCGCCGTCTCTGCCGCTACACCTGGCACCAGGTCACCCGTGAGCCCGAGACGGTCGAGGCGGATCTGCGCGTGCAGTTGGGGCCGCCCGGCGTAAGCTCAGGCCTGTGGAAACAGGGACGGGAGCTCAGATCCACGACTCGGTCCTCGAGCTGATCGGCGAGACGCCGGTCGTGCGCCTCTCGCGCCTCGAGCCCGACCTGCGCACCCCGCTGGTCGCCAAGGTGGAGTTCATGAACCCGGGCGGCTCGATCAAGGACCGCCCGGCGCTCGCGATGATCGAGGCCGCCGAGCGCGACGGAGCGCTGAAGCCGGGCGGGACCCTGGTCGAGCCGACCTCCGGCAACACCGGCCTCGGGCTCGCGATGGCGGCTGCCCTGCGCGGCTACGACGTGATCGCGGTCATGCCCGACAAGATGAGCCGCGAGAAGATCGACACGCTGCGCGCCTTCGGCGCCGAGGTGGTCGTCTGCCCGACCGCGGTCGAGCCCGACTCGCCCGAGTCCTACTACCGGGTCGCCGATCGCCTGACCGAGGAGATCGACGGGGCCTTCCAGCCCAACCAGTACTTCAACCAGGCCAACCCGGAGTCCCACTACCGCTCGACCGGCCCGGAGCTGTGGCACCAGACCGGCGGCGCGCTGACCCACCTGGTGATCGCCGTCGGGACCGGGGGCACGATCACCGGCGTCGGCCGCTACCTCAAGGAGCAGAACCCCTCGATCGAGGTGATCGGCGCCGACCCGGAGGGCTCGATCTACGCGGGCGGGCCCGTGCACCCCTACCGGGTCGAGGGCATCGGCGAGGACTTCTGGCCCGAGACCCTCGACCCCGAGATCATCGATCGCTACGTCACCGTCAGCGACGGCGACTCGTTCCTCGCGGCGCGGCGGCTCGTCGCGCGCGAGGGCCTGTTCGCCGGCGGCTCGACCGGGACCGCGCTCTGCGCCGCCGTCCAGGTGGCCCGCGAGCTCGACGATCCGGGCGCGATGGTGGCGACGATCATCCCCGACGGCGGCCGCCCCTACGTGTCGAAGGTCTTCAACGACTCCTGGATGCGCGAGCACGGCTACCTCGGCGATGAAGTTGCGCTCACGGTCGGTGACGTGATCCGCGCCCGCAGCGAGGAGCGCCCGTTGCTCACCGTCGGCAGCCACGACCCGGTCGGTCGAGCGCTGGAGCTGATGCGCGAGCACGGCGTCTCGCAGGTTCCGGTGGTCTCGGGCGAGGAGGGGCGGGCCTTCCTCGGCACCGTCTCGGAGCGCGGCCTGCTCATGGCCTCGGCCGACCACCCCGGGATCCTCGGCGAGCCCGTCACCGAGGTGATCGAGCCGCCGCTGCCCGAGCTCGCCGCCGAGAGCCCGGTCAGCGAGGCCATCCACATGCTGCTCGGCGAGCGCAAGCCCGTGATCGTCGTCGACGACGGGCGCGCGCTCGGCATCCTGGTCTCGGTCGACCTGATCGAGGCCCTGAACCAGTGAGCCGGCCTTGACCAAGCGGCTCGACACCCGGGTCGTCCACGCCGGCCTCGAGCCCGATCCCACCTATGGCTCGGTGATCCCGGCGATCCACCAGAGCTCGACCTTCGTCCAGCCGGCGCCGGGCGAGTTCGTCGAGGATTACGACTACTCGCGCTCGGCGAACCCGACGCGGTCAGCCCTCGAGCGCGCCCTCGGCGAGCTCGAGGGGGGCCACGGGGCGGCTTTCTCGAGCGGGATGGCGGCCACCCACGCGCTGCTCACGGCGGCGCTCGACGCGGGCGACCACCTGATCCTGCCGCTCGACCTCTACGGCGGCACCTACCGCCTGGTCGACAAGGTCCTGGCGCGCTTCGGGCTCGCATACGACATGGTCGACCAGCGCGATCTCGGCGCGCTCGCCGCCGCCCTGCGTCCCGAGACGAAGCTGATCTGGGTGGAGACGCCGACCAACCCGCTCCTCAACGAGGTCGACGTGGCCGGCGTCGTCGACGCGGCGGACGGACGGGCGGTCGTCGTCGACAACACGTTCGCCACCCCGATCGTCCAGCGGCCGCTGGAGCTCGGCGCGACCGCCGTCGTCCACTCGACGACCAAGTACCTGGGCGGGCACTCCGACGTCGTCGGCGGCGCGGTGATCTGCGCCGAGCCCGACCTCCACGAGCGCGTGCGCTTCGTGCAGAACTCGGTCGGCGCCGTACCCGGCCCGTTCGACTGCTTCCTCGTCCACCGCGGCCTGCGCACGCTGGCGCTGCGGGTCGCCCGCCACAGCGAGAACGGCGGCGCGGTGAGCGAGTGGCTGGCGGCGCAGCCGCGGGTCGAGGAGGTGCGCTGGCCCGGGTTCGGCGGCATGGTCTCGTTCCGCCACCCCGACGCGGTCGGGCTGGTGACCCGGACCGAGATCTTCTCGCTCGCCGAGTCGCTCGGCGGGGTCGAGTCGCTGATCGAGGTCCCCGGGGCGATGACCCATCAGTCGGTCGCCGACTCCGACGCCGCCGTGCCGGCGGATCTGGTGCGGCTCTCGTGCGGGATCGAGGCGGGCGAGGACCTGATCGCCGATCTCGAGCAGGCGCTCGGCTGAGCGGGGATTCCGGTCTTAGTTCTGCGCGGGCTCGGCAGAGCCCCGCTGCGCGGCGCGCGAGCCGATCGCGCGGACCGGCGCCGGGGGCGTCAGCACGCGGGTGCGACCGGCCGGCGGACAGTCGGGAACCGGGATCGCATCGGGGCCGTGGCCACCGCGGCGCGGGCCACGGGGCCGCTTCGGCTCGCGGCGAAAGCGCCGGAAGCGATGGTCCTCGGACTCGGGCGGCGCCTCCTCGGGCCTGGTCTCGGCCCGAAACGCCCACCAGACGATGTAGAGGAGCAGCCCGACCGGGATCTTCAGCACCACCATCAGGAACAAGATCGGTAGGAACCCGTCCACGCTCTTCCCTCGCTCGCCGCGTCGGCCCGTCCCACCGGACCGCTCAGCGGGCAGTGTACCCGTCGCGCACCCAGGCCAGAAGGGCTTCCGTGTGCGCTTCGGTGAGCCCGATGTCGGAGCTCGTCGGGCAGAGCAGGGTGGGGGCCGCGCGCGTCGCGGCCCACTCGTGACAGCTCTCGTCGAGCGAGTCGTCGATCCAGGCGAGCGGCCGCGCGCCGGCGTACTCGTCGAGCGCCTCGAGCTTCCAGTGGGCGGTGCCGAAGCGCGCCCTGCCGCCGAAGGTGAGCACCGGCAGTTCCTCGGGCAACCCGAGGATCAGCGGCAGGTGGTCGTTGGCCCGGGCCTCCCAGCCCGTCGCCCAGACGAGCTCGTAGGCGTCGGCGAGGCGCCGCAGCTGCGGGCCGGCCTGGTCGGAGATGCAGTGGGCCATGCCGTCGATCAGGTGGAAGCGGCCGCCGAGGTCGTCGACCGGGCCGTCGAAGCCGAACAGGCTGATCACCCCGTCGACGTCGACGGCGAGCACCGGGCGCCCGTCGCCGTTGTCCGCGGGCTTGGAACCACGCTCTCTTTTCCCTCTCCAAAGCGGCACGGGCCCAGCCTACAAAGTGCGTCCTGCTATCTTCCGCCGCCGTGCCGAGCACCAACCAACTCATCCGCAAGGGGCGCAAGCCGCCGCAGAAGAAGGTCGCCACGCCTGGCCTCAAGTCCGGCCAGGGCCGCAAGCGCCGGATCGCCGCGCCCCAGCGCCGCGGCGTCTGCACGCGCGTCTACACCGCGACCCCGAAGAAGCCGAACTCGGCGCTGCGCAAGGTCGCCCGTGTGCGCCTCACCAACGGCATGGAGGTCACCTGCTACATCCCCGGCGAGGGGCACAACCTGCAGGAGCACTCCGTCGTCCTGATCCGCGGCGGGCGCGTCAAGGATCTCCCGGGCGTCCGCTACAAGGTGATCCGCGGCACGCTCGACGCCTCCGGCGTCTCGGACCGCAAGCAGTCGCGCTCGATGTACGGCGTCAAGCGTTAGGGCTCGGAGAGCTTTTCGATGCCCCGCCGCGCCCGTGCAGCCATCCGCCCGATCGAGGCCGACTCCGTCCACCGGAGCCGCCTGGTCCAGCAGGTGATCAACAAGGTCATGCTGGAGGGCAAGAAGTCCACCGCCGAGCAGATCACCTATGACGCGCTGGCCATCGTCGGCGAGCGCAGCGGGCGCGCCCCGGTCGAGGTCCTCGAGGACGCGATCAAGGAGCTGACCCCGGTGCTCGAGGTCAAGTCCCGCCGCGTCGGCGGCGCCACCTACCAGGTCCCCGTCGAGGTCCCGCCGCGGCGCGCGCGCACGCTCGCCGTCCGCTGGCTGGTCGGCTTCGCCCGCAACCGCCGCGAGAAGTCGATGGCGGAGCGGCTCGCGAACGAGATCCTGGACTCGCTCTCCCAGCAGGGCGGCGCCTGGAAGCGCAAGGACGACGTGTACCGGATGGCGCAGGCCAACAAGGCCTTCGCCCACTACCGCTGGTAGCGCCCTAGCCGCGCTGGCGGGTTCGCGGCCGGCGACCGAGTCGGCTCAGCCGGCCCTTCCGCTCGTCCGCGTGCGCCGCCGGCTCATCCTCCTGCTCCTCCGAGCCGGGCTCGTCCGGACGGGAGCGCCGCCGCGGTCGCAGCGCGCCGAGTTGGGGCGGGGTCAGGGTGGCGAGCGCGATCCCGCTGATCGCCAGCGCCACCGACCCGGCGAGCTCGAGGTAGAAGCCGCCCTGGGGGATCGCCTCCGCGCCGAGCAGGAAGCCACCGCAGCTCTCGCTCAGCTGACCGGTTGCCCCCGCCACCCGCAGGTCGCTGATCAGGAAGATCAGCAGCGCCAGGCCACCCATCGCGGCCACCGCGATCGCCGCGGGGCGCGAGCCGCCGTAGACGGCGGCGACCAGCGCGACCACGCTGAACACGGCGATCACCATCTGGGCGTTCGAGTGGCGGTCGCCGGCGTCCTGAGAGCAGAGCGCCTCGGCGCCCGGCGGCGTGAACTCGAACATCGTCATCAGCTCGGAGGCGAACAGGCAGATCGCCGCGGCGATCACCGCCACGGGCAGCAGCCGGGTGAGCGTCCCCAGCTGCGGGCGCTCGGCCTCGCTCGACGCCTCGCTCACGTTCGGGCGCCCTGGACCTTGCGCTTCGGGCGCGACGGCAGCTTGACCCGTGGCCACCGCCGCTTCGACGCGCGCCCGGCCCGCTCGCGAGCCGCGCTCACCGCGCGGTCGACCAGGCTCGGTCCGGTCAGCGCGGCGCGCGTCGGCTCCGGACGCAGGTAGCGCGGCAGCATCAGGCCGGCGGCGATCAGCACGGCGCCGGTCGCGATCTGCAGCCAGAAGCCCTCGAGCAGGCTCGCCTCGGCGCCGTCGTAGGCGATCGCGGCGGCGCCCTCGTCGAGGCCCTTCGGCAGGTCGATGATCAGGGCGATCGCGATCACCGCGACTCCGATCGGAACCAGCAGCGCGGCGGCGCGGCGGCGCTTGACGAGCGCGAAGGCGAGCGCCGCGATCGCGGCGAGGCCGAGCGGCACCATCACCCAGGCGTGAGCGTTGCCGGCGATCTCGCTCTCGACCTGGGGCGCCGGCGCAACGACGCCGACGTCGCCCGAGTAGGCGTCGGTGCCGACGCTGACCGCGTGGTAGTCGAGCCACTGCGAGGCGATCAGCGCCCCGGCGGCGACCAGCGCGACGGCGGCGACCGCTCGGGCCGGGGTCAGGTGGCGCTCCGCGAACGCGACCGCGGCGACCAGGAGCTTCCACAGGGCGATCAGCGCCGGTCGCAGCACGCGACGCCAGGCCTTGAGCACGAAGTTGCCGGCGATCTCGGCCCCGGTCAGCCAGAGCTGCGCCGGGATCACGAGCACCGGGCGCCCGAGCTTCATCAGGTCGGTGCCGATCGACGCCGCGCCGGCCGCGAGCTTGCGGGCTTCGGCGGAGGCGGCGCTCTTGTCGCGCCCGCGCGCGGCGCCCCGCGGCGCCCCGCCGGCTCGCTTCGCGGCCGGGGCCTCTGATCGGGAGGAACCTCGCGGCTCGAGCTTCGGGCGGCGGCGCTCGGCGGGCTCGCCTTTCGCCCCCTCGGCGGCGCGCTTTCGCTCCGCGCCGGGCGCCTTCGCCTGGGCCGCGGCGCGCTTCGCGCGCTGCGCCCGGCGGCGCTCCTCACGGCGCTTGGCCCGTGCCTGAGCGCCGCGTTCGCGGGAGCCCTCGAGGCGCTTACGAAAGCTCATCCAGGCCCCCGGGAGGCCCGCATGCCTCTGCTATAGTCATGCGTCGCTCGCGCGCCGTGCAACGCTCGGCTCGCGGCGAGATATTCCTTCCATGGAGAGCCGCACGACATAGGGCGTTCCGGGCTAAATGGCGATCGAGCGCTGAGGCCCGCAGGGGCCTTTTTTGTGCGCTGAGACCGCTCTCCCGCCGGTTCGTCTCCTCCTCGCCACGCTCACTGGACCGCCCGCCAAAACTACAGCAACCAGACCAAGACTCAAACACACAAATGCCCCGCTCCTTCCCCCTAGAGAAGACCCGCAACATCGGGATCATGGCGCACATCGACGCCGGTAAGACGACGACGACGGAGCGCATCCTGTTCTACACCGGCCGCACGCACAAGCTCGGCGAGGTGCACGAGGGCGCTGCCGTCATGGACTGGATGGAGCAGGAGCAGGAGCGGGGGATCACGATCACCTCGGCCGCCACCGCCTGCGAGTGGAAGGGCCACCGGATCAACATCATCGACACCCCGGGGCACGTCGACTTCACGGTCGAGGTCGAGCGCTCGCTGCGCGTCCTCGACGGCGCGATCGCCGTCTTCGACTCGGTCGCGGGCGTCGAGCCCCAGTCCGAGACGGTCTGGCGCCAGGCCGACAAGTACGGCGTCCCGCGGATCGCCTTCATCAACAAGATGGACCGGATCGGCGCCGACTTCGGCCGCGCGGTCGAGACGATGCGCGATCGGCTCGGCGCGCACCCGCTGCCCATCCAGCTGCCGATCGGCGCCGAGGACGGCTTCGTCGGCATCGTCGATCTGATCGAGAACAAGGCGCTGGTCTGGGAGGACGAGCTCGGCACCGAGTTCAACTACGAGGAGATCCCGGCCGAGCTCGCCGACGCGGCCCACGAGGCGCGCACCCACCTGATCGAGGCGTGCGCGGACTACGACGACGAGCTGATGGAGATGTACCTCGACGAGCAGGAGATCCCGCACGAGCGGATCGCCAAGTCGCTGCACCGCGCGACGCTCGACCTCAAGGTCACCCCGGTCCTCTGCGGCTCCGCCTTCAAGAACAAGGGCGTGCAGCCGCTGCTCGACGAGATCGTCGAGCTGCTGCCCTCGCCGCTCGAGGTCCCGCCGATGACCGGCTTCGAGGTGAACAACAAGGGCGAGACCGGCGACGAGGTCGTCCGCAAGCCCGACGACTCCGAGCCGTTCTCGGCGCTCGCCTTCAAGGTGATGGCCGACCCGTTCGTCGGCAAGCTGACCTACTTCCGCGTCTACTCGGGCAAGCTGACCGCCGGCAGCCGGGTGCTCAACGCCACCAACGGCAAGACCGAGCGGATCGGGCGGCTGCTGATGATGCACGCCAACCACCGCGAGGAGATCGAGGAGTGCTACGCGGGCGACATCGTCGCCGGGGTCGGCCTCAAGCAGACCTCCACCGGCGACACCCTCTCGGCCCCCGATGCCCCGGTGATCCTCGAGAACATCGAGTTCCCGGAGCCGGTGATCTCGGTTGCGATCGAGCCGCGGACGAAGTCCGACCAGGAGAAGCTCGGCGGCGGCCTCGCCCGGCTCGCCGAGGAGGACCCGACCTTCCGGATCGAGTCGGACGAGGAGACCGGCCAGACCCTCATCTCCGGGATGGGGGAGCTGCACCTCGAGGTGATCGTGGATCGCCTGATGCGCGAGTTCAACGTGGACGCCAACGTCGGCCGGCCGCAGGTCGCCTACCGCGAGACGATCCGCGACCGGGTCGAGAAGATCGTCGGGCACTTCGTGCGCCAGACCGGCGGCAAGGGCCAGTTCGGCCACGTCGTCATCAACGCCGAGCCGGCGCCCGAGGAGGGTTTCGACTTCGTCAACCGGATCAAGGGCGGCGCGATCCCGACCGAGTACATCCCCGCGGTCGAGCAGGGGATCGAGGAGGCCCTCGGCTCCGGCGTCAAGGCCGGCTATCCGATGGTGGACGTCCGGGTCGAGCTGGTCGACGGCAAGTACCACGACGTCGACTCCTCCGAGATGGCGTTCAAGATCGCCGGCTCGATGGCGATCCAGGAGGCCACCCGGCGCGCGAAGCCGGTCCTCCTGGAGCCGGTGATGTCGGTGGAGGTCGTGACGCCCGAGGAGTTCCTCGGCGACGTGATCGGCGACCTGTCGCGGCGCCGCGGCAAGGTCCAGGGCCAGGAGCCGCGCGGGAACGCGCTCGCCGTGCACGCCTTCGTGCCGCTCGGCGAGATGTTCGGCTACGCGACGGACGTGCGCTCCTCGACCCAGGGACGAGCGACTTATTCGATGCAGTTCGAGCGCTACGAGGAGGTGCCGGCGAACATCGCCGAGCAGATCGTCGAAGCGTCTTCAGGTGAGCCCGTGGCGGCGGGAGCGTGAGCCGCCGGACACGGCGAGCCACGGTTTGTAATTCTTCATGGGTTGCGCCCGGGCGGCGGCAAGCCGACGCCCGGCACAAGGCGCGCCCAAAGACTTAGCCAAACTTAGACAGACAACAAGACGGAAAAAGAAGGAGCAAAGGGAACGAGATGGCGGATAAGTTCGACCGCACCAAGCCGCACGTCAACGTCGGCACTATCGGTCACATCGACCACGGCAAGACCACGCTGACCGCAGCGATCACCAAGGTGCTCGCCGAGCAGGGCGGTGCCGAGGCCAAGAGCTTCGAGGAGATCGACAACGCGCCCGAGGAGAAGGAGCGCGGGATCACCATCGCCACCTCGCACGTCGAGTACGAGACCGAGAACCGGCACTACGCGCACGTCGACTGCCCGGGGCACGCCGACTACGTCAAGAACATGATCACCGGCGCCGCGCAGATGGACGGCGCGATCCTGGTCGTCTCGGCGGCCGACGGCCCGATGCCGCAGACGCGCGAGCACATCCTGCTCGCCCGCCAGGTGAACGTGCCCTACGTGGTCGTCTTCCTCAACAAGGTCGACATGGTCGACGACGAGGAGCTGGTCGAGCTCGTCGAGGAGGAGGTCAAGGACCTGCTCAACGAGTACGAGTTCCCCGGCGACGACACGCCGATCATCAAGGGCTCGGCGCTCAAGGCGCTCGAGGGCGACGAGGAGGCGAAGGGCGCGATCCTCGAGCTCGCGGCGGCGCTCGACAGCTACATCCCCGAGCCCGAGCGCGACCTCGACAAGCCGTTCCTGATGCCGGTCGAGGACATCATGACCATCACCGGTCGCGGCACCGTCGCCACGGGCCGGATCGAGCAGGGTGTCGTCAACACCGGCGACGAGGTCGAGATCGTGGGCATCCGCGACACGACGAAGACGATCGTCACCGGCGTCCAGATGTTCCACAAGGACCTCGACCAGGGTCAGGCGGGCGACAACGCCGGCTGCCTGCTCCGCGGCACCAAGCGCGAGGAGATCGAGCGCGGCCAGGTGCTCGCGAAGCCCGGTTCGATCACCCCGCACACGAAGTTCAAGTCCGAGGTGTACTGCCTCAAGAAGGAGGAGGGCGGCCGTCACACCCCGTTCTTCTCGGGCTACCGCCCGCAGTTCTACTTCCGGACGACCGACGTGACCGGCGTCGCCAACCTGCCCGAGGGCACGGAGATGGTGATGCCCGGCGACAACGTCGAGATGACGATCGAGCTGATCAACCCGATCGCGATGGATCAGGGTCTTCGGTTCGCGATCCGCGAGGGCGGGCGCACCGTCGGCTCCGGGGTCGTGACCGAGGTCGTCGAGTAACACCCGCGTAGGGGGCCGGCCTGGGTGGCCGGCCCTTCGTTTGTAGGTAACGGATACGACCGGGGCGGCGCCCCACCACCACGGGGCGGCGCCCTTTTGTGCCTCGAAGACGAACGACTGAGACGAACGAAGAACTAAATGGCAACTCTCGCCACCAGCAAAATCCGCATCCGGCTCAAGGCCTACGACCACGACGCGATCGACCGCGCGGCGCGCGAGATCGTCGAGACGGCGACCCGTACCGGCGCCTCCGTGTCCGGCCCCGTCCCGCTGCCTACCGAGCGCAACATCTACTGCGTGATCAAGTCGCCGTTCAAGGACAAGGACTCGCGCGAGCACTTCGAGATCCGCACGCACAAGCGCCTGATCGACATCCACCAGCCCACCCCGAAGACGATCGACTCGCTGCAGCGCCTCGACGCGCTCCCGGCCGGCGTCGACATCGAGATCAAGATCTGAGTAGCCGTGACTCCCGCCACGACAGCACGCCTCACCCGGCTGCAAACCGTCGCCGCGCGGCGTCCTCGGTCGCTCGCGCACTCTCCGAGTGCGCCACGCTCCCTGCGTCCTTGCCCGGCTCGGTTTTCGCCGGCTGAGTCGCGCTCCCGCGACGGGAGGCACGGCTAGATGGCGGCGATCGTTGGCAAGAAGGTGGGCATGACCCAGGTGTTCCAGGAGGACGGAACGCGCGTGCCCGTGACCGTGATCGAGGCGGAGCCGAACACCGTCACCGCGGTGCGGATCCCGGACCGCGACGGCTACGCCGCGGTGCAGGTCGCGGCGATCGCGACCGAGGAGCGCAAGCTCACCAAGCCCGAGCTCGGCCATCTGAAGAAGGCGGGCGCGCCCGCCTCGCGGACCCTGTGCGAGTTTCGCGACGAGGCGCCCGAGGCGCAGATCGGCGAAGAGCTCACGGTCGAGCAGTTCGAGCCCGGGAGCAGGGTCAAGGTCTCGGCCACCTCGGTCGGCAAGGGCTTCCAGGGCACGATCAAGCGCCACAACTTCGGCCGCGGCCCGGTCTCGCACGGCTCCCACAACGTCCGGGCGCCGGGTTCGATCGGCGCCAGCGCCTACCCCGCCCGCGTCTTCAAGGGCATCAAGATGCCGGGCCAGATGGGGGCCAAGCGGGTCACCCAGCGCGGGCTCGAGGTGGTCGAGGTCGACGCCGAGCGCAACCTGCTGTTGCTGCGCGGCGCGGTCCCCGGGCCGAAGGGCGGCACCGTGGAGGTGCGCAGCGATGGCTAGCAAGGCCACGGCGCTCAAGGCGACCACGCTCGGCAAGCAGGCGAAGACCGACCTGCCGCAGACCGTCTTCGGCGAGGACTTTCACGAGAGCCTCGTCCACGAGGCCGCGCGCGCGGACCTCGCGGCCCGCCGTCGGGGCACCGCCTCGAGCCTCGGCCGCGGCGAGGTCTCGATGACGACGGCCAAGGCCTGGAAGCAGAAGGGCACCGGCCGAGCCCGCGCCGGCGCGCTCAGCGTCCCGCACCGCCGCGGCGGCGGGGTGGCGTTCGGCCCGAAGCCCCGGTCGCACACCTTCAAGGTCAACCGCAAGGCGCGCCGCCGGGCGCTGCGCTCGGCGTTCTCGGTGCACGCCGCCCGCGACAGCATCGCGGTCCTCGACGCGGCCGCCTACGAGGCGCCGTCGACCGCCAAGGCCGCCGAGGCGCTCGCCAAGTGGGGGCCGAAGGGGCCGACCCTGGTCCTCTGCGACCCCGAGGAGACCGGCGTCCTGAAGAGCTTTCGCAACCTCCCCAAGATCGACGTGCTCCCGGTCGGCTCGGCCGGGGTGGTCGACGTGATCGGCCACGCCTCGCTGATCGTCACGCAGAGCGCCCTCGAGACGCTCGAGGCGCGCGTGGGCGAGGTCGAGCGTGCGCCTCGTGCTTCCACGGACCCCGACGCGCCCGGACGCGAAGCGGAGGACGTGGCGGGCAGTGATTCAGAGGAGGTGGCGAGCTAGTTATGGACGCGAGGCAGGTCATCCTCGAGCCGGTCGTGAGCGAGAAGAGCTACGCGCTGATGGCGGACGGCAAGTACACGTTCCGCGTCGACGATCGCGCCCACAAGACGCAGATCCGGCTCGCCGTCGAGGAGATCTTCGACGTCGGCGTGATCGAGGTGCGCACGATCAAGGTGCGCTCGAAGCCGAAGCGCCGCGGCGTGCACAACGGTCGCACCCGGTCGTGGAAGAAGGCGATCGTCCAGCTGGCGCCGGGCGATCGGATCGAGCTGTTCGAGGGCGCGGCGGTCGCCGACTAGAGCGCGGATCGAGACTTAGACGATGGCAATGAAGAAGACAAAGCCGACGAGCCCGGGACGCCGCTTCGCGACCTACCAGCAGCGCGAGGAGCTGACCGGCGGCAACGAGCCGCTGAAGGCGCTGACCAAGGGCAAGACCCGCAGCGGCGGGCGCAACGTCCGCGGCCGCGTCACCGCGCGCCATCGCGGCGGTGGTGCCAAGCGCCGCTACCGCGAGATCGACTTCAAGCGTCGCAAGGACGGGGTCCCGGCGAAGGTCGCCGCGATCGAGTACGACCCGAACCGCACCTGCTACATCGCTCGCCTCCATTACGTCGACGGGGCGAAGAGCTACGTGCTCGCGCCGCAGGGCGTGACCGTCGGGGCGACGCTCGAGTCCGGCGAGGGCGCCGACATCCGGCCCGGCAACGCGCTGCCGCTGCGCTCGATCCCGACCGGCACCGTGGTCCACAACGTCGAACTGGTTGCCGGCCAGGGCGGCAAGCTCGGCCGCTCGGCGGGCTCGGCGGTCCAGGTCGTCGCGAAGGAGGGTGAGCTGGTCACCCTGCGCCTGCCGTCGTCGGAGATGCGCCTCGTGCGCGCCGAGTGCCGCGCCACCGTCGGCACCCTGTCCAACGCCGAGCACCAGAACGTGAAGATCGGCAAGGCGGGCCGCAACCGCCACAAGGGCAAGCGCCCGCAGAGCCGCGGGATCGCGATGAACCCGGTCGATCACCCGCACGGCGGCGGCGAGGCGCACAAGACGCCCGGCGGCCACCCGGTGACGCCGTGGGGCAAGCCGACGCTCGGCTACCGCACCCGCAAGAAGGGCAAGCGCTCCGACGCGATGATCGTCCGCGGCCGCCGCCGCGGGAAGAAGAAGAGGTAGGGACTTTCCATGGGTAGGTCAACGAAGAAGGGCCCGTTCGTCGAGGAGCGGCTGATGAAGCGGATCGCGACGCTGAACGAGGCGAACCAGAAGCAGATGGTCAAGACCTGGTCGCGGAACTCGACCGTGTTCCCGGAGATGGTCGGGCACACGATCGCCGTCCACGACGGGCGCAAGCACGTGCCCGTGTTCATCTCCGAGTCGATGGTCGGCCACAAGCTCGGCGAGTTCGCGCCGACCCGCACCTTCCGTGGTCATGGGGGTCGCGAGCGCTGATGGCCACGGCGACGAAGAAGACCGAGGCCGAGGCGCCGATCGTGCGCGCGAAGGCTCGCTACGTGCGCGTCGCGCCGCGCAAGGCCCGCCTGGTCGCCGACCAGATCCGCGGCCTGCCGGTCGACGAGGCTCGCACGCTGCTCGCGTTCTCGAGCCGCGGCGCCGCCCGCGACCTCGCCCGGCTGCTCGACTCCGCCGCCGCCAACGCCGAGGCCAACCACGAGTTGATCGCCGAGGACCTCAAGGTCGCCGAGGTCCGCGTCGACGAGGGCCCGACGCTGAAGCGCTGGCGCGCTCGCGCCCGCGGTCGCGCGACCCCGATCCACAAGCGGACCAGCCACCTTTCGCTGGCCCTGACCCCGACCACGGACGCCTAGAGGAGCTGCAGGACCACATGGGACAGAAGATCCACCCCGAGGGCTTCCGCGTCGGCTACATCCACGACTGGAAGTCGAACTGGTTCGACGAGCGCAACTTCGCCGACCTGCTGCTCGAGGACATCGCGATCCGCGAGCACATCGAGGGCAAGCTTTCGCACGCCGGCCTCTCGGACATCAACATCGTCAAGCAGCGCGGCGAGATCACCGTGGACATCCACACGGCCCGCCCGGGCATCGTGATCGGCAAGTCGGGCGCCGAGGTCGACGCCCTGCGCCGCGACCTCCACAAGATCACCGGCAAGCCGGTCAAGGTCAACATCCGCGAGATCAAGCGCCCCGAGCTCGACGCGAAGCTCGTCGCCCAGTCGATCGCCGAGCAGCTGCAGAACCGCGTCGCCTTCCGCCGCGCGATGAAGCGCGCCCTGACGTCCGCGATGCGGTCCGGCGCCAAGGGGGTCAAGGTCCAGGTCTCCGGCCGCCTCGGCGGCGCCGAGATGGCGCGGACCGAGGGCTACTCCGACGGCCGCGTGCCGCTGCACACGCTGCGTGCCGACATCGACTACGGCTTCGTCGAGGCGAAGACGACGACCGGCCGGATCGGGGTCAAGTGCTGGATCAACAAGGGCGAGGTGATGCCCGAGGGCTTCCGCGCCGGCGCCGACGAGGAAGAGCTCGCGCCGCGTTCGTTCCGGCGCCGCAACGACCGTCAGGGCGGTCGCGGCGGCCAGGGCGGCAGTCGCGGTGGCGGCCCCGGCGGCAATCGCGGCGGCGGCAATCGCGGCGGCGGCCAGGGTGGCCAGCGCGGCGGTGGACGCCCGAGCGGCGGCCAGGCCCCGCAGAGCGCGCCGGCGCAGACGCCCGCGGCTCCGGCCGCGCCCGCGCAGACTCCTCCCGCTCCGGCTCAGGCCCAGCCCGCTCCCCCGCAGGCGCCCCCCGAGCAGCCCGCCGCGACGCAGCCGCCGGCAGGCGACGCTCCGGCCGAGCAGAGCGCCCCGCCGGCCCAGGAGGGCGGTAGCTGATGCTGATGCCGAAGCGGGTCAAGCACCGCAAGCAGATGCGCGGCAAGCGCCGCGGGAACACCAAGGGCGGCGCCAACGTGTCGTTCGGCGAGTACGGGCTCAAGGCGCTCGATCGCGGCTGGATCACCAACCGCCAGATCGAGGCCGCCCGAGTCGCGATGACCCGCAAGATCAAGCGCGGCGGCAAGGTGTGGATCAACGTCTTCCCCGACAAGCCGTACACGAAGAAGCCCGCCGAGACGCGGCAGGGCTCCGGCAAGGGCAACCCCGAGGGCTGGGTCGCGGTGGTCAAGCCCGGCAAGGTGATGTTCGAGCTGTCCGGCGTGCCCGAGGACCTCGCCAAGGAGGCGATGCGCCTCGCCGGCCACAAGCTTCCGATCCGGACCAAGTTCGTGACCCGCGACGGGGCCGGGCAGTGAAGGCCGCGGAGGTGCACGCGCTCGGCGACCAGGATCTGGTCCAGGCGCTGAAGGAGGCCCGCGAGGAGGCGTTCAACCTGCGCTTCCGCCACGCGACCGGCGAGCTCGAGAACACCTCCGGGCTGCGCGATTCGCGACGTGACCTCGCCAAGCTGATGACCGTCGCCCGCGAGCGCGGGATCGACATCCAGAAGGAACTGAAGTGAGCGAAGAAGAGAAGAACGAGAACGAGCAGGCCGAGGCGGCCGCGGAGGAGACCGCGGAGCCGGAGGCTGCGCCCGAGCCCGAGGCCGCGCCCGAGCCTGAGGCCGCCGAGGCCGCTGCGCCCGAGCCCGAGGCCGCCCCTGAGCCGGAGGCGGATGCCGAGCCTGCCGCCGAGGACGCCGAGCCGGAGGAGGCGCTGAGCCGCAAGGAGCAGCGCAAGCGCCGCCGCTCGACGCACACCGGTGAGGCGAAGCCCGAGCGCGGCGTCGACGAGCGCACGGCCGAGCGCGCCGAGCGGCGCGCGAAGGCCGCCGCGGCCCGCCGGCGCACCCGCGCCCAGGCTCGCTCCAAGCACCAGCCCGGCGAGGGCACGCCGGCGGCCGAGCACGCCCCCGGGGCCAAGAAGACCCGTCAGGGCACCGTCGTCTCGAGCAAGGCCGACAAGACGATCACGGTGCGGATCGAGGTCGTGCGCCGCCATCCGGTTTACGAGAAGGTCGTCCGCAAGACGGCGACGATCCACGCTCACGACGAGTCCAACGACGCGAACGCGGGCGATGTCGTCCGCGTGATCGAATCGCGGCCGATGTCGCGGACCAAGCGCTGGCGCCTGGTCGAGGTGGTGGAGCGGGCCCGATGATCCAGCAGGAGTCACGGCTGAAGGTCGCCGACAACTCGGGCGCCCGCGAGATCCTCTGCATCCGCGTGAAGGGCGGCTCGCACCGTCGCTACGCCGGCGTCGGCGACGTGATCACGGCGACCGTCAAGCAGGCGACGCCGCGCGGCGGCGTGCGCAAGGGCGAGGTCGTCCAGGCCGTCGTCGTCCGCACGCGCAAGCAGCTCGGGCGCCCGGACGGCACGTACATCGCGTTCGACGAGAACGCCGCGGTGCTGATCGACGCCCAGGGCGCCCCGCGCGGCACCCGCATCTTCGGCCCGGTCGCCCGCGAGCTTCGCGACCGCAACTTCATGCGCATCGTCTCGCTCGCCCCGGAGGTCCTCTGATGGCCAAGGGCATGCACATCCGCAAGGACGACACCGTGGTGCTGATCGCGGGCAAGGACAAGGGCAAGACGGGCCGCGTGCTGCGCACCGAGCCCGGCCGTCGCCGCGTCTTCGTCGAGGGCCTGAACATCAACAAGCGCTCGACCCGCCCGCGCTCGATGAAGGACACCCAGAAGTCGCAGGCGAGTGGCATCATCGACCAGGAGGGGCCGATCGACGTCTCCAACGTGATGCTCCTCGACCCCTCCGACAACAAGCCGACCCGCGTCGGCGTGCGCGTCGACGACCACGGGCGGCGTCAGCGCTACGCGAAGCGCACCGGCAAGGTGATCGAGTGACCATGGAAGCCGCGACCCAGACACCCAGCCAGGCGGCCCCGCCGCCGCGCCTGCGCGAGACCTACGAGAACGAGATCGTCGGCCGGCTGACCGGGAAGTTCGGCTACTCGAGCGGGATGCAGGTCCCGCGCCTGCTCAAGATCACGGTCAACATGGGCGTGGGGGACGCGAAGCAGTCCACCCCGACCCTCGAGGCCGCGACCGAGCAGATCGAGACGATCACCGGCCAGCACCCGAACATCCGCCGGGCCCGCAAGTCGATCGCCAACTTCAAGCTCCGCGAGGGGATGCCGGTCGGCGTCTCGGTGACCCTGAGGGGCGCGCGGATGTGGGAGTTCCTCGACCGCCTGATCTCGATCTCGATTCCGCGGATCCGCGACTTCCGCGGCCTCAACCCGCGCTCGTTCGACGGTCGCGGCAACTACTCGATGGGCGTCCGCGAGCAGCTGATCTTCCCCGAGATCGATTACGACTCGGTCGACGAGGTCCGCGGCCTCGACATCGCGATCACGACGACCGCGACCACCGACGAGGAGGGCTTCGAGCTCCTGCTCGGCCTCGGGATGCCGTTCGCCGAGGACGGGCGGCCCGGCCAGGTCGACCGCGCCGCCGCCGAGGAAGAGGAGCGGCGCAAGGAGGAGGCCCGCGTGCGCGCCGAGGCCGAGGCCGCTGCGCTCGAGCAGCTCAAGGAGGAGAACCCCGACGCCTACGCCAAGCCCGAGCAGCCCGAGGAGGGCGAGGGCGAGGAGGCCGGCGACGGCGACGACCAGACTTCAAGCGACGAGAGTTCCGAGGAGTAGCCTGATGGCAAAGACGTCCCAGAAAGTGGCCCAGAAGCGGCCCCCCAAGTACAAGACCCGCGGGTACAACCGCTGCCGCAAGTGCGGCCGGTCCCGCGCCTACTACCGCAAGTTCGGCCTCTGCCGCATCTGCCTGCGCGAGCAGGCGCACCAGGGCTACGTGCCCGGGATGAGCAAGGCGTCTTGGTAGCCCGAACGACGAACCACGAACGACGAGAGCACCCCTAAATGCTGACGGACCCAATTGCCGATTACCTGACCCGCCTGCGCAACGCGCTCGCGGCCGACCACACCGACGTCGAGGTGCCCGCCTCGCGGCTGAAGAAGGAGCTCAGCCGCATCCTCACGGAGCAGGGCTACATCTCGTCGTTCGAGGTCGAGCCGACCGCCGTCGGCGAGGTGATCAAGATCCAGCTCAAGTACACCGAGGACCGCCGCCCGGTGATCAGCGGCATGCGCCGCGTCTCGCGCCCGGGCCGGCGCCGCTACGTCACTCACGACGACGTGCCGCGTGTGCAGGGCGGGATGGGAACCTCGATCGTCAGCACGTCCTCGGGCGTGATGACGGGGCATCAGGCGAAGGCGAAGGGCGTCGGCGGAGAGGTCGTTGCGTACGTTTGGTGATCAGTTGCTAGTGGCTAGTTGCTAGCTACTAGGAACTAACAACCAGCAACTTTCCTTATGAGCCGAATCGGAAGAAAGCCAATCCAAGTCCCCGAGGGCGTGACGGTCTCCGTCGGGCCCGGCCGGGTGACCGTCAACGGTCCCAAGGGCGAGCTCCAGCAGGAGGTCTCGCCGCGCATGGAGATCGTCGAGCGGGAGGACGGCTCGCTGACCGTCAGCCGCCCGACCGACCGCGGCACCGACCGCGCCGTGCACGGGCTCACCCGCAGCCTCGTCGCGAACATGGTCGAGGGCGTCACCGACGGGTTCGAGAAGCGGCTCGAGATCCAGGGCGTCGGCTACCGCGCGAAGCTCGCCGGCAAGGCGCTCGAGCTGAGCGTCGGCTACTCGCACCCGGTCTCGATCTCCGCCCCGGACGGGATCGAGTTCGACGTGCCGCAGCCGACCCAGGTGATCGTCCGCGGGATCGACAAGCAGATGGTCGGCGAGATCGCCTCGCAGATTCGCCGCGTGCGCCCACCGGAGCCCTACAAGGGCAAGGGCATCCGCTACGAGGGCGAGCAGGTCCGTCGCAAGGTCGGAAAGCGAGCCTGAGATGAGCGTCACGACGAAGCCACAGCAGCGACTGCGCCGGCGCCGCCGCGTGCGGGCGAAGGTCGCCGGCACCGCCGAGCGGCCCCGCCTCTCGGTCTTCCGCTCCAATCGGGGCCTGTTCGCCCAGCTGGTCGACGACCGCAGCGGCAAGACCGTCGCCGCGGTCAACTGGATCGAGCCCGACCTGCGCAAGCTCAGCTCGATGGACCAGGCGAAGCGGGCCGGCGAGCTGCTCGCCGAGCGCGCCAAGGCCGCCGGGGTCGAGACCTGCGTCTTCGACCGGGGCGGCTATCGCTACCACGGGCGCGTGAAGGCGCTCGCCGACGGGGCCCGCGAGGGCGGGCTGAAGTTCTGAGTCGCTACCTTGACTGACCGCAGATGAAGACCCATCACGAAATCGAGCTCGTCAGCCCCCAGGGCCTCGACCTGCAGGAGCGGGTGATCGAGATCAACCGCGTCGCCAAGGTGGTCAAGGGCGGTCGCCGGTTCTCGTTCACCGCGCTCGTGGCCGTCGGCGACGAGGACTCGGTCGTCGGGATCGGCTACGGCAAGGCCCGCGAGGTCCCGCTCGCGATCCAGAAGGCGGTCGAGAACGCCCGCAAGAGCCTGATCCGGATCCCGAAGTACGGCCAGACGCTTCCGCACCGCACCATCGGGCGGTTCGGCTCCGGCCACGTCGTCCTGCGCCCGGCCAGCCCCGGTACCGGCGTGATCGCCGGCGGCGGCGTGCGCGCCGTGCTCGAGCTCGGTGGCGTGCGCGACGTGCTGACGAAGTCGATCGGCACCCAGAACCCGATCAACCTGGTCAAGGCGACGATGGACGGCCTCACCGGCCTGCGGCGTCCCGAGGACGTCGCCAAGCTGCGCGGCCTCTCGGTCAAGCAGGTCCTCGGCCTCGACCTTCAGGAAGCAGCGGCCAAGCAGGCCGCCGCCTCCGCGCCGAGCGACGAGGCGCCGGAGACCACCGAGCCGGCCGAGCCGGTCGCGGTCGCCACGGACGCCCCCGAGGCTCCGAGCGAGAGCGGCGATGAGTGACCTCAAGCTCAAGCAAGTGCGCTCTGCCAACGGCGCCAGCCCGAAGCAGCGCGGCACGCTGGCTTCGCTGAAGCTCGGCCGGATCGGCCGCGAATCGACGATGAAGGACACGCCCCAGCTGCGTGGCGCGCTCGATCGCGTCGCTCACCTGGTCGAGGTCGACGAGGGCAAGAGCTGATGGCGCGCCTCGACCCCGAGGACATCGGCCTCCACTCGATCCGCCCGAAGCCGGGCTCGACGCACCCGCGCAAGCGGCTGGGTCGCGGCAAGGGCTCGGGCCAGGGCAAGACCGCGGGCCGCGGCCACAAGGGCGCCGGCGCCCGCGCCGGCGCCAAGGACAAGCGCGCCTACGAGGGCGGCCAGAACCCGATCCACATGCGGATGCGCAAGCTGCGCGGCCCGAACAAGAAGATGTCGATGCCGTTCGAGCCCTTCCGCACCCACACCCAGCCGATCAACCTCGCCGAGCTCGAGCAGCGCTTCGAGGCCGGCGCCGAGGTGACCCCGGAGACGCTGCGTGCCGCCGGGCTCGCGAAGCGGCGCCACCCGATCAAGGTGCTCGGTCGCGGCGAGATCTCGAAGAAGCTGACGGTTCGCGCGCACGGATTCAGCGCGAGCGCCAAGGAGAAGATCGAGGCCGCGGGCGGTACCTGCGACGTGATCGAGTAGCTCTTCAGTGCTCCAGACCATCGCCAACGCATTCGCGGTTCCGGAGATCCGCCGGAAGATCTTCTTCACCCTGGCGATGCTGGCCCTGTACCGGCTCGGGGCCTACATCCCGGCCCCGGGGATCGACATCGACACGCTCGACTCGATCGAGTCCAACTTCACCGGCAACAACGTCCTCGGCTTCCTCAACCTGTTCTCGGGCGGCTCGCTGCAGCGGCTGTCGCTGTTCGCGCTCGGGATCATGCCCTACATCACGGCCTCGATCATCCTGCAGCTGCTGACCGTGGTCGTGCCGGCGCTGGAGCGCCTCCAGAAGGAGGGCGAGGTCGGCCAGCAGAAGATCACGCAGTACACGCGCTACCTGACCGTCGGGCTCGCCTTCGGCCAGTCGATCGGCTACGTGTTCCTGTTCGAGAGCTTCCAGAACAGCGCCGGCCAGAGCGTGGTCGGCGAGCTGACCTTCTCGAAGGTGTTCGTGATCGTCACCTCGCTGACCGCGGGCACGGTCCTGCTGATGTGGCTCGGCGAGCTGATCACCCAGCGCGGCGTCGGCAACGGGATCAGCCTGATGATCTTCGCCTCGATCGCCTCGCGGATCTTCCCCGGGCTCTCGCGTGGTGGAACAACCCCGACCAGGTCTTCGTCGTGATGATGCCGTTCATCGCGCTCGCGGTGATCGTCGGGATCGTCTTCGTCCAGGAGGGCCAGCGCCGGATCCCGGTGCAGTACGCGAAACGCGTCGTCGGGCGCCGGATGACCACCGGCGGCTCCACCTACCTGCCGCTGCGGGTCAACATGGCCGGCGTCATCCCGGTGATCTTCGCCGCCTCGATCATGGCCTTCCCGCCGACGATCGGGCAGCTGCTGAACACGCCCGCGGCGCTCGACTTCGCCGCCTTCTTCAGCCCCTCGAGCTGGGCCTACGTGGTCGGCGAGGTCTTCTTCATCGTGATCTTCACCTACTTCTACACCGCGGTCACCTTCAACCCGGTCGACCAGGCGGACAACCTGAAGAAGTACGGCGGCTTCATCCCGGGCGTCCGCCCAGGGCGACCTACCGCCGAATACCTGGACCGGATCCTCTCCAGGCTCACCTTCCCGGGCGCCCTCTACCTGGGCGCGGTGGCAGCGCTGCCGACGATCCTCATCAACCAGACCTCGGCCAACTTCTTCTTCGGCGGTACCTCGATCCTGATCGTCGTCGGCGTCGCGCTGGACACCGTCAAGCAGCTCGAGTCACAGCTGATGATGCGCAACTACGAGGGCTTCCTGAAGTAAGGGCCGCACCGCGGCTCAACCTCTAGGCTCCGTCGACGATGTCCGAGCTCAACCTGATCCTGCTCGGCCCTCCCGGCTCGGGGAAGGGCACCCAGGGAGAACGCCTCCAGGAGGACTTCGACCTGCCGTACTACGCCACCGGCGACATCCTCCGGGCGGCCGTCCGCGAGGGCACCGAGATCGGCCGGGAGGCGAAGGGCTTCATGGACCGCGGCGATTTGGTCCCCGACGACGTGATCGTCGGCGTGATCGCCGAGCGCATCGACGAGAAGGAGGCCGAGGACGGGTTCATCCTCGACGGCTTTCCGCGCACCGAGCCGCAGGCCGAAGCGCTCGACGACAAGCTGACCGAGCTCCGCCGCGAGGTCTCGGCCGCGGTCCTGATCGAGGTCGACGAGGACGAGGTCGTCCGTCGCCTCGGCGGCCGGCGCACCTGCCCCAACGGCCACGTCTTCCACGTCGAGTTCGACCCGCCCGAGAAGGAGGGCGTCTGCGACGTCTGCGGCGCCGACCTCGAGACCCGCGACGACGACGAGCCCGACGTGATCCGCCACCGCCTTGCCACCTATCGCGACAAGACCGAGCCGCTGATCGACTACTACGAGTCGCGCGGGGTCCTGAAGCGGGTCGACGGCGACCGCACCCCCGAGGAGGTCACCGACACGATCCGGAAGCTGCTCGCCACGCTTGCGATGGAGGAGGAGGCCTGAGCACCGAGATGTATCGCGGCGGAATCATCATCAAGACGCCCGAGCAGATCGAGCGGATGGCGGCGGCCGGCGCGATCCAGGCCCGCTGCCTGAAGATGCTGCGCTCGAAGGTCCGCCCGGGGGTCACCACGGAAGAGCTCGACCGCGCCGCCGAGCGCTTCATCACGTCGCAGGGGTCGGTTCCCTCGTTTCTCGGCTACCGCGGCTTCCCCGGGTCGATCTGCGCGTCTCCGAACTCGATGGTCGTCCACGGGATCCCGGGGCCGTACGCGCTGCAGCGCGGCGACATCGTCTCGATCGACGTCGGCGTCACCCACGAGGGCTGGGTCGCCGACGCGGCGATCACGGTCGGGGTCGGCGAGATCAGCGCTGAGGCGGAGCACCTCCTGGCGACGACCGAGGCGGCGCTGTTCGCGGCCGTCGAGAAGGCGACCGCCGGCAACCACCTCGGCGACGTCTCCCACGCGGTGCAACAGCGGGTCGAGCGCGACGGCCTCTCGATCATCCGCTCGCTGGTCGGCCACGGGGTCGGACGCGACATGCACGAGGACCCGCAGGTTCCGAACTACGGCGAACCGGGGCGTGGTCCCGAGCTCGAGCCCGGGATGGTGATCGCGGTCGAGCCGATGGTCAACGCCGGCGGCCCGGACGTGCGCCTGGGCGACGACAACTGGGCCGTCTACTCCGCCGACGGCTCGCTCGCCGCGCACTTCGAGTTCACGATCGCGGTGACCGAGGAAGGCCCGCGGATCCTGACCCCCTGGCATCTGCCTTAGCGCGGGCGTCGGACGCAACCTTCCCGGGCGCGGTTGCTATATTTCCTCGTCGGCCCTCGGGCCGATTCGTTGTGCCCACCGTCCGATTCATGGGGCGGCGGGGCCTTCTCGCAGGAAGTCATTCGATACGACCCGGAAAGGGCCGATGAAGGTACGAGCGTCCGTAAAGCCGATGTGTGAGCGTTGCCGGGTCATCCGCCGGCGCGGCGTCGTGCTCGTCATCTGCTCGAACCCGCGGCACAAGCAAAGGCAGGGCTAGTTGGCACGGATCGCAGGAGTCAATCTCCCGCTCAACAAGCGGGTCGAGGTGGGCCTCACGTACGTCCACGGGGTCGGTCGCCCGACCGCCAACGAGGTGCTTGCGAAGGTCGGCATCGACCCGAACACCTACGTCAAGGATTTGACCGAGGACGAGACCGTGAAGCTCCGCGATGCGGTCGAGGACCTCGAGGTCGAGGGTGACCTCCGCCGCGAGCGCTCGCAGAACATCAAGCGGCTCTCCGAGATCGGCTCCTACCGCGGCCTGCGCCACCGCCGCGGCCTGCCGACCAGGGGCCAGCGCACGAAGACCAACGCCCGCGGCCGCAAGGGCCCGCGGCGCATGAGCATCGCCGGCAAGAAGAAGCCGCCGGCGAAGAAGTAGGGGAGAGCCAGTGCCGCAGCCGAAGAAGGGCAAGGGCCGCACCCGTCGCCGGGTGAAGAAGAACGTTCCCTACGGGATCGCCCACATCAAGACTTCGTTCAACAACACGATCGTCACGATCACCGACCCCGAGGGCAACGTCGTCTGCTGGGAGTCCGCCGGCTCGGCCGGGTTCAAGGGCTCGCGCAAGTCGACCCCCTTCGCCGCCCAGGTGACCGCCGATGCTGCCGCCCGCAAGGGCATGGAGCACGGCGTCGAGCGCGTCGAGGTACACGCCAAGGGCGCGGGCTCCGGCCGCGACACCGCGATCCGCTCCCTGCAGGCGGCCGGCCTCCAGGTGACGACCGTCAAGGACGTCAGCCCCCAGGCCCACAACGGCTGCCGCCCGAAGAAGCGGCGGAGGCCCTAGCCATGGCTCGCGACACCGGACCGCAGTGCAAGCAGTGCCGCCGCGAGGGCCAGAAGCTGTTCTTGAAGGGCGAGCGTTGCCTGACCGAGAAGTGCGGCGTCGAGCGCCGCTCCTACCCGCCGGGCGAGCACGGCCGCGGGCGCGTGCGCGCCTCGGAGTACCGCAACCAGCTGCGCGAGAAGCAGAAGGCGCGCCGGTTCTACGGCGTCCTCGAGCGCCAGTTCGCCGGCTACTACGAGAAGGCGTCGCGCCAGGACGGCGTCACCGGCGACAACCTCCTGCGGCTGCTCGAGCGACGCTTCGACAACGTGCTCGTGCGGCTCGGATTCGCCGCCTCGCGGCGCCAGGCGCGTCAGCTGGTCAACCACGGACACTGGATGATCAACGGCCGCCGCGTCGACATTCCCAGCTATCAGGTCCGTCCAGACGACGTGATCACGATTCGGCCCGACTCGGGCGCCACGGACACGGTCCGCCAGGCGACGGAGTTGACCGCGGCGGTCCCGCCGTGGCTGCAGGCCGACCATGATGCCCTGACGGCGAAGGTCCTCCGCCTGCCTGAGCGCAGCGAGATCACCGCGCCGATCCAGGAGCAGCTCATCGTCGAGCTCTACTCCAAGTAGAGCTCCCAGTACTTCAACCCAAGTGAGGAAGCAATGACCACCCTGCCCGAGTTTCAGATCCCGAAGATCACCAGTGAGGACATCGACGAGCGCGCCGGCACCTTCGTCGTGGAGCCCCTCGACAAGGGCTTCGGCTACACGTACGGGAACTCGCTTCGGCGCGTCTTGCTCTCCTCGCTCGGTGGCGCGGCGATCAAGAGCGTCCGGATCGAGGGCGTCGCCCACGAGTTCTCCAGCGTTGCCGGGGTCAAGGAGGACGTCACCGACATCGTCCTGAACCTGAAGGACATCGTCATCCGCATGCACACGGATGCGGACGAGGTCGAGGCTCCGCTGGTCGCCAGCGGGCCCGGCGAGGTGAAGGCGAAGGACATCGACCTGCCCGCGGGCGTCGAGATCCTCAACCCGGACGCGCCGATCGCGACGCTCGAGAAGCGCACCAAGCTCGAGCTGTACCTGACGATCGGCCGCGGTCGTGGCTACTCGCCGGCCGAGGAGAACAAGTCCGATGACCAGCCGATCGGGGTCATCCCGATCGACTCGATCTTCTCGCCGATCCGTCGCGCCTCCTACGCGGTCGACTCCGCCCGCGTCGGGCAGCGGACCGACTTCGACAAGCTGACGCTCGAGGTCGAGACCGATGGCTCGATCGAGCCGGGCTCGGCGGTTCGCGAGGCGGCCGAGATCCTGATCAAGACGATGGCGATCTTCACCGACGCCGACCGGGTCGAGGAGCTGACCGCTCGCGACGCGGCCATGGACGGCGCCGGCTCGGAGTTCGCCGCCGTCGGGGCACCCTCCGAGGGCGACGACCGGCTGATCGAGGAGCTCGAGATCGGCGTTCGCGCCTACAACTGCCTCAAGCGAGCCGGCATCCAGACCGTCGGCGACCTGGTCCAGCGCTCGGAGTCGGAGCTCAACGCGATCCCGAACTTCGGCAAGCGCTCGACCGAGGAGGTCATGGAAGCGCTGCACGCCCTGGGGTTGAATCTGAGAGACGAGTAGCTGGTTGCTCGTTGCTAGAAACCAGCAACTAGCAACTAGCAACTGAACCATGCGCCACGCAAACAAACGAAACAAGCTCAGCCGTGACAGCGCCCACCGGCGGGCGCTGATGCGCAACCTCTGCCGGGACGTGATCGAGCACGAGCGGATCCGCACCTCGCAGGCGAAGGCCAAGGCCGTCAAGCCGCAGCTCGAGAAGCTGATCACGCTCGGCAAGCGGGGCGACCTGCACGCCCGGCGCCAGGCGCTCTCCGAGCTCGGCCAGGACAAGTTCCTCGTCCACAAGCTGTTCGAGGAGGTCGCGCCGCGCTACGCCGACCGCCCCGGCGGCTACACGAGGATCGTGAAGCTCGGACCGCGCCGGTCGGACTCGACCGAGATGGTCTTCCTCGAGCTCGTTTAGGCTCGCGCCGTGCCGACGGCGCGGCTGAAGATCGCCTACGACGGATCGGGGTTTGCCGGCTGGGCGGCGCAGCCCGGCCAGCGCACCGTCCAGGGGGAGCTCGAGTCCGGGCTCGAGCGGATCGTCGGCGAGCTGGTCGAGCTCACGGTTGCCGGGCGCACCGACGCCGGCGTCCACGCGACCGGCCAGGTCGCGAGCTTCACCCATGAGCGCTCGCTCCCCGACCGCCTCGCGGAGCGGCTCAACGCGGTGCTCTCGCACGATGTCGCGGTGCTCGAGGCGGAGGCGGCGCCGGACGGATTCGACGCCCGACGCTCGGCGACGGCGCGCGTGTACCGGTACCGGATCCTCGCCTCGCCCGTTCGTGACCCGTTCGAGGAGCGCCGCGCGCTGTGGTGGCGCTACGCGCTCGACCGCGACCTGCTCGACCGCGCCGCCTCGCTGGTCGTCGGCAAGCACGACTTCACCGCGTTCACACCGACCCAGACCGAGCACATGCTGTTCGAGCGCAACGTCGACGTCTGCGCGTGGGAGGACGAGCGCGAGGAGCTGCTGACCATGCGGATCGAGGCGCCGTCGTTCATGCGCAACCAGGTCCGGGTGCTCGTCGGGACGCTGCTCGAGGTCGGCGGGCGCCGCCGCGACCTCGACGACTTCGCCTCGTTGCTCGAGGGCCGCCCTCGCGAGGAGGCGGGGGAGACGGCGCCCCCGCACGGCCTCTACCTGGAGGCTGTCCGCTACTCGGCCTCGGACGGCGGCACGGCGTCCGCCGGCGCGTAGCGGTGGTGGATCGCGAGCGCGTTGCCGTCGGGGTCGTGAAAGAACGCCTGAAAGCAGACCCCGGAATCGATCGGCTCGCCCTCGAACTCGACCCCGCGGGACTCGAGCTCGGCCTTCGCGGCCTCGAAGTCGTCGACGTGGAACTCGATCGGCAGCCGGTGAGGGCTGAACTCGATCCCGAACGCGTCGGTCTGCATCACGGCCAGCGTCAGGTTCCCGGTCTCGAACTCGCCGGCCGGCCGATTGCCCCAGCGCTTCGCGAACTCGAGCCCGAGCACCTCGCCGTAGAACCTCGCCGCTGCCTCGTAGTCGCGGGTGGGGATGCAGGTGAAGTCGGTTCCGCTGATCAGGGCCATCAGGCGTCCAGTTGCGCGCCTTCGACGCGCGGGATTGCTGTCGAACGGGTGGCCGGGACGTCGCCGCGGCGCACCGGGCGCCGGACCTTGACCCGTTCGGCGATCACGTAGGAGCCGGCGACGAGCACGGCGGCGAGCACCTGGGCTCCGATCGTCTCCCAGTAGGGATAGATCTCGAACCACGAGCCCATCCACTCGGGGACGCTGAACGGCGTCGGGTGCATGCCGATCCAGCCGAGCTCGGCGAACGACAGCGCGGTGCCGCCGATCATCACGACGAGCACGACCGCGACCAACACGCCGGTCAGGATCAGCATCTTGCGGTAGGGGAGCTTGTGGTGGAGCCAGAAGGTCAGCAGCCCGACGACCGCCGTGGCTGCGAGGCCGATCGCGACCCCCTCGAGCACGGTCGCGGTGCCGTTCTGCAGTTGCAGGTTCTGAAGGAAGAGCACGACCTCGAAGCCCTCGCGATAGACGCTCGTGAAGCCGAGCGCGATCAGCCCGATCGTCGCCGCGACCCCGGTGCGCATCAGCACCTTGCGGCGCTGGCGGTGGTGGCGGCCGATCCAGTCGGACCAGTAGACCTTGTGGACGAACCAGTTCAGGACCACGAGCAGGACGACGATCGCGATGAAGCCGGTGATCGCCTCGAGCTTCGGGCCGAGCGGCGAGGCGACATCGAGCACGGCCTGGACCACGAACCAGGTGGCAACCGTCGCCCCGAAAGCGATTGCCGCTCCGACTGCCATCGGCCGGCGCTTCGCCCGGTTGGCACCGAGCAGGCTGGCGGAGACGGCGGCGAAGATGAGCACGGCCTCGAGGCCCTCCCGGAAGACGATCATGCTGGAGTTGAAGACGACCGTTGCATGGCTCTGCGGTCCGGTCGCCTCGGTGGGATCGGCCGGGCCGGTCTGCGCCGTCGCCATCAGGTAGACGAGCCCGGCGACCACGCCGAGCCCGCACACCCACCACGCCAAACGGACCCTTGTCCGCGAGTTGTCCCGCTCCATAGTTAGGGCACCCTAATAGATCGCGTCCGGAAGTGTCGAGCGGTGGCGGTGCCGATCGAAGCGTGGTAAGAATTAGGCCTGCCTAATCTTAGGCTGACCTAATTCACTTCGGCAGGAGGACGCAGCGTACCGATGGGAACGTTCGTGATCACGCTCAGAGAGGGATTCGAGGCGGCGCTGGTCGTCGGGCTGATCCTCGCGTACCTGAACAAGACCGAGAACGTCGAACACACCCGCGAGGTCTGGCTGGGTGTCGCTCTGGCAATCGTTTTCAGCCTCGCGATGGGTGGGCTTCTGTTTGTCACCGTGGGCGAGCTGGAGGGGACCGCCGAGCAAGCCTACGAGGGCCTGGCGATGATCCTCGCCGCGGCCGTGGTCACCTGGATGGCGTTCTGGATGAAGAAGCAGGCGCGCACGATCGGGGCCCATCTGCGTACGCAGGTTGGGGACTCCCTGCGCGCTGGCGGCGGTCTCGCGCTTGCGGCGGTCGCGTTCGTCGCGGTCGCACGCGAGGGCCTTGAGACCGGACTGTTCCTGTTCGCCTCGACCGAGAACTCCGGCCCGATCCTCGCGATCTCGGCGGCGCTTGCCGGTCTCGCGCTGGCCGTAGGTCTCGGAATCGCCTTCTATCGGGGCGCGCTGCGCCTGGACCTGCGCAAGTTCTTCCTGATCACCGGGGTTCTCGTCATCGCCTTCGCCGCCTGGCTGATCTACGGCGGCCTGCACGAGTTCGGCGAGCTGGCCGGGAGCGAGCTGCTCGAGGCGATCGCACCGATCGCCGCGATCGCCTACGCCGCGGCCTTCGGCAACGTTTACGTGCGCGGCATCGGGCGCCCCGCCGAGGACGGATCGGCGCCGACCCCGGCGGCCGCCGTCGCCGTGCCGAGCGACGGCTGAACCAGCCGCCGAGCGACGCCCCGCCCGTCCGTAGAATCGGCCGCCGGCCGACTGTATGGATGTAGATGCTCGTACTGCTCACAAACGACGACGGAATCGGCGCCCGCGGGCTGCACGAGCTGCGCCGCGCGCTCATCGAGATCGAGGATGTCGACGTGCGTGTGATCGCCCCGCACACGAACCGCAGCGGCACCGCTCGCAGCATCACGACGCGCTCGCCCATCTGGGTCGAGGAGGTCGAGTTCGACGACGGCACGATCGGGTTCGCCACCGAGGGGACCCCCGTCGACTGTGTCCGCTTCGGCGACCTCGGGCTGCTGGGCGGGAGGCCCGACCTGATCGTCTCCGGGATCAACCACGGTTCCAACCTCGGCGACGACGTCACCTACTCCGGCACGGTCGCGGCGGCGTTCGAGGGGATCATCCTCGGGCTGCCGGCGATCGCGGTCTCGCAGCAGGCCGGCGTCGGCGGGATGGGCTATGCGGGCCGCGAGTTCGACTTCAAGTATTCGGCGGCGATCGCCCGCGAGCTCGTCCGGCGACTGATCGCGGAGCCGCTCTCGCCATCGACGCTGATCAACGTCAACTGTCCGGCGGGCGAACCCGAGGGGATCGAGATCGCTCGCCTGGGCAAGCGCCTCTACGACGACGAGCTGCGGCTCGTCGAGGAGGACGCCGGCGGGCGCAAGCGCTACAAGATCTACGGCTTCGAGCCCTCGTTCGAGGACGAACCGGGGACCGACCTCGCCGCGGTCGCCCGCGGCCGGGTCGCAATCACCCCGATCCACTTCGACCTCACCGACCACGGCGAGCTCGAGCGGCTCGCCGGCTGGGACCTCGACGAGCTCGGGGCGGAGACCGGCCTGGCGGCACGCGGATGAGCGACGCCGAGCAGGAGCGCGCCGCCGAGCTCCGGCGCCGGATCGTCGAGGCCGATCACCGTTATTACGAGCTCGACGATCCGACGATCGGCGACGACGTGTACGACGACCTCATGCGCGAGCTGCGCGGGCTCGAGGAGGCCGATCCGCGGCTGATCACGCCCGACTCGCCCACTCAGCGGGTCGGCGGGCGCCCGACCGATCGCTTCACCCAGGTCCGGCACCTCGAGCCGATGCTCTCGCTCGGCAACGCGCGCGGGTCGGACGAGTTCCGCGCCTGGGAGCAGCGGCTGGAAAACCGGCTGAAGCGCTTCGACATCGAGCCGGGCGCGATCACCTTCGTCGCGGAGCCGAAGATCGACGGGATCGCGATCTCGCTGCTGTACGAGGATGGCGAGTTCGTCCGCGGCGCAACCCGCGGCGACGGCGTGATCGGAGAGGAGGTGACCGCGAACCTGCGCACGATCGACGCGATTCCCCACCGCATCGAGGACGCGCCGAGGCGGATCGAGGTCCGCGGCGAGATCTACTTCCCGCGCAGCGGCTTCGCCGAGCTCAACGAGCAGCGTGCCGCCGAGGGTCTGCCGACCTTCGCCAACCCGCGCAACGCGACCGCCGGCACGATCCGCCAGCTCGACCCGGCGGTGACCGCCTCACGGCCGCTCTCGCTGTGGAGCTACGGAACCGGCGGCCGCGACGGGGTCGAGTTCGAAAGCCACAGCGAGGAGCTCGAGTGGATGCGCGAGCACGGCTTCCCGGTCAACGGCGACATTTCCAGCCACGCGGACGGCGAGTCGGTGGTCGAGCGCTGCCTGTGGTGGGAGCAGCACCGCGAGTCGCTCGACTTCGAGATCGACGGCGTCGTCGTCAAGGTCGATCAACGCGCCCTGTGGCGCGAGCTCGGGGTGACCGGGCGCGAGCCGCGCTGGGCGATCGCCTGGAAGTTCCCGCCGATCACCGCGACCACGACCCTGAACAGGATCGTCTGGAACGTCGGGCGGACCGGGCGCCTGCTGCCGTTCGCGATGCTGGAGCCGGTCCACGTCGGCGGGGTCACGGTCTCGACCGCGACCCTGCACAACGAAGAGGACCTGGCACGCAAGGACGTGCGCGAGCGCGACGAGGTCGTCGTCACGCGCGCGGGCGACGTGATCCCGCAGGTGATCGCGCCGCTGATCCAGCGCCGCGAGGGAAAGCGCCTGCGCAAGGCGCGGCCGCCGAAGGAGTGCCCGATCTGCGGGACGCCGACGGTCAAGGCCGAGGACTCGGTCTGGACGATCTGCCCGAACCGCCGCGGCTGCCCAGGCCAGACCTTCCAGCTGGTCAAGCACTTCCGCGGCGCGATGGACATCGAGGGCCTTGGCGAGAAGAACGTGATGCGCTTTCTCGACGAGGGTTTGATCACGGACCCGGCCTCGATCTTCGACCTCGAGGCGGAGCGGATCGCGGCGCTCGAGGGCTTCGGCGAGACGTCGGCCGAGGCGCTGGTCGCCGAGATCGAGCGCTCCAAGCAAAGCCCCTTCGGGCGTGTCCTCTTCGCGCTCGGGCTGCCGGGGATCGGCTACGTGAACGCGAACGCGATCGCCGACCACTTCGGCTCGATCGACGCCCTGCTCGCCGCAGACGCCGAGGCGATCACCGAGGTCGAGGGGATCGGCCCGGTGCTCGCCGAGTCGTTGACAGAGGAGCTCAGCGACGAGGCGGTGCTCGAGCTGATCGAACGCCTGCGCGAGCGCGGGCTGCGCTTCGAGCTCTCCGAGGCGGAGCGGCGGGCCGAGGGTGGCGCGCTCGAGGGCAAGACCTTCGTGCTCACCGGGACGTTGCCGGACCTGAGCCGCGAGCAGGCGACGAAGCTGATCCGCGGCGCGGGCGGCAAGGTGACCGGCTCGGTGTCGCGCAACACCGACTATCTGGTCGCCGGCGACAGCCCGGGGTCGAAGCTCGCCAAGGCCGAGGAGGTGGGGACCGAGATCCTCGACGAGGCCGGCCTGCGCAAGTTGGTCGCCGAGTCGTGATCTAACCCGGCCGCGGCCGTAGTCAGGGCATGAGAGATCGAATCCTCCCGTCGTCCGCGCGGGCGCTCGCGCTCGGGGCGCTCGCGATCATCGCGCTCGCCGCCTTCGCGCTCGCCGCCAAGACGCCCGGCCATCGCGCCGCGGCCGACCAGCTCCGAGCCCCGGCGCTGCGGCCGGTCGGCAACTGCGACCGGCTGCGCGCGTATCTGCGTCGCCACCACGAGGCGATCGTCGGGGTGGGCGGGATCGGCGTCGCCCCCGGGATGACCGCCGACAGCGCCGCCGGCGCCGAGGCGGCGCCGCAACCGCCGGGCGACTCGCCCACCAACGTCCAGGAGGAGGGCGTCGACGAGCCCGACATCGTCAAGACGTCGGGCGCGACCATCCTCAGCGTCGACGGCACCACCCTGCGCGCGATCGACACCAGCGGCCAGCCACCGGCGCCGAGCGGCTCGGTGCGACTCCCGCGCGGGCCGGGCCAGGGCGGCTCGATCGCCGGCTACGAGCTGCTCGTGGCCGGCGACCGGCTGCTCGCGATCGGCACGAGCTTCGGGTACGGGGCGGTCGAGGCCGACGGGATCGCCCCCGATGTCGCCTACGCGGGCGAGCCGCGCTCGGTGATCGCCGAGGTCGACATCTCGGACCCGGCGGCGATGCGGATCACCCGGACGATGACCGTCGACGGCTCCTTTGTGAGCGGCCGGCTGACCGGGTCGACGGCCCGCCTCGTCAGCGCGAGCTATGGCCCGGCCACGATTCCGCCGCGCGGCCACGGTCGCGCCCTGCTGCCCTCCGTGACGGTCCACGACCGGGTCGACGGCGGCCGCAGCCGGCACAGGCTGGTCGGCTGCGGCGAGGTCTCGCGCCCGTCGCGGTTCGCAGGGGCGGGGATGCTCTCGGTGCTGACCATCGATCTCGAGCGCGGCCTGCCGGCCACCGACGTCGACTCGGTACTGACCGACGGCGAGGTCGTCTACGCCTCACGCAGCTCGCTCTACGTCGCTACCGAGCGCTGGTCCGCAGGCACCGGCACGGGCGGCTCCGAGGTCGACACCCAGATCCACCGCTTCGACATCTCCGACCCCGAGTCGACGGCGTACGTCGCCAGCGGCCGGGTGAGCGGCCACATGCTGAGCCAGTGGTCGATGTCGGAGTACGAGGGGGTGCTGAGGGTGGCGAGCACGACCTCGCCGCCGTGGCTGGCCGACGGCTCTCGGCTGGGCGAGAGCGAGAGCTACGTCACCGAGCTGGTCACCGATGGGGACCGCCTGCGCCGCGTCGGCCGGGTCGGCGGCCTCGGCCGCGGCGAGGACATCTACGCGGTCCGCCTGATCGGCGACGCCGGCTACGTGGTCACGTTCCGCCAGGTCGACCCGCTCTACGTCCTCGACCTGTCCGACCCGACCGCGCCGCGCGCGGTCGGCGAGCTGAAGATCCCCGGGTACTCGGCCTACCTGCATCCCGTCGGCCCGGGCCTGCTGCTCGGCCTCGGCCGCGAGGTCGGCGCCGACGGCGTCCCGGGCGGCGTGCAGGCGTCGCTGTTCGACGTCTCCGACCCCGCGAACCCGGTGCGGCTCGACCGCGAGGGCTTCGGCGGCGGCTCGAGCACCGAGGTCGAGTACGACCACCATGCCTTCTCCTGGATCGGCGATGCGGCCCTGGCGTTGCTGCCGATCGATGCTTACTCCTACGGCGCGGCGGGCGAGACGCAGTCGCTCGCCGGACTGCGCGTCGTCCCGGGCGACGCCGACCCCCTCGGCCGGGTCGCGAAGGCAGCGTTCCGTGGCGGGGTGCGGCGAACGCTCGAGCTCGGCGGGCGGATCTACGCGATCGGGCCCCGCGGGATCGGCGCGTACGACCGATCGACGATGGCGCCGCTCGGCCGGCTCGACTACTGAGCTAGCGGTCGCCCGGCCGGACCCACGGCGCGAGCTCGGGCGAGGCGCGCAGCAGCGCTCCCCGGGTTACCGCGGTGTTGCCGTAGCGGTCGCGCAGCTCGTCGAGCGCGGCCTCGAGGCGGGCGGCCTCGCGGTGGCCGAGCGGCAGTTCGAGCTGCTCGCCGGCGCCGCGCCGCTCGAGGTTGGTGACGGCGATCCCGATCAGGGTGAGGCCACGGCGGCGGATCGTCGGTGCGGCCTCGGCGAGCAGGCCGCGCGCCGCCAGCAGCACGGACGGAGCGGAGGCGGTCGCGTACGCGAGCGTCCGCGAGCGAGTTGCGCGCCTGTAGTCGGCGAACCGCAGCCGCAGGATCACGGTACGCCCGGCGCGGCCCGCCGAGCGCATGCGCCGGGTGACGCGATCGACCAGCGCGATCAGGGTTGCGTCGATCTCGACGGCGCTCCGGCGCCGGCGCCCGAGCGCCGACTGCGACCCGAACGACCGGCGCGCGCGACCGGCGCGAACCCGGCGCGGGTCGCGATTGTGTGCAACCGCGTGCAGGTGGCGCCCCGCATGAACGCCAAGCGCCGCGACCAACGCCGCGACCGGCGCCTGGGCGAGCTCGCCGACCGTCCCGATCCCGAGCCGCTCGAGCTTCGCTGCGGTCGAGGCGCCGACACCCCACAGGCTGGCGATCGGGAGCGGGTCGAGGAACTCGCGCTCGCGGTCGGGAGCGACCAGGAGCAGGCCGTCGGGCTTGGCCGCCCGGCTGGCCATCTTCGCGAGCACCTTCGTCCGCGCGATCCCGACGGTGACCGCCAGCCCGACCCGGTCGCGGGCGGCGCGGCGCAGGCGCCTCGCGATCTCGATCGGCGTCCCGCAGACATGTTCGAGGCCGCGGACGTCGAGGAACGCCTCCTCGAGCGAGAGGCCCTCGACCGCGGGCGCCGTCTCGCGAAACAGCTCGAACAGCCGCTCGCTCGCCTCCGTGTACGCGCTGAACCGCGGCGGCACCGCGATCAGCTGCGGACAGCGCCGCCGCGCCTCGCCGCCGCCCATCGCCCCGCGCACGCCGTAGGCACGCGCCTCATAGCTGGCCGCCATCACCACGCCCTGCCCGACGACCACGGGGCGCCCGCGAAGCCGCGGATCGTCTCGTTGCTCCACCGCGGCGAAGAAGGCATCGGCGTCGGCGTGGAGGATCGACGGAGCCGCGGACACGAACACATGTTCGCACATGAGTCCAGGGCCCCAGCCTGCCCCTCGGGCCCGCTGGGCGTGTCGCTAGACGGCGAAGCCGCTGATCGCGTCGCCGATCAGCTTCGCGCCGATCACCAGGCACAGCACGGTCATGATCGCGGCGTTGTTCTGGCTCATCCAATCCTGGATCGAGTCGAGGGTGCGGCGAGATCGGTCGCCGAGCGCGAAGAAGAGGGCGACCGGCACCCCTGTCCCCAGGCTCGCGATCACGGTGAAGATCGCCAGCGCGACGGCCTGCGCGCCGGCCGCGGCACCGGTCTGGGCGATCGCCGCCGCCGCTCCGACGACGAGCAGGAGGTTCTTCGGGTTCGCCGCGGACAGCGCGACCCCGAGGCCGGCGGCACGCGCCGGGGTGAAGTGGTCAACCGACTGCATCCACCTCGGCATCTCGGCCTTCTGACCGCGCCGCGGCCGTTGTCGCCACTGCTTTGCGGCCAGCAGCACGAGCAGCCCGCCGAGCACGAGCTTCAGCGCGTTCACCCAGTCGGCCGGCTCGCCGTGGTCCCCGGCGTCCGCTCCGTTCGAGAGCAAGAGGACGATCGCGCCGACGCCCGCCACGCCGACGACCCACCCGAGGACGAACGCGGGTCCGTTCGTGCGGGCCCTGGGAGTGGCCAGCATCAGGATGACCCCGATGATCGGGATCGGGCTGATCGCCGCCGCCACGGCGAACGCGAGGATCTGGCCGGTCGCATCCGCCACGCGGGGAGCGTATGTCAGCGCCCGGGCGGTCTGTGCGGACGTCCCGCTACGGGTTGTAGCGGGCGATCGCGGCCGCGACCCGGTCCTGCGCGCTCCTGGCGGCGTTCACGTCGACGCCGTTGTTGAGCACCGAGAAGGCAATCCTGTGCCCGCCGGCCGTGCAGTAGCCGGAGAGCGCCGAGACACCGTCGAGCGTGCCCGTCTTGGTCGCGCAGTTGCCTTCAGCCGCGGTGCCGCGCATGCGGTCGGCGACCGTGCCCTCGCGACCGGCGATCGGCAGCGAGCTCTCGAACGCGCGCCCGTTGGTGCGGTCGCGGGCCATCGCCGCGAGCAGCTTGACGACCTCCTGAGGCGACACCGAGTTGCGGCGCGAGAGCCCGGAGCCGTCGACCGCCTGGATCGACGTCCCGACCGACTTGGCGAACCGCTCGACGTCGGCGGCGCCCGCGAGCCTCGTGCCGCGCGAGCCGTCCGCGGCGGCGAGCCGGCGCAGCAGCATCTCGGCGAAGAAGTTGTTCGAGGGGACGTTGGTCTCCTCGATCAAAGTCGCGACGCTCGGCGAGGCGACCGAGGCGAGCGGCTTGCGGTCGAGGGTCGAGTCCGGAAGGTTGGCGTGGCCCACCCGCCCGGCGACCTTGACGCCGCGCTTTCGCAGCGCCTTCTTCATCGCCCGCGCCGCGACCAGCTCGGGGTCGTGGGCATAGCCGCCGCCGTCGTAGCCATCGTTGAACGAGAGCCCGGATAGCGGGCTGAGGTCGGGCCCGGCGGCGCGCTTACGATCGAAGATCGAGTCGTCCGCGAGCACCCGGCCCGTGATCCGCCTCACGCCGGAGCGCGCGACGTCGCGGGCGAGATCGGCCACCCGGGTAACCGGCTGGTCGGCGGCGCGCGCAAAGCGGGCGGTTCCGAAGGCCGGGTCGCCGTCGCCGACCACGACCAGGTCGCCGTCGAGCGTCGAGCGCGACTGGCCGGTGAGCTTGCCGCGGGCGTAGGCACGGGTCTGCAGATGCGCGTCGGGACCAAGCTCGGAGAGAAAGGCGGCGGTTGTGAAGAGCTTCTCGTTGGAGGCCGGCACCCGGCGGCGATCGGCGTCGTTGCCGTAGAGCGATCCATCGCCGTTCGCGTCGAGGTCGAGGACGAAGGCGCCGCTGGCGCCGCCGGCGCTGCGCATCGCGTCGGCAAGCTCACCACGCAGCTCCGAGCGGCTCAGGCCGCGCTTCGAGGCGAGCTCGGTCCCGGCCTTGGCGACCGGCGTCGCGCCCCCGTCGTCGGCGGTGGCGACGGCCGGCGTCAGGGCGCCGGCGAGGACCAGCAGGAGGCAGATCAGGTGGCGTGGCCGGATCATCGAGAGCACAATTCAAGCGCGGGTGCGGCGATCTCCGCGCTGCGACTGGAATAATCCCGGTTGGTCATGGGAAAAGTCGTCGATTTCGAGTCCGCAGCCGAGCCCAAGGGGGCGCGGCGCGGTCGCACTCGCAAGCGCCCCTCGAAGACCGCGCTGGTGCTCGGCGGTGGGGGATTCACCGGCGGCGTCTACGAGATCGGGGCACTGCGGGCGCTCGACCTGCTGGCGACCAACTCGACCGTCAACGAGTTCGACGTCTACGTGGGGACGAGCGCCGGCTCCTTCGTTTCCAGCCTGGTCGCCAACGGGGTCACCCCCGAGGAGATGATGCGGGTCCTCAACCGCGACCTGCCGTCGCCAATCCGCGACATCGACCTCTCGACGCTCTTGTCGCCGAACTACACCGGCTTCATCCGCGGCTCGCTCACCTTCCCGTTCAAGCTCGTCTCCGTCCTGCGCGAGACGCTCGGCCAGCTCGGCGAGGTGTCGGCGGTCGACTTGGTCATGGGCCTGGCCGCGGCGCTCCCGAACGGCGTCTACTCGGGGCGCGGGATCGAGCGCTACGTCGAGGAGGTGCTCTCGGACCCCGACCGCACCAACGACTTCCGGCTGCTCGATTGCGAGCTCTACCTGACCGCCACCGACCTCGACACGACCGAGCGTGTGATCCTCGGCGAGGGCGAGTGGTCGGAGGTGCCGATCTCGACCGCGGTGGCCGCCTCGGGGGCGCTGCCCGGCATCTACGAGCCGGTCGAGATCGCCGGCCGCGAGTTCATCGACGGCGGGATCCTGTCGACCACCAACGTCGACGTCGCGATCGAGCGCGGAGCGAAGTTCCTCGTCGTCATCAACCCGCTCGTTCCCTACGTCAACGACTTCCAGAAGAACATCCCGACGGTCACCGGGTCGCGGGCCCGGCGCGTCTCCGACATGGGGATCGGCGCGATCCTCAACCAGACCTTCCGGCTGCTCTCTCACGATCGCCTCCACCGCGCGGTCGAGATCTGGGAGGAGCGCTACCCGGGCGTCGACATCATCCTGATCGAGCCCGAGCTCGACGACGAGCTGATGTTCGGGACCTCGATCCTCGACTACCGGGCGCGCCTGCAGATCGCCAAGCACGGGTTCGAGTCGGTGACCCTGAAGCTCGCCCGCGATTACGACCGCTACAAGGCGATCGCCGAGCGCCACGGGATCGAGATCTCGGCGCGGCGCGTCCGCCACGTCCTCGAGCAGGTCGACCGCGAGCGCGAGAAGCTCTCCGCCTGGCGCCGGGTGCTCGAGCAGACGACCTCGGCGCTGCTGCGCAACTCGGCCCAGTCGGCCTCCGAGCCCGACCTCGGGCACACCTCGGCCGACGGCTAGCGACAGAGCCGCACCCGCTTCTCGAACGTCACCGCGCGGCCGTCGATCAGCTCGGCGGAGGCCCGGATCGTCGGCCTGCGCCGGTCCCGCAGCAGGCGCGGCCGGATTCGCTTCTCGAACGGCGCGGAGGTGTCGTGCCCGAGGCGCTTCGAGCCGACCGCGAACCTCGTGATCACCACGCCTCGCTTGCCCGCGCCCTTGACCTTGATCACGACCCTGCGGGGATCGCGGCAGGAGTGACCGTTCTCGATCTCGATGTGGCGCGGGAGCTTCATCTCCAGGGCCGGCTTGGTCCGGCAGGTCTCGCCCGCGCAGCTGCGAAGCGACGCGAGGCGGGTGGCGAGGGCCGCCTCGACGGCGTCGTAGGCGGGGTTGGCCGCCTGGTTCTGAACCTCGTACGGATCGGTGTCGAGGTCGTACAGCTCGACCTCGCCGCTTACGTTCTCGACGTAGACGTAGCGGTTCGTGTGCACGGCGGCGAAGGTGCCGCTCTGGGGGGCGCCGTCATCATCGTCGTCGACCACGTCGCCCTTCTCGATCAGCAGCTCGCGGCCGTGCAGGCGGTCCGGGTGCTCCGCGAAGGGAAGCAGCGAGCGCCCGTCCTCCGGCAAGCCCGGGGTCGCGCGGGCGGCGTCGAGGATGGTCGGCGCGAGGTCGGCGTTGATCGAGGTGTCGGCGACGGTGACGTCGGCGGGCAGATCGGGTCCCCGGACCACCAGCGGGACCCGGATCGCCTCTTCGTAGACCCGGTTCTTGCCCGACTGGACGCGGTGCTCGCCGTGGAAGAACCCGTTGTCCGAGGTGAACACGATCAGCGTGTCGTCGAGCTCGCCGGTCGCGCTGAGGGCGTCGATGATGCGCCTGATGCCGTCGTCGACCGAGAGCAGCGACTCGATCCGGCACCGGTACTTGCGCTGGATCGTCGCGATCTCCGCATCGGTGATCGCGGGCATCGACTGGATCGCCGCAGGCTTGTCGGACACGTCGGCCTCGTTGAAGTTCGGTGGAACCGGCAGCGGCGCGGAGTCGAACGCCGACGCGTGGCGCGGCGCCGGCTTCGCGGTCGCGCCGCAGTTGGTCGGCGGGTTCGGGTTCGGGTTCGGGCCGCCCGAGTGCGGCGCGGTGTACATGACGCCCATGAAGAAGGGACCGCCCGGCGCGTTCCGGTTGATCGCGTCGACGGCCAGGTTCGAGAACACGTCCTGCTTGAAGTCCGTGACGGCCGTGCCGTACGGGACCAGGGCGCCGTTCTGGTTCAGCGTGTAGTCGTAGACCGACTGCGTGCTGCCGCCGCCCGCCGCGTACCACTCGTTCCACCCGGGCGGCACATAGGCCGGGTCGCTGGTCCCGGTGCCGTAGCCGTTGAGGTACTTGCCGATGTGGATCGTGTGGTAGCCGGCCTGCTGCAGCCACAGCGGCAGGGTGTTGGAGTCGTTGAACCTCGTGAAGCCGCCGTCGGGCAAGCTGTTGCCGAGCACGCCGTGGTTGTGGGCGTACTGGCCCGTGTAGAACGTGCTGCGCGACGGGCAGCACAGCGGCCAGTTCGTGAAGTTGTTGGCGAACGTCGCGCCCTTCGCGACCAGCTCCGACTCGACCGTCGGCATCAGCGACATCGAGGCCGCCGTCTGGTCGTCGGTCATCACCACGACGACGTTGGGCCGCTCCGGCGCCGGCTCGGCTCCCTCGGCGGGCGCGCCGATCCCCGCCGCCCCCACCAAGGCGGCGACGCCGACGGCCACTACCCCCGCGTAGCGAACAACTCCCATCGCCCCTCTAAACCCTCACCCGCCGAAAAGTCGCGGCGGGGTGGGTGGGCCAGCGCGCCGCCCCGACCCGCCGACTTTCATCTCAACCACCTCTGAGGTGGTTGAAGTGAATCTCGGCGCAAGGAGAGTGCGCCGCGGCTGCTCGGGCCTCAGCTCCTCAGCCGGCGTAAAGAGCGTCGATCTTGTCCGCGTACTTGTCCGCGACGACGTTGCGCTTCACCTTCATGGACGGCGTCAGCTCGCCGCCCTCCTGCGAGAAGTCGACCGGCAGGATCTCGATCTTCTTCACCTGTTCGACCCTGGCGAACTTCTGGTTGATCTTCTCGACGTGGGCCTCGATCGACTCGCGGATGTCGGCGTTGGCCGCGATCGCCTCGGGGTCCTGCGACAGCCCGCGGTCGCGGGCGAAGCCGACCGCCTCCTCCGGGTCGAGCGTGACCACCGCGACCAGGTAGGGCCGCCGGTCGCCGATCACCACGCACTGCGAGACCAGCGGGTGCTGCTTGATCTCGCCCTCGAGGTTGGCGGGGGTGATGTTCTTGCCCCCGGCGGTGATGATGATGTCCTTCTTGCGCCCGGTGATCGTCAGGTAGCCGTCGGCGTCGTACTCGCCGAGGTCGCCGGTGTGCAGCCACCCGTCGACCAGCGTCTCGGCGGTTGCCTCAGGGTTCTTGTAGTAGCCCTGGAAGACGTTCGGCCCCTTGACCAGGATCTCGCCGTCGTCGGCGATCTTCACCTCGGTGCCGGGGAACGGCTTGCCGATCGTCCCGAACTTGAAGTCCTCCGGGGTCGCGATCGTCGCCGCGGTCGAGGTCTCGGTCATCCCCCACCCCTCGAGGATCAGGACGCCGGCTGCGTCGAAGAACTCGAGGATCTCGGGGTTGATCGGGGCCGCGCCGGTCACGGCGAGCTTCAGGTTGCCGCCGAACAGCGCCCGGATCTTCGACAGCACCTGCTTGTCGGCGACCGAATGCTGGAACGACAGCAGCGGGCCGGGGCTCTTGCCCTCGCGCTCGAGCTTGCGGACCTTCTTGCCGATCCCGATCGCCCAGTCGAAGACGGACTTCTTGAGCCCGCCATCCTTCTCGACCGCCGCGGTCGCCGCGGTATAGATCTTCTCGAAGATCCGCGGCACGGACGGGAAGTAGGTCGGCTTCACCTCGGACAGGTTGGGGAGGATCTTGAGCGGGTCGCGCTCCCAGTAGGCGAGCGTCGCCCCGAGGTCGAAGGTCCCGAACTGGATCAGCAGCGCGAACGAGTGCGCGAGCGGCAGGAACAGGTACGTGACCTCGTCGGAGCCGAGCAGGCTGACCTCGTGGACCATCTCGAGCATCGAGCGGTAGTTGCCGTGCGAGATCACGCAGCCCTTGGGCGGACCCGTCGTCCCCGACGTGTAGATGAAGGTGCAGATGTCGTCGGGGCCGACCGAGCTGTAGCGCGTCTCCCATTCGGCATCGGTGCCCGAGGCGCCGCGTTCGGCGAGCTCGTCGAGCGAGATCGCGTCGCCGGACTTGCCGTTCATGAGGATCACGTGCTCGAGCTTCGGGCACTGATCGCGAATCCGGCGGACCTTCTCGAGCTGCTCGTCGTCCTCGGCCACCACCGCGACGGCGTCGGAGTTCTCGAGCACGTACTGGCACTCCTCCGGCGAGTTGGTCTGGTAGATCGGGACGACCGTCGCGCCGGCCGAGAGGGCGGCGAAGTCGAAGTAGGTCCACTCGGGACGGGTGTTCGACAGGATCGCGACCTTGTCGCCCTTCTCGATCCCGAGGTCCATCAGCCCGAGCGAGAGCTTGCGGACGATCTCGCCGACCTCGGTGTAGGTCTTCGAGACCCAAGCGCCCGAGTCATCCTTGTAGACGACGGCGCGCTTGGGGCCGTGCTTGCGCACAGCGGCGGGGAACAGGTCGGCGAGCGTGTTGGCGCCGGTCGCCGCCTCGGTCGCGGATCGTTCGACCGTGGCCGATTCCATTCAGTTCCTCTCCCTCAGTCGTCGCGAATATGCGGGGCGAAGGCGCCCCGGTCGGAAAGCTACCTGAGGGTGAACGTCGCGGCTAGGACGCGGCTTGCGGTGCTCCGCGGCCGTTGCCGATCTTGCGCAGGTTGGAGATGAAGAGGGTCTTGTCGATACGGCCCTGGAAGATCGGGACGTTCATCTCCATGCACTTCGAGATCACGTCTCGCCGCTTCATGTTCATCTCGTCGGCGAGCTCGGACGGCGTCAGGTGGTTGGCCACGTGGTTACTCCTCCTCGGCTCTCGTCAGCAAGCTGGAGTCTTATCGGTGCACGCGGACGTAGTCAACCGAATTGGCCGCAAATAGCTGAAATGCGCGAGGCGTTCGCGGCGTCGCGATCGCCGCTCGGGCGCCGGCTCGGCGGCCTCGTCTCCCTAGGATGAGGACATGGCGACGACCGACGAGGGCCGCAGCGAGTTCATCGACTCGCTCATGGACACGGAGCTCTATTCGATCGGCGCCTACTTCTGCGACGAGCACCCGGAGCTCGTCGACGAGGTGATCGCCCGCAGCGTCGAGATCGAACAGCGCGGGCTCGAGGCCTATTCCGGCGACGGCGACGCGGAGATCGAGCGCACCTTCGAGACCCTGCTGACCGGGCTCGCCGTCCGGTACTACAAGGCGGTCGCGGGCTGAGCGCCTGGGTCCCCCGGGTGCTGTTGGCGCTCGGGGCCTTCGGGATCGCGTGGGCGATCTACTCGCTCTCGGTCGGGACCGGGGGCCCGCAGCCGCAGGCGATCGGCGGCGTCAACGACGTCCAGCGGATCTTCGGGGGGATCGCCCAGGACGGCGCCTACATCGGGCCCGAGGACGCGACCACGACGATCACGGTCTTCAACGACCTCCAGTGCGCCCCGTGCGCGGACTGGGAGATCAACACGATCGATCCCCTGGTCGAGAAGTACGCCCGCCCCGGCGACGCGCGGCTCGAGTTCCGCCACTTCTCGCTGGCGCCCAACGACACGACGCTGGCGGCGATCGCCGCCGAGGCCGCGGGCAAGCAATCCCGCCAATGGCAGTACCTCGACACGTTCGTCCGCAATATCGAGGTGACCAAGACCCGGGCGATCGACGAGACCTTCTTGCGCGAGGTGGCCGAGGCGGTCCCCGAGCTCGACCCCGAGCAGTGGAGCGAGGACTTCAACGATCCCGCGACGGAGGAGCTGGTCCGCCAGGACGCGATGCTCGCCGCCGACCTGAAGCTGCCCGCCGAGCCGGCCGTCGTCGTTTCCGGCCCCGGCGGCCAGCGCCAGCTGATCGAGACCCCGAGCGCGGACGAGATCGAGGCAGCGATCGATCAGGTCTCGGGGTCCTGAGCCGACTCGTCGCGCCAGCGCCGGTGAAAGCGCTGTGTGACGACCAGCAGCCCGATCAGCACCGCGGCTCCGATCCAGAGCACCGGGTCGGTCGGCGAGAGCGTCTCCAGCCGGCTGCCGAGGTAGACGAAGATCGCGGTCAGCGGCAGGTATCCGACCAGGGTCGTCCAGATGAACGTGAACAGGTCGGCGCGCGCAGCGCCGGCCGCGATCGAGAAGAGGCTGAACGGGATCACCGGGACCAGCCTGATCCCGAGCAGCAACGCGGCCCCGCCGGCCTCCGCCATCTGCTCGAGCCGGTCGAAGCGCTCGCGGCTGATGAACCGGTACAGCAGCGGGCGGGCGGCGTGGAGGCCGATCCAGTAGGCGATCAGGGCGTTCGCGAGCCAGCCCGCCATCACCAGGACGAGGCCCGGCCAGAACCCGTATACGTAGCCGGCCGCCGTGTCGAGGATCTCGGCCGGGTACCAGATGAAGACGTGGGCGAGCGCGAGCATGAACGTGATCACGACCCCGCCGAACCCGAGCCCGCGCAGGTCCTCGCGCAGCTGATCCGTGTTGCCGCCGATCGCGTCGCCGATGCCACTGCGCAGCGGCTCGATCGCGACGATCAGCACCGCGAGCAGCGCGATTCCGGCGAGCGTCGCGAACAGGGCGACGTGCGGCCGGGGCTCGGCTTCGCCGCCCCCGTCATCGTCCCCGGTCCCGGGCTCGCCCTGCACTGGGCTCAGTTTCGCAATACTGGGGATCCCTCGGGGCGTGGCGCAGCCTGGTAGCGCGCACCGTTCGGGTCGGTGAGGTCCCCGGTTCGAATCCGGGCGCCCCGATTGGTACCGGCGGGGGTGAAACAGGGTGGATGGTGCACATCCTCCCTGCGAAGCCCCCGCCCGGTGCCGTGCAAGGGTGTGTACGGGGCTGCACACGGTCCGACCTGCGCGCGCCAACGAGCACTCCGACCCGCGCGCCGCTAGCCTTGCCGCCATGGACCGAACTGCTCTGATTGTCGTGGATGTGCAGAGGGGCTTCGACGATGCAGGGTTCTGGGGCCCCCGCAACAACACCGCCTGCGAGGAGAACGTGAGAGCGCTGATCGCCGCATGGCGCGGCAGCAACCAGCCAATCGTGTTCGTGCGGCATCACTGGGACGAGGACGGCTCACCGCTGCGATCCGACGAGGCCGGCAGCGAGTTCAAGGACGTGGTCGAGGGCCGACCGGACCTGCTGGTCACCAAGACCGTCCATTCAGCTTTCCATGGCACGCCCGATCTGCACGACTGGCTGGGGAAGGGTGAGATCGACAAGCTCGTGATCTGCGGCATCCAGACGAACATGTGCTGCGAGACGACGGCGCGAGTCGGCTCTGACCTCGGCTACGAGGTGGGGTTCGCGATCGACGCCACCCACACTTTCGATCAGGACGATCACGATGGGGGCACGGTCACGGCCGACGAGCTCGCTCGAGTCACCGCCTCGAACCTCGATCCGGAGTTCGGCCGGGTACTGAGCACCGACGCCGCGATCGCCGAGCTCAACGCAACTGGGTCAACCCGATGATCACGTGGATCGCCGGCTCCCGGAGAACTGATCAGGAGAGGCTCGAGAGTCCGGCTGCGACGGCATAGCCGAGCACAGCGATCAGCCCGGCGACATCGCCGGGGCGCGGTAAGCTCATCCGCGCCGCCCACAGACTGCGTCATCGACCGGCAAAGGACGTGGGTGCGTGGAACGTGAGCCCGATGACTCGGAACATCCGGAGCCTGGCAGGAGTCGGCGCAGTCGTGCTCGCCCTCGCGCTCGCGGCGTGTGGTGGCGACGACGGCTCCGAGACCGCGAGCGTGGGCGACTGCATCGACGCGCAGAACAACGTCGTCGACTGCGATTCCTCCAGCGCGACGAAGGAGCTCGTCAGCGATCAGAGCGAACCGGACGCGATCGCCTGCGTGGCGATCGGGGACAAACCGCAGGTCGAGGTGACGGTCGGCGACGGCAAGTTCTGCGCGGAGGAGAGGTAGGCGGCCCCCCGCCGCTCGCCGCTCGCCGCTCGAATGAGTGACGGGCGGCGGGCGGCGCGCCGCCTACGGCCCGGTGAAGCCGCCGTCGTAGCAGGGGAGGCCGAGGCAGGTGTCGGTGATCTGGCTCTGCGCGTCCGGGCGCAGGAAGTCGGACACCATCTGCTGCTCCTCCGCCTGCGCGCGCGGCAGGCCGTGCGGGTCGTCGCCGTGGTGTTCGGCACGTTGCCGAGCGGCGGGACGTCGGTCCCGATCATGTCGTTGGCGGCGGCGCCGGTGTCGACCGCACCGGCCCGCCGTCCCAGTAGACGATCGCCGAGCCGCTGAACGGATAGCTGGCGATCCGCGGGATGTTCCAGGCGACGTCGAAGTCCGGCCAGCGGCCGTCGTAGACGACCGGTGAGTGGATCTCGGCGCCGATCGTCCGCGCCTCGACGTCGGCCTGGTAGTTGGTCACCTGGTGGTCGCCGAGCGCGACGTTCATCAGCACCTTGTGGGCCGGCGTGTTCGGCAGCGGGTTGCTCGTCATCCGGTGCGCGTAGCCGTTGGGCTCCGAGCGGTCCCAGAGCATCTGGACCAGCGAGAGCACCAGCGGGCGGGAGAGCTCGTCCGGGTAGGCCGGATAGAGGATCGACGAGTACGTGGCGAAGTCGATCGACCTGGTCAGCAGGGTCGAGTACCCCATCGCCGGGACGCCGAGCGACGCCCGGGTGAAGTCCGGGGAGACCGCGGTCAGCGCTCCGCCCAGGATCCCGCCCTGGCTGTTGCCGTTGTAGTAGAGCTTCGACGTATCGATCACCGGCGGGCTCCCCAGCGTCGCGCCGTCCGCGTGGAAGGCGACGTCGCTGATGAAGCCGGCGTCGTTATCCATCAGGCGCCCGAGGTAGAGCTCGTTCAAGAGCCCCTGCTGGGTGCGGTCGGTGAGCTCGGGGAAGCGGCCCATGTTCTGGAGGATCCCGATCGTGTTCGGGATGTCCTCCGCGGCGAACCCGATCTCGTCGGTGGCGCAGAAGACGAAGTTGTGCGCCTGCGCCAGGCTCCGCTGCGGGCTCGAGCCGACCTCGTCGGCCTCACCGAGCAGGCCGTGGCCGTACAGCGACGGGCGGCCCGGGAGACGCGGTCGCCGCATCGGGGATGATGCAGTCGAAGTTCGCCTCGTAGGTGCCGTGCTGGATCGGATTGCCGTCCGCGTCCAGATCCATGACCGCCGGCGCCTCGCAGTTGTTGGTCAGATAGCACGGGACCGTGAACGTGCCGGTGATCCGACGCTGGATCTGACCGGGGTTCGGGTCCTCGGTGACGGTGTCGATGTTGAACGCCGGCGCGTCGCCCTGGACGATGCCGTCCGAGAGGGTGGTGTCGCCGAGCTGCGCGAACGCGTCATCGCGCATGTGCAGCAGGCGGCCGGCGATGTTCTCATCGCTCGCGACGGTGAAGTCCCACGCCAGGTAGAGGTTGTGGCGCTTGACCTGCGCCTTGCGCAGCGAGCGGAACATGTTCTCGAACCGCTTCGACTGGCTGGTGATCGCGTCCTCGTTCGAGGGCAGTTCGTCGCGGTAGTAGCGGAAGCCCTCCGGGGCCGAGAGCTTGTTGCCGGACGAGTCCTTGAGCTTGTGCATCGCGACGATGTAGCGATGGCCGGCCTCGAATTGGGTCGCCCCGTGGATCAGCAGCGCTGTGCTCGCCGGCGAGGTGGCGTTCGAGTCGAGCTCGACCCAGATCGGAACCCGCTTGTTGGTCTCCGCGTCGATCACGACGATCGGTTCATTCGAGTCCTGCGACTCGTTGCGGCTCAGGTCGTTGAGCGGGATCGGGTTCGTCTTCGCGAACGCCTCCGGGTTGTCGAGACCCGGGACCTTGAGCGTGATCACCTGTCCGGGGCTGAACCCGTCGTTGAGGTTGTAGGGGGCCGCCGAGACCGGGGTGTGGCCCACGTTCTGCGGCATGCCGCCGTCGGTCAGGTTCACCCGCCGGCCGGTCGCCGTGCTCGAGTCCTTGACCGTGTAGTAGTCGTCTGGGAACGGCAGCAGGCAGAGCGAGCCGTCCTGGGCGCCGATGAAGTCACAGCTCGCGGCCCGGCTGAGGTCGATCGGCTTCGGCTTGCACTCCTTCGTGTTGCGCGTCAGGTCGACCGTCGCCTTCTTGACCCCGTTTCCGGAGACGACGATCTTGCGCGCCTCGCAGCTCGAGACCCGCTCGCGACCCTTGCTGGTCAGCTTCAGGACCGTGCTCACCGACTTGCCCTTCGCCTTCACCTTCTTCGGCTTGGTGAGCTTGCGCAGGTCCTGGTCGTCGAACGTGGAGGAGCGCGCCTTGAGCTTGACCTTGCCCTTGGTCAGCCCCTTGACCTTGATCTTGAGGCCGCCCTTCTTCAGCGCCTGCTTCTGGCCGGCGTTGACCTTCAGCGTCGCCTTCTTCGCGCTTGCCGCGGTTGCGGTCATGGCGAAGATGCCGACCAGCGCGATGACGAGCGCCGTCAAGATCGAGGTCCTTCTCACGTTTCTCTCCTCCTGGTGGGTCCCTGCGACCGGCCGACGATATCAGCGCCAACTGCGCTACAACCGCCGCATGCGGATCTTCGTCGCCGGGGCAAGCGGCGCTATCGGCAGGCCCCTCGTCCGCCGCCTCGTGGGCGCCGGCCACGAGGTCACCGGGATGACGCGGCACGACGACCGCGCGGCGGTGCTGCGCGAGCTCGGCGCGGCCGCCGTGGTGCTCGACGCGTTGGACGCCCAGGCGCTCGAGGACGCCGTGGCCGCAGCGCGGCCCGAGGTCGTCGTGCACCAGCTCACCGCGCTCCCGGCGAAGCTCGACCCGAACCGCGCCGGCGTCTACGACGCGACCAACCGCCTGCGCACGGAGGGGACCGCCAACCTCCTCGCCGCCGCGCGCGCCGCCGGAGTCGGGCGCATCGTCGCGCAGAGCATCGCCTTCATCTATGCCCCGGTCGGCGGTTGGGTCAAGGACGAGGGCGATCCGCCGATCACCGGCGCCCCGGGCGGGTTCGGCGCGGCGGTCGCGGCGGTGCTCGAGCTCGAGGAGCGGGTCCTCGGGACGGAGGGGATCGACGGGCTGGTGCTTCGGTACGGGTTCTTCTACGGACCCGGGACCGCGTACGCCGCCGACGGCTCGCAGGCCGACGAGGTGCGCCGCCGCCGGCTGCCGGTGGTCGGCCGTGGCGAGGGCATGTTCTCGTTCGTGCACGTCGATGACGCCGCGGCGGCCACCGCCAGCGCCTGTCAGCGCGGCGCGCCTGGGATCTACAACGTCACCGACGACGAGCCGGCCCCGCTGCGCGATTGGCTGCCCGTCTACGCGCAGGCGCTCGGCGCGCGGCGTCCGTTGCGGGTGCCGAGGCTGCTCGCGCGGCTCGTCGCCGGAGGGGCGGCGGTCGGCTTCGCCACCGAGATGCGCGGGGCGTCGAACGAGAAGGCGCGGCGTGAGCTCGGGTGGTCGCCCGGGTACTCGTCGTGGCGCCACGGTTTTGCCGAGGCGCTCGGATAACTTCTAGACCGACCCAATAGGAGGAACGAATGGCTTACGAAGTACCGGATCTTCCATACGACTACGACGCGCTCGAGCCGCACATCGACGAAGCGACCATGCGCGTGCACCACGACAAGCACCACCAGGCCTACGTGGACAAGGCGAACGCCGCGCTCGAAGGCACGGAGTGGGCCGACAAGGACGTCGATGAGGTGCTCCGCAACCTCGACGCGCTCCCCAGCGACAAGCAGGGCCCAGTGCGCAACAACGCGGGCGGCCACTCCAACCACACGTTCTTCTGGCAGATCATGAGCCCGGACGGCGGCGGCGAGCCCGCCGGAGACCTGGCCGCGGCGATCGACGAGAAGTTCGGCTCGTTCGACGCCTTCAAGGAGGAGTTCAAGAATGCCGGGATCGGCCGCTTCGGCTCCGGTTGGGCGTGGCTCGTTCATGACGGCTCCGGCCTCGCGGTCACCAGCACCCCGAACCAGGACACGCCGATCTCCGACGGTCAGACGCCGCTGCTCGGCGTCGACGTCTGGGAGCACGCGTACTACCTCAAGTACCAGAACAAGCGCCCCGACTACCTGGACGCATTCTGGAACGTCGTCAACTGGGATGAGGTCGGCCGCCGCTTCGGCGAGGCCGGCTAGCTAACCCGAGGACGCCGCCCGCGGCGGCGCGGCCCCGGCGCCGCGCGCTGCGGGCGGCAGTTCCCGCTCGCCGCCCACGGCGGGCGGGACGAAGCTGATCGCCCGCTCGGCCAGCGCGGTGATCGTCAGCGACGGGTTGACGCCCGGGTTGGCCGGGACGGCCGAGCCGTCGGTGATCAGCAGGTTCTCGTAGCCGAACACGCGGTTGCGCTCGTCGACCACGCCGTCCGCGGCGGTCGCCCCGATCACGGCGCCGCCGAGGATGTGTGCGGTGGTCGGGATGTTGAGCGCCGACTCGGTCAGGCCCGACTGCGCGACACCGCCGACCCGCTCGGCGAACCAGCGCGCCGCCTGCTCGGCCGCCGGGATGAATGTCGGGTTCGGCCGCGCGGGGTCCTGCTCGGTCTGGAGGCGGACGCCGCGCCCGAACGGGCGCCGCCTCGCCCGCAGTCGCATCGCGGTGTCGAGCGATTGCATGACCAAGAGGATCACGGTGCGCCGCGACCAGCCGAAGGGCCACCAGAACAGCTTCAGGGTGCGCAGGGGGTGGCGGGCCATCGCCGCGATCCACTTCGCCGGGCGGGTGATGCGGTTGCCGTCGCCCGTCATCGCCGTGAACAGCCGGCTCATCGCGTCGCCGTTGCGCCCGTAGCCGACGACCTCGATGTGGGTGTCGGGATCCGGGTAGATGCTCGATGAGATCGCGACCGCCTTCGCGAAGTCGCGGCTGTCGTCGGGCGCGGTGACCGCCTGGATCGACTCGCTGTTGGTGCGCACCAGCTCGCCGAGGCGGTCGGAGACGCGCGGCAGGCCGCCGCCGTGCTTGCAGTTGGCCAGCAGCTGGTTGGTGCCCAGCGCGCCGGCCGCGATCACGACGCCGCGGGCGGTGAGGGTGCGTCGCCGGCGGCGCAGCCAGGCGCCCGGGTGCGAGGTCTCGACGGCGTAGCCGAGCGATCCGTCGGCGGCGCCGAGCGGGCGGATGTCGGTGACCTGGCGCTCGGCGATCACCTTCGCGCCGAGCTGCTCCGCGAACCAGAGGTAGTTCTTGACCAGGGTGTTCTTGGCCCCGTACCGGCAGCCGATCATGCAGGCGGCGCAGCGCACGCAACCGGTCCGGTCCGGCCCGTCGCCGCCGAAGTACGGATCGTCGACGCGCTCGCCGGCGGGCCCGAAGAAGATCCCGACCCGCGTGTGCTTGAACGTGTCGCCGACGCCGATCCGCTCGCCGTACTCCCTGAGGAGCTCGTCGGCGGCCGTCATGCCCTCGTAATCGGCGACCCCGAGCAGCCGCTCCGCGGTGTCGTAATGCGGGCGAAGCTCGGCGTCCCACTCGGCGAGGCCGTCCCATTGCGGGTTGGCAAAGAACGCCGGCCGGGCGCGATAGAGCGTGTTCGCGTAGCCGAGGCTGCCGCCGCCGACCCCGTTGCCCGAGACGATGAAGACGTCCTTGAAGACGCTCATCCGCATGATCCCGCGCAACCCGAAGCGCGGCATCCAGAAGTACCGGCGCAGCCGCCAGGCGGACTTCGCGAAGTCGTCGTCCGCGAACCTGCGGCCGCACTCGAGCACGCCGACCCTGTAGCCCTTCTCGGCCAGTCGCAGCGCCGCGACGCTGCCGCCGAAGCCGGAGCCGATCACGAGCCAGTCGTAGTCGCGCGCGGCCATCGCGTCCGCAGCTTAGCCGCGCGCCGGCGTTCGGCCGCCCTATGATGAGAACTCAACCTGAGAAGCCGGTTGGCCCGCGCTGTGTGGAGTTATGCGGCATATAGACCCAAAACCCCACACAAGCTCCGAGCGCCGAGCGCCGAGCGCCGAGCGGCCTGCCCATAGGATCTGAGGATGGCCCTGTTCAAGGACGCCGACGAGGTGTACGCGACGCTCGGGAAGCTGTTTTTGGATCTCGCCGCCGATCAGGAGATGTCGGAGCGGTTTCGCCAGGCGAACACGATCGTCCGCTACCAGCACTCCGATCCCGACTCCGCGATCACCGTCCGCCTGCAGCCGGGCGAGCCGCTCGAGGTGGACCTCGGCGAGTCCGAGATGGAGCCGCAGGTGACGATGACGATGTCGGCCGACACGGCGCATCGCTTCTGGCTCGGACAGGTGAACGTCACCGTGGCGCTGGCCCGCGGCGAGATCAAGGCGAGCGGGCCGGTCGCCAAGATCCTCAAGCTGGTCCCGTTGACCAAGCCCGTGTTTCCGCGCTACAAGGCGCTGCTGCTCGCCCAGGGGCGCGCCGACCTGGTCGAGGCGTGAGCCGATGAAGGCGGAGGAGTGGGCCCAGATCGTCGAGGGCCTGGCGGCGAAGCGGGGGCTCACCTACGAGGCGGTGGGCGGGCTCAACCCGCGGGGCGGGCCGGCGACCCTGTGCCCGGGCGGCACCAACCGGATCAAGGGCAACCTGTCGGGCGAGTTCTGGGGAGCGTCCTGTGACGCCGACGAGCGCGAGGAGGGAGGGCTCTTCTCGAAGACCGTCCTGCCGCGGGCGATCCTCGCCAAGGCCCACATGCCCGACCTCGCGAAGGTGGTGCCGATCTTCAACGTCGAGTCGATCGAGGCCGGCGAGCGGGTCGAGCAGCTCGCCAGCCGCCGCAAGGTCGAGTTCGAGTCGATCGACTTCAACAAGCGCTACCTGGCGACCGTGCCCGCCGATCACGACCCGGTCGCGTTGCGCGAGCTCTTCAGCCCGGGCTTCCTCGACTGGGCGGCGCAGATCCGCAACGAGGTCGAGTTCGGGATCACCGACCGCCAGCTCTACTTCAGCTGGCGGCTGGCCGACCGGACCGCCGAGGTCTACGGCGACGCGCTCGACACCGCCGCCGGGCTGTTCACGCGGCTGCGCAGCGAGATGGACGAGTCGGGCATCCACACCTACCTGCCCGGCCCCTGGCACGCGGGGCTCGAACCGTTCCCGGACGCCTAGTCGCGAGCCTGCAGACGTCGCTTCGCGGTCTTGTAGAAGCGCCAGTGGCGGCTCGCGAACGAGCGCAGGCGGCCGAGCCCCTTCGGCAGCTCGAAGCCGCCGATCAGCTTGTGCGGAACCAGGGCCCACGCGCCGTTTCGCTCGACCAGGTCGCCACGGACCTGGAAGTTCTCCTGCCAGGTGAAGTCCTCGCCGTGCGCGTGCGCGGTCAGGCAGGCTCGTCCCTCGGCGAGCGGGAGCCCGGCCGGGGTCTGGTCGATCCGGATCAGGCGGGCTTCGTCATCGCGCGAGACCGGGACCCGGACCGCGATCGGGAAGCCGTCGGGCCCGACCCAGGACAGGACCGCCATCGGGTGCCGGCCGCCGAGCTCGGCCATGCGCGAGTCCCAGACGACCCCGCCGCCGCTTGCCGCGGCGTGAGGCTCCGCCGGCTCCTCGGCGTGGCCCGAGCGGACCTCCTCGAGGTGGGAGTCCAGGATCTCGGGCTCCGTGGCCGGGTCGCCGTCGGGCCAGATGAAGACCCGCTCCGGGCGCACCGTGATGTAGATGCGCGCGTAGTACCAGGTCAGCGGCCCGCGCATGAACTTGGGCGGGTGCATCTTCTTGGTGGCGGGCAGCTTGATCGAGGACTCGCGCAGGTAGCGCTCGGCGTTGGCGTCCAGGTTCTCCTCATCGACGTGCGCGATCCCCTGGACGAGAACCCTGGCCGCGGAGCGGGCTCCTGACCCGGTCGGGTCGCTGAACAGCAGCGCGACGCGCGGATTGCGACGTGCGTCGTCGGCCTTCTTCGGATAGCCGAGGCCGGTCGTGATGTCGATCGTCGGCCCGCCGTCGGTGTAGTACGGGGTCACCGGCCAGGTGATCGGCTGCTGGCGCGCGTCGATCGTCGTGTACTCGGTGGTGACGAAGCGCGAGAAGCACTCGCGCGCCTCGGCGGGCAGGCTCGCGGTCATGGCGCCAACTTACCTGGATCGGTGACCGCGTCCTCGTAGCCGTCGTCCCACGGGAGCACGATCCGATGGTTCTCCCTGGTGCCGACCACCCGCGGCACGATCGGCTCGATTCGCCGCATCCGCGCGGTCTCGATCACCGCTTCGGCGGTCGGGTGCGAGACGAGCGTCTCGAGCGTCTTGATCGTCGGGAAGACGAGTTCGAGCTCGCCGGCCTCGTGCGCGCTGAGCGCGGCCCGCGGCGCGAACCAGCCGGCGTCGGTCACCTCGGTGAGATCGGCTTCGGGCTTCGTATGCGGCTCGGCGAGCGCGACGAAGAAATGGGTGTCGAAGCGCACCGGGACGATCTCAGGGGTGATCCACCGCGACCAGGCGACCAGCTCGACGTGGGTCGCCAGCTCGACCCCGGCTTCCTCGGCGAGCTCGCGCGCCGCACACTCGGCCGGGCTCTCACCCTCCTCGATCACGCCCCCGGGGAAGACCCAGACGCCGGGCATGAACGACGCCTTCGGGGTTCGCCGGACCATCAGGACCTCGACCCCGCGCTCGGAGTGCCGACCGCCATGGCGCAGCAGCAGGATCGTCGCCGCCGGACGTGGGGTCGCCGGGCTCTCGCTCACGATGCGGACGATAACCTCCCCGGACCTTGAGTCAGGAGACGATCGCCAAGCAGCTCTACATCTGCACCTCTTGCGGGTTCATCTACGACCCCGACGAGGGCGATCCCGACGGCGGCATCCCGCCGGGAACCTCGTTCGACGAGATCCCTGACACCTGGTTCTGCCCGGTCTGCGGCGCCCGCAAGGCCGACTTCGAGCCCTACGAGTAGCGGGCCTAGGCGTCCAGGGCCCGCTCGCGGGAGCGCCGCCGACCGCGAGCGTACGCGAAGGCGATCACGGCGCCGACCAGCCCGAGCGGAACGAGGATCGCGAGGCTGATCAGGGCGACGCCGCCGATCACCTCGAGCACCCGGCCGGCGTCGTCGAGCGCGTCGCCGAGGCTCCAGCCGCCGTCATCGCCGCCGCCTGCGTTCGAGGTCACCGCGACGTCCACGGTCGCGAACCGGCCCTCGCGCCTGACCCCGTTGAGCTCGGTCCGCTGCGCGTCCGCCGTCGCCAGCAGCGACTCGATCTGCGACTTGATCACGAGCCGCTGCTCGCGGGTGTCGGCCCTGATCAGCTCGACCCGCGCGGCGCGGATCCGGTCGAGGGTATTGGCGAGGTCCTTACGGGCTCGGACGGCCCGCGCGGTGATGTCCTCGGTCCCCTCCGTGCGCGAGACGACATCGGCGAGGCCGGAGAGGTCGGCGAGCGCCGCGTCGAGGTTGCGGAACGGGATCTGAAGCGAGAACGACGCCCGGGCGCCGCCCGCGTCGCGGCTCACCTGCGAGTCGGCGACCACCCCGTCGTAGCGGTCGGTGACCGAGACGACCCCGTTCGCGACGTCCTGGACCTCATCGGCGTCGGCGCCGAGGGTGAGCCGCGCGGTCGCGTCGACGAGCCGGTCGTCGGTACCGGTCGCGACCCCCGCGGGCCCGGAATCCGGCTGCTGCGCGGCGGCGGAGCCGCCGCCCGCGCCGGGAAGCGACAGGTCGTATTCCTGCGAGGCCGACGGCTGTGATTCCGCGGGGCTCGGCGCGGCCGGCTCCGCCGCGGCGCCCGCTCCCCCGCCGCGGGCCTCGTCGGTCGCCGGCTGCGTACCGATCGGGGCCGTGTCGCCGCTGCCGCCGTCACCGATCCGATCGCCGTTGGTGATCACCACGCCGGCGATCACGGCGACGGTGGCGACCGCCCCGACCGGGAGTGCGATCCGCCGCGGCGGCGTGGAGGTGAGCCGGTCCCAGGCCCGGCGCAGCGCGCCGGCGCGCGCGCCGACCGCGGGGCCCAGCCCGCGGTCGCGCGGAAACCCGGCCTCGGCCCACTCGTCGAGGCGGGCGGCGAACCCGCGGTCCGTCTCCGGCCGCTGCGCTCGCAGCTCGCGCTCGAGCTCGTCAACCCTCATCGCAGGCCTCCCTCAGCTTCTCCATCGCTCGATGCAGTTTGGTTCCGGCATTCGACTCGCTGACCTCGATCACCGTCGCGATCTCGGCGTTCGAGAGCCCGGCGAAGTACTTGAGCGCGATCAGCTCCCGCTCGCGCGCCGACAACGTCGCCATCGCCGCGCTCACGGTCGAGCGGCGCAGGGCAGCCTCGGCTGCCTCCTCCTGGGCGCCGGTCGCGACCGGGTCCTCGGGGTCGCTGGTCAGCTCGGCGTGGCGGCTGCGCCGGCGCAGCTCGTCGAGCGCCGCGTTGCGCGCGATCCCGAACAGCCAGGCCCTGTGCGAGCCCCGCTCGGGTTTGAAGCTCGTCCGCCGCCGGTAGGCGCGTTCGAACGCCTGGGCGGTCACGTCCTCGGCGGCGCTGCGGTCGCGAAGCATCCCGCAGACGTAGGCGAACAGGTCGTCGCGGCTCGACCGGTAAAGCCGGTCGAAGGCGATCTCGGCCTCGCGCGGGGCGTCGGTCGCGGGGGCCACGAGCGTCTGGTTCATGGCCGTACTACGGCGCCGGCCGCGCTTCATCACGGGTCGAGCTGGTCGACCCGGTCGCGCGCCGCGCGCGCCTCGTCGTCCGCCCGCGCGAGCTCGTCACCTGCGTCCGCGTGGGCGCGCTGGGCCGCGTCGAGGTCGCGCCGCGCGCGCTCCAGCTGGCGCGCCGCGCGCTCCGCGGCAGCCGCCGCCGCCTTGCGGTCCTGCTCGGCGCGGGTCAGCTCGCGCTCGGCGCGCTTGCGCTGCGCCGCCGAGCGCCGCGGCTGCGGGGCCGGCTTCCGCTTCGGCGCGGGCGCGGGCGCGGTGAGCGCGTCGACCCCGAAGCCGACGGCCTCGGCCTCTCGGACCAGCGTCCCGGCCGCGAACTGCTCGCGCAGACCCGCGTCGGTGGCGATCGCGCGCAGCGTCTCACGCGCCCGGTCGGCGATCGCGCCGCGGCCGTCCAGCTCGGCGGTGACGGTCGCCATCAGGCGTTCAACGGCGTCCGCGTGCTCGGCGGCGGCCTCGCGCAGGTCCGCGGCCGAGCCGGAGATCGCCGCGGCCTGCGCTGCCTCGAGGCGCTCGCCGGTCTCGAGGAGTCGCGCGGCGGCGTCGGGATCGGCGCGGACCGCCCGGTTGATCGCGGCGGCGGCGGCGCTCGGCTTGCGCAGCTTGCGGATCGCCGCCGCGGCCTCGCGATCGTCGGCGCGCAGGCGCCTCGCGGTCGCGTCGCGCTCGGCGATGAACTCGTCGGGCGGCAGCCCGTACAGGCGGGCCGCCTCCGCCGCTCGGTCGACGCCTCCCTTCGACATCGCCTTAAATGGTCGCAGCGGCCGGGCGAGCGCGCGGCGTCGGGAGCGTCGAGTTCTACCCGCGGCGCGACGCACGCTGCGCGCGGCCTGCGGCGGGTCCTAGGCCGCGGCGCGCAGCTCGACCGGCTGTGCGCGCCCGTACGCCGACTCGTAGGCGGTGACGATCGAGTCGGCGGTGATCTCGACGAGCCTGGTCAGGTCGGCCTTCGAGATCACGAGCGGCGGCATGAGGACGACCGTGTCGCCGAGCGGGCGGATGATCGCGCCGCGCTCGCGCGCTGCCAGGGTGACCCGGTGACCGAGGCGCAGCGCCGGATCGTGCTCGCCGAGGTCGATCCCGACCATGAAGCCGCGGCCGCGGACCTCGGCGACCTCGGGCATCGCGGCGACGCCGCGCAGCAACTCGCCGAGCAGCCGGATCTTCGGCTGTAGCCGAAGCAGGGTTCCCTCGGTTCGAAAGGCCTCGAGGTTGGCGAGCGCCGCCGCGCAGGCGAGCGGATTCCCGGTGTAGGTGTGACCGTGAAAGAACGTGCGGCCGTCCTCGGCCGCGCCGAGAAACCCCTCGTACAGCGGTTCGGCGGCGAGCGTCGCGGCGAGCGGCAGATAGCCCCCGGTCAGGCCCTTGCCGAGGCACAGCAGGTCGGGCGCGACGCGCTCCTGCTCGCAGGCGAACATCGTCCCGGTGCGGCCGAAGCCGGTGGCGACCTCGTCGGCGATCATCAGCACGCCGTACTCCTCGGTCAGCTCGCGCGTGCGGCGCAGGAAGCCGGGCGGCTGGACCCTGATGCCGGCGGCGCCCTGGACCAGCGGCTCGACGATCACCGCGGCGATCTCGCGGGCGTGCAGGTCGAGGACGCGCTCGAGCTTGCGCTCGTCCCCCGGGTCCACCCGGTAGGTCTTGAACAGCAGCGGCCCGAAGGCGCCGTGGAAGAGGTCGATCCCGCCGACCGAGACCGAGCCGATCGTGTCGCCGTGGTAGGCCTCGCTGAGGCAGACGAACGAGGTCCGCCGGCAGCGCTCGCCCTCCCGCTGGCGCCAGTACTGAAACGCCATCTTCAGCGCGATCTCCACGGCGGTCGAGCCGGACTCCGAGTAGAAGACGCGCGAGAGCCCCGGCGGCGCGAGCGCCGCCAACTGCGTGGCGAGCTCGGCCGCGCCCGGGTGGGTCAGCCCGAGCATGGTCGAATGGGCGACGCGATCCAGCTGGTCGCGCACGGCCCGGTCGATCAGCGGGTGCCGATGCCCGTGGACGTTGCACCACAGCGAGGAGTGGCCGTCGATGTAGCGCCGCCCGGCCTGGTCGACGAGCTCGGTGCCCTCGGCGTGGTCGATCACGATCGGATCCTCGGTGCACCACTCGCGCTGCTGCGTGAACGGGTGCCAGAGGTGCCGGTGATCGAGCTCAGGGATGGAGTCCGACATCGCCGCAACAGACACTAGGCGCGGCTTCGGGCGGAAAAACGGGCGAACCCGCCCGGGCGTGTGTGACCTACCTCACACAGTTGCGGTGGAGAAATCGTTTCATATCTGCAACCATTCCGAATATGGAAGCGGCACAGAAGACCCGGGGACGGCCGACGGTCAGCAAGGCTGATCTCGAGCTCGGCTACCGGCTCGGCGCGGTGATGCTCCAATGCATGAGCGCCGACGGGGGGACGGCGATCCGGGCGATCGACGAGAGCGGCCTCACCTTCATCCAGATGAAGGTGCTGATGACGCTCGCCGGGGCCCGGGACGAAGCGCCCAGCCTGAAGCCGGTCGCGGAGGGCCTCGGGCTCTCGCTGCCGTCCGCGAGCCGGGCCGTCGACGGCCTCGTCAAGCGCGACCTCGTCGCGCGCACCGAGGATCCGGCGGATCGCCGCCAGCGGCTGCTCGCCCTGACCGAGGCGGGGCACACGCTGGCGGACCGGATCATGGCCGCGCGGCTCGAGGGGCTCGGCCAGTTCGCCGCCTCGCTCGACGACGAGGAGCGCGAGCGCCTCGACGCGGCGCTCTCGCTGCTGCTCGAGCGCGAAGAGATTTCAGACGTCTACCACCAGTACCGAAAGCAGGCACGCCGATGACCCGATACCGCCACCTGATCACCGCCGACAACTCCAAGTGGTGGACGCTCGGCGCGATGTGCTTCGCGCTGTTCATGATGATGCTCGACAACACAGTCGTGAACGTCGCGCTGCCGTCGATCCAGGATGACCTCGGCGCGAGCCTCTCCAGCCTCGAGTGGGCGGTGAACGCCTACACGCTCAGCTTCGGCGTCCTGCTGGTGACCGGCGGCAGGCTCGGCGACATCTTCGGCCGCAGGCGCATGTTCCTGCTCGGCGTCACGATCTTCGCGCTCTCCTCGGCGACGGCCGGGCTCGCGCAGGACACGACGATGCTGATCGTCAGCCGCGTCGTCCAGGGCGTCGGCGGGGCGCTGATGATGCCCGCAACGCTGTCGATCGTCACCAACGCCTTCGAGCCGCACGAGCGCGGCAAGGCGATCGGCACCTGGGCCGGGGTCTCGGCGCTGGCGCTGGCGATCGGGCCGGTGGTCGGCGGGCTGCTGACGGAGCACGTCTCGTGGCGGGCGATCTTCTACCTCAACATCCCGGTCGCGATCGGCGCGATCGCCGCCACCGTGTTCGCGGTGCGCGAGTCGCGCGACGAGTCGGTCGGGCGCGAGATCGACTACCTGGGCGTCGGCACCCTGACCGTCGGGCTGACGGCGCTGGTCCTCGCCCTGATCCAGTCGAACGCGTGGGGCTGGGGATCGGCCGCGATCATCGGGTTGCTGGGGCTCTCGGTCGTCTCGCTCGCCGCCTTCGTGGTGATCGAGCGCCGCGTCCCGGCACCGGTCGTCGAGTTGCCGCTGTTCGCGAGCCGCAACTTCGTCGGTACCAACATCGTCGCCCTGGTGGTCACGTTCTCGATGCTGGCCCAGTTCTTCTTCGTGACGCTCTACATCCAGGACGTGCTCGGCTACTCGCCGGTCGAGACCGGGCTGCGCTTCCTGCCCTCGACGCTGATGATCGTCCTGATCGCGCCGATCGCCGGCCGGCTCACCGACCGGGTCGGGCCGCGCTGGCTGATCGGGACGGGGCTGACGATCGTCACGGTCTCCCTGTTCTGGCTGACGACGATCGACATCTCGACGACCTACGGCGACATCTGGCCCTCGTTCGTGCTCATGGGCATCGGCATGGCGCTGGTGATGTCGCCGATGTCGACCGCGGCGATGAACGCGGTCTCGGTCGAGAAGGCCGGCGTCGCCTCCGGGATCCTCTCGATGAACCGGATGGTCGGGGGGACGCTCGGCGTCGCCGTGATCGGCGCCGTGTTCGCTGCGGAGGCGCCGGCCGGCGTCCGCGACCCGGCGGCCTTCGTGCACGCCTTCAGCTCCGCGATGTGGGTCGCCGCAGGTGTCGCCGCGCTCGGCGCGGTCGCCGCGATCGCCCTGCTGCGCGGCCGGGCGAAGCAGGCCGACGAGCCCGCGAACCTCGGCGAGGCCGAGGTCCCGGCGACCGCGCTGAGCGAGCTTGCCGCCGGTGAGATCGCCGCGGAGCGCGTCGCCGACCGCGTGCCCGCCTGAGGCTCAGCCGCCCGCTGCGAGATCGAGCGCCGGCCACGAGGCGGGCTCGGAGAGGTCGAGCCGGCCCAGCGCCTCGACCGCAACGCCGCCGAGCGCGGCGATCGTCTCCCGGTTGGAGCGCTCGACCGCGTCCGGCGCGCTCGGCCAGGGGGTGAGGACGACGGCCCGCGGCTCGAGCCCGGCGCCCCGGACAGCCTCCAGCGTGAGCAGGGTGTGGTTGATCGTCCCCAGGCCGGGAGGTGCGGCGATCACGACCGGCAGCCCGAGGTCGACCGCGAGGTCGCGGACCAGATAGCCGGCGGTCAGGGGGACGAGCAATCCGCCGACGCCCTCGGCGACCAGCAGGTCGGCGCCGGTCGCCGCCTCGGACGCGAGCGCGCGCAGGCGTTCCGGGTCGATCGACTCGCCCGCGAGCTCGGCGCCGAGATGGGGCGAGACCGGGGGCCCGTAGCGATAGGGGGCGATCTCGTCATCTGTCTGCTCGGAGCCGGCGGCGCGGCGCAGGAGCTCATGGTCGGGCTCGCCGCCCTCGTCGAGGCCGCTGACCGCCGGCTTGAACACGGCCACGCGGCGGCCCGCGGCCGCCGCCGTGCGAGCGATCGTCGCCGCGACGACCGTCTTGCCGACCTCGGTGCCGGTGCCGGTGACGAAGCAGCCGTCGCTCACGCGGCGCGGCGCAGCCGGGTGGCCCGCGGCGGCGGCTCGGTCGCCAGGCCGAGCGCGGCCGCCTGGTGGCCGATCACCCGCGCCGCCGCGCGCAGCTCATCCGCGCGGTGGGTGGCCATCACCGTCAGCCGCAGGCGCGAGCTGCCCTCGGGCACCGTCGGCGGGCGGATGGCCTGGGCGAAGACGCCGCCCCGCAACACCCGCTCGGCGAGCGAGCTCGCCCGGCGGGCCTCCCCGACGATCAGCGGCACGATCTGGGTCCGCGAGGCGCCCACGGCCATGCCCTCGGAGGCGAGCGCCTCGCGCAATGTGGCCCCGTTCCGGCGCAGTTGCTCGACTATGTACGGGCGCTGCTCGAGCACGGTCAGGGCCGCCAGCGCGGCGCCGACCGAGGGCGGCGGCGGGGCGGTCGAGAAGATGAACGGGCGCGCGGTGTTGATGAGCAGGTCGATCAGCTCCGCCGAGGCGCAGACGTAGGCGCCGTAGCTGCCGAGCGCCTTGCCGAGCGTCCCGATCACGACATCGACCTCGCCGCTCAGGCCGGCGGCGGCGACCGCGCCGCGCCCGCCCTGGCCCAGCGCCCCGGTGCCGTGGGCCTCGTCGACCGCGAGCAGGCAGCGATGGCGGCGCGCGAGCTCGGCGAGGTCGACGAGCGGGGCGACATCGCCGTCCATCGAGAAGACGCCGTCGGTGACGATCAGCCGGGCGCGGTCGCCGGCGGAGCGCAGGCCCCACTCGAGGTGGTCGACGTCGCCGTGGCGGTAGACGAAGGTCTCGGCGGCGGCGAGCCGGCAGCCGTCGATGATGCTCGCGTGATTGAGCTCGTCGCTGAACACGACCCCGCCGCGGCCGGCGAGCGCGGCGACGGTGCCGGTATTGGCCAGATAGCCGGATCCGAACAGCAGCGCCGCCGGCGAGCCCTTGAACGCCGCGAGGCGCCGCTCGAGCTCCGCGTGCAGCGGCATGGAGCCGGAGATCAGCCGCGAGGCGCCCGCGCCCGCGCCGTAGCGCTCAGCGGCCTCGGCCGCCGCGGCGCGGACCTGGGGATGGTCGGCGAGCCCGAGGTAGTTGTTCGAGCACAGCAGGAGGACCTCGGAGCCGTCGAGCTCGACCCGCGCACGCTGCGGGCCCTGGACGGTGCGAATGCGCCGATGAAGCCCCTGCGCCCGCAGCCGAGCGAGGCGCTTCGCCGCGTCGCTCAATCGCCCCAGCCGGCGGCGGCATCGCCGGCGGCGGCCCGCTCGGCGTCAGGGGCCCCAGCGGCGGCGCGGCTCGGCTTCGCCCTGTCGGGCTCCGCCTCGCCGGGCCGCTCCGGATAGTCGGGGATCGCGCCCTTCTTCTTCACGACCCGAAGCTGGGTCGACGGGTCCCAGAAGTTCGCCTCGGCCTGGTTGTCGATCAGCTCGTCGACCAGGGTCCGCGGCGTCTCGCCCTCGAGCCACCCGGAGCGGTTGTCGGGGCGCGGGTTGGCGCCGTTGTCCGGCTGGCGCGCGACGTTGAGGCCGAGCCCCTCGAAGCTGGCGCGGTCCTCGCCCGGGTCGACCCCGAGCGTGGTCAGGAAGTTCCCCATCATCACCCCGTTGAGGCCGGCGCGGACCGCGAGCGGCTGCAGGTCGCCGAGGTTCTCGACCCGTCCGCCGCAGAGGCGGAAGAGCGCGTCGGGGAGGATCAGGCGGAAGATCGCCACCCACTTGACGACCTCCCACGGATCCATCAGGTCGCGGTCGCCGAACTTGGTCCCGGCGCGCGGGTTGAGGAGGTTGATCGGCACCGAGGTCGGATTGATCTCGGCGAGCTCGAACGCCATCTCGACCCGCTGGCCCGGGCTCTCGCCGAGGTTGAGGATGCCGCCCACGCAGGTCTCGAGCCCGGCCTCGCGGGTCGCGTCGATCGTCCGGATCCGGCCCTCGTAGCGGACCGTGGTCGAGACCTCGTCGTAGTAGGAGCGCGCTGTCTCGACGTTGTGGTGGACGCGCTGGATGCCGGCGTCGGCGAGCTGGTGGGCGCGGTCGACGGAGATGTGGCCGACCGACGCGCAGCGCTTCAGGTTCGTGTGCTCGGCGACCAGGCGAGCGCCCGCGAGGATCTTCTCGAAGTCGCGCTTCGAGAGCCCCTGGCCCTGGGTGACCATGCAGAAGCGATGCGCGCCGGCGGCCTCGGCGGCTTTCGCGTGCTCGAGGATCTGCTCGGGCTCCATCATCGCGTGCATCGGCGTGTCGGCCTCCGCGTAGCGCGACTGGGCGCAGAAGCCGCAGTCCTCGGCGCAGCCACCCGACTTGGCGTTGACCAGCGAGCAGAGGTCGGTGGAGTCACCGAAGCGCTCGGTGCGCACCTCCCAGGCGCGCTCGACCAGGTCCCCGATCCGGTCGTGGTCGGTCAGCTCGCCGAGCGCGAGCGCCTCGTCGAACGTGACCAGCGGCGGCATCCGAGGCCAAATCTAGGCCCGGGATCGGACGCGACCGGCTCGGCTCAGGCGCTGGCCGGGCGCGAGAGCAGGCCGGGCAGGGCGCCGCGGCGCCACGACCGGGGACCGGGCATCCGGTGCAGCTTCGGCTGGAAGGCGGGCTCGATCGCGAAGCCGGCCTCGTCCTCGACGACCTGAACGGCGGCGGCGACCACCGCCGGGTCGAAGGCGTGCCCCGACTGCGCCTCGAGGGCGAGCAGGGCGTCCGATTGCGAGAGCCGGGCCGTGTCGCGCGCGGTGAGCGAGGCCCATTCGACGGCGACCGCGAGGATGCGGCTGCCGATCGGGATCGCCTCCGCGGGCAGCCCGGCCGGCCAGCCGTTGCCGGCCCAGCGCTCATGCGAGTGCAGGGCCAAGAAGGCGGCGCGCGAGACATCGGTGTGGCGCCAGTCGAGGCCGCGCTCGTCGCGACCGCCGCCGGCTTCGATCATCCCGGCGGCGCACGCGATCTCGCGCCGCTGGAGCCGCGGCAGGTGGAGCACGTCGGCGATCGCCTCGCCGTAGAGGCGGGTCGCCGCGGAGCGGTCGAGCCGGTCGACCGAGTCCGAGCTGGCCATCCGCTCGATCACCATCTGCGGGACGCAGATCACCGCGGCGAGCGGGAGCAGGGCGAGCACTCCGACGGCCGCTGCCGCGAGCCCGGCGACGACTCCGACCAGCAGCATCCCGAGCGCGGTCGGCGCCAGCGCCGCGAACTCGTCGCGGATCAGGACCGCGGGCGGGATCCCCTGGTAGAACGGGGCGAAGGTGAGCCGCGCGAAGCAGAAGTTGATCGCCCACATCGCGACGCCGGCCGCGTAGAGGGTCGGTGCCGCCGCCGTCCCGGACGGCTCGCCGGACATCTCGATCAACTCCGCGCCCACGAGCAGCGCGAGCGCGTAACTGGAGACGGTGGCCACGAGGCCCGGGGAGCAGCGCGGCTCGCGGCGCAGCGCGTAGCGCGAGATCAGGTCGGGGACGATCCAGACGAGCAGGGCCGGGAGCGCGCCGGCGACGATCAGGGCGACGAAGGCGATGGTGAAGGTCGCGCCGTAGAAGGCGAGCGCGCCGAACTTCAGCCGGGCCTCGGCGAGGTAGGCGAGCCCGGAGACGGCGCAAAGCGCGGCGATCAGGACCGGGTCGCCCCAGTCGGAGGCCGGCCGGATCAGGAGATAGCCGGCGATGGCGACGAGCGCCGGAACGACGTTGACAGCGATCGCTGTCAGCTCCCGCTCGCGCGTGGCGTCAACAGGGCGCCACCGCCCGAGCACGCGCTTCCATGCGTGCAGACGCTTGATCTCCTCGTGCATCGAAGAGTAAGAATAGACCCAGAGACGGCTCAATACGAGCCGTATATGTGTTGATCTAGCCGGAGCGGAAGCCCACGAGCGTCCTCCTTGGGTGGGTTGATCCCCACAAACCTATCAGAGCTTGTGTGAACCTCAACTTACCTGGACGTTTGTTGTGCAAGCCGGTTCTCAGACCGGCTCGTTCGCGAGGCTCTCCCACAGATAGATCGAGGCCAGTGACCGGTGCGGGCGCCACGGTTCGGCGATCCGCTCGAGCTCGGCCGGGGCCGGCATCTCCTCGAGCCCGTACGCGACCTGGGCCGCTTTGCGAATCCCCAGGTCGCCCGTCGGCAGCACATCCGGACGCTCGAGGAAGAAGATCAGGAACATCTGAGCGCTCCAGACGCCGAACCCGCGGACGGCGGTGATCTCGGCGATCACCTGGTCGTCGGTCAGCTGGTCGAGGCGGTCGAGCTCGAGCTCGCCGGAGACGACGTGCTCGGCCAGGTCGCGCACGTACTCGACCTTGCGCCAGGAGAGCCCGACGTCTCGCAGCTGCTGGGGGCCGACCTCCAGCAGGCTCTCCGGCGGCGGCGTCGTGCCGCCGAACAGGTCGAGCAGCCGCCCGTAGATCGTCGCCGCGGCCTTGACCGAGAGCTGCTGGCCGACGACGCTTCGCAGGAGCATCCCGTAGGCGTCGACCGGGGGCCGGCGCCGGCGCCGGGTGTCCAGCGAGAGCGCGCCGAGCCGGGCGACCAGTTCGCCGATCACCGGATCCGATCCCGCGAGCTCGTCGACGTCCGTCGCCTTCACCGAGGCGACGCTAGTCCATGTGGAGCGCTCGCTATCCTGCCGCCCCGGCGCACCGCCCGCGACTTGACCGCGGGTCAGGTGTTTGGACGCCCAGGGGCCCGGAAGCCCCCCTGCACCCATGCACGCCAAAGCCCCCGGACAAGCGCCGATCGCCTCGGCACGTCGCCGGCCCCGCCTGATCGTGGCCTGCGTCGGCCTGCTCGCGCTCGGGGCCCTGGTCGCCTTCGTCCTGGGCGCGACCGCAGCGAAGCCGCCGCTCGCCGGGGCGCAGGCAGCAACGGCCAGGCCCAACATCATCGTGCTGCTCACCGACGATCAGGAGTCGCGCTCGATGCGGGTCATGAAGACGGTCGGCAAGGAGATGAAGCGCAAGGGCGTGACGATGAAGCGCTACTTCGACAACTTCCCGCTCTGCTGTCCGTCGCGCTCCACGATCCTCACGGGCCAGTACGCCCACAACCACCACGTCCTCTCCAACTCGCCTCCGGACGGCGGCTACGGCGTCTTCAACGAGCTGCACGGCGACAACTACCTGCCGTTGTGGCTGCAGGCGGCCGGCTACCGGACCTCATATGTCGGCAAGTACGAGAACGGCTACGCCGAGCCGGACGAGTACGGGACCGTGCCCAGCGACGTGCCGCGGGGCTGGGACGACTGGCACGTGCTGGCGCCGTCGCGGGCGCAGTACTTCAACTACACGCTGAACCAGAACGGGACCCTGCGCCAGTACACGAGCGCCGAGGAGGACTACAGCACCGACGTGTTCACGAAGAAGGCGAAACGCTGGATCCGCTCGAACGCGAAGGCCTCGACCCCGTTCTACCTCGAGCTCGGCTACGCCGCGCCGCACGGTGGCGGCGGCGGCGACCCGGGACGCTCGTGCAACCGCGCCGCGGTCCCTGCTCCCCGCGACCTCGGCACCCTGAAGGGCAAGTTCCGCGACACGCTGCCGCCGTCGTTCAACGAGGCCGACGTCTCCGACAAGCCGAGCACCATCGCCGACAAGGCGCCGCTGACCGACGGCCAGGTCTCGGACACGCTGCGCAAGCGACGCTGCGCCTGGGAGTCGCTGCTCGGCGTCGACGACAGCGTCGGCGACCTGCTGGCCGAGATCAAGCGGGACGGAATCCGCAAGAACACCTACGTCTTCTTTCTCTCCGACAACGGCTTCCTGCGCGGCGAGCACCGAATCCGCGACAACAAGCGCTACCTCTACGAGGAGTCGGCGCGGGTTCCGTTCATCGCCCGCGGTCCCGGGATCCCGCACGGCAAGAGCTCCGAGGACATGGTCGTCAACGCCGACCTGACCTCGACCGTCCTCGACCTCGCGAACGCGAGCCCCGGGCTGGAGCAGGACGGCCAGTCGATGATGCCGAGCCTGCTCGACCCGACGCTCGAGCACGGGCGGGCGATCCTGCTCGAGGCCTACGCCGGCGACCCGATCCTCGGCGTGCGGACCTCGCGCTACCTCTACACCGAGTGGGGCGGCGACGAGAACCCCACGCAGCCCGAGCGCGAGCTCTACGACATGTACGCGGACCCGAACCAGCTCACCAACCTCGCCGGCGACCCGGCCTATCAGCCGGTCGTCGACCAGCTCGGCAACGAGCTCGATCAGCTGATCGACTGCGCCGGCGCGGCGTGTCGCGGGGTGCCGATCGGAACCCTCACCCTGGCGACGGGCGGAAACGGGAAGAATGGCTGCGTGTTCCCTCCGGTGACGGCGCAGTTCTCGAGCCCCGACCAGGCCGGGATCGTCAGCGTCTCGTTCCGCGCCGGCAAGACCGCGCTCGCCGACGACACGGCGGCCCCGTTCGAGGCGCCGGTCCCCGAGTCGGCGATCCGCGGCGAGCTGCCCGACAAGGCGGCGATCTCGGCCAAGGCCGTGTTCAGGGACGGCCGTCGGCTCGGTTACTCGCAAAGCGTGAGGCTCTGTAAGTGAGGCGTATCGCGGCCGCGGCCGCGATCGCCGCCGTCCTAATCGTCGCCGGGGGTTGTGGCGGCGAGGACCCCAACCCGCCGATCGAGCCGGACCCCGCCTACGGCGAGCAGCCGAACATCGTCTTCATCTACACCGACGACCAGGACTACTCGTCGTTCACGCGGCGGATCATGCCGAACACGTTCCGTGAGATCGTCGACCGCGGCACCAACTTCACCAACTACTACGACGCCACCCCGCTGTGCTGTCCGGCGCGGGCCGGGGTGCTCACCGGCCAGTACGGCCACAACAACGGCGTGCTCGCCAACAAGCCGGGCTACGGGGACCTCGACGACAACGAGAACACGCTGCCCGTGTGGCTGCAGCGAGCCGGATACAAGACCGCGATCGCCGGCAAGTACCTGAACGGCTACGAGACGTCGGTCGACGACAAGGACGAGGTCGCGCCGGGCTGGGACCTCTGGTCGGTCGAGATCGGCAACGGTCGCGGCTACTACGACTTCAAGCTCGCCGTCAACGGCCGACAGCGCAAGGAGCGCTACGAGGGCGAGTACCTGACCGATGTGATCAACCAGCGCGCCGTTGAGGACGTCGAGCAGCTCTCCGGCAAGGCGCCGTTCTTCCTCTGGGTGACCCAGAGCGCTCCGCACGTCGAGAACATCAACGCCGACAGCGGCGGGCCGTGCGGCGGCGAGTCGGTGCCGCCGCCTCGCGACCTCGGGCGCTTTCAGGGGACCAGGCTGCCCCGCCTTCCGGGCGTGCTCGAGCGCGACGTCTCCGACAAGCCCGAGATCATCAGCGGCCAGCCGGCGCTCGGGCCCGCCCGCCGCGAGGTGATTCGCCATCGCTACGAGTGCCGCATCGAGACGCTGCCCGCGGTCGACCGCGGCGTCGCGCAGATCGTCGACGCGCTGCGGGAGTCGGGTGAGCTCGAGGACACGATCCTCGTCTTCAGCTCCGACAACGGGACGTTCCAGGGCCAGCACCGGCTGCCGGGCGGCAAGGGCCTGGCCTACGAGGAGGCGTCGCACCTGCCGCTCGCGATCAGCGTGCCGCCCAAGTACGCGGGCGGCGCCGCGCCCCCGCCGACCGTCGGCGAGATGACCGCGAACATCGACTACGCCCCGACCTTCATCGACTGGGCCGGCTCGAAGAGCTGCCCGGAGGTCGGCGATTGCCGGGTGATGGACGGCCGCTCGCTGCTGCCGCTGTTCGACTCCTCCCAGGGCTCGTTCCCGGCCAACCGCCCGCTCGCCACCGAGCTCGACCTGGGCAAGGAGTCGGTCGCCCCGGGCCGCGGGATCCCGTGCGCGTTCGAAGGGGTCCGCAACGAGCGCTACCTGTTCGTCCGCCACACGTCGCTGCCGGACCTGAAGACCGGGACCTGCGAACCGGCCGACGTGCGCGAGCTCTACGACCACCTTCGCGACCCGTTCGAGCTCACCAACCTGCTGCCCGCCGCACCCGACTCGCCCGAGGCGGCGCTCGAGGCGCGCCTCGCGACCCTCAGCGACGACCTCCACGTATGCGCCGGGATCGAGGGTCGCGACCCCGAGCCCGAGAGTGGCCACTACTGCGGCTGAGCCGCGGCCGCTGCGCTCAGCCGATCACCCAGTCGTCGATCTCGTCGCGGTCGAAGCGATAGCGCTCCGGGCTCGACCGGTTGTGGCCCTCGACGACGAAGAACGGGATCGCGCTGCGCTCGACGAGGCCCATCACGTCGGCGGACGACGACTCGAGCTCGGCGGCGACCTGGTCGACGGTCATCAACCGCGGGTCATCGGGCCAGTCGGCGATCCGCGGCGACTCGGACGGGCGCTCACCGTAGGACTGCACGAAGGCGCGGGCGACGAGGGCGAACATGATGCAGGCAACGAGGACGCCGAGCAGGGTCACGGTACGAGGCTAGCGGCGCGCTACCGGCCCTTCCACTCTGGGCGGCGTTTCTCGGCGAACGCGCGGACACCCTCGCGGAAATCCTCGGACGCGAAGCAGGACTCGCGCAGCTCGACCAGCTCGCGCTCCTGCTCTTCGGTCAGCACGCCGGCCCGGGCGAGGGTCTCGATCGCGCGCTTGTTGCCGGTCATCGAGAGCGGCGCGTTGGCCGCCACCTCGGCCGCGAGCTCGAGCGAATCCGCCTCCACCTCGGCGTCGGGGACGGTCCAGTTGACGAGCCCGATCCGCTCGGCGCGCGCGGCGTCGACGTTGCGCCCGGTGAGGAAGAGCTCGCGGGTGTAGGCGATCCCGATCACGTCGATGAAGCGCTCGAGGCCCGTGTGGCCGTAGATCAGGCCGAGCTTCGCGGGCGGCATCCCGAGCGTCGCTCCGGCGGCGCAGAGGCGCATGTCGCAGCGGACGGCGAGCTCGAGCCCGCCACCGAGGCAGTGACCGTTGATCGCCGCGACCACCGGGTACGGGTGGGTGCTGATCGCGTCCATCGCGTCGGTGAACGGATGCGCCACCAACGCCTCGGCGTCGCGCTCGAACGAGCCCTCGGGCAGCGCGCCGATGTCGTAGCCGGCCGAGAAGGCGCTGCCGGTGCCGGTGATCAGCACGCATCGCGTCTCGATCCCGCCGGCGAGCTCCAGGAGCGTCGAGGCGAGCGCGTCGAGCACCTCGTGGTCGAGCGGGTTGCGCTTCTCGGGGTTGTTGAGGGTCAGTCGCGCGACGGCCTCGGCGGGGCGGTCGAGGATCAGCTTCCCGGAGGCGAGATCGGTCACGCTCGCCGTCCGCCGCTCGCCGGTCGCCGTTCGAGCGCCCAGCGCCGAGCGGCGAGAGCCGAGCGATTACTCGAGGACAACCAGGACGTCCCCTTCTTGAACCGACTGTCCCTCCGAGCAGCGGATCTCCTTGACCACGCCGTCGTCCTCGACCTCGACGGGCATCTCCATCTTCATCGACTCGAGGATGACGACGGTGTCCCCGTCGGCGACCTCGTCCCCGACCGCGATCTCGATCTTCCACACGGTTCCGGTGATGTGAGCTTCAACGTCCATCGACGGGCGGGACAATATCCCGCTGAGATGACGAAGCTCGTGGTCATAGCGGCAGCTCGCGACGAGGCCGACCGGATCGGGGCCAGCGTCGACGCGCTCGCGGCCGCCTTTCCGGGGGCCGAGGTCTGGGTCGCCGACGACGCCTCGACCGATGGGACCTCGGAGGTCGCGCTCGCCCACGGGGCCCGGGTCGTGAGCCGCGGCCGCCCCCACGGCAAGGGCGGCAACATGACCGCCGCCGCGACGGCGGCGCTCGGCGACATCGGCTCCGACGACGATCTGATCCTGCTCTGCGACGGCGACCTCGGCGCCTCCGCCGCGCAGCTGCGCCCGCTGGTCGAGGCGGTCGCGGGCGGGGACTGCGACCTCGCGATCGCGGCGTTTCGCCGGCGGGTGGGCGGCGGCTTCGGGATCGCGCTTCGCTTCGCCCGCTGGGCGATCCGCAACCGCTGCGGCTACGCGGCCGGGGCGCCGATCTCGGGCCAGCGAGCGATGCGGGCGGCCGTGCTGCGCGACGTGCTGCCGTTCGCTCACGGTTACGGAATGGAGATCGGGATGACGGTCGACGCCGTGCGCGCCGGCTTCCGGGTCGCCGAGCTCGAGCTCGACCTCGAACACCGGGCGACGGGCAGGACCCTCGCCGGCTTCCTGCACCGGGGCCGCCAGCTGCGCGACTTCTCCCGCGCCTGGTGGAGCCGGCGCTCACGCTGAGCCGCGTATAGCCTCAGCTGGCTTGATCCTCGCGATCGACCAGGGAACCACCGGGACGACCTGCCTCGTCTTCGACGGCGCCGGCGCGATCCGCGGCCGTGCCTACAGCGAGTTTCGCCAGCACTTCCCCCGTCCGGGGTGGGTCGAGCACGACCCGAACGAGATCTGGGCCGTGACCCGGAGGGTCGCCTCGCACGCGCTCGCGGACGCGAAGGCCGACGCGGCCAGCCTCGACGCGGTCGGGATCACCAACCAGCGCGAGACCGTCGTCGCCTGGGACCCGGCGACCGGCGAGCCGGTCCACAACGCGCTCGTCTGGCAGGACCGCCGCACCGCCGCCCGCTGCGACGAGCTCCGGGCCGCCGGCCACGAGCAACTCGTCCGCGAACGGACGGGCCTCGTGATCGACCCGTACTTCTCAGCGACCAAGATCGAGTGGCTGCTCGACAACGTCGAGGCGGCGCGCAACGCCGTCTTCGGCACGATCGACTCGTGGCTGGTCTTCAAGCTCACCGGCCGCCACGCGACCGACGTCAGCAACGCGTCGCGGACGATGCTGTTCGACATCTCCAAGCGGCGCTGGGACCCGGAGCTGTGCGGGTTGCTCGGAGTCGACCCGGCCCGGCTCCCGGAGGTCCTGCCATCGGCGGGCAGCTTCGGGACGACGACGGAGTTCGGCGGCGAGATCGAGGTCGCCGGGATCGCCGGTGACCAGCAGGCGGCGCTGTTCGGCCAGGCGTGCACGAGGCCCGGGATGGCGAAGAACACCTACGGGACCGGCAGCTTCGTCCTCCTCAACGCGGGCGAGCAGGTGCCGCCGCCGAGCGAGGGGCTGCTGACCACGCTCGCCTGGGGGGTGGGCGATCGGGTCACCTACGCGCTCGAGGCGGCGGTGTTCGTCACCGGCGCGGCCGTCCAGTGGCTGCGCGACGGGCTCGGCCTCGTCGCCGAGGCGGCCGAGACCGAGGGCATGGCGGCGTCGCTGGACTCGAACGACGACGTCTACTTCGTCCCCGCGCTGACGGGGCTCGGCTCGCCGCACTGGGATCCCTACGCGCGCGGGACGATCCTGGGCCTGACCCGCGGGACGACCCGCGCCCACCTGGCGCGGGCGGCGCTCGAGGGGATCGCCTACCAGACGGTCGACGCGGTCCGCGCGCAGGAGCGCGGCGCGGGCGAGCAGCTCTCCGAGCTGCGCGCGGACGGCGGTGCGGTCGCCAACCGCTGGCTGATGCAGTTCCAGGCCGACGTGCTCGGCGCTCCGGTGATCGTCCCGACGATCGTCGAGACCACCGCGCTCGGCGCCGCCTATCTGGCCGGGATCGGCGCCGGCATCTGGAGCGAGCAGGAGGTCGGCGAGATGTGGTCGCAGGCGGCCCGGTACGAGCCACGCATGGGGGCCGGCGAACGCGAGCACCTGCTCGGTCGCTGGGCCGAGGCGCTCGGGCGCGCCAAGGGCTGGGCGGAACCCGGCCAGTAACCGAGGCGACGCCGGGGGGTTAGTGCGCCTGCCGGCGCGGACCGGCAACGAATGCAAGAGCTCAAGCCCCAGCGCTACAAGGACCCCCGCCCCGCGGAGCAGTTCCAGCCCGTGCACGAGTGGTCGCGCACCCACGACCCGACCTGGGTCTACCAGGCGGTTCGCGTGATCATGACCTGGATTGCGCTCATTCCCTATCGCACCCGGGCGATCTCGGTGCCCAACGTCCCGCTGCGCGGCCCGGTGATCCTCGCCCCGAACCACTTCTCGAACATGGACCACTTCTTCGCCGGCGTCCACACCCGCCGCCGGATCCGGTTCATGGCCAAGTCGCAGCTGTTCGGCAAGAACCCGGTGCTCGACTACATCTACAAATACGGCGGCGTGTTCCCGGTGCGGCGGGGCCACCACGACGACGAGACCTTCATCACCGCGAACGCGATCCTGGAGCGCGGCGGCTGCGTGCTCATGTACGCGGAGGGCGGGCGCTCGCGCACCGGCGAGCTCGGCGAGGCGAAGCCGGGGGTCGGGCGCCTGGCGCTCGAGTCCGGCGCGCCGGTGATCCCGGTCGCGATCCACGGCTCGAAGGGCGTGCGGTCGTGGAAGCGGCTGGCCTTCCCGAAGGTCACCGTCCAGTACGGCGAGCCGATCACGTTCCCGGTCGTGGCCGAGCCCACCCGCGAGCAGCAGGTCGAGGCGGCGCGCGAGATCTTCGAGCCCGTCAAGCAGATGTACGCGGCGCTCGAGCAGCAGGGCCGCAGCGGCGTGATCAAGTCGCTGCGCTCAGGGGCCGCCGACGCGGTCGCCGGCGCCTCGGCGACCCGCGCCCACTCCTAGCGCCTACTCGTAACGGGGCGCGACGGTCTTCCAGTGCTCCGGGTCGTGCCCCGGGAGGATCACGGCCTGCGGATAGGTGCGGGCGAAGTGCTGGAGCTCGCGCATCGAGCGCCGCCAGTTGTGGCGGTCGAGCGGGCGCGGCGGCTCCGGGGCCCCGTCGAGCTGGCCGATCGTGTAGATCGCATCGCCGGCGATGACCAGGTCGCGGTCGCGCAGGCGGCAGATCACCGACTGGTGACCGGCGCTGTGCCCCGGCGTCGAGGCGAGGCGGACGCTGCCGTCCCCGAACAGGTCGAAGGTCCGCCCGAACGTCGCGTAGGAGCTGACGCGATCGGAGTCGTAGCTGAGCGTCCGGTAGTCGAAGGCGTAGTCATAGTGCGCGGGGCGATAGCCGCGCAGCAGCGGGCGCGAGTCGGTGGTCGCGGCGATCCACTCGGCGTCGGTGAGCAGGAAGGTGGCGCCCGGGAACTCCGACATCCCGGAGGCGTGGTCGACGTGCAGGTGGGTCATGACCACGAGCGGGATCGACTTCGGATCGATCCCGCGGTCGCGCAACTGGGCGAGCAGATCCTTGCCCGGCTCGACCTCCGGGCCGAGGAACCGGGTGACGAGGCGGCCGAGGTTCTCCACCGGCGACGCCGCGATCGACGCGTGCAGGCCGGTGTCGACCAGGAGCACCCCCGCGCTCGGGTGGCGGATCAGATAGGCGGGGACCGGCAGGGTGAGCCGCTTCGACTTCGGCGTGCCGAGCCCGAGCATCCGCAGGGTCGGGAGGCTGCTCGCGCCCTCGATCCCGGCCCGCGGCGACCGCACCGTCCCGGTCAGGATCGGCTCGACCACGACGGAGGCGCCCCGGGTGCCCCCTGGAAGGGGTCCGTCGAGCGGTTTCGTCTCGGCTCGAACCTTCATCGCGCCGCCACTGTAGACGTATAGCCTGCCTGCTCCATGGCGACCGAGGCCTCGCGAATCTTTGCGCCCGGGCTGCTCGAGGGCCGGGTCTGCGTGGTCTCCGGGGCCGGCTCGGGCCTCGGCCGCCAGGCGGCGCTCGAGCTGGCGCGGCTGGGGGCAACCGTGATCGGCTGCGGGCGCCGGCTCGAGCCGCTCGAGGAGACGGCGGCGGCGATCGAGCCGCTTGCGGGCGCCGCCGAGTCGGTCGCCATGGACATCCGCGACGAGGAAGCGGTCGATTCGCTGTTCGACGGGGTGGTCGCGCGCCACGGCCGCGTCGACGTGCTCGTCAACAACGCCGGCGGGCAGTTCCTGAGCCCCGCCGAGGCGATCTCGCCGAAGGGCTTCCGGACCGTGATCGAGCTCAACGTGCTCGGCACCTGGCTGATGACCCACGCGGCGGCGACCAAGGCGTTCATTCCCCAGGAGTCCGGCAAGGTGCTGAGCGTCACCCTCTCGCCGCACAACGGGATGCCCGGGATGGTCCACTCGGGCGCCGCGAGGGCGGCGGTCGAGAACATGATGCGGACGCTGTCGGTCGAGTGGGCGCGGTTCGGGATCCGCACGTGCGCGATCGCCGCCGGCCAGTTCGACACCGAGACCCTGCGGACGAAGTACCCGCCCGAGGTGGTCGAGGCGGTGCCCGCGACGGTGCCGCTGCAGCGGCTCGGCACCGAGGAGGAGATGGCCTGGCTGATCGCCTATCTGGCGTCGCCGGCCGGCGACTTCTTCTCCGGGACGACGATCACGATCGACGGCGCCCGCGACAACTGGTTCGGAGCCTGGCCGCCCGGCGTCTACGGGTCGCGCGACGAGCCCCCGGCCGAGGAACGTCGTCCGAAGCGCGAGTGAGGATCCGTCCGGGTCAGGGGACGTGATGCCGTCAGCGGCGCCTCGGGCGGCGGTTCGCTGGCCGAGCACACGGGCGCGACGGCGAAGAAGGTGATCGAGCAGATCCCCCACGACTTCGCGCTCTCCTCGCGGACGGTGTTCTACGGGATGGCCGTCGCGATGGCGCTCGCCTTCATCGTCTCCCTGGTGGCGATGCCGAGCGGCAAGGTCACCGAGGTGATCCAGGCTCCCGACGACGCTCCAGCCTGATTAGCTGCCGGGTACACCCGGCGACTGAGAGGGGTTTCGAGATGTCCGAGAGCGCGGTCGAGCGAGGCGAGCAGGCACAGGAGCCGCTCGACGAGGTCCTGGTCGGAGAGCGCGAGCGCTGGCTCGACGGACCTCCGCAGGAGCTGTTCAAGCGGATGCGCTCAGAGTGCCCGGTGCACTGGACCCCGGAGATCACCGAGTACCCCGAGGAGGACGGCTTCTGGTCGGTCACGCTCGCGGACGACGTCCACGCGGTCAGCCGCGATTGGAAGACGTACTCGTCCGAGCGCGGCGGGATCACCGCCCTCACCAACGCGATCATGCCGCTGGAGCTGATCCAGGCGATGTTCATCGGCATGGACCCGCCCAAGCACGACCGCCTCAAGGCGCTGTTCCAGCGCGGCTTCACGCCGAAGCGGATCGCCGAGCACGAGGACGCCATCCGGCGGATCACGATCGAGGTGCTCGACCGGCTCGAGGGGCGCGACGAGTGCGACCTCGTTTCCGAGGTCGCGCAGCCGGTCGTCGCCCGGGTGATCGGCAGCTTCATGGGCCTGCCGCCCGAGGACGACATCGTCTGGGCGCGGCTGATGAACAACACGCTCGGCGCCGGCGAGCGCGAGGGCCCCGAGGACACCGAGCTGATCATGCAGGAGGACGTGCCGGAGATCTTCGAGCGCTGCCGCAAGCTGATCGAGGAGCGGCGCGAGACGCCGACCGACGACCTGACCAGCGTCCTCGTCCACGCCGAGGTCGACGGCGAGAAGCTCGAGGAGCACGAGATCGTGATGGGCTTCTTCCTGCTGATGGCGGCGGGCAACGACTCGACCAAGGCGACGTTCTGCTCCGGCATGCGCGCGCTGATCGAGAACCCCGAGGAGCGCGCGAAGGTGGTCGCCGACCCGAGCCTGATCTCGAGCACGGTCGAGGAGTCGCTGCGGATGTTCCCGGCGTTCGCCCACTTCCGCCGCACCGCGACCGAGGACGTCGAGCTCAACGGCGCCCAGATCTCGGAGGGCGAGAAGGTCGTGATGTGGTACGTGTCGTCCAACCGCGACGAGTCGCGCTATGAGGACCCGGACCGCTTCGACGTCGAGCGCAACCCGGAGCATCAGGCGTTCGGCGCCGGCGGCCGCCACTTCTGCCTCGGCGCGGCGCTGGCGCGACTGGAGCTCAACGTGCTCTTCGAGGAGACGCTGAAGCGCTACCCCCGGATGGAGTTCGCCGGCGACCCCGAGTACGCGGTCTCGCCGTTCATCAACCAGCTGCGCACGCTGCCGGTGAAGCTCAGCCCGTAGCGCGGCGACGCCGCGCGTCGCGTCGCGCGATTCGCGGCACACCCTCGGCGCATTCGCAGCGCCACCCGCGCGCGGCCGGGTGCGAGGGTGGCGGCCGTGGAGGTCGAGCGGTCGATACGGCTCGAATGCGGTGCACGAACGACCACTCGAGCCGCCCGAGAGCGCGCGATCGCCGAGTTGGCGGAGCGCCAGCACGGGGTCGTTGCGCGGCGACAACTGGTGGAGCTCGGGTTCGGGCGCTCCGGCCTTGCGCGAAGGCTCGAGGCGAGCCGCCTGCATCGCCTCTATCCGGGCGTCTACGCGGTCGGGCATCGCGTCCTGACGCCCGACGGGCGCCGGATGGCGGCCGTGCTGGCGTGCGGCCCCGGCGCGGTGCTCAGCCATCGATCGGCCGCGGCTCTGTGGGCGCTGCGGGCGTACTCCGGGCCGCATGAGGTGGCGGTGGCCTCGAAGCGGTCGCCGGGACCGTCGGTCGTGGCGCGTCGGCTCGAGCTCCGGCCCGACGAGGTCGCCGAGGTCGACGGGCTCCCCGTCACGACGGTCGCTCGAACCCTCCTCGACCTGGCCGCGGTCCTCGACCGTCATCGTCTGGAGCAGGCGGTCGGCGAGGCGGAGAAGCGCCAGCTCGCCGACTCGCCTTCGCTGCCCGAGCTGATCGAGCGTCATCGCGGCGCCCGTGGGCTCGCGGCGCTGCGAGCGATCCTCGGCCGGCGAGATCTCGGGCTCAACGTCCCCGAGAGCGAGCTGGAGGTCGAGTTCCTGGCCTTTCTCGCCGAGCGCGGCCTGCCGCGGCCCGAGGTCAATGCGTGGGTCGCCGCAGGGAACCGTCGCTACCGGGTGGACTGCCTGTGGCGCGAGCGCCTGCTGGTCGTCGAGCTCGACTCGCGTGCTCACCACAACGACCCCGACTCGTTCGAGCGCGATCGGCGCCGCGATACCGCGCTCCTGGCGCTCGGATTGCGGACCGCCCGCGTGACCGCGCGGCGGCTGACCGGCGATCGCGACGGCCTCGACCGCGAGCTCCGGGCGGCGTTGGTTCCCTGATTACCGCGTCATCGTGCGGGCGATGACGAGCCGCTGGATCTCGTTGGTGCCCTCGTAGATCTGGGTGATCTTGGCGTCGCGCATCATCCGCTCGACCGGGTACTCGTTCACGTAGCCGTAGCCGCCGAGCACCTGGACGGCCTCGGTGGTCACCGCCATCGCCGTGTCGGAGGCGATCAGCTTCGCCATCGCCGAGTACTTGCCCATGTCCTTCGCGCCGGCGTCGATCTTCGACGCCGCCCGGTAGAGCAGCTCGCGGGCGGCGGCGGTGCGCGACTCCATGTCAGCGAGCTTGAACTGGATCCCCTGGAAGGCGGCGATCGGCTTGCCGAACTGCTTTCGCTCCCGCGCGTAGTCGGCGGCGTAGTCGGTCGCCCCCTGGGCAAGCCCGACGGCCTGCGCCGCGACCCCGAGCCGGGAGCGATCGAGCGTCGCCATCGCGACCTTGAAGCCGCCGTTCTCCTCGCCGATCAGGTTCTCGGCCGGAACGCGGACGTTGTCGAAGATGGGCTGGCCGGTGGGGGAGCCCCTGATCCCCATCTTCTTCTCGAGCTTGCCGACGCTGAACCCTGGCCGGTCGGCCTCGACCACGAACGCAGAGATCCCCGCCGAGTGGCCCTGCTCCGGATCGGTGACCGCGAAGCAGATGTAGAAGTCGGCGACCCCGAGGTTGCTGATCCAGTTCTTCGTCCCGTCGATCACCCACTCGTCGCCGTCGCGGACCGCCTTGGTCCGCATCCCGCCCGGGTCCGAACCCGCATCGGGCTCGGAGAGCGCGAACGCCGGGCTCCACTCGCCCGAGGCGCACTTGGGGAGGAAGCGCTGCTTCTGCTCGTCGGTGCCGAACAGGTTCAGCGGCAGCGTCCCGAGCTCCTGCACCATCAGGATCAGGGCGCTCGAGGCGCACGCCTTAGCCACCTCCTCGATCGCGATGTTGAGCATCAGCGTCCCGGTGCCGGTGCCGCCGTACTCCTCCGAGAACGGCAGGCCCATCAGGTCGTGGGAGGCGAACAGCTCGCGCACGTCGCGCGGGTACTCGGCCTTCTCGTCGATTTCCCGGGCGCGCGGGGCGACCTTCTCGACGACCATCTTGCGGATCGTCTCGCGGAAGTCCTCGAACTCCTCGGGGATGTCATAGGCGGGCTGGACGCTGGTTTCGGTGCTCATCGCCCCGCAGGCTAGACCGTGCGAGCGCTCGTGGCCCAGGCGGCCGACGGCGCCACGGCCATTCGCTTGCCGCCTAGTTGGCGGCGGCTCGGCGCGGCGGCCCCACCGGGCTGGTCGAGACCCAGCCGCGGTTGCGACGCAGGAGGACCAGCAGGCCGAGCGCGCCTGCGAGCGCCGAGAGGCCGCCGGCGTACGCGAGCGTGCCGCGGGCGCCGATCGCCGCGACCAGCAGGCCCCCGATCCCGAACGCGGCCAGCTCTGCCGTGTTGCGCAGTCCGTTGAAGGCGGCGAAGGCGCGACCGTGCAACCGCTCCGGGACCCGCAGGTGGATCAGGCTGCGGAACAAGACGTTCTTGACGCCGTGGGCGAGCCCGCCGGCGAACGCGCAGGCGAGGAAGAACGCGTAACTGAGCCAGAGCGCCGGCAACGCGAGGCCGAGGCCCTGGACGGCGACCGCCGCGAAGGCGACCGCCGCGATCGACGCGACGGCGACACGCCGCGAGAAGACCAGCGCCCCGAATGCCATCCCGGTCGTCCAGACCGTGAACATGAGGCCGTACGCGACGTCGCCGCGTCCGAGCACGTCCTCGACGAAGAACAGCTCTCCGACCCAGACCGCCGACATGAAGATCAGCGAGCTGAAGGCGACGATCATCGCCAGCGAGAGCAGCCGGTCGGCGCTCAGGATGGCGAGCCCCTCGCGGGCGCGCGGCGGGGAAGCGGAGTCGGCGGGAACGGGCGGGCGGCGGACGTCGAGCCGGGTGGCGGCGATCGCGACGGCGATGAAGGTGAGCGCGTCGATCGCCATCGCGAGCTCGATGCCGCCGGCGGCAAACGCGACCCCGCCCACGAGCGGGCCAAGTCCGAAGCCGATGTAGCGGGCCGTCTCGACGTGGCCGTTCGCCTCCTGGGCGCGATCGCCGCCGGCGAGGACCGGGACGAGGGCGAACTCGGCCGGCTGCGAGATCGCGAAGACCGCACCGAGCAGGACAGTCAGGGCCAGCAGCGCGGGCAGGCTGGACCCTGCGATCAGGCCGGCGGCGAGCGCGACCGCGGCGCCGGCGCCGGAGACGATCGCGAGCAGGCGCGTCGTCTCGACCCGATCGACGAGCAGGCCGCCGTGCGCGACCAGGGCCACCGACGGCCCGAACAGGCAGATCCACAGCGCCGCGACCTCGAACCCCGCCCCGGTGAGCTCCTTGACCTGCAACCCGAGCGCGACGATCGCGACCCAATCGCCGAACGCCGACAGCCCGACCGACCCGGCGACCAGCCGGAAGTCACGCCCTCCGAGCAACCGGCTCCCCTCGGCGCTCATGGCCGCGCGGCCTCCAGGGCGCGCTCGACCGCCTCGCGGCCGCGCGTGAGCGCGGCCGGATCCGCGAACAGGACCCAGCCCGAGTTCGCGGCGAGCAGCATCCCATCGAGCTCGAAGGCGAGCTGTGCCGGGTCGAGCCGGGGGTCGATCTCACCGAGCTCGATGGCCTCGGCGAAAAAGCCCTCCGCGAGCTCCGCCCAACGGACGGCGAACTCGCGAATCCGCTCGCGGACGGGCCCCTCGCGCGGCGCCAGCTCGGCGGCGGCCGAGGCGAAGAAGCAACCCCCCGGGAACACGCGTCGTTCGAGGTGGGAGAGGAACGCCTCCGCGAGGCCGCGGACCCGAGCGAGCCCTGGGGGATGGTCGAGGGCGGGGTCCACGACCTCTCGGTCGAAGGTGCGCTCCGCGTCGTCGATCGTCGCGAGCTGCAGGTCCTGCTTCGACCCGAAGTGGGCGTACAGGCCGCTCTTGCTCATCCCGATCTCGTCGGCGAGGCGGCCGATCGAGAGCCCGTCGAGCCCGGCGACGGTCGCCAGCGACGCCGCGCCCTCGAGGATCGCGGCTCGGCTGCGGCGTCCGTCGGCGCGCTCGCGCCGGCCGGCTTCGGGTGTGGCTCGAGTGGTCATCAGGCGGGCAAAGTAGCACGATCGGTCGTTCTAATCTGTGCGCAGCAGCACACTGCTGCCGGACGTAGGCGCGCGCCAACCACGGCGAGCGGCGAGCGGCGAGCGTCCGACTCAGATGTACATGCCCCCGAATTGCCCGCCGGTCACGTTCAGGCACTGGCCGTGGACGTAGTTGGAGAGCTCGGAGCACAGGAAGAGGACCGGCGCCGCGGCCTCCTCGGGCTGGGCGGGACGGCCGAGCGGGATGATCGCCGAGGCCATCGCTCGCATCTGCTCGGGGATCCCGAGCTCGACCTGCTCGCCGTCGCCGACCTCGAGCGTCTCGCCCTTCTCCTTCGCCTGCGTCAGCCGCGTCTCGATGAACCCGAAAGCGACCGCGTTGCAGTTGATCTTGAAGCCGCCCCACTCCTTCGCGAGGGTCTTCGTGAACCCGACCACGCCGGCCTTGGCGGCCGAGTAGTTGACCTGGCCGGCGTTGCCCATCGTCCCCGAGATCGACGAGATGTTGACGATCTTGCGGAACCGCTCGACACCCTCGTTGCGCTCGGCCTTCGCGGCCTCCCGCCAGTGGGGCGCGATCGCCCGCACAACGCGGAAGGGGACGATCGTGTGAATGTCGAGCATCGCCTGGAACTGCTCGTCGCTCATTCGATGCACGACGCCGTCCCAGGTGTAGCCGGCGTTGTTGACGACGATGTCGACCTCGCCGAACGCCTCGATCGCCTTCGCGACCAGCTCGTCGGGCACGCCGGGCTCGGTCAGGTCGCCCGCGAAGACGGCCGTCTCGCCGTCGATCTCGGCCGCCGCCTGCTCGGCGACCTCGCCGTCGATGTCGTTGATCAGGACCCTGGCGCCCTCGTTGATGAACAGCTCCGCGGTGGCGCGGCCGATGCCGCGCGCCGAGCCGGTGACGATCGCCGCCTTGCCGTCAAGCAATCCCATGTTCTCGATTCACTCCTGTCGGTTACGTCAGTCGGTGTAAGGGTCGAGGACTCTATGAGTTCGGCGGCGCGGCCGGGCGGGCGGCGCGGATCAGAGGCCGAGCTGGCGGCCGAGGATCTCGCGCATGACCTCGTCGGTGCCGCCGCCGATCGGGCCAAGCCGCGCGTCGCGCAGCGCCCGCTCGACCCCGTACTCGCGCATGTAGCCGTAGCCGCCGAGGATCTGGACGCACTCGTCGGCGACCTCCACGCAGGCGCGCTGCGTGAACAGCTTCGCCTTGGTGACGTCGGCGATCGTCGAACTGCCGGCCTCAACGGCGGCCGGGGTCGGCTTCGCGCCGTCGGCCCGCCTCGCTTCGTCGGCGATGAAACGGCGCAGTGCGTGATAGGTGAGGGCGCGACCGACCTCGCCCTTGATCCCGATCTCGGCGAGCTTGTGCCGGATCACCTGAAAACGCCCGATCGGGCGCCCGAACGCCTCGCGCTCGCGGCAGTAGTCGAGCGCCACCTCGAGCAGACGCTGCATCGCGCCGACCGCGCCGAGCGACATCAGCAGCCGCTCCCAGGCGAAGTTCTCCATGATCAGGTAGAAGCCCCGATTCTCCTCGCCGAGCAGGTTCTCGGCCGGGACCTCGACGTCGGTGAACGAGAGCTCCGCGGTATCCGAGGAGCGCCAGCCCATCTTCTCGAGCTTGGTCACGACCTCATAGCCCGGCATCTCGCGCTCCAGGATCAGGAACGAGATCCCCTGGTGGCCCCCGGACTCGGTCGTCTTCACGGCGCAGACGAGGAAGTCGGCGCGGACCCCGTTGGTGATGAAGGTCTTCGACCCGTTGACGACGTAGCCGCCGTCGACGCGGCGGGCGAAGGTGCGGATCGACGCGACGTCGGAGCCCGCGCCGGGCTCGGTGATCCCGAGCGCCCCGATCCGCTCGCCGGCGATCGCCGGGCGCAGGAAGCGCTCGTGCTGCTCCGGGGAGCCGAAGCGGTGGATGGGCGGCGTCGCGATCCCGGTGTGCGCCCCGAGCCCGGCGCCGACGCCGCCCGAGGCCCCGGCCGCGGCCAGCTCCTCGGCCCAGACGGCATCGTGGACGTAGTCGCCGCCCTGGCCACCAAGCTCGACCGGGTATTTGAGCCCGAGGAAGCCGAGCTCGGCCGCTCGGTTGTAGAGCTCGCGCGGGAACTCGCCGGCCCGCTCCCACTCGTCGACGTTCGGGACGATCTCGGCCTTGACCCAGCGGTTGATCGTCTCGCGAAGCTGGGCGTGCTCATCGGTGAACGGCGGCAGCAGGGCTCGTTCGCCGCTGTCCTTGACCACCGTCACTGCGTCGGTCAGCCTACTCTCGGGGGCCGCGGCGGAACATCGCCGCCGCAAGCTTGTTGAATAGGAAGCGCGATGAATCCAACCAGCCAACCGACAGCGACCCCCGCCGCCGGCCAGACGCCGGCCTGCTCGAGCTGTGGTGCGCCGCTGGCGCCCGACCAGCGCTATTGCCTCAGCTGTGGCTCGCGGGTCGGCGAGCCGCGGGTTCCGCCGGCCGCGGCGACCGAGGTGAAGCCGACCGCGGAGCAGCCCGCGCCGGCAGCGCGGCAGGCCGACTTCTCGCCGCTCGCAGCGGTGATCGGGATCGCCCTGCTCGGCGGGATGCTGCTGATCGGTGTGCTGATCGGCCGGGGCAGCTCCGACGACCCGCCGGCTCCGGTCGTCCAGGTGGGCGAGGCCCCGGGCTCGACCACTACCACGGGCGATGGCCAGGCGGCCACGCCGGCCGACGGCTCGGGCGGCGCGATCACGAGCGAGTGGCCGGTGGGCACCGACGGCTTCACGATCCAACTCAGCACCGTGGCGAAGAGCGACGCGACCCCCGAGTCGGTCGACGCCGCGCAGAAGTCGGCGGTCACCGACGGCGCGGCCGACGCCGCGGTCCTCGACTCCGACCTCTACTCGAGCCTGCCACCGGGCAACTACGTGATCTATTCGGGCGTCTACACCGACCGCAAGTCCGCCGAGGTGGCGCTCAAGGGACTGGGCAACAGCTTCTCCGCGGCGACCGTGGTCGAGGTCTCCGACGGCTCGGCCGACGCGGGCTCCGCCGATCAGGGCGGAGCGGACTCGAGCGCCAACGGCGCGGTCATCCCCGGGGCCGGCGGCGAGAGCGAAGTCCCGCCCACGGAGCCGAACAAGTGAGCCCGGGCCCGCTGCAGCGCCTGAAGCCCTACTTCAAGACCCGGCCGCGCGCCGGCGCGCAGCCGCGGCAGCCGGCCCAGTCCGCGCAGGCGACGCCCCAGTCCGCGCAGCCGGCCGCCTCGCCGGCGCAAGCCGCGCCGCCGGCCGCCGCGCCGCCCGCGACCCCGCCGCAGGCGGTGGTGCCGCCGGTTGACGCGAGCGCGTTGAAGCAGCGCCGCGAGGAACTCGCCGGCCGCTTCAGCGAGCTGCAGTCGGACCTCGGCGGGCTCGTCTATGAGATGGCCATCCGCGACCACTTCCGCCTCGACGTCCTCGTCCGCCGCGCGGCCGAGCTGCAGGCGGTCGACTCGGAGCTGAGCTCGGTCGAGCAGCGGCTCGGGATCGCGACCGCCGCGCCGGCGACGACCAGCTGTCAGTCGTGCGGAGCCGCGGTTCAGCTCGGCGCGCAGTACTGCGGTCGGTGCGGCTCGAGCCTCGCGCAGTCGGCGAGCGGCGCCCGCGCGCAGCAGCCTTCCGCGTCCCAGCCCGCCGCCGCCGGGCCCGCGTCCAACAGCTCGCCGCAGCCCTCAGCGGCGCAGCGGGCCCCCGCGGTTACGGAGCCCCGGCCGGCGGCCGATCAGGCCCGGTCGACCAGCGGAGGGTCGCGATGAAGGTCCCGGGGCGGTTGATCCGCGGCTCCGTGCGCCCGGACCGCAATTCGCTGCGGCGCTTCGCCTCCCTGCGATGGGCGGCGCTGCCGATCGTCGACCGCCGCTGGACCGCGCCGCTCTCGGCGATCGCGCTCGGCTTCGGCCTCTTCGTCGGGGTCGCGATCGGCCCCGGAACCGAGTCCGGCCTCGGCACCTCGAAGCCGATGGTGATCCGCCTCCCGGCGCCGCCCGAGACGCAGACGGCGAGCGCACCGCCGGTCTCGTCGGGTTCGCACGGCGACCGCGCCGGCGGCCAGGGCGGTCAGGCCGACCAGTCGCCGCCCGCGTCGCCGCCGCCGAGCATCGACTCCCCGCCCTCGGTCGACGCGCCGTCGTTCACGAACCCGCCGCCGGTGACCACCCCTCCGACCTACCCGACGACGCCGACCTACCCGACCACGCCGCCGTCGACGAACACCACCACGACCTCGGAGACCGGGACCGGCGGCGATCAGGCCGAGACGACGACCACCTTCACCGGCGCCGTGGTCCACCTCAACCCGGCCGCGGCGAGCTACTCGATCGCGACCGAGGACGGGCGCCTGATCGCGCTCCACTCCCACCGGCCACCCGCGGTCGGCGACCGGATCGAGGTCGAGGCGAAGGCGTTCGCCAACGGCACCTACTCCGAGGTCGGCCACCGCGACAAGGTCGGCAACGCGGGCCGGGCCGAGTTCTCGGGGACGGTGAGCTACAGCGATCCCGTCAACCGCGTGTACACAGTCTCCGCGCCCGGCGTCTCGGCCCTGGTTCGCGGCGGCGAGGCGCACCGCCCGCCCGGGCTCGGGGAGCAGGTCGAGGTTGAGGCGCGGATCGCCGACCATCCCGAGGAGCTCCCCGTCAGCGAGCCCGGCCAGCAGGGCTGCGGTCAGCCCCCGGCCCAGCCGAAGCCGCCGAAGACGGCGCTCGACCAGGTGCGGGTGCGGACGACCGCGGACGAGCCGCAGACGACGACGACCGTCGAAGCGGTCGTCGAGGGCGTCTGTCGCACGGACCGCAGGCTGATCGTCTCGGCCGACGACGTGCGCGAGTCCGGCCACGACATCGCGATCGCGATCCCGGAGGAGTTCCGCGTCGCCGCTCTGAAGCCCGGCCAGGTGCTGAAGCTCGGCACCGAGATCGGCGCCGCCGGCGCGCTCAGCCTCAGCTCGGTCGCCGGCGACGAGGGCGCGCACGGGGCCGAGGACCCGGACCTCGTCCAGCCCTGAGCGCCGGGCCCACGCCAAAGCGCCCCGGCCGGGCGGCCGGGGCGCGTGACGCGGGTGGCTGGGCGAGCTAGCGGCTGATCGTCGCCGAGGTCGCGGCCTTGCAAAAGCCCGGGACCTTGGCGGCCTTGGCGTAGAACTTGCCCGACTTGTAGCCGGAGTTGCCGATCGACCACATCGCGTCGGGGCCGTTGGGCTGGGCGACGTCGGAGCCGATCTTTTGGTCGACCTTGGGGTCCTGGACTGCGCCGAGCTGCTTGAACACGGTCACCTTGCGGTCGTTCTCGCAGTGGGCGGCGTCCTTGGAGTGCACGTAGCCGTAGTAGTCGCCGTTGGTGCCGAGGATCGAGACGGTCGACTTGGCGGTCGAGGCGTCGGCGGCGCCGGCGAAGGCGGCGACCGAGACGGCGACCGTGGCGAGGGCGGCGGTGAGGCGGGACTTGCGGTTCATCTGAGTTCTCCTTGGGGGTGAATGGGAAGCTGACTTACACCCCGATATTCGCCCCCGGCCCGCCTCGCGCCCAGGGGCCCTAGGGGTGGAGTGGGCCACACCCGTGGATGCGGTCACACGCGCCCTCTCCGTCTCGTCATAGGGATGAAGCGACTACCGCCAGGAGGTAATCCGATGGACGCTCCCCGCCCTGATACCGAGACGGTCTTCGGCGCCACCACCGTGGTCGCCGGCTTCGGGATCCTGCTGCTCGCCCTGTTTCCGCTCGCCCTGCCGATCGTGATCCTGACCACTGTCCTGTTCGCCCCGCTGCTCCCGATCGCCCTCGTCGTGGCCCTGCTCGCTGCGCCGGCGCTGGCGATCCGTGCGGGCGGCCGTCGGCTCCGGCGGCTCGGGCGCCGCGCGCCCGCCGACCAGGGCGAGCGGAGGCCGAGCTACCGCGGGGACGCCCGGGTCTCGATCGAGCGCGGCTAGTAGGACCGCGGCAGCCCGAGCGAGTGCTCGGCGACGTAGTTGAGGATCATCTCGCGCGAGACCGGCGCGGTCCGCGCCAGGCGGGCGCCCCAGTACATGTCGGTCAGCCCGTACTCGAGCGCGAACCCGTTGCCGCCGTGGATCTGGATCGCCTGGTCGACGCACTTGATCGCCGCCTCGGCCGCCGCGTACTTGGCCATGTTCGCCGGCTCCCCGGCAGGCGCGCCCGCGTCGTACAGCGCCGCTGCCTTCTGGGTCATCAGCCGCGCCAGCTCATGCTCGATCTTCGCCTGGGCGAGCGGATGCGAGAGACCCTGGTGGGCGCCGATCGGCGTCTTCCAGACGACCCGCTCGTTCGCGTAGGCCGAGGCGATCTCGAGCGCCCGGCGGGCGACGCCGTTGGAGACCGAGGCGCCCATGATCCGCTCCGGGTTGAGACCGTCGAACGCGGCCTTCAGACCGGCCGTCTCGGACTCGCCGACGACTCGGTCGGCGGGGACCTCGACGTCGTCGAAGAAGAGCGTCCACTGCTTGTCCGAGGCCTTCACCGCAACGGGGATGAACTGCTTCTCGAGGCCGGGCGAGTCGGTGTCGACGAGCATCAGCAGCGGGAGGCCGAGGCTGCCGTCGGCCTCGCGCTTGCGCGCGATCACGAGGATCGCGTCGGCGTCCTCGACCCCGGAGATGTAGGTCTTCGTGCCGCGCAGGCGGTAGGCGTCGCCGTCGCGGGTCGCCGCTGTCGAGAGGTTGTGCGAGTTCGTGCCCGCGTCCGGTTCGGTGATCGCGAACGCGACCTTGGTCGTCCCTGCGGCGATCCCCGGGAGCCAGTCCTCGCGCTGGGACTCGGTCCCGTGGCGGGCGATGATCGAGCCGACGATCGCAGGCGAGACGACGATCAGCAGCAGCGAGCAGCCTGCCGCCGAGATCTCCTCGCCGACCATCTGCAGCGCGTGCATCCCGAGCCCGCCGCCGCCGTACCGCTCGGGCAGGTTGACGCCGAGGTAGCCCTTCTCGGCGAGCGCGTTCCAGAGCTCCGTCGGCGACTCCTCGTTGGCGACGATCCGGCGGTGGTACTCGGGCCCGCCGAAGCTCTCGCAGATCCCGCGCACGGCGGCCCGGATCCCCGCCTCCTCGTCGGTGGGGACGATCGGGAGGGTGACCGCGGGCTCGGTCGCAGCGCTCAAAGCCCGTAGCTCCGGCCGATCACGTCGAGCATGATCTCGTCGGTGCCGGCGCCGATCCGGTTGAGGCGCTGGTCGCGGAAGGCCCGCTCGATCTCGTACTCCTTCATGTAGCCGTAGCCGCCGAAAATCTGGACGCACTCGTCGGCGACCTCGTGGCAGACCCGCGCGGCATAGAGCTTCGCCATCGAGATCTCGCGCACCGGGTACTCGCCGTTGGCGAACCGCCAGGCGACGGTGTGGGTGAGCTGCTTCGCGGCCTCGATCTTGGTCGCCATGTCGGCGAACTTGTGGCGGATCACCTGGAAGCGCCCGATCGGGCGCCCGAACGCCTCGCGCTCCTTTGCGTACTCGAGCGTGCGCTCGAACATCCGCTCGGCGCCGGCGTAACCGCCGGCGGCGCCCACCAGCCGCTCGCCCTGAAGCTCCCAGGAGATGTGGTAGAAGCCCTTGCCCTCCTCGCCCAGCACGGAGTCGGCCGGGACGCGGACGTCCTCGAACGCGATCTCGCCGGTGTCGGACGAGTGCATCCCCATCTTCTCGAGCTCGCGCGAGACGGTGAACCCCGGGACCAGGTTGCCCTCGTCGTCGCGCAGGTCGATCAGCATCAGGGTGATCCCGGCGTGGCCTGCGTCCGGATCGGTCTTGGTCACCAAGACGCAGAAGTCAGCCCGCGGCGCGTTGGTGATGAACGTCTTCGAGCCGTTGATCACGTACTCGTCGCCGTCGCGGATCGCGGTCGTGCGGATCCCCGCGACATCGGAGCCGGCGCCCGGCTCGGTGATCCCCAGGCAGCCGATCTTCTCGCCGCGGATCCCGGGGACGAGGTAGCGCTGCTTCTGGTCCTCGGTGCCCAGCAGGTGGACGGGGGGCAGGACCATGTCGGTCTGCACGGCGAAGCCCATGTTGGTGCCGCCGGAGCCCGAGTAGGACAGGCACTCGGCGCGGATCAGCGAGTAGAAGTAATCGCCGCCCTGCCCGCCGTACTCCTCGGGGAAGCACAGGCCCAGGTAGCCGAGCTCGCCGGCGCGGCGCATCACCTCGGAGGGCCAGTACGTGTCCTCCCACTCGTTGCGGTGCGGGTACATCTCCTTCTTCACCCAGGCGGTCATCGACTCGCGCAGGTCGAGATGCTCGTCGGTGTAGATGAAGTGCTTGCGCGAGGCTTCGTGCTCGGGCTTGATCACGGTCGCACTGGCCACGGATCCCTCTCCTTGCTCGCTCGGCGTAAGTAGAGAGTGTAGAGTAGTACTTCACACTCTTGACCGCCTTCGAGAAGATCAGATACGACGTCGCCGACCGGGTCGCGACGATCACGCTCGACGATCCCGAGACCCGCAACGCGCTCTCCGATCAGCTGCTCGGCGAGCTGCTCGAGGCGCTGCGGGCGGCGAAGCACGACGACGACGTGCGCGTCGTCGTGCTCGCGTCCTCGCACGAGAAGGTGTTCTCGGCCGGCGCCAACCTCGGCGGCTTCGCGGCCGATGCCCCGACCGCTCACAAGTTCATGGGCACGGCCCTGTTTCCCCAGGTCTTCATCGAGCTGGGCGAGCTCGGCAAGCCGTCGATCGTCGCGGCATCCGGTCACGTGCTCGCCGGGGCGCTGGGGATCGCGCTCGCCTGCGATCTGATCGTCGCCAAGGACGGGGCGGGGTTCGGCACGCCCGAGATCAACGTCGGCCTGTTCCCGTTCATGATCATGGCCCTGATCTACCGCAACGTCGGTCGCAAGAAGACGACCGAGATGCTGCTGCTGGGCGAGCGCCTCACCGCCGCCGAGGCGCTCGAGGCGGGGATCGTCAACAAGGTCGTGCCCGCGGAGGACTTCGATGCCGCGGTCGCCGATTGGGCGGCGAAGCTCGCTTCGAAGTCGCCGCTGGTGATGAAGCTCGGCAAGGACGCCATGTGGCGCCAGCTCGATCTGCCGCTCGTCGATGCCCTCGACTACCTGCGCGCCCAGCTGACGATCGAGCTCTCGACCGAGGATGCGATCGAGGGCGTGACCGCGTTCTTCGAGAAGCGCGAGCCTCAATGGAAGGGGAGATAGTGGCCGCTGACGAGCACGAGGCCGAGGCGCCCGAGGCGCCTCCCGCCGAGGGCGGGGCGCTGAAGGCGCTCGTCGATGACCTGCACGAGCGGCGCGAGAAGGCGAAGCTCGGCGGCGGCGAGGAGAAGATCGCCAAGCAGCACGCGGCCGGCAAGCTGACCGCTCGCGAGCGGATCGACCTGCTCGTCGACGAGGGCACGTTCGTCGAGATGGGGCTGCACGCGCGGCCGCACTTCTCGCAGCGCGCGATGGAGGGCAAGGACGCGCCCGCCGACGGCGTGATCACCGGCTGGGGCGAGGTCGACGGCCGGCCCTGTGCGATCGCCGCCTACGACTTCACCGTGATGGCCGGCTCGATGGGGATGACCGGTGAGATCAAGATGGGGCGGCTGCGCGAGCTCGCGCTGCAGCAGCGCATCCCGCTCGTCTGGCTGCTCGACTCGGCCGGCGCCCGGATCCAGGAGGCCGCCGGGTCGCTGTTCGCCGGCTCCGGCCACCTGTTCCGCGAGGAGGTCGAGATGTCCGGCGTGGTCCCGCTGGTCGCGGCGATGCTCGGCCCGTGCGCCGCCGGGACCGCGTACATCCCGGGCCTCTCCGACTTCGTCCCGATGGTCGTCGGCCAGGGCGCGATGGCCCTCGCCGGCCCGCACCTGACCAAGGCCGTGACCGGCGAGGAGATCTCGATGGAGGATCTCGGCGGCGCCAAGGTGCACTGCCGCAAGTCGGGCGTCGGCGACCTCGAATGCAAGGACGACGCGGAGTGCATCGCGGCGGTCAAGGCCTACCTCTCGTTCTTTCCCTCCAATTGCGAGCAGAAGCCTCCGGTGCGCGAGACGGCCGACCCGGTCGACCGGATGTCGGAGAAGCTGCTCGAGATCGTCCCCGACTCGAACCGCAAGCCATACGACATGTACGAGGTGATCGCCGAGATCGTCGACGACGGCGACTACTTCGACATCAAGCCGAGGTTCGCGAAGACGATCATCACCTGCCTGGCGCGCTTCGGGGGCCAGCCGGTCGGGATCGTCGCCAACCAGCCGAAGCAGCTCGGCGGCATCCTCGAGAACGACTCAGCCGACAAGGCGGCGCGCTTCGTCAACCTCTGCGACGCGTTCGAGATCCCCCTGGTCTTCCTTCAGGACGTCCCCGGGTTCATGGTCGGCTCCAAGGTCGAGCACGCCGGGATCATCCGCCACGGGGCGAAGATGCTCTACGCGATCTCGCGCGCGACGGTGCCGAAGGTGACCGTCGTGGTTCGCAAGGCCTACGGCGCCGGCTACTACGTCATGAACGGGCGCGCCTACGAGCCCGACCAGATCTACGCCTGGCCGAGCGCCGAGATCTCGGTGATGGGCGCCGAGGGCGCGGTCAACATCATCGGCCGCTCCGCGATCGAGGCCTCGGACGACCCCGACGCCACGCGCGAGGCGATGCTGGATGCGGTCCGCGCCCAGATCGACGTCTACATCGCAGCCGGCAACGCGATGATCGACGACGTCATCGACCCGCGCGAGACGCGCCCGCGGATCATCGAAGCCCTGCGCATGGCCCGCAACAAGAAGGTGGAGAGGCCGTGGCGGAAGCACGGGGTGATGCCGGTATGAACGGAGTTGCCAGTTGCTAGTTGCTAGGTGCGCTGGCGCGCGACTTCGATGCGCGCGATGCAGACCGTTGACGAGGCGACCGATCTCGGCTGCCCGAGCGCGGTAGTCGTCGTCGGTGAGCAGGGAGCGCGCGAAGGCTCGCTCGATCCAGTGTTGGGTTTCGTAGGCCGAGCCCCGGGCGAACAGCAGGAACCGCAGCTGGTCCCGCGTCGTGTCGCGACCAAATGCCTCTGCGATGTTCGCCCCCACCGAGTCAGCCGAGCGCGACGAGTTGCACGCCGGCCGTCCATCGGTCGAGCGCCTGCCACTCCATCGACCGCTCCCCGCAGGTCAGTCGGCCAGAGACACGGCCCGTTGGTATGCGATCAAGTTCTCGAAGCTCGCCACTCTCTCCTGAGTCGGCGCCCGATCCGATCTCTCCCCCTAGCAACCAGCAACTAGCAACTAGCAACTGAAAGCGAGCGGCATGAGCAGATTCGAGGAACCGGTGATCATCTCGTGCTCCATTTCAGGCGCGATCGCGAACCGCGACCAGTGCCCCGCGATTCCGTACACGCCGGAGGAGTACGCGGCCGAGGCGCGGCGCGCGGTGGACGAGGGCGCCTCCCAGATCCATATCCACGCCCGCACCCCGGACGGCGTGCCGAGCTACGAGATCGAGGATTTCCGCGCGATCACCGACGCGATCCTGGCCGCGGTCGACGACGTGATCATCAACTACTCGACCGGGGCGATCGGGGTGCCGATGGAGAAGCGGCTCGCCTACCTGCGCGAGCTGAAGCCCGATGTCGCCGCGCTCAACATGAGCTCGATGAACTACGCGAAGTACTCGCGCCGGCGCAAGGAGTTCGTCTTCAAGGCGGTGTTCGAGAACAGCTTCGACACGATCATCGAGTTCATCACCGCGATGAACGAGCTCGGGATCCAGCCCGAGCACGAGTGCTTCGACGCCGGGCACGTCGCCAACCTCGACCCGCTGCTCGACCTGGGGCTGCTGACGCCGCCGCTCCAGATCTCGCTCGTGATGGGGGTGACCGGGGGGATCCGGCCGACGCCTCGCAACGTCACCTTCATGGCGGATCAGATCCCAGGTGGCCCCGAGGGCCAGAACAACTGGCAGGTGATCGGGGTCTCGCGCGACCAGTGGAAGCTGCTCGCCGCCTCGCTCGACCTCGGAGGCAACGTCCGCGCCGGGCTCGAGGACAACCTCTACCTCCCGGACGGGGAGATGGCTCGCTCGAACGGCGACCTGATCGCCAAGGCGAGGCAGATGGCCGAGGACATCGGGCGCCGCGCGGCGACCGTGGCGGAGGCGAGAGAGATGCTCGGTTTGGCCGCTCGGCGCTCGGCGCTCGCCGCTCGAGCGGCGGACGGCGAGCGGCGAGCGGCGCCATGACCGCAGCGGCCCTCTCCGGCCTCCGCGTTCTGGACCTGAGCCGCCTCCTCCCCGGCGGCTTCGCGAGCCTCTTGCTGGCCGATCTGGGCGCCGAGGTGATCAAGGTCGAGGACACCGGGATGGGCGACTACGTCCGCTGGGCGCCGCCGTACTACGGCGACGACTCCGAGCAGCCGCTCGGGACGCGGTCGGCGCTCTACTTGTCGCTGAACCGCGGCAAGCGCTCGGTTCGCATCGACCTCAAGTCCGAGGCCGGCCGCGATGCCTTCCTGCGGCTCGCCGAGGACGCCGATGTCGTGCTCGAGAGCTTTCGGCCGGGCGTTCTCGACAAGCTCGGCGTCGGCTACGAGCGCCTGCGCGAGCGCAACCCCCGGCTCATCTACTGCGCGATCACCGGCTACGGGCTCGACGGGCCCAACGTCGCTCGCGCCGGCCACGACACCAACTACCTCGCCCTCAACGGGCTGCTCGGGCTGACGGGCGCGGCCGGTGGCCCGCCGGTGTCGGCCGCCGGGCAGATCGCCGACCTGGGCGGCGGCGGGCTGATGGCGGCCTTCGGGATCCTCGCGGCGCTCGCGGAGCGCGAGCGCTCCGGCGAGGGCCAGCTCGTGGACGTCTCGATGACCGACGGTTCCCTCTCCTGGCTGGCCATGGTCGCGGCCGCCTTTCTCGCCGATGGCCGGCTGCCGAGGCGCGGCGCCGAGATGCTCAACGGCGGCGTCGCCTGCTACCTCCCGTACGAGTGCGCCGACGGGTGGGTCAGCTGCGGGGCGCTCGAGCCCAAGTTCTGGCAGGCGCTGTGCGCCGGGGTCGAGCGCCCCGACCTGCTCGAGCACCAGTTTGCAGGCCCCGGATCGCCCGGGCACGCGGCGGTCGCCGCGCTCTTCAAGACCAGGACGAAGGCGGAGTGGGCGCGATTCAACGACGAGCACGACTGCTGCGTCGAGCCGATCCTCGACCTCGACGAGGCGCTCGCATCCGAGCTCGTCCGCGCCCGGGAGATGGTGGTCGAGGTCGAGCAGCCGCGGCTCGGCCCCGTTCGCCTGCTCGGCCACCCGGTCAAGTTCTCACGCACTCCCGCCGACCCCACCCGGCCCGCCCCGGCGCTCGGCGAGGACACCGAGGCGGTGTTGGGCGCGGCCGGCTTCTCCCCCGAGGAGATCGCCTCGCTGCTCGAGTCCGGGGACGTCGGCGGCCTGAACGGCGAGGCCGAGCAGCCGCCGTTTCTCTCATGAGCTCCAAGAGCGGCCAACCGCGTGCGGCGAACGACGACCTGATCCGCATCTCCGAGCTGGCCGAGCGCGCCGATGTGCCGGTGGCCACGGTGCGCCACTACCTGCGCGAGGGCCTGCTGCCGGAGCCGATGCGCACATCGCGCAACATGGCCTACTACCCGCCCGAGTTCGTCGAGCGGATCCGCCTGATCAAGCAGTTGCAGGAGGAGCGGTTCATGCCGCTGCGGGTGATCGGCGAGCTGCTCGACGCGGCCGACGGCGACGTCGAGCGGCTGCGCGCGCTCGCCGACAGCGGCGACGCGCTGGTCGCGGTCGCGCTCGGCCCCGATCAGCGGACCACCGAGGACGAGCTGCTGCGCCGCTTCGAGATCCCGGAGCGCGCGCTGCGGCGGCTCTCCGAGCTCGGCGTCCTGAGCCCGAACGACGACGGCTACTCGCAGGCGGACGTCCGCATCGTCGAGGCCGTGTCGCGCTTCCGCCAGGCGGGCTGGAACGAGACGACCGGGTTCGGTGCCCGCGACGTCGCCCGGTTGATGCAGGGGCTCGAGCCGGTGATCGCCGACGAGCTCGAGCTGCTGGTCGAACGCTTCTCGGCGCTCGGCGTCGAGCGGGCGGCTGACATCGTCGAGGGCGGCGCGGCGCCGTTCCCGTCGCTGATCGGCGCCCTGCACGCGAAGCTGCTGACGAGCGAGCTCGAGCGCGCGCGCGGCGACTAGGACGCGGCGCGCATCGCCGCGAGCTCGCGCTCGCGGTCGACGACCGGCTCGTAGCCGAGCTCGGAGCGGGCCTTGCCGATCTCGATCGTGCATTCCTGAGCGGAGAGCCAGACCGCGAGCCGCGTCAGCGGCGGCTCGCCGCCGAGCCGCAGCAGGCGCCAGGCGGTCTCCGACCCGGCGGCGACCAGCGCCGCGACCGGGGCCGGGATCGAGCGCGTCGGAGGCTCCACGCCCCGGGTGCGCAGCAGCTCGGAGACGAACTCGCGAAAGACGACCGGGTCGCCGTCGGTGACGAAGTAGGCCTCGCCGGAACGTCCGCGCTCCGCGCCCCGCAGCAACCCCTCGACGACGTTGTCGACGTGGGTGGTCGAGGTGAGATGACGGCCGCCGCCGATCCACGCGAACCGGCCGGCCTCGACCGCCGCGACCAGCTCGGGAAGGAGGGTCGTGTCGCCCTCGCCCCAGACCAGGCGCGGGCGCACCGCGACGGTCTCGAACCCGTCGGCGGCGGCGTCGCGCACCGCGATCTCGGCGCGGGCCTTGGTGGCCGCGTAGAGCGCCTTGGAGTCGGGACGGAGCGGCGCGGTCTCATCGACGTGGCGAAGCGGTTCGCCGGCGAGCAGCGCGGCCTCGGTGCTGCAGTGCACGAAGCGCCGCACGCCGGCCTCGCGGGAGGCGGCGAGCGCGTTCTCGGTCCCGGTCACGTTGCCGGCGACGAACTCCTCGCGGCGCCCCCACTGGCCCAGGTGGGCGGCCAGGTGGTAGGTGACCTCGCAGCCGGCCGCGCCCGCGGCGAGCGAATCGCGGTCGCCGAGCTCGCCGCGGACCGCTTCGGCGCCGAGGCGCTCGACCGTCGCCGCCGAGGAGTCCGAGCGCGCCAGGGCGCGAACCCTGGCGCCCGAGGCGACCAGGCGCGCGACCAGGTGGCCGCCGATGAAGCCGGAGCCGCCGGTGACGAACGCCGATCGCGAAGGCTCGCTCACGCCGCCAGCCTAACGGGGAGATGACCCAGCCCTCCGGTGCGGCGCTCTCGTCACACCGGCCCTCCAACGGCAACGGGCCCCGGAGAACCGGAGCCCGTCACACACCACTCAGAGAGGGATACGGCACCGCCGTCTCCGGAGGTCACCGGCGATGGGGGGTTTCGCCGGATTTGCCACGTCCCGACGCCGAGATACCCACCATGTTTGGAATCAAACCCCTGGCGGGTAGTCTGATCTCACGCCCAAGGGGTCGGTCGTGCGGGAACGACCGACCACTAGCGAAAGCTGAGGGCGACCAAGCCGCAGGGGATCGCAGATCCCCGCTCCGGGACTCCCGGGGGCCGGTTCGTCGCTGACCGTCGAACTCGAACCCAGGAGAGCGGATGCAACTGACCCCAGACAGGGTGGCGCCGGCAGGGCGCCGTGGTTTCGGACCCGAGGACGCGCTCCTGCGGCGCTACGCGGTCGAGCGCTCCCCGGAGCTGCGCGAGGAGCTCGTCCACCGGCTGATGCCGCTGGCGCGCTCGCTGGCGGGCCGCTATCGACGCCAGACGGAGTCGTTCGACGACCTGGTCCAGGTCGCCGGCCTCGGCCTGGTCAAGGCGATCGACGGCTACGACCCCGAACACGGCCGTCCGTTCACGGCCTACGCGGTGCCGACGATCCTCGGCGAGCTCCGCCGTCACTTTCGCGACCACGTCTGGAACCTGCGCCTGCCGCGCGGGCTCCAGGAGATGACGATGAAGGTCGATGCGGCGACGAATTCGCTGACCGAGGAGCTCTCGCGGGCCCCGACCGCCGCCGAGCTCGCCGAGCGCACGGGAGCCTCCGTCGAGCAGGTGCTCGAGGCGATCGAGGCCGGCCATGCGCGCCGCACCGTCTCGCTGGACGCGCCGCGGTCGACCGATGAGCCCGAATCGGCCCCTGCCGTCGAGAGCCTGCCCACCGAGGAGCGTGGCTACGATCGGGTCGAGGCGCAGCTCGCCGCCGAGTCCGCGGGCCTCGACGGCAACGAATGGCGGGTCCTGCGGATGCGCTTCGCCGACGACCTCACCCAGAGCGAGATCGGCCGTGAGCTCGGCGTCTCGCAGATGCAGATCTCCCGGGTGAGCCGCCGGGCGCTGTGGAAGCTGCTGGTCGCCGTCCGCGCCGAAGGAGCGGGCGACGGGGTGCCGGCGAGCGGCCCGCGAGCCGAGGGCACGGACTGAAGCCGCGCTCAGGTCAGGCGGTGGCGCCGTTCGAGAGCGCCGCGACGGCCTCGTCGCGAGTATCGAACAGGCCAACCGCCTGGTCGATCCCGGTCAGCTCGAGCAGCCGCCGGACGTCGGCGTCGGGGCAGCAGACGCCGAAGCGCCGCTGATCGTCGTCGAGCTGCCGCTTCGCCTCGACCAGCAGGCTGAGCCCGGTCGAGTCGATGAAGCCGCAGTCGCTGAGATCGACGAGCACGCCGCCGCCGCGCCCGTCGCCGACGACATCGGCGAGGGCCGTCCGCAGTTCCGGCGCGGTGCTCTGATCGAGCTCACCGGAAACGCTGACCGTGTGCAGCGCTGAGTTGGATTCGGCTTCTACCCTGAAGGGCGGGGTCACGGTCCCGATCTTAGTCGCTCGGCGCGATCCGCTCGCGCGGTAGATTCAGGACGCCGCCGGTGGCGGCGGGAAGGGGAGTGCGTTTCGTGCGAGGGCTGATCGGGAGATTTCGCGGATGGTCGCCGGGGCGCGCCGGTGACCCGGCGACGCAACGGCTCGGCCTGGTCGCAGGGATCCTCATGCTGGGCGTCTGCGTCACCGCCGACGTCGCGCTGACCGACGAGTCCGCAGCGATCATCGGCGCCTACGTCGCCGCCCCCTTCGTGACCGCGCTGATCGCCGGCCCCGGCGTGACCGCGATCGTCGCGCTGCTCGCGCTCGCCGCCGCCGCGCTGAGCCCCGAATGGAACATGGGGCTGGGCGACGCCGAGCTTGCCGCGCGGATGGGCCTGATCGCGATCGGCGGCGGGGTAGCGGTCGCCGGCGCAAGCTTGCGCTCGCGCTCGGTCGGGCGCTCCGAGCGCCTGCGCCTGCTCGACTCGGTCGGCGCGGTCGCCGACGGCTCGCTGCCGCTTGCCGAGACCCTGCGCCGGGTGACCGAGGTGATCGTCCCGGCACTCAGCGACATCTGCATGGTCGACGCCGTCCACGAGGGCCAGGCGTCGAGGCTCGCGACTCGCGCGCGGGGGCGCGAGGACGCCGAGGCGGTGGAGGAGCGGTTCCGGGCCCGGTCGCCGGCGCTGCCCGAGTGGCTGGTGCGGCGCGAGCGCTCCTGGCGCCACATCCCCGAGTGGTGGCCGCGGGTGCGCGACGAGGAGCTACGGCGGATGGCGCGCTCCGAGGAGGACCTCCAGTTCCTGCGCGGGCTGGGCGTCAGCTCGACGATCGTCGTGCCGATCCGCGCCCGCGATCGCAACCTCGGCGCGCTCACCCTGATCGCCGCCTGGTCCAGGCGCCGCTACGGCGCCGACGACGTCCGGTTCGCCCAGATCCTCGCCAGCAGGATCGGCCTGGCGCTCGACAACGCCGGCCTCTTCTCCGACCTCGAGAGCATCGAACGCCGCATGGACACGGTGATGGCGATCCTCGACGAGGCGATCATCATCCACGGCGCCGATGGCGAGCTCGTGTTCGCCAATCCCGCTGCCGCGAAGATGCTCGGCTTCGAGACCAGTGAGGAAGCGGTCTCGACCCCGACGGCGGCGATCCGCGGCCGCTTCGACCTCCGCGACGAGCAGGGCAACCCGGTCGCCGAGGACGAGATCGCCGGTCGCAGGGTGCTGGCCGGCGCCGAGACGAGCTCGCAGACCCTGCGGGCCACCGACCGCGAGACCGGACAGGAGCTTTGGACGCGAAGCAAGGCGCAGGCGATCTTCGGCCCCGCCGGGGAGGTCCTCTACTCCGTCACCGCGATCGAGGACGTCACCGACGTGATGCGCGCGGAGTTCGCGAACCGGCTGCTCGCCCGGACGGGTGAGCTCGTCACGCACTCCGACGACTACCGGGCGACCCTCGATCGAATTCCCCGGCTGCTCGTCCCCGAGTTCTCCGACTGGTGCTCGATCGAGATCGGCGCCGAGAAGGGCCCGCTTGACCGGGTGGCCATGGTCCACCACGACCCGGACCGGCTCGCGGCGATCCGGGAGCTGCGCGAGCGCTATCCGCTGCGCGCCGAGGACGAGGTGTCGCGGATCGGCGACGTCCTGCGCACCGGCCAGCCGGAGCTGATCGAGGTCACCGACGAGTGGCTGCGCGAGATCGCCGTCGACGACGACCATCTTCGGCTGCTCACCGAGATCGGGATGGGCTCGGTCCTCGCCGTCCCGATGACCGCCGGGGGCCCGATCGTCGGCGCGCTCGTGTTCGTCAACGACCGCGGCTCGCGGCGCTTCGACGAGCACGATGTCGCGATTGCCGAGGAGATGGCGCGGCGCATCGGCCTTGCGATCGAGAGCGCCCGGTTGAGCGACGAGCGTGCGAAGGTCGCCGATGCCCTCCAGCGCGAGCTGCTGCCGCCGAGCCTGCCCCGGATGCCGGGCTGGGAGCTGGCGACCATGTACGAGCCGGCGGGTGAGGTGAACGAGGTCGGCGGCGACTTCTACGAGGTCTTCAAGGTCGACGGCGGCTGGGCCGTGGTCCTCGGCGACGTCTCCGGCAAAGGCGCGGCGGCCGCGGCGCTGACCGCGGAGGCCCGGCACACGATTCGCACCGCGGGGATGCTCTCCAGCGACCCCGCCGAGGGGCTGCGGGTGCTCGACCGCAATCTGCGCGGCCGCGACGACGTCGCGCTCTGCTCGGTGGCGATGCTCGTCCTCCCCGAGGAGCAGTCGTCGCCCGCCGAGGTGCGCGTGTACCTCGCCGGCCACCCCCATCCGATGCTGATCCGAGACGGTCGCGCGGTCGAGGTCGGCGAGCCGGGCCCGCTGCTCGGGGTGGTCGAGGATCCGGAGTGGGCGGCGGCGGCGGTCAACCTCGAGCCCGGGGACCAGCTGGTGCTCTACACCGACGGCGTGATCGAGGCGCGCCGCGAGGGCGGCGAGCGCTTCGGCAGCGACCGCCTGCGCGCCGGGCTCGATGGCTGTCGGGCCCCGGACCTCGCCGTCGAGCAGGTCCGCGTGGCGCTCGCGGCGTTCGGGGCCGAGGAGCGCCAGGACGACGCTGCGGTGGTCGCGATCCGCCGCACCGGTCCCGAGGCGGCGCTCGGCCGGCGGTTCGCCGCTTCACCGGTCAGGGTCTCGCCGGCGGGCTGAGCGCTCAGGCGGCGGAGCGCACGGGCTGGGAGCGCACCCCCGCGGATCACCTCCGAGAGCCTCGTCACAGTTCTCGCCATGGAGCCCGAGGGTGTCCCGGATGAGCGCAAGCCGCTGCTGTTCGTGCTCGCCGGGGCGGGCATCGCGGTTGTCTCGATCCCACTCGCCGCGGTCGCCGGGCCGCCCTACCTCAGCTTCGCCTCGCTGAGCCCGTGGCTGGTCAGCTTCGCGATCGGCCTCTTCACCGCCCTGTTCGCGACCCCGTTCCTGATTCACGCGCGGCTCGGCGGCGAGCTGGAGGCCGACGCCCGCTGGGAGCGCGCCGTGCTCTGGTGGGGGGCCGTCGCGGTCGCCGTGCTCGCCGCTTCGGTCGTCTGCGGGTTGCCGACCGGATTCGCCTCCGATTCGCTGGGCGGGGCGATCGGATTGGTCGGCGTGACCGAGGCGGTGCTCGTCCTCGCGACGCTCGGAATCTGGCTGCTCAGCGGCTGATCGCAGCCGCCGGTGGCGCGCATATCCTCTAGATTGACTGATCAATCAGTCGGCTCCCGCGGGGCGCGGGGGCCGGACCTGAAAGGGGCCCTACCGATGCGCGCGGCCGTGATCCAGCTGAACTCCACCGCCGACAAGGCGCGCAACGTCGAGCGCGCGCAACGCCTGGTCGCCGAGGCCGCCTCCGCGGGCGCCGAGCTCGTCGTCCTGCCCGAGAAGTGGAACTACCTGAGCGCCAACGCGGCCGACGGGGCGGAGGAGCTGTCGTCGAGCCCGACCCTTGCGGCCGCCGCCGAGTGGGCCCGTGAGCACTCGATCGACCTGATCGCCGGCAGCATCGCCGAGCGGGTCGAGGGCTCGGAGTCGTCGTTCAACACGAGCTGCTTGATCGATCGCCACGGCGAGCTGGTCGCCGCCTACCGCAAGCTCCACATGTTCGACGTCGATGTCGACGGCGTCAGCTATCGCGAGTCAGACCACGAGCGCGCCGGCGAGGAGATCGTCGGCGCGGAGGCCGCCGGCGTCAGGATCGGGATGACGATCTGTTACGACCTGCGCTTCCCCGAGCTCTACCGGATCCTCGCGGTCGACGGCGCGCGCGTGCTGACCGTCCCGTCGGCGTTCACGCTGCCCACCGGGCGCGACCACTGGCACGTGTTGGTGCGCGCCAGGGCGATCGAGAACCAGGCGTTCGTGCTCGCCGCCAACCAGGTCGGCAAGGCGCCGCCGCACTACGAGTCCTACGGCCATTCGCTGATCGCCGACCCGTGGGGCACGGTGCTCGCCGAGGTCGAGGACGGCGAAGGCGTGGCGGTCGCCGAGCTCGACCTCGAGCGCCAGGACGAGATCCGTGCCTCGCTGCCGTCGCTCGCCAACCGCCGCCCAGGCGCCTACCGCTGGCCGGAAGGGGTCCGGGTCTGATGGCGAAGGCTCCCCCCGTCGACCGGCGGCGGCAGATCCTCGACGCAGCCGTGCGGGTGTTCGCCCACCAGGGGTTCAACGCCTGCCGGGTCTCGGACATCGCTCGCGAGGCGAACGTCGCCTACGGGCTCGTCTACCACTACTTCGACTCGAAGGACGAGGTGCTCAACGAGCTCTTCGTCGAGCGCTGGTCGCTGCTCTTGCAGGCGATCGAGGAGATCGACAGCCGCCCGGTGCCGCCGCGCGAGAAGCTCGACGCGGTCGCCGGCTTCATCATCGACTCATACCGCCACGACCCAGAGCTGATGAAGGTGATCATCATCGAGGTCACCCGCGCGGCGAACTCGTTCACCCGCACGCACCTACCCGAGATCCGCCAGGCCTACGACCTGATCGCGAAGATCGTCCGCGACGCGCAGTCGGCCGGTGTCTTTCGCGCCGACGTCGACCCGGACTTTGCCTCGATGTGGTTCTACGGCGCGATCGAGCAGTTGCTCACCGGCTGGGTGTTCGAGATCATCCCGGATGGCGATGGCGACTTCGAGCGGGCCCGGACGATGGTGGTCGAGACGATCTGCGGCGGGCTCGAGCGCGGGGCGCCCGAATCATCCTGACCCGCGGTAATGGTTTACTCCTGTGCCCGCGGGTAGACGCGGCACACGACCGCTGATGGACAACGAGATCGTCAAGAGACTGATGTGGACCGGCCTGGTGGCCGGGACCGGCGCGCTGGCAAGCATCGTCGCGATGCGGATTTCGGCGATGATCTGGCAACGCGTGTTTCACGAGGATCCGCCTGAATGAGTGAGCAGGCCCCGCGGCCCGAGGACGACAAGGGCGTCGCCGAGCTGGTCATCGACGTATCCGAGAAGGTCAGCGGGCTCGTACGCGAGGAGATCGAGCTCGCGAAGACCGAGGTCACCGAGAAGGTCACCTTCCTGGTTCGCGGCTCGGCCGTCGGCATCGCCGCCGGCGTGTTCGCGTTCCTCGGGCTGATCCTGCTGATGCTGGCGATCGCCTGGTTGCTCAACGATCTCTTCTTCGGCAACCACTTCTGGGCCGGGTTCCTGATCGAGTCCGTGGTCTTCTTCGGGATCGCCGCGGTTGCCGGCCTGCTCGCCTACCGGGCGTTTCAGTCCGGCTCGCCGCCGAGCCCCGACCTCGCGATCGAGGAGGGCAAGCGGATCCGCGAGACGCTGCAGTCGGGGACGACCCCGGCGCCCGAGGAGCCCCGGCCGTGAACGACAACCCCGAGATCTACAGCGGCGCCGGCGAGCCGGTCGCGCGACCCGCCGCGCCGCCGCCCAGCCGCTCCTCGAGCGAGATTCGCGCCGACATCGAGCGCCAGCGCGAAGAGCTCGGTCACACGGTCCAGGCGCTGCGCGGTCGCGTCAACGAGCTCACCGACTGGCGTCGCCAGGTCCGCGAGCACCGTCGCGAGCTGATCATCGGCGCCGCGGTCGTCGGCTTCGCCGTCGGCGGCCTGATGGCGCTGCGCCGGCGCTGAGCGCGCCCGCTTCACGCCGTCGAGCGTTACATCAGCGTCGGTACTCGACGCAAACGTGACGTTCAGCGTCGGGGTCGCCGCCGAGTGTCGCCTGGCGCACGGGTGGCGGGTCTCAAACGACTCTCGGTGCGATTCCGACCCCTTGGCCTCCCGGGTCCCGGTGGCCAGCGGCGGCCTCCCTCCCTGCCGAGAGGCGGTTTACTCCCGCCGATCGCTGTAAAGCCGCCTCTCGTCGCTCCCCAACGCGCCGCTCGCGTTTTCGTGTGCGGATCTAGACCTGGTCCGTGACCCCGGCCGCCCGCAGCGCGTCGGCCGGGCTGGCGTAGATCTCGCCCCGGAGGATCTTGCCGCCTCTGAGCGTGTAGAGGTATCCGGTGCGGCCGTGGACCTCGATCCCGCTGGTCCGCCCGCGCCCGCGGTGGGCCGCGTCGAGGAAGACGACGTCGCCGAGGTCCCGGGCCTCCTCGATCTCGAATCGGTAGTCCCGCTCGAAGGTCGAGAACCAGTTCGCGAACCACTGCCCGACCGCCTCGCGGCCCTGAAAGCGCCCGCTCTCGAGGAACGCCTCCGGGTGGACGACGAGCTCCACCTCCTCGGCGTAGTGCGCCATCGCGCGCTCGAAGTCCCGCGCGTTGGTGGCCGCGAACTGGTCGAGCACGACTTCGACGTTCTCCCGCGACATCGTCGCTAAGTATCCCGCCGCGCTAGTCGCGCAGGAGATCGGTCTGCATGCCGCCGCAGCCGATCAGCCCGGGGCCGACGTGGGCGCCGATCACCGGGCCGATCTCCGAGACGAAGACCGGGTCGGTGCCGAAGATCTGCCGACCCTCGTCGACGAGCTTGCGGGCCGTGTCAGGGTCGTGGATGTGCTGCACGACCCAGGTGCCGGCGCCGGCGTCCTTGCGCTCCTGGAGCAGCCCGACCAGGCGCTCGAAGGCGCGCCGGCGGGTGCGCACGCGCTCGACCGGGTTGATCTCCTCCTCGAGCGTCAGGATGGGCTTGATCTGTAGCGCCGAGCCGAGCCAGGCCTGCGCCGAGCCGATCCGGCCGCCCTTGCGCAGGTACTCCAGCGTGTCGATCGAGAACCACATCTTCAGGGTCTCGCGCGAGCGAGCGGCCCGGTCGTGCGCCTCGGCGCCGGTGGCGCCCTCGCGCGCGGCGCGGGCCGCGACCAGCGCCATCATCCCCTGGCCGCCGCAGCCGGTGCGGCTGTCGAGCACATGGATGCGCTCGCCGCCGCCCCCGGAATCGATCAGCGCCTGGCGGGCCTGCAGCGCGGAGCCGTAGGTGCCCGAGATCCCCGCCGAGATGTGGATCGAGACGATGTCGCGCCCCTCGGCGAGCAGCGGCTCGTAGAGCTCCGTGAAGTCGCCGACCGAGGGCTGCGAGGTGGTCGCGCCCTCGTCGCTGCGCGAGAGCCGCTCGTAGAAGTCGTTGTAGCCGTCGACGGTGATCTCGCTCTCGCGCCGCTGCTCGCCGTCGAGGGTGACGTAGAGGCTGATCACGTGGATGTCGTTCTCGGCGACGATCTCCTCGGGGAGGTACGCGGTCGTGTCGGTGACCACGGCGGTTGTCGCTTCGGCGCCCACTGGCGAGTTCTTATCACGTGCCGGACCGCGGCCCGGGCCCGCCGATCTAGCATGGGTTCGTGGCAAAGACCTTGGTCACCGGCGGCAGCGGCTTCCTCGGCTCGCATCTGGCCCGCGCGCTCGCCGAGCGCGGCGATGACCTGCGGCTGCTCGCCCGGCGCAGCTCGAAGCTGGGCCACCTCGACGAGCTCGAGTTCGAGCGCGCGACCGGCGACGTCACCGACCGCCGCGCCGTGCACCGGGCGATGCAGGGCGTCGACCGCGTCTTCCATGTCGCCGGGCGCACCTCGCTGCGCGAGGCGGACCGGGCGGCCGTCTTCGCGACCAACCTGCGCGGCGCCCGGCTCGTGTTCGAGGAGGCGCTCGAGGCCGGGGTCGAGCGCGTCGTCCACACCTCGAGCGCGGGCGCGATCGGGGTCGCGAAGCCGAAGGGCACCGCCGACGAGTCGACCCCGTTCGAGATCGGCCACCTCGGCAACGCCTACGTCAACTCGAAGCACGAGGCCGAGCTGGAGGCGTTCAGGTTCGCCGCCCACGGCCTCGACGTCGTGATCGTGAACCCGACCTTCGTCCTCGGCCCCGACGACCCGAGCCGCACCTCGATGGGCCTGGTGCGCCGTTTCTGCCTCGGCCGGATCCCGGCCTACGTCGACGGCGCGCTCAACATCGTCGACGTCCGAGACGTCGCCGCCGGCCACCTGCTGGCGGACGTCAAGGGCGAGATCGGCGAGCGCTACATCCTCGGCGGGCGCAACTTCACCCTCGATCGGCTGTTCGCGGACCTCGCCCGGATCTCCGGGGTCGCGCCCCCGGCGCTGAAGCTGCCGCGTTCGGTCGCGCTCGCCGGCGCCCGCTCGGCCGCCCGTCTCGGATTGCCGCTGCCGACCGCCCCGGAGGAGATCGAGTCCGCCTCGCTGTGGTGGACGTATAGCAACGCGAAGGCCCGCAACGAGCTCGGCTTCAAGGCCCGCCCGCACGAGGAGACGCTCCAGGACGCGGTCGAGTGGCAGCTGGCCGAGCTCGGCGACCGCCGCGCGCGCAGCAGCCCGCAGGGATCGGCGATGCGGCTGGTCGGCCGGGCGCTGCGGACGGTGACGGGATGATCGCGCTGTATCGCTGTCGGACCCCGACCAACGTCCTCTGCCCGTGCGGGGCGGTCGAGCGACGGCTGCGACGGCTCGGGCTCGAGCACCGGACCGAGCGGGTGCCGTACAAGCGCCGCGGGCGGCCCGAGATCGAGGAGCTGACCCGCCAGAAGCGCGTCCCGGTCCTGGTCGACGGCGACGAGGTGATCCACGACTCGAAGCGGATCCTCGAGTACCTCGAATGGAAGTATCCGACGCCCGCGACGGCGCCCGCACGGGCGGAGCGAAAGCGCGGCCGCAAGCGGGCGGCGCGGCGCGCGGGCAAGAAAGGCTCGAAGAACACCTGAGCGTGCTTTAGAATGTGAAGCACATGGACACGCCTGACACAGCAGTGAAGATCACCGACGTGGCCGCGGAGAAGATTCGCGGCCTGGTCGCGGGCGCCGAGGCCGAGCAGGTCCTGCGGATCGCGGTCAAGGGCGGTGGGTGCTCCGGCTTTCAGTACGCGCTCGCCCTCGATTCGGTCAAGGACGACGACAACGTGTTCGAGCACAACGGTGTCTCGGTCGCGGTCGACAAGGTCAGCATGCAGTTCGTGTTCGGCTCCGAGGTCGACTACGTCGACGGGCTCCAGGGCGCCGGGTTCACGGTCAACAACCCGAACGTCGTCGCCGCCTGCGGCTGCGGCTCCTCGTTCCAGGTCCGCGACGACGCGGCCGAGCAGGCCGCGGCCGTCTAAGCCCGCGGACGGGCACCCGTGCCCGTCATCCAGGCCTCCGGGCTGACCAAGCACATCGGCGGGCGGACGCTGTTCAGCGACGTCTCGTTCAAGCTCGACCGCGGCGAGCGGATGACCCTCTCGGGGCGCAACGGCAGCGGCAAGACGACCCTGCTGCGGACGATCGCGGGCGAGGCGGGGCTCGACGCCGGCACGATCTCGTTCGGCAAGGGGACCAGGGTCGCCCTGCACGACCAGCGGCCGCCGCGCTCGGACTCCACCCTGCGCGAGTACGTGACCGGAGGCCTCGACTGGATCGCCGCGATCGAGCGCGAGCTGGGCGAGCTCGAGGCGAAGATGGCGGGCGGCGACGCGGGCGAGCGGGTCCTGAGCGCCTACGCGGACGCGCAGGCGCGGCTCGAGCATGCCGGCGGCTACCGCTGGCGCGACAGCATCGAGGCCTCGCTGCGCGGCCTCGGGTTTCGCGACGACGAGCTCGACCGCCCGCTCGACAGCTTCTCGGGCGGCGAGCTGACCCGCGCCTCGCTGGCCCGGGTGCTCGCCTCGAAACCGGATCTGCTGCTGCTCGACGAGCCCACCAACCACCTCGACATCGAGTCCCTCGAATGGCTCGAGCAGTACTTGATCGACGTCGACGCCGCGGTCATCCTCGTGGCCCACGACCGATGGTTTCTCGAATCGGTCGGTACCTCCGTGCTCGAGCTGGAGGCCGGGAGGGGGCGGTACTTCAAGGGCCCTTGGCATGCGTGGCGGGCCGAGCAGGCCGCTCGCGAGCTCGCCCTGGGCCGCGACACCGCCCGACGCGAGGCGGAGATCGCGCGCATGGAGAAGTTCGTCGAGCGATTCCGATACAAGGCGACCAAGGCGCGGCAGGCGCAGTCGAAGCTCAAAGGCATCGAGCGGATCAAGGCGGGGATGGCCGAGGCCGACCCGCGCGATGGGCGCACGCTCGCGTTCTCGTTCGGCTCGGCCGAGCGCTCAGGCCGCGTCGTCTTGGAGCTCGAGCAGGCGACGGTCGGGGTCGGCGCCCGGACGCTGATCGCCGACGGGGCGATGTGGCTCGAGCGCGGCGAGCACGTCACCCTGGTCGGCGCCAACGGCTCGGGCAAGACGACCCTGGTCGAGACGCTGGCGGGCAGCCGTGAGCTCGCGGCCGGCAAGCTGCGCCGCGGCCACAACGTCACCCTCGGCTATCTCTCCCAGCACACCGAGGTCGGCGGCCGCGCCGACGCGACGCTGCTCTCGCACGCCCAGCACGAGACGGGGCTCTCGGAGGCGAAGACGCGGGCGCTGCTGGGGCGCTTCCTGTTCTCCGGCGAGGACGTTCAGAAGCGGCTCTCCGACATCTCAGGCGGCGAGGCCCAGCGGCTCGCCCTCGCCCTGCTGACCCACTCCGACGCGAACCTGCTGATCCTGGACGAGCCGACCAACCACCTCGACGTCGAGAGCCGCGAGGCGCTCGAGGACGCGCTCACCGGCTTCGACGGCACGGTGTTGCTGATCTCCCACGACCGGGCGCTGCTCGAGGCGGTCGGCAGCCGTACGGTGGTGATCGAGGACGGGAGCCTGGTCAGCCACGCCGGTGGCTGGGCCGAGTACCGCTCGAGCGTCGAGGATGCGAAGGCCGCGAGCTCCGCTCGCAGCGCACCGGCGAAGCGGATGCCCCGGCAGGCCGGCGCGAGCAAGAACCGCCGCGCCGAGCTCGCGCGGCTCGAGCGCGAGGTCGAGGAGGCCGAGGCGGCGTTCAAGCGGCTCGAGGACGAGCTCGCCGATCCGTCGCACTGGTCGGACCCGGAACGCTCGGCGAAGGCCAGTGCCCGCCACGAGCGCGCCCGCGCGCAGCTCGACGAGCTCGTCTCCCGCTGGGAGGCGGCGGCGGAGCGGGTTGAGGGCTGAGCGCGGCTGCGCTCAGCCGAGCTGCATCGGCGGGCTCGTCTGCGAGCCGCCGGGGAGGATGCGCTCGGGCTCCGGGGGAGCGGCATCGGCCGGCTGCTCGACCCCGAGCAACTCGGCGAGCTCACCGGACTCGAGCATCTCCTCGACGATGTCGCAGCCGCCGACCAGCTCGCCCTTGACGTAGAGCTGCGGGAACGTCTGCCAGTCGGAGAGCTCGGTCGTCACCTCGCGCAGCGGCTGCAGCGCCGGGAGCACGTCGATCGCCCCGTAGTCGACGCCGAGCTGCTCGAGCACGCCGACGACCCGCAAGGAGAAGCCGCATCGCGGCGCCTCCGGAACCCCCTTCATGAACAGGAGAACCTCGTTCTCCGCGATCGCCTGCTCGACCTGCTGCTTGAGTCCTGGATCGGCTGCCATGGACTCAGACTAGCGAAGCGCCCGGGCTGCTCAGCCGGGGACGGAGGTCTGGATCGAGAGCGCGTGGATCGCGCCGTCGTCGAAACGCGGCTTGACGGCGGCGCGGACGAGGCGGTGCTGGTCGATCCGAGAGAGGCCGTCGAACTGCGGTGCCGCGACGACGGCTCGCAGATGGTCGCCGCCGCCCTCGTCGATCATCTCGACCTCGGCGCCGGGCAGCGCGTCCTCGATCATCCGCGCGAGCTCGGCGAGGTCGGCGGCCATCAGGACGCCACCCCCGCGCGCGCCGCCTCGACCATCTCGTGCACGCGGCAGAACTTGACCCGCGGGCGCCCATGGGGCTCGCCGGCCTGCTGCTCGGCGGCGTCGATCGCCTGCCATCCGATATAGGTGACGTGATCCCCACCCCGCTCGTCCAATAGCTCCTCGATCGACGGCAAAGCCCGGCCCTCATCCGACCCCGGCACGCCCGGACGCGAAGCGGAGGACGTGGCCGGGAGGTGTTCTGGAATCCGCCCGGATTCCAGGTCCGAGAGCAGCGTGTTCACGGTGTCCAGCGCGTCCTTCTTGTTCGTGCCGATCACCCCCGACGGCCCGCGCTTGATCCAGCCGACCGCGTAGTGGCCGGGGACCTGCGAGCCGGTGTCCGGGTCGATGACCCGGCCGGACTCGTTCGGGATCAGGCCGCGGCCGGCGTCGAACGGGATCCCCTCGAGCCCCGTGCCCTTGTAGCCGATCGAGCGCAGCACCAGGCCGCACTCGATCTCCTCGCGCTCGCCGGTGTCGCGGGCGCGGATCTGGCCGGACTCGTCCGTGTAGAGCTCGTTGCGACCCACCACGATCGACTCGACCTTGCCGTCGCCCTTGATCTCGACCGGCGAGCAGCAGAACCGCATCACGACCCGCTTCGGCTTGCCCTCGGGGTCGCGGGTGGAGAAGTCGGTGAAGATCTCGACGTTGCGGCGGTGGGTGGGCTCGCAGGCTGCGGACTCGAGGTAGGCGCGGCTCGCCTCGTCGAGGTCGACCTCGGCCGGGTCGATGACGATGTCGGCGTCGGTGAGCTCGCCGAGCTCGCGGACCTCGGGGTTGGTGAACGCCGCCTGCGCCGGACCGCGGCGGCCGAGGACGACGATCTCCTCGACCCCCGAGTCGGCGAGCTGCTCGATCGCGTGGTTCGCCGTATCGGTTGCATGCAGCTCGCCGTGGGGGAGGGCGAGCATGCGCGCCACGTCGGCGGCGACGTTGCCGTTGCCGATCACGACGACCCGCTTCGCGGTCAGGTCGAACTCGTGGTCGGCGAAGTCGGGGTGGGCGTTGTACCAGGCGACGAACTCGGTCGCGGCGTGCGAGCCGGGCAGGTCCTCGCCCGGGATCCCGAGCCGGCGATCGGTCGCGGTCCCGTAGGCGGAGATGATCGCGTGGTAGCGCTCTTCGAGCTCGGCGACGGTCACGTCGGCGCCGATGTGGACGTTGCCGAAGAACTGAAAGCCCTCGCGGGCGGCGGTCTTCTCGTAGACGCGGATCACCGACTTGATCTTCGGGTGGTCCGGGGCGACGCCGGCGCGGACGAGCCCGAACGGGGTCGGGAGGCGATCGAACATGTCGACCTCGACGCAAACACTGCCCGCCGGCTGCTCCGCTTCGCGTCCGTTGCCGTCGGGGTTTCTTTTCAGCAGGTGCTCGGCGGCGTAGAAGCCGGCCGGGCCCGAGCCGACGATCGCGACTCGGAGCGGATTCTCGGGTGTGCCGAGCGAGCTCACGGGCCCGCAAGGGTAGGGGATTGCTTGCGCCGGATTCTGGGATAGGGTCGCCGCATGAAGCGACTCACGACCTCCCTCGCCCTCGCCGTGGCGGCGCTCGCGATCCTCGTCCCGAGCGGCTCCGCGAGCGCAGCGAAGTTCAAGTTCTTTCAGACGCCGAGCGGCAACATCGCGTGCGCGATGGGCGGCGGCGCGGTGCGGTGCGACATCCTTAAACACAGCTGGACGGCGCCCCCGAAGCCGTCGTACTGCGACGTCGACTGGGGCGGCGGGGTCGCGGTCGGGCGCAAGGGCGTCGCCGGCTTCGTCTGCGCCGGCGACACGGTCTTCTCGCCGAACAACCCGGTGCTCGGCTACGGCGAGCGCCAGGTCAAGAACCGCTTCCGCTGCACCAGCAAGCAGAAGGGCGTGCGCTGCGTGAACACGAAGAACCGCCACGGGTTCTTCCTGGCCCGCGACGAAGTCCGCGTCTTCTAGCCGGCGGCTGACTTTTCGCTTAGCCGGGGGTGCGACGATCCCGGCGTGTGGTTTTCGTCTCAGAACCTCCTGCTTGCCGGCGCTCAGGCGGGGTGCGTGGCGCTCGCCGCCGCCGGCTTGCCTCGCTGGGCCGGCCGCTTTCGCGGGCCGGCGTGGGCGCTGATCCTGCCGCTCTCAATCGTCGTCGTCGTCGGCGCGATCGCGGCGAACCCTTCGATCGCGGACGGGCTCACCGTCGCCGCCCTGATCCTGGTCCCGATCGGCTGCGCCGTGGCGCTCGGCTGGGCGATGCGAGGCGCGCGGCCGTGGCTCGCCGGACTCGCGCTGCCGCTGCTGGCGGCCGCTTGGGCGCTGCCCGACAGCCGCCTCGGCCAGCTCGCAGCGATCGCGCTGATTGCGGGCTCGGCGATCACCGCGGGTCGCCTCCTCGTCGGGGTCGCGCCGTTGACGCTGGTCAAGGCCGGCGTCATCGCCATGGCCGCCTTTGACGCTGCGCTGGTCTTCTCGGGAAATCTCCAGCATCCCAACGAGGTCCTGGTCGCGGCGACACCCGGGGGTGGTCTGCCGCAGCTGCAGTCGGCCTCGTTCGCGGGCGCCGGGATGGGCTACGGCGACTTCTTCGCCGCCGCGGTCGTTGGCGCGGTCCTCGCGGCCGAGGGACGCTCGCGAGTGGCATTCGCGCTGGTGATGCTCGCCGTGTCGCTGTGCTGGGACCAGCTCTTCCTCGTCTACGACACCCTCCCGGCGACGGTGCCGCCGGCGCTGGCACTGATCGCCGCCGAGGCCTGGGGTCGCCGTCGGACGGGGGCGCCGATCGAGCGGCGGCTAAGTCCCGGATAGCGGGAGAAACCCGCCGCTCGGCGCCCGCGGCGCGTGCGCTTTGCGGCTAGGCGAGCGCGGCGCGCGAGGTCGCGGCGCCGTCGAGGGCGTCGAGGGCGCGGCCGACCGACATCGCCGCGCAGGTGAAGATCGGCGTGTCGCGCAGCGTCCAGGCGCTCGACTCCGAGGAGCGCAGCTCCTGGACCAGGTCGAGGAAGTCGCCGGGCTCGTCGCACTCGAACGAGACCACGAACTCCTGGTCGTCGAGGCCGAACGAGTAGGCGGTGTTGATCGTGATCTCCGGGTACTTGCGCCCGATCTCGATGTGCTCGCGCATGATCCGGCCACGCTCCTCGGCCGGCAGGGCGTACCACTCGCGCTTCTTGTCGAGCGGGTAGACGATGCAGTACTTGCGCTCCGACTGGCAGATCTCGAGCCGGGCGGCATGGTCGCTGTACGGCGAGCGCTTGGTCATCGCCAGGTACGAGTGCGGGATCGACATCCACTGCGCCAGCCCGCTCTGCGAGAGCACGACGTGGAAGGTGTGGATGTCCTCGAGCACGGGGCTTTGGGACAGCAGCATCAGGTCGGTGTCGCCGCGGGTGCCGACGGTCGAGTAGGCGCGCAGGCTGCGGTCGATCGCGTAGTCCTCGCAGGCGGCGAGGAACTCCCGTTTATCCTCAGCGCGCGTTTCGGCATCGCGCCGCTGCCAGGCGGGATCGAGCTTGAAGAAGGTGAACTTGGCAAACGTGCGATCAGCCATCGCAGCGATGCTAGCGCTAGGCGCCGCCCTCGCCGGGGCGGCCGGCGCCGCTGCGCAGTCGGGTGCAGAGCCCGCTGCGAGCGAGGGCCGGGTCGTGATCGCGGTGCTGCCCTACGGCACCACGGTCGAGCAGATCGCCGCGGTCCCGGAGCTCGCCCCGGGAGTGATCAGCGCCGGGCTCGGCTCGGTTCCGGTGGCCCAGACGTTCCTCGACATCGGCCAGGGCAACCGCGTCAACGAGAACCTCTACGACGGCGACCTCCCGCGCCTCTACGTCCGCGACGGCCGCGTTCCCACCCGCCTCTGGGAGCGGACGCTCGAGCGCGCCGACAGCGCTCCGGCCGACATCGTGCCCGGGCTGCTGCCGACGACGTTGCAGGACGCCGGGATCCCGGTGGTCGCCGAGGCCGACAGCGGGCTCGCGACCCTGATCGGCGTCGATGAGGACGGGGTCGTCCCGGTCGTCCCGGAGGGCAGCTGCGATCGCGGCTGCGGGCCCGGGCTGAGCGTCGAGCGGATCCGCCTGCGCGAACTGAAGCCACTGGTCGCCGGGCTCGGCCCCGACGATCTGCTGATCGCGATCGCCGCGGGAGCCCGCGCGCAGCAGGAGCTCCTGCCGGCCGGGATCGCCGGAGCCGGCTACGACGGCGACCTGACCTCGGCCTCGACCCGCACCGACGGCGTCGCGATCTCGACCGATATCGCGCCGACCGTGCTCGAGCACTTCGGGGTCGACGTCCCCGACGAGGCCAACGGCAGCGTGATCGAGTCCGGCTCCGAGCGCGACCCGGCCGGGGTCGCCGATCTGCAGGCCCGCCTCGACCATCGCCCGAGCCGCGACACCGTCGTCCTGCTGCCGCTGGCGATCTGGCTGGCGCTCACCGGCCTGGCGGCGCTGGCGCTGCGGCGGCGTGGCGCGACCGCGGCGCTGCGGCTGCTCGCGCCGGCGGTTGCCTGGGCGCCGGCGATCCTGCTCGCGCTCGCGGTCCCCGACGCCGGCCCGCTCGTCTCGGCGCTCGCGGTCGGGCTCGGCGCCCCGGCGCTCGCGGTGCTCGGCCGGCGCCTGCTCGGCGACCTCGGCGGCCTCGTGCTCGCCTGCGGGATCAGCGTCGGCGCCTACGCGGTCGACGTCGTCGCCGGCTCGCCGCTGACCGCGCTGTCGGTGCTCGGCCCGAACCCCGGGGCCGGGGTTCGCTTCTTCGGGATCGGCAACGAGCTCGAGGCGGTCCTCACGACCCTGACGCTGATCGGCACTGGCGCCTGGCTCGAGATCCGCCGCGGCGCGCTCGAGCGCCGGCGCGCCGCGATCTGGTTCGTGGGCATCGCCGTGGTCGCGATCGCAGCCTTCGCGCCGGGGCGCTTCGGCGCCGACGTCGGCGCTGCGATCGTGCTCGGCGTCGGGGCCGCGACCGCGGCGGTGATCGCGCTCGGCCTCCCGGCTCGCCGCGCGGTCCTGGTCGTCGCCGGCGGCGGCGCCCTGGCGCTCGCGGCGCTCTTCTGCGTCGACCTCGCGCTCGGCGGCGCGCATCTGAGCAGGTCGGTGCTCGGCGCCGGGGGCGCTCACGACCTGCTCGACGTGCTCGACCGGCGCGTGCGGCTGATGGTCCACACGTTCGCTCACCCGGTCTATCCCGAGCTGCTGGTCGCCTGCGTGGCGCTGCTCGTCGCCGGGGCCGTCTTCAGGCGGCGGGTGATCGGCTGGTTCGGGGAGCGCTGGGCGGCGCTGGCCGGCTTTTCCGGCGCGCTCGCGGGCGTGCTGATCGGCACCCTGGCCAACGACTCCGGCTCGGTGCTGCTGGTGATCGGAACGATCTGCATCGCGGTCAGCGCGGGTTTTTTCTGGGCGACCGCCGACTCTGCGGACGACTCTTACTGAGCCTGGGTACCATCGCTGCGTGCGCGTAGCGATAGTCACGCCCTACTCATGGACATATCCGGGGGGCGTGAACCGGCACGTCGACGCCCTGGCCCGCGAGTTGATCGACCGCGGGCACGAGCTTCGGGTGCTTGCCCCCACCGACCCAGGCGACCGGCTCGGCCGGCTGCTTCACCGCGGCGATCCCGAACTCGCGGAGCTGCCCGAGTTCGTCGTCCCGCTCTCGCGCACCAAGGCGTTCGGCGCCAACGGCTCGATCTCGAACATCGGCATCTTCCCCGACGGGGTGACCGCGATGCGACGCGAGCTGCGCGCCTTCGCCCCCGACGTCGTCCACGTGCACGAGCCGCCGGCCGGGCCGCTGAGCTGGGACGCCTGCTCGTACCCCGGCGCCCCGGTCGTCGCGACCTTCCACGCCTACTCCACGAAGCCGCTGCTCAACCACGTCGCCACGCTCGCCGGGGCGCGACGCAAGTTCAACCAGCTCGCCGGCCGGATCGCCGTGTCCGAGGCCGCCGCCTGGACCGGCAGGCGCTGGTTCGGCGGGCGCTACGACGTGATCCCCAACGGCGTCGACGTGAGCGCGCCACCGGTCGGCCCGAAGCCGCCGAGCGAGAGCCTGCGGCTGATCTTCGTCGGGCGTCCCGAGGAGCGCAAGGGGCTGCCCGTGTTGCTGAACGCGTTCGAGGCGCTGGTCGAGCACGAGGACACCGTCCTCACCGTGATCGGATCCGACCGAGCCGACGTCGCGCGCTACCTCGCCGACGGCGCCACCGACGATCGGATCGACGTGCTCGGCCGGGTCAGCGCCGACGAGCTCTGGGCGCGCCTGCACGGCTCGGACCTGCTCTGCGCCCCGTCGCTCGCCGGCGAGAGCTTCGGCATGGTCCTGACCGAGGCGTTCGCCGCCGGGACCCCGGTGCTGGCCTCGAACATCGCCGGCTACGCCGACGTCGTCGAGGACGGCCGCGACGGGATCCTCGTGCCGCCGGCCGACCCGCAGCGATTCGCCGAGGAGCTGCAGGCGCTGAGCCTCGACCCGCAGCGGCTCGCCCGCATGGGCCTCGCGGCGCGCCGGTCGGCCCAGCGCTACGCCTGGCCGCGGGTTGCCGAGGCGGTCGAGGGCGCCTACCGCGAGGCGATCGAGGCGCCGGCGCCTCGCACCGCGAGCGACGGGATCTCGCGCCGGGTCGGGATCGTCCCGGCCGACGGCGGGGAGCGCGTCCCGGCCCGCAGGCTGCCGAGCCTCGACCCGGCGCCGGCGATCGCCGGCGGGCGTCACCGCACCGCACGCCGGATCGCGGTCGGCGTCGCCGGGGCGATCGGCGTCGGCCTCACCTTCATGGCCGCGCAGCGGATCGGGGTCGACCGGGTCGTGACGAGCATCGTGCGTTCCGACATCGGCTGGGTCCTGGTCGCGACCGCGCTGATGATGGCCTCGATGTTCCTGCGCGCGAGCTCGTGGTTCTCGATCGCCCGCGCCGCCCTGCCGCGCCGGCCGCTGCGCCGCCGCGATGTCGCCTCCGCGACCATGGTCGGGGTGCTGATGTCGGCAACCCTGCCGGCCCGCCTCGGCGAGCCGGCGCGCGCGATGGTGCTCGCGCGGCGCACCGGCCGCATGCGCGAGACGTTCCCCGTGCTGCTCGGCACCCTGGTCTCGCAGAGCGTGCTCAACATCGCCGCGCTGGTCCTGCTCGGCGTCCTGATCGTCTCGTCCACCGACCTCTTCCACTCGAGCTCGGAGCGACTCTTCCTGCTCAGCTTCGCGCCGCTGCTGTTGCTGGTCGCGGTGGTGCTCGCCCCGACCGTCGTCCGTCAGGGCGGTTCCGGCCGGGTGGCCCGCGTGATCGCGACGATCCGCGGCGCCCTGCTCAAGGTCCGCACCGGGCTCGTCGTCTTCCGCGACCCGCGCCGCGGGCCGGCGGCCGCGTTCGCTCAGCTCGGCGCCTGGGCGCTGCAGCTGCTCGCCTGCTTCGCGCTGTTCTCCGCGCTCGGGCTCGACCACGTCGGGATCGGCGCAGCGGCCGCCGTCCTGTTCGCGGTCAACGTCACCGCGGTGATCCCGGCGACCCCGTCGAACATCGGCGTCTTCCAGCTCGCGACGATCAGCGTCCTGACCACCGGCTTCGGCGTCTCGACCGCCGACGCGCTCGCCTACGGCGTGATCCTGCAGGCGGTGGAGATCGCGACGGCGGTCACGCTCGGCCTGCCGGCGTTGGTCCGCGAGGGCGTCACCTGGCAGGACATGCGCCTGCGCGCGCTGTCAGCCGCGCCGGTTCGCCTGCGCCCCACCGGGGCGACCGAGAACGCCGGCTGAAAAGCGCCGCTCGGCCCCGCTTGGCGCCGCTATCCTGTCGCCAACCATCCAGAGCGGCCGAGGGACCCGGACCTGAGAAGCCGCCGCAACCACCGAACTCCCCGGAGCGAGGCATGGTGCGACAGCCGGGACCGATGGAGGTGAGCATCAGTGCCAGCCAGATCCGATAGCGACAGGGACTTCATCGCGGCCGTCCGCGACCGGGTCGTCGTCTTCGACGGCGGCATGGGCGCCACCCTGGAGCAGTTCGACCTGACCAGCGAGGACTACGGCGGGCTCGAGGGCAAGTGCCACGAGGCGCTCGTGCTCAACCGTCCCGACGTGATCGAGGGCGTCCACTCGTCGATGATCGAGGCGGGTGCCGAGGTGGTCGAGACGGACACCTTCCAGGGCTCGCGGCTGAAGCTCGACGAGTGGGGGCTCGGCGAGCACACGCTCGAGATCAACACGAAGGCGGCCGAGATCGCCCGCAGGGCGGCCGGCGAGTCGCGCTTCGTGGCCGGCTCGATCGGGCCGACCGGCTTCCTGCCCGCCTCCGACGATCCGACCCTGGGCGCGATCTCGTTCCGCGACCTGGTCGAGGTCTTCGCCGAGCAGGCGCGCGGCCTGGTCGAGGGCGGAGCGGATCTGATCATCATCGAGACCGCCCAGGACATCCTCGAGGTCAAGGCGGCCGTGTTCGGCGCTCGCGAGGCGTTCGCGGCTGCCGGGCGCACGCTGCCGATTCAGACCTCCGTCTCGCTGCTGCCGCAGGGCGGCAAGATGCTGCTCGGCACCGACATCGACGCGGTGCTGACCACCCTGGGCGCGCTCGACGTCGACGTGATCGGCCTCAACTGCTCGACCGGGCCCGAGGACATGCGCGACGCGATTCGCTTCCTCGGCGAGCACTCGCCGTTGCCCGTGCACTGCATTCCGAACGCCGGCCTGCCGCTGCAGGGGCCGGACGGCGAGACGATCTTCCCCGAGACCCCGGAACAGCTCTCGTCGGTGCTCGGCGAGTTCGTCGAGCGCCACGGCGTCGGCATCGTGGGCGGCTGCTGCGGGACGACCCCGGAGCACATCGCCGCGATCGCCGAGCGGGTCGCCGGGCGCGTCCCCGGCGAGCGCCCCGAGGCCGGCCCGCCGCGGGTCAGCTCGATGATGACCGCGACCGACCTGGTCCAGGAGCCGCGCCCGACCCTCGTCGGCGAGCGGGTCAACTCGCAGGGCTCGCGCAGGGCCAAGGAGCTGCTGCTCGCCGACGACTACGACGGCCTGGTCCAGGTCGCCGAGGACCAGGTCGACGGCGGCGCTCACGTGCTCGACGTCTGCGTGGCGCTGACCGAGCGCCAGGACGAGGACGGCCAGATGGGCGAGGTGGTCCAGCGGATCTCGCTGAGCCAGCCGGCGCCGATCCAGGTCGACTCGACCGAGCCCGACGTGATCGAGGCGGCGCTCGAGCGGATCCCCGGCAGGGCGATCGTCAACTCGATCAACCTCGAGGCCGGCCGCGACAAGGCCGACCGGGTCATCCCCGTGGCGAAGGCGCACGGCGCCGGCCTGATCGCGCTGACCATCGACGAGGTCGGGATGGCCAAGACGGCCGAGCGCAAGCTCGAGATCGCGCGGCGCATCAAGGAGATCGCCTGCGACGAGCACGGGCTCGACCCCGAGCTGCTGATCTTCGACGCGCTCACGTTCACGCTGACGACCGGCGACGAGGAGTGGCGCCCGTCGGCGGTGGCGACGATCGACGGGATCCGGGCGATCAAGGAGGGCATCCCCGGGGTGAAGACCTCGCTCGGGGTCTCGAACGTCTCGTTCGGCGTCGGCCAGCCCGCCCGCGCGGTGCTCAACTCGGTCTTCCTGCACCACTGCGTCGAGGCCGGGCTCGACCTGGCGATGGTCAACCCGAACCACATCACGCCGTACTCGGAGATCCCCGAGAGCGAGCGCGAGCTCGCCGACGACCTCGTCTACAACCGCCGCGAGGACGCGCTCGAGCGCTTCATCGAGCACTTCGAGTCGAAGGGACCGGAGGACGCCGAGGAGGCCGGCGACCCGACCGAGGGCATGGAGCCCGAGGAGGCCCTGCACTGGCACATCCTGCGTCGCAAGAAGGACGGGGTGGAGGACTGGATCGACCGCTCGGTCCAGAAGATCGGCGCGGTTCCGACCCTGAACCAGGTGCTGCTGCCGGCGATGAAGGAGGTCGGCGACAAGTTCGGCGCGGGCGAGCTGATCCTGCCCTTCGTCCTCCAGTCGGCCGAGGTGATGAAGCGGGCCGTGGCCCAGCTCGAGAACTACCTCGACCGGATCGAGGGCCACACCAAGGGCAAGGTCGTGATCGCGACCGTGTTCGGCGACGTCCACGACATCGGCAAGTCGCTGGTCAACACGATCCTCACCAACAACGGCTACACGGTCGTCGATCTCGGCAAGCAGGTTCCGATCGACACGATCATCGATGCCGCGGTCGAGCACGAGGCGGACGCGATCGGGCTCTCCGCCCTGCTCGTCTCCACCTCGAAGCAGATGCCCGCGTGCATCCAGGAGCTGCACTCCCGCGGACTCGAGTTCCCGGTGCTGATCGGCGGCGCCGCGATCAACCGCGACTTCGGTCGCCGGGCGCTGTACCCGCTCGGCAAGGAGTCCGACGAGGTCTACGAGCCCGGGGTCTTCTACTGCAAGGACGCCTTCGCCGGGCTCGACACGGTCGACGCGCTCGTCGACGAGGCCGCCCGCGAGTCGCTGATCGGCAAGATCCGCCAGGAGGCGCAGGAGCTGCGCTCCAAGCCGGTCGTCGTCGACGACTCGCCGCCGGTCACCGACGACTCCGTCCGCTCCGCGGTCGAGACCGACAACCCGGTCCCGGCACCGCCGTTCTGGGGCGCGCGAGAGATCGAGCCGGCCCTCGACGACGTCTACCCGTACCTCGACCGCCACGTGCTGTTCAAGCTGCACTGGGGCGGGCGGGGCAAGAAGGGCGAGGACTGGCGGCGGATCGTCGAGGGATACGACGGCGACGAGGGCTTTGCGCCGAAGCTCGAGCGGATGTGGCGCGAGCAGGACTACCTGCGCCCGCGCGCCCGCCTCGGCTACTTCCCCTGCAACGCCGACGGCAACGAGCTGGTGATCTTCGACCCGGATGATCACGATCGCGAGATCGAGCGCCTGGCCTTCCCGCGCCAGCCCAAGCACGACCGGATCTGCCTCGCCGATTTCTTCCGTCCGATCGACAGCGGCGAGCGCGATGTCGTCGTGCTGCAGGCGGTCACGGTCGGCCCGGAGGTGACGGAGCGGATCGAGCAGCTCGAGCGCGACGGCGAGTTCGCCGAGCAGCTGTTCACCCACGGGCTCGGGGTGCAGGCTGCCGAGGGCCTGGCCGAGTGGCTGCACGCTGAGGTTCGTCGCGGGCTGGAGATCGAGCTCGACCAGGGACGCCGCTACTCGTGGGGCTATCCGGCATGCCCGGACCAGTCCGAGCACGAGAAGGTCGAGCGCCTGCTCGGGATGTCTGAGATCGGCATCTCGCTCTCCGGCGGCTACGCGCTCGAGCCCGAGCAGTCGACGGCGGCGATCATCGCCCACCACCCGCAGGCGGTCTATTTCGGGATGAAGTCCGGCTTCGTTCCCGCGGAGAAGCGGGGCGACGAGCTGATCGCCGGGACCGAGCGCGGCGGCGAGTTGCCGCCCGACGCCGATCCCGAGGGCGACGGCACCATCGCCGCGGAGGGCGAAGCCCGAGCCGCCGATCCCACCACCGCGTGATCAGCCGCTCGGCACCCCGCCAACCGCCGACGGGTTGATTCCGTTGGACTGAATAGCGTTATCCGCCCGTCGGCGTGCGTGGGCCGGTCAGATGTCGCCCTGCATCGTCGCGAGCACCCGCCGCGTCCCGCCGCGGTCGCGGAACTCGCACAGGTAGATCCCCTGCCAGGTGCCGAGCGCGAGGGCGCCGGCGGCGATCGGCAGGGTCAGCGACGATCCGGTGAGCACCGCCTTCACGTGCGCCGGCATGTCGTCCGGGCCCTCGAGCGTGTGGCGCCAGTACTCGGCTCCCTCGGGGACCGCGCGGTCGAGCCAGCGCTCGAGGTCGCCCAGCACGTCCGGGCTGGCGTTCTCGTTCAGGGCCAGGCCGGCCGACGTGTGCATGAGGAGCAGGTGCAGCAGGCCCACGCGGAGCTCGGCGAGCTCCGGCAGCTCCGCCTCGATCTCGCGCCCGACCAGGTGGATCCCGCGAGGCCGCGGGGCGAGGGTGATCTCGCGCTGCAACCACATCGGGGCAGCCCTCAGGCCGTCGGCACCCAGCCCGCCGGGAACGCACCCGCAGGCACCTCGCCTGGGTAATCTCCAAACCAGCGGCGCGCGAGCTCGGCGCCGGGGCCGGCCTCGATCAGCGGGGCCAGGTCTCCGATCGCCAGCAACACGCGCAGGGTCGCGCCGATCTGCAGGTCGGCCGCGGTCGCGCGCTCGCCGCCGATCACGCCGTCTGCGGCGAAGGCCGCGATCCGGTCGAGCTTCGCCGGCAGCCCGGAGAGGTCGTCGGCGAGCCGCTGCGCCGTGATCCCGTGGTACTTCCACGACGAGTGGACGAAGCGGATCGCGAAGTCGGTCCCGGCGGGGTCGAGGGGCCCGGGGCCGCCGAAGGTGCCCATCGCCTCGGGACGGAAGTGCATCGCGCCCCACGGAAGCCGCCGACCGAGGTCCTGAAGCTCCTCGTCGCCCCAGCGCTCGGCCTCTCGCACCGCCTCGGCGAGCTCGCCGGGGTAAAGCGACGGCTCCGGCGCGAGCTGCTCGAGGCGCTCGAGGATCGCTCGCGAGCCGTGCACCGGCTGATCGCCGACCAGCAGGCCCGGCACGGTGCGGTTGCCCTCGCCGTAGATGCTCTCCATCTCGGCGTTGTGGGTTCCGGGCTGCAGATCGACGCGCTCGAACTCGAGTCCCTTGATCCGCAGCGCGACGTCGGCGGTCATGCACGGGTGGGAGGGAGGCAGGGCGTGAAGCGTGAGCTGTGGGGTCGCCATGCGGCCAACCTATTCGGCCACGGCCTCCGGCGCCTCCGGGCCGAGGTCGTGCGGGCCGAGCCGCTCGGCCGGGAAGATCGAGAAGCTGCCGATCGCCGTGGCGAGCAGCCGGCCCTGCTCGTCGGTCACCTCGGAGCGCAGCACCGCGTTGCGGTCGTTGCGACGGTCGAGGATCGACTCGCAGTACACCTCGCCCTCGCGCGCGGTCCGCAGGTAGTTGATCGAGATGTTGATCGTCGCGATCCGCTCGCCGCGCTCGCGCTCCACCCAGAGCGCCGACCCCATCGAGTAGTCGACCATCGCGAAGGCGACCGGGCCCGACAGCAGGCCGGCGGCGTTGATCAGCTCCGGGCGCACCGTCAGCGCGACCCGGCCGGCCGACTCCCAGCGCAGGCCGAGCCAGCGGGTGAGGCCGTCGATGCCGCCGTTGCCGGTCAGCGGCGCTTGAAACCGAGCCGGTTCTTGAGCCCGCGGGCGTTGAGGAACGTGTAGAGGCGACGCACGACGCCGCGCTTGCGGGCGCTGTACGGGAACCAGACAGGCTCCGACTTCGCGGTCGGCATGCGCGGGATCGTCATCGCCACGGTGTGGCAGAAGCGGCGGATCCCCGTGGCGCCGTGGCGGACGCCGATCCCCGAGTTCTTCCAGCCGCCCATCGGCAGCCCGAGGATGTTGTAGTTGACCAGCACGTCGTTGACATTGCAGTGGCCGGCCTCGATCCGGCGGGCGATCCGCTCGCCCTCCTCCGGGTCGCCGGCGAACACGGATGAGCCGAGCCCGAAGGTGGTGTCGTTGGCGAGTTCGATGGCCTGCTCGACGTCGCGCACCTTCATCACCGGGATCACCGGGCCGAAGGTCTCGTCGCGCATCACCTTCATCGAGTGGTCGACGTCGGCGATCACGGTCGGCTCGTACCAGTCACCCGGCCCGTCCATGCGCTTGCCCCCGGTCAGGATCCGGGCGCCGGCGGCGCGCGCGTCCTCGACGTGCTCGGAGACGATGTCGACCTGGGGGGGCGAGGTCATCGCCCCGATCTCGGCGGTGTAGCTGTCGCCGTCGGCGCCCTGGCGCAGGGTCTCGACCTTCGCCTGCAGCCTGCTCACGAACTCGTCGTAGATCGGCTCCTCGACGTAGACGCGCTCGATCGAGATGCAGATCTGGCCCGTGTTCAGCAGCCCGCCCCAGGCGGTCGCGTTGACGGCGCGCTCGAGGTCGGCGTCGCGGGTGACGATCATCGGGTCCTTGCCGCCGAGCTCGAGGCTGACGGGGGTGAGCGTGTCGGCGGCTCGCTTCATGACGACCTTGCCGGTCCGCTCGGAGCCGGTGAACTGCATGTAGTCGGACTCGTCGACCAGCGCCCCGCCGGTCTCGCCCATGCCGTTGACGACGGCGAGCACGTCGGGGGCGCCGACGTCCTCACGCCAGGCGCGGACCAGCTCCATCACCGTCAGCGGGGTGATCTCGGACGGCTTGATCACGACCGCGTTGCCGGCCACCAGGGCCGGGATCGCGTCGCCGAGCGACAGGATCACCGGGAAGTTCCAGGGGCTGATCATGCCGACGACGCCGAACGGGCGATAGACGATCTTCGCCCGCTTCGCCTTGAGCAGCGGGTTGTGCGGCGAGATGGTCTCGTCGGCGAGGAACTTGGGCCCCTGGTCGCACCAGAAGTTGATCGCGTCGAGCACGTAGAACGCCTCGAGCGTCGCGTCGGCGCGGACCTTCCCGGTCTCCTCCTGCATCAGCGAGTCGACCGCGTCCTGGTTGGCGAGGATCCAGTCGCGAAGATTCTCGAGCCAGCGGCGCCGGCCGCTGAACCCGATCGCCTCCCAGGCCGGCTGGTTGGCGCGCACGCGCGCGACCGTTGCGGCGACCTGCTCGGGCCCGTCGATCGCGAGTTCGCGGATCACCGAGCCGTCAACCGGGCGGTGGACGGCGAAGGTCTCGGAAGCCGTGGCAGGCTCGGTCGCGCCGTTGCCGGTGTCGGTGGTCGCAGTGGCGTCGGGGTGCGTCGCGGACTCCATCGTGTTCGTCCTCCTGGATCTGGCCGCAGCGGGGTGCGCTGCGGACAATACTCGCGCGGACCTAGCGCCGGGCGATCCGGAAGACGGCCCCGGCCAGCGAGGCGACGTAGATGCGCCCGCCGCGGCCCTCGCCGAACGAGCTCGGCTCGTCGACGTCGAGGCCGACGGGGCCGTCGCTGGCGCCCGGGTTCGACGGATCGAACGAGCGCAGCTGGCCGCCGCAGAAGTCGGCGTACAGGTAGCGGCCGGCGAGCGCCGGCAGCGAGGGATCGCGGACCACATAGCCGCCGGTGACGGCGCAGTTGCTGCCGCTGGAGCTGTACTCGACGACCGGGGCCCGGTAGTTGGCGGGCGCCGCGCCGCCCTCGAAGTCGTGGGTGCCCTCGAAGACGTCCCAGCCGAAGTTCGAGCCCGGAAGGTTGCCGAGGCCGACGTGGTCGACCTCCTCCCAGCTGTACTGGCCGACGTCGCCGATGTAGATATCGCCGTCGCGGCTGTCGAACGAGAACCGGTAGGGGTTGCGCAGGCCGAGCGCGTAGATCTCGTCCTGGCCCGCCCGCCCGACGAACGGGTTCGAATCGGGGACCGAGTAACCACCCTGCTTGCGCGGGTCGATCCGCAGCAGCTTCCCGAGCAGGATCTCGGGGTTCTGAGCGTTGCCGTCAGGGTCGCCCGCGGAGCCACCGTCGCCCGTGCCGAGGTAGAGGAAGCCGTCGGGCCCGAACTGCAGCTGGCCGCCGTTGTGGTTCGGGAACCGCGGGTGCGGGACCTCGATCACCGTGCGGCGCGAGCCGGCTTCGGCGCGGGTGGCGACCTTGCGCTTGCGTCGGTAGCCGTCGACCTCGATGTTGCCGTCCTTGTTGACGTAGTAGACGTAGAAGCGTCGGTTGCGCGCGTACGCGGGGTCGAAGGCGACCGAGAGCAGCCCGCGCTCGCCGCCGTAGAGCACGCGGTCGCTGAGGTCGAGGAAGTCCCGCTTCAGGGTCTTGCCCTCGCGGACCACCCGGATCGTTCCCGCCTGCTCGACCACGAACAGCAGCTTCCTCGCGCCCGGCGCGTCCTGGACGTACACGGGGGAGTCGAAGCCGCCGACCCGGGCGAGCTTCAGGCCCGCGCCGCGGGCGTCGCGTGGCGCGGCGCCCGAGCTCGCGACAACGCAGCCGAGCGCCAGCACGGCGAGCGCGAGCGCCGCCGCGATCACTCCCCTGCCAGGGCGATGCGCCATCTGGATCAGGCTAGCGCGGCTCAATCGGCGACCAGCCGGTAGACGGGGCCCTCGAGCGAGACCGCGTAGACGTGGCCATCGACGTCCTCGCCGAACGAGCTCAGCTGGCCGACTCGCAGACCGACGTCGCGGTCGTCGGTCGCGGGCCGGTCGGGGACGGCGGGGAAGCTGTGCAGCTCGCCCTCGCAGTAGTCGCCGTACAGGTAGCGGCCGAGCAGCGAGGTGAGCGCCGGGTCGCGGACGACGTAGCCGCCGGTCACCGAGCAGCCGCGATCGCGCCCGTACTCATAGACCGGCGGGGTCGCGTCCGGCGCCTGCTGGTCCTCGTTGAAGCGCTGGTCGCCCTCGAACGCCGACCAGCCGAAGTTGAGCTGTGGGCCGAGCTGATCGCCGCGCACGGCGTCGATCTCCTCGAGCGTGTCCTGGCCGACGTCGCCGATCCAGAGATCGCCGCTGCGGCGGTCGAACGAGTAGCGCCACGGGTTGCGCAGCCCGAGCGCCGCGACGTCGAACTCCCCGGGCCGGTCGGGGTCGAGCCGCAGCAGCTTGCCAAGCGGGCGCATTGGATCCTGTGCGGTGCGCTCCGGGTCGCCGGCGCCGCCGCCGTCGCCCATGCCGAGGTACAGGCGGCCGTCCGGCCCGTACATGAGCAGGCCGCCGTTGTGGTTTGGGGCGAAGTCGTCGATCTTCAGCAACTCCTCGGCGCTCTCGGGGTCGGCCGCGGCCGGGTCGCCGGGCGACCGGCGGTAACCGACCGTGCGCGAGTCGCCCTCGGAGTCGGTGTAGTTGACGTAGAGGGCGCCCGACTCGGCGTAGTCGGGGGCGAAGGCGACCGAGAGCAGGCCCTGCTCGCCGCCGCAGGTGACCAGATCGCCGAGGTCGAGGAAGACGCTCGGCTCGCCGCCGTCGATCGGGACCCGCTGAATCCGACCGCACTGCTCGACCACGTAGAGGTGGTCGGGGTCGCCGCTCGGCGGCTGGGTGACGTAGACGGGCTGGTCGAACTCACCGACCCGCTCGAGCGCGACGCCGCCCTCGCCGTCGCCGACCGCGCCGCCGCCCGCGGGCGGCTTGGTCGTCGAGGTCGAGGCCGGCTGGTCGGCGACCGTGGTCACGTCGTCGCCGCCGCAGCCCGTGGCGAGCAGCGCCGCCGACGCCAGTCCCGCAACGATCGCCCGCCGTGCCCGCACCGTGCGGACGGTAGCGAGTCGGGTCCGCGGGCCTACTGCGTTTCGATCGTGACGTCGCCGTTCGCGTCGACGCCGGCGCGCGGGGGCTTGTCGCTGATCGTGACGACGAACTCGCCCTTCACCGGGCTGCCGTCCTCGCCCACGGCTCGCGCCTTGCCGGTCAGCCCGGCCGCGAGCTCGTAGTGGACCGTGTAGGTGCCGCCGACGACCGGCGTCACCCGCCAGATCAGGTCCTTGCTGTCGCCCGCATCGAGCGGGCCGAACGCGAAGGTGTCGGTCTGCGCCGCGGAGGCGCCGCCCTGAGGCGCGGAGTCGAGGTCGGCGGCGTCCTCGCCGGGCTCGAGCTGCTTCGGAAAGCCGTTCTCGAGGATCCACACCGGCCGGTTCGGGTTGGAGAGCCCCGGTTGGTCAGTGCGGACCGAGAACGAGCCGCCGCCCCTGTCGTCGTCCGTGTAGATCGTCACCGCGAGGTTCGGCACCGTCTTGTCGCCGGTGTTCTCGACCTCGAGTTGCAGGTCGCGGGTCTGGGCGAGCCGCTGATCGGTGGGGAACTTGGCCGACTGCACGGCGACCGGGAAGTCGGCGTCGGGTTCGTTCGCGTCCTGGCGTTGGGGGTCGCTACCGCACGCGGAGGCGACGATCGCGAGCCCGGCGAGCGTCGCCGCGAGTGGGGCTCGGACCAGGGCACCTCGGAAAGCTGGCAGGCGGCGGTCGCTGATGGCGGTCTCCTCCCCCAAAGCGCGGGGAACATACCATCGCACACGGTCCCGGCAATCCGCTTCGGCCCCGGGGAGCGCGGCGGGCGGCGCGAAGCGGCGCGCGACGGTTGTGAGTGGCGGCCAACCACCCCATCGAATAATGTTGTTGCGCTGGCGGCGGGAGCGGTCCGGCTGCCGGAGGAGAACTATGGTCAGATCAGTCGCTGACAGGGCATTCCTGCCCGCAAAGAGCCTGTTCGAGCAGGTCGGGAACATGATGATCCTGGCCGGCAAGACCATCACGGCCACGATCAGGCCGCCGTACCCCTACGGGGGCGAGTTCGTCGGCCAGTTTCTCTTCGTCCTGCAGCTTTCCTGGTTTCCGATGCTGATCAGCACCGTGGCCTTCGGCTTCGGCGCGCCGGGGCTACAGGCGGCCAACTTCCTCTCCCTGTTCGGCTCGCTCGACCGCCTCGGCGGCTTCTTCATCTTGGCCTCGGTGCGCGAGTTCGCGCCGCTGGTGACCTCGGTCGTCGTCGCCGGGGTCGCCGGGACCGCGATCACCGCCGACCTCGGGGCGCGCAAGATCCGCGAGGAGCTCGACGCGCTGCAGGTGCTCGGCGTCGATCCGATCAAGAACCTCGTCGTGCCGCGCTTCTTGGCGTTGATGCTGATCACCGGGCTGCTCGACGTCTATGCGCTGCTGTTCGGGATCGCCGGCGGGATCTTCGCCGAGATCGCCTACGGCCAGCCGCTGGGCGGCTTCTTCGCCACCCTCTTCAACAACGCCTCGGTCACCGACCTCTGGGGCTCGATCCTCAAGTGCACGATCTTCGGGGCGATCATCGCCGTCGTCTGCTCCTACAAAGGGATGAATGCGTCCGGAGGCGCCGAGGGGGTGGGCCGTGCCGTCAACGAAGCGGTCGTCATCGCCTTCCTGGGGGTGTTCGCGTTCAACTACGTGTTCACTCAAACGCTCCTCGCGACCCATCCTGAGATCTCGGTGATCAAGTGAGTCAGTTCGCCGCTCGTCGTCCGGCCGCTCGCCGCTCGGGTGCTCCCGAGGGCGTCGGCGCTGATCGAGCGGCGAGCACCGAGCCGGCGGGCGGCGGTCTGATGGGCTGGCTCGCCGTACCACGGGACTGGCTGGGCTCGCTCGGCGACATCGCCAGGTTCAGCGGCAAGGTCATGGGGATCGTCTACTCGGGCCGCGTCATGCGGTTCTTCGGCGAGGCGCTGCGCCAGGCCGGGATCTTGATCTTGGGCTCGACGATCGTGATCTGGGGGCTGGTCTTCATCTTGGGCTTGCAGTGCGGGATCGAGGGCGCCTACTTCAACCGCTCGGTCGGCGCTCCCGCCTACGCCGGGGTGTTCGCCGCCTGGTGTGACCTGCGCGAGGTGATCCCCTACGGCTTCGGCTACATGATGGCCGCCAAGGTGGGCACCGGGATCGTCGCCGAGCTCGGCGCGATGCGGATCTCCGACGAGGTCGACGCGCTCGAGGTGATGGGGATCAACCCGATGATCTTCCTCTGCGGGACCCGCCTGCTCGGCGCCTGGATCACCCTGCCGTTCATGTACCTGGCCGCGATCGGGGTCGGCTACCTGGCCTCGTACCTGGCGGTGGTCGAGCAGGTCGGCGAGGTCTCCTCGGGCGGCTACTTCCTCGTCTTCTGGATGTTCCAGAACCCGCCCGACCTCTTATTCAGCTTGATCAAGGCGATGGTCATGGCGACGGCGATCGTGCTCGTCGGCTGCTACTACGGTTACACCGCCTCGGGCGGACCGGTCGGCGTCGGCACGGCGACGGCGAAGTCGATGGTCTTGAACATCGTCTTGGTGCACATCATCGGGATGATGGGGACCCTGGTCTTCTGGGGCGCGAACCCGAGGGCGCCGATCGGCGGCTGAGGAGAGAGAGGAGGAACCGATGGCCGACGAACAGCGTGATCCGGAGGATGCGGGCGTCGACGAGGTGGTCGTCGCCGAGGAGCGGCCCGAGGAGCCGAGGACCCAGGCGGACGAGCATGAGCGCTTCGCCGAGCAGGCCGGCGGCTCCCAGGCGGAGGTCGTCGACTACGAGGAGCCCGCTCCCGAGCTCGGCAGCCTGAACAAGGACTACACGATCCCCGGCGTGGACCCGTCCGAGTCGAACCCGTACCGCTGGCACACCGGCGAGAAGCGCGACCACGGCGGCGAGGACGCGATCGAGATCATCGACGTGGTCAAGCAGTTCGGCCGCACGCGGATCCTCAACGGGCTCAACCTCGGCCTGCCCGACGACCAGATCTCAATGGTGCTCGGCCCGTCGGGAACCGGAAAGTCGGTGTTGATCAAGCACATCGTCGGTCTCCTGTATCCGGATTCCGGCGACGTGCTCGTCCACGGCGAGTCGGTCCCGGGCATGTCCGACGACGAGCTGTTCGAGATGCGCAAGAAGTTCGGCCTGCTGTTCCAGGACGGGGCGCTGTTCGGCTCGATGAACATCTTCGACAACGTCGCCTTCCCGCTGCGCCAGCACACGGACAAGTCGGAGGACGAGATCGGGGAGATCGTCAACCGGCGGCTGCGCGAGGTCGGCCTGTCGGAGGCGACCGAGAAGATGCCGAACGAGCTCTCGGGCGGGATGCGCAAGCGCGCCGGCTTCGCCCGGGCGCTGGTGCTCGACCCGGCGATCGTCATGTTCGACGAGCCCGACTCCGGCCTCGACCCGGTTCGGACCGCGCTGCTGTGCGAGCTGATCCGCGAGGTCCACGAGGAGAACGGCGGCTGCTACATGGTGATCAGCCACGACCTCGGCACCGCGCGCCGGATCGCCGACTTCATCGCCGTGCTCTGGAAGGGCAAGATCGTCGAGTCCGGCCCGTCCGAGGAGCTGTTCAACTCCGACAACGAGTTCGTCAGCCAGTTCCTCAACGCGGAGACGCAGGGTCCGCTCGCGATGGATTGACGAAGTTGCTGGCTCCTCGGTGCTCGATCCGCGACCCTCGAGCGGCTGGCAACTGACAACTGGCAACTCGAACATCCGCGCACCCTAGTCTTCCGACATTGCGAGGGATCTGTTCGCACGGCTCGCGGCGTGGTGCGTCGAGCAGCCGATCCCGGTCGTCGTCGCGGTCGTGCTGGTCGCGCTGCTCGGCGCGGTCGCGGCGCTGCGGCTCGAGCCCGACGCCGGCACCGACCAGCTCGTCGACAGCGGCTCGGCCGCCGACCGGGCGACCGAGGACTTCGAGCACAAGTTCGGCGACGACGCGGTTGTCGTCCTCGTCAAGGGCGACCTCGACCAGCTCGTGCTCACATCCGACCTCGGCAAGCTGCTGTCGCTCGAGGGCTGCCTCTCGGGCAACGTCGAGGGCGGCAAGGTGTTCACCGACAAGCCGGCCCCGGCGCCGTGTGCGGCGCTCGCCGCGAGCCAGCCGGCCCAGGCGGTGCTCGGCGGGGCGACCTTTCTCAACCAGTCCGCGATCCAGGCGACCAACGTGCTCCAGGGCCAATCGAAGGCCGCGGTCAAGCAGGCGCGCGCGGCCGCCGCGGCGGCGCTCGAGCGCGCCCGCCGCCAGGGCCTCAGCACCGAGCAGCAGCAGGCCGCCGCGAAGGCGGCCGCCGACGAGGTCCTGACCCAGTTCCGGCAGCGGCTGCTGCAGCTCTCGGTCCAGTACGGCCAGACCGGCCTGCCGCGCCTCGACGACCCGACGTTCGTCAGCGCGGTCGTCTTCGACCCGGCGCGGCCGGGCGAGCCGAAGCCGCGCTTCTCGATCTTCTGGCCGAGCTCCGACGCCGCGCAGATCCTGATCCGGCTGAAGCCCGATCTGAGCGAGTCGGAGCGCAGCGAGGCGATCGGGCAGATCCGCGACGCGGTCGGCGACGACGCCTTCAAGATCCGCGGCGCCGAGTACGTGGTGAGCGGCGCCCCGGTCGTCGTCGACGGGCTCGCCGACAAGCTCTCCAGCTCGATCCTGATCCTGCTGGCGGCGGCGCTCGTGGTCATGCTGATCACCCTGGCGCTGGTCCTGGGGCCGCCTGCGCGGCTGTTGCCGCTCGCGGTGGCGCTCGTCGCGACGGCGATCACCTTCGGCCTGCTGGCCGCGTTCGGCGGTTCGCTGACGATGGCGTCGATCGCGGTCCTGCCGATCCTGATCGGGCTCGCGGTCGACTACGCGATCCAGTTCCAGGCCCGCTTCAACGAGGCGCGCGGCCAGGGCTCGTCGCCGGCGCGGGCCGCGGTCGAGGCGGCCGCCCGGGGCGGGCCGGTGATCGCGACCGCGGCGTTCGCCACCGCTGCAGGCTTTTTGGTCCTGCTGCTGTCGCCGATCCCGATGATCCGCGGCTTCGGCCTGCTCTTGGTGGTCGGGGTGGCGGTGTCGCTCGCGGTGGCCCTGACGGCCGGGTTGGCGGTGTTGTCGCTGACGCCCAGGGATCGAGGCCGCTCGCCGCTCGCCGCTCGCCGCTCGAGATCCCCGCGGGAGCCGGGGCGGCTGGCGAAGCTCGGCGACGCCAAGGCCGCGGTCGCGGGCCGGATCCGGGCGCTCGGGCGCCGGGCGCTCGCGGTCTCGGTCGCCTTCCCAGGCCGGGTGCTGGCGGTCGGGCTCGTGATCGCGGTCGCCGGCTGGGCGGTCGGTACCAAGGCCGAGTTGATCTCCGACCTGCGCGAGCTCGTGCCGAGCGGCCTGCCCGAGCTGCGCAACGTCGACGAGCTCCAGGACGCCACGGGCGTCTCGGGCGAGGTGGAGGTCGCGGTGCGCGCCGACGACCTCGACGACCCCGCGGTCGTCGCCTGGATGCGCGGGTTCAAGCAGCGGGTGCTCGACGACGCGGGCTACGCCGACGACTCGACCCCGTGCGTCGACCAGGACACGCGGCTGTGCCCGTACATCGCGCTCCCGGACCTGTTCGGCACCGAGACCCCCGACAGCCGCGAGCGGGTTCAGGGGGTCCTCAACCTGTTGCCTCAGTACTTCCTCGCCGCCTTCGTCAACCGCACGAGCCCGGACTCGACCGCCGGCACCGCGGTGATCCCGTTCGGGATCAAGGTGATGCCGTTCGACGAGCAGAAGGAGCTGATCGACTCGATCCGCGCCCAGATCGACCCGCCCGGCACCGAGAACGACCCACCGCCCGGGGTCACCGCGGAGGTCGTCGGGCTGCCGGTGCTGGCGGCCGACGCGAACTCGGCCCTGTCGTCGAACCGCTACCTGCTGGCGCTCGCGGGCCTCGCTGCCGTCGCGCTCGCCCTGCTCGCCGTCTATCGGTCGCTGCGGCGGGCGCTGATCCCGCTGATCCCGATCGTGCTCGCGACCGGGTGGGCGGCGCTCGGGCTGGCGATCGCCGGAGTGTCCCTGAACCCGATGTCGGCGACGCTCGGGGCGCTGGTGATCGCGATCGCGACCGAGTTCAGCGTCCTGCTCGCGGCCCGCTACGAGGAGGAGCGGACGCCGGGCGTCGCGATCGGCGAGGCGCTGCGGCGCGCCTACTCGCGAACCGGGATGGCGGTGCTGGCATCCGGGGTGACCGCGATCGCCGGCTTCGCGGTGCTCGCGGCCACCGACATTCGGATGCTCCGCGACTTCGGCCTCGTCACGGTGCTCGACCTCGGCGTGGCGCTGCTCGGCGTGCTCGTCCTGCTGCCGGCGGCGCTGGTCTGGGCGGAGACCCGGCTCGCACCCCGCGAAGCGTCGTCGCCGGCGGCGCGGCAGCCGGCGCGCGGCCGGGCCCTGCTGCGGGGCGGCAGGTCATAGGGTCGTACGCGATCCCGTGGCGAGCGATCCCAAAGACGCGAAGCAGGCCAAGAAGCCCGGCAGCCGCTACTCGCTCTGGGTCGGGGTCGCGTTCCTGATCCTGATCGTGGTCGCGACCGTGAACACGCTGAAGACCCGCGACGACGGGATCCTCGGCGCGACGGCCACCGAGGCCGGCGAGTCGATGCCGGAGTTCGCCCTCCCGGAGCTGCTCGGCAGCAACGAGGGCGACGCCAACATCTACCAGGACGACTGCCGCACCGGAGCCAACCCCTGCCCGAGCGACGACCGCCGGACGCCGGCCTGCGAAGTCGACCTGCCGGAGGTGATCCGGGTGTGCGACCTGTTCGACAAGCCGCTCGTGATCTCGTTCTGGTTCACCCGCGGCGCCGACTGCCTGCCGACGCAGGACCTGATCGACGAGGTCTCCCGCCGCTACGCCGGGCGGGTCAACTTCCTCTCGGTGAACGTCCACGACGACCACGACGACGCGGCGCAGATCGTCCGCGACCACGGCTGGCGGATCCCGGTCGGCTGGGACGCCGACGGCGCCGTCTCGAACCTCTATCGGGTCGGCGGCTGCCCGACCGTCGCCTTCGGCTACCCGGGCGGGCTGCTGCGCGAGGCCGTGATCGGCAGCGATGCGCTCTCGGAGGGCAAGCTGACCGCCGACCTCGACGCGCTGCTGCGGGAGTCCGCGCGGCGCGCGGAGCTGTCGCGGTGAGCGAAGCCGCAGAGCCCGAGGCGCGCCAGGGCTGGATCGCCGCCGAGCTCGCCGAGGAGTTCCCCGGGCTCGCCCTGCTCGAGCTCACGGTCGAGCGCGGCTCGGGGCGCTCCGGGCGCGAGGTCAAGGAGCGCCTGCGGGTGCTCTCGGACCGCTTCGCCGGCGCCCAGGCGGTGAACCTGCGCCAGCAGCCGATCCCGTGGGCCTACCGGGTGTTCTACCGCCACATCGGCCTCGACCCCGACGAGCAGCTGACCCCGGTGGAGGCGCTCGCCCTGGAGCGGATGAAGAAGGGCGCGTTTCGCAGCAGCAACCTGCTCGACGACGCGCTCACGATCGCCACGATCGAGTCCGGGGTCGCGATGCGCGCCTTCGACGCCGACCGGGTCAGCGGGCCGCTGGGGATCCGCCTCAGCGCGCCCGGCGAGGCGCTCGCGGGCCGCCCCGGCGAGCTGCCGCAGGGCACCCTGGTGATCGCCGACGCCGAGCGCCCGCTGGCCCTGCTGTTCGGTGCGCTGGCGGCCGGGCGCGGGGTGCGCCCGAAGACGCGGCGCACGACCCTGGTCGCGATCGGGGTGAGTGGCGTGCCCGCGATCGCGGTCGAGGAAGCGCTTTGGCTCGCCGCCGGGGTCATGCGCGGGTAGAATCGGCGCCGTAGGCGACGGGCGGAAGGAGAGCCTTGCCCGAACTGCTCGAGCACCGCGATCGGATCAACCCGCTGTCGGGGATCGCAGCGCCGACCGAGGGCGCCGAGCGCCGTGCCCGAGACGACCTCCGCGGCCAGATCGCGCGCCTCGAGCGGGAGCTCGGCGAGCTGTTCGCCTCCTCGTTCCCCCGCCTCGACATCGATTGGGGCATCGGCGCCGTCGGCGGGCCGCGCGTCATGACGACCGGTGAGCTCGAGCGCATCCGGGACGCGCTCTCGCTGCGGCTGCGTGACGCCCGGGCCGAGCTCGCCCGCCGCGCCGACGTCGAGGAGGCAAATCGTGGCCTGCTCGAGCGGATGATCGCCGCGCCGGATCGTCACCGCTGGGTGATCGTCTCCAACCAGGACGTCGGCGAGCCCGGCTGCCGGCACTGGCATTCGCGCCCGCGCTGGGGGCTGCTCGGGATGCTGCTGGGCTGGTGGCGAATCCGGCTCTCCTCCGGTTGTCCGTTAGCGAAGGGGCTCGGGCCCCCGGTGCCGAGCGGCGCGCGCTGACCATCTAGTGGCCAAGAAGCGACGCAAGCAGCGCCCGCGGCGGCCGGCGGCTGAGCGCTCGCCCGCCGCTCCCGCGCCGACCAAGGCGACGCCGAGACCGGTTCGCAAGCCGATCGAGGAGGAACGGCCCGAGGCGCCCTGGGCGCCGTTTCCGCTGGTCGAACTGCTCGTCCTGGCCGGGCTCGGGATGCTGGTCGCCGCGTTCTTCACGGACGGGCGCACGAGCACCGCGCTGCTCGTGGTCGGCCTGTCGCTCGGTTCGCTGGCCGGGCTCGAGCTCTCGATCCGCGAGCACTTCGGCGGGTACCGCTCCCATACGACCCTGCTCGCCGGCGCCGCCGGCGTCGCCGTGATCGGCTTTCTCTTCTACGTGGTCCCCGACGCCCTGCCGCCGGCCGGCCGCCTGATCGCCGGGATCGCGGTCGGCCTGATCACCGCCGCGCTGCTCGCGCGGGCCTTCCGGGCGCGCTCCGGGCAGCTGGTCAAACTGCGCTGACGGCGGGGTAACCTGGGCGGACGATGCTGGCCCGGATCAGGGAGATCATGGGCGGTCCCGCCAGCGCGGCGCTCGTCCTCTTGATGCTCGCGGGCTGCCTGCTGCTCTGGGTCGGGGTCCCGGTCGGCTGGCTGTGGATCGGATCGCAGGTCCAGAGCACCTCGTCGCTGGGCACGGCGCTGATGGTCACCATGTTCGGGACCCTCGTCTCGATCGTGCTCCTGGTGTTCGTCCTCGGGCGCCTCAACCGCTGGCACACCGAGCTCAACGAGCGCCGCGACCGGCCGCTGCGCTCGTCGGCGCTCGAAGTGATCCTCGTCTCCTCGGCCGGGTTGGCGATCGTCGGCTTCGGGATCTGGTTCTTCGGCTTCGCCGGAGCCAGCCCCGTGCCGCTCAACATCGGTTTCTAGGGATCGCCCCGCCCGGGGCGGCGGGGCGGGCGCTGAGCGCCCGCCCCTTCGACGATCTCAAACCCCCCTGGTGGCGGCTAGCTGGCGTGCAACGGACGCTTAGCCTCGAGCTCAACTGCGAGCAGCTCGCGCTGGCGGCTGGTCAGCCGGTTGAGCTCGCGGTTCTCGTTCACGGCGATCGAGAACAGGAACTTGCGGGCGCGGGTCCGACCCCACCGGCGTTGGCTGCGCAGCAGCTCACCGATGGACATCGACCCGGCCTCCCAGGGGCACTCTCGGACGATCTCCGCCGCATCGACGGCTCCGGTCGCGATCGCGCGCTTCAGCGCGGCTCGCGCCAGCCGTACCCGGTTGGCGTGTGCGAGCGCCTGCATGTGCTGCGGCATCGCGGCAGGGGCCAAGGTCGAGGCAGCTTCCATTCTCACTCCTTCTCTGAGTGGTTAGTGCGGTTGGCGGGGTATCGGGCGTCGTCGCTCCGGGCGGGTCCGAGAACCCGCTTAACGGTCACGTCCGGGACAAAACTCTCTCTCCATTTCGTCCCGTCCGCTCCCTGCCCCGGGGTGCGTACGGCGCGAGACGGAACCTAGAAATCCCGCCCCCCCTAGTCAACCGCCAACCCGCTCCGGCGGTAACAGTTCGTTCGCTACGAGCATGCTTTTCGTTCACAACTCGGGCTTGTTCAGAAATGGACAAGAGGAATTTCCCCCGGTGGGGGGATTGCACAACGCCCGAAATCGCGCGCAACCACTGTGCGCCGAGTTTCATCTGAACCACCTCAGGGGTGGTCAGGATGAATCTCGGCGGGGCTGGGCGGCGGGGGGTTAGGCGGCGCGGGGGAGGTCCGGGAACTGGGCGATCGTCCGCTCGATGATCGCCAGCGCGCGGTCGAGGTGCTCGCGCTCGTGGGTCGCCATCAGCGACGTGCGGAGCAGCGCGCCGCCGGGCGGGACCGCCGGATGCACGGCGACGTTCGTGTAGACGCCGGCATCGAAGAGCGCCTTCCACAGCAGCGCCGCCTGGTAGTCCTGGCCGACCACGACCGGGACCACCGGGGTGGTCGCCTCGGTGCCGTCGGGCAGCGTCCCGGGTTCGACCACCATCAGCCCCAGGTCCTCGAAGCCGCGGCGCAGGTAGCGGGCGTTGTCGAGCAGCTTCGCCATCAGCTCGCCGCCCTCGGCCCGGATCACGCGCAGCGCTCCGAGCGCCGCCCCGACCGCGGCCGGGACCGCCGCCGCGGTGAAGATGAACGGCCGCGAGGCGTAGCGCAGGTACTCGATCACCTCGGTCGGTCCGGCGATGAAGCCGCCGCATGACGCGAGGCTCTTCGAGAAGGTGCCCATTCGCAGGTCGACCTCGGACTCGAGCCCGAACAGCTCGCTCACCCCGGCGCCGCGCTCGCCGAGCACCCCGACCCCGTGCGCCTCGTCGACCATCAGCCGCGCGCCGTAGCGCCGGCAGAGCTCGACGATCGCCGGCAGGTCACAGAGGTCGCCCTCCATCGAGAAGACGCCGTCGACGATCACCAGGACGCCGCCGCCGTCGCCCGCGGCCCGCTCGAGCATCCGCTCGAGCTTCGGCATCTGGTTGTGGCGAAACGGGCGCAGCTTCGCGCCGGAGAGCATGCAGCCATCGAGGATCGAGGCGTGATCGGCCGAGTCGCAGATCACCGTGTCACCCGGGCCGAGGATGGTCCCGATGCAGCCGACGTTGGCCTGGTGACCGGTGGTGAAGACGATCGCCTCCTCGACCTGCATCCACTCGGCGAGCTCGCGCTCGAGGTCGAGGTGGAGCGGCGTGGTCCCGTTCAGCAGCCGCGAGCCGGTGAGCCCGGTCCCGTAGGTCTCGAGCGCGTCCCGGGCCGCCTGCTTGACCCGCGGGTCCCCGGTGAGCCCGAGATAGTTGTTCGAGCCGAGCATGATCGTCTCGCGGCCTTCCATCTCCACGACCGGGCCCGCCTCCGAGGTGAGGACGCGGAAATAGGGGAGTAGGTCCCCCTGCTTGGCGATCTCGAGAATCTCGAGCCGGTCGTGGGTGCGCGCCTTCTCGAACACGTCGACCGGCGCGCGGGCGGTCTCGGACATCCGCACAAGTGTAGGTTGCGCCGCGTGACGGAACCTACGATCCGCCCCGTTTCGGGCAAGCGCGACCTGAAGGCCTTCATCGAGCTCCCGTACCGGCTGCGGGCCGGCGACCCGCAGTGGGTGCCGCCGCTGCGGTTCGAGCGCCGCCACTTTCTGGACCGTCGCAAGAACCCCTGGTTCGAGCACGCGGAGGCTGAGCTGATGCTGTGCGAGCGCGACGGCGAGGTGGTCGGGCGGATCTCCGCCCACATCGACTACCGCTGGGACGAGTTCCAGGGCGGCAACGACGGCATGTTCGGATTCTTCGACGCGGAGGACGACCCGGCGGTGGTCGCGGCGCTGATCGACGGCGCCGGGGACTGGCTGCGCGAGCGCGGCCGCGAGCGGATGCTCGGCCCGATGGACTTCACGATGAACGACGAGTGCGGGATCCTGATCGAGGGCTTCGACCAGCCGTCGATGATCCTCGAGCCCTGGCACCCGCCCTACTACCAGCGGCAGCTGGAGGCGCAGGGCCTGGGCAAGGCGATCGATCTGCTGATGTGGGAGCTGTGGTTCGGCGAGCTCAAGGAGGGCACCGAGATGCACCCGCTGATCCACGCCGCCGCCGCCAAGTCGCGTGAGGAGGGGGTCGTCCTGCGGCCGATGCGCAAGGCGCAGATGGCGGCCGAGGTGACGCGGTTCATGGAGGTCTACAACGAGGCCTGGGGCGACAACTGGGGGTTCGTCCCGATCACGGAGGCCGAGGTCGAGTTCCAGGCCAAGAACCTGAAGCCGGTGCTCGACGAGAACTGGGCGATGATCGCCGAGCGCGACGGCGAGGTCGTCGGCGCCGCCCTCACGCTCCCCGACGTCGATCAGGCGCTGGCGAAGATGAACGGCCGCGTGCTGCCGTTCGGCTGGATCCACTTCCTGCGCCGCAAGCGCTACATCGACCGGCTGCGGGTGTTCGCGCTCGGGGTCAAACACGACTACCAGCACCTCGGCGTTGCCGCCGCCCTCTACGAGCGCCAGGTGCAGATGGCGGCGACGGTCGGCCCCCGGGGCGGCCACATGGGCTGGATCCTCGAGACCAACGACGCGATGAACCGGGCGATGGAGGGGATGGGCGGCCGGGTGATCCAGCGTTACCGGATCTACGAGCGCAGCCTCGGCTGAGCCTCCGCTTGACGAGGGCTTAGAGTAGGGACGGGATGAGGGAAGAGCTGTTGGAGACCGAGGCGATCGAGATGCCCGACGCCGAGGGCGAGATCGACGAGCCCACCGCGCGGCCGCTGCCGGCGACCGTCGACCAGGCCGCCGAGCTCTCGGCCTGGAAGGCGGAGGCGCGCACGGCGGCGATCGCCGCCGCCGGAGGAATCGTCGCCGGGGCCGCCACGGTCGCGCTCGCCCGCGCCACTCGCGGCGGATCGGGCAAGCGGCCCGCGAAGCGCGCCCGGGCCAAGGAGCGCCCGGTCAAGGTGCTCGCGAGCCGCTCGTTCATGGTCGACGTCCACCTGCTGGACCGCTGAGCGTGGCTGCGGCCGGTGGACGCGGCCGGCGGCCGCTCGAGGTCGAGGTGCGCCCACCGTGGCCGTATCGGCTCCGCAACCGCCTGGGCGGCGACGGCGTCGCCCGGCGCCGGGCCTCGGTCGTCTCGAGGCTGATGACCACGCCCGGCGGGCGCGTCGTCGTCCACGTCTGGCAGCCGGCCGGCGACCGGGTCGTGTTCCGGGCCGGTCCCGCCGACCGCGATACCCCGGCCCCGGCCGAGTCGGTCGAGCTCGCGATCGAGCGGATGCGCTTCGCGCTCGCCGTCGACGAGGACCTGACGGAGTTCGCCCGCACGTTCCGCGGGGACCCCCTGATCGGCGAGATCATCCACCACCGGCCCTGGCTGCGGCCGAAGCGGCGCCCGTGGGCCTGGGAGGCGCTCGCCTGGGCGGTGACGGAGCAGCTGATCGAGTCGAGTCGCGCGGCCGAGATTCAGCGCCGGGTCGTCCGCCGCTGGGGCGATCGCCTCGCCGCCACGGACGACGGCGCCTGGCGCGGGCCCGGGCCGCTGCGCGACGTCCCCTCGGCGAGCATCGTCGCCGGCATCGCGCCGGCCGAGCTCGCTGCGATGGACCTGGCGCCGTCTCGCGCCGTCGCCCTGATCCGCTGCGCGCGCGAGATCGCGCGCGGGCGGGTCGACCCGGCGAGCCCGGACGGCGACCGGCGGCTGCGCAGGATCTCCGGGATCGGCCCGTGGACGCTTCAGGTGCTCGGCTTCAACGGCCGCGGCGAGCCCGACTCGCTGCCCGCGGGAGACCTCGCATACGTGAAGCTGGTCGGCTCGCTCGCCGGGCTCGGGCGCCGCGCCACGGTCGAGGAGGTCGAGGAGTACTTCGCGCCCTACGCGCCGTTTCGCGGCCTCGCGGGCTCGTTCGCGCTCGCGCGCTGGCACGGCTCGGTCGCCGCTGGGCCTCCGCTGCGGCTTGCGGCCTGAGCGACGCCGCTACTGCGGAACCTGGCCGGGCAGCAGTTCGTCGGTGAACATCTGCTCGGCCGTGGGCCGGGTCGAGATCAGCCCGCGGTCGGCGAAGAAGCCGGCGAAGCGCTCCCACTCGCGGGCGTCCATGTAGCCGAACGCGCGCGGTCCCCGCTGGGCGAGCAGCGGCAGGGTGCGGTCGACCTCGGCCCGGGTCAGCTTCGGCTCGAGCCCATCGCCGGCGTCGAGGATCGCCTCGGTCGCGGCCTGCGGGTCACGCACGGCGGCGCGGGTACCGCGCTCGAGCGCCGCGATGAACAGGCGGATCGGCTCTGGGTCGTCGGCGATCCGGTCCGTGGACGCGACCAGGACGAGCTCGTCGTACGTCGGGATCCCGAGCCGGTCGACCGGGACCACCCGGGGGTCGAGGCCGCGCTCGGCCAGGTCGACGCCCTCGACGTTCAGAAAGCCGCCGAGCATCGCGTCGGCGCTGCCCGAGAGCACGGCCGGCAGCAGGTTGAGCCCGACGTCCTGCTGGGAGACGTCGTCCGGGTCGATGCCGGCGCGCTCGAGGATCGCGTCCAGAAAGTCGGCCTGGTAGGGGATCCCGGCGGTCGCGACCGTCTTGCCCGCCAGGTCGACCGGGTCGGCGATCCCGGCCTTCGGCAGCGAGATCAGCGAGGTGAGCGGCTGCGGGACCAGCGCCGCGACAGCCGTCACCGGGAGTCCCTGGTCCTGGGCGAGCAGGACCTCCGGCTCGTAGGAGATCGCGAGGTCGGCGCGCCCGGCGGCGACCTGCCGGATCGGCGCCGAGGGGTCGGAGGGGACGGTCGGATCGACCTCGAGGCCGGCCTCGTCGAAGTAGCCACGCTCGAGCCCGGTGTAGATACCGGCGTGGTCGGGATTGACGTAGAAGTCGAGTGCCAACGCGATCGGCTCGGAGTCACCGCCGGTGTGCTCCTGCTTCTCGCCGCAGCCGGCGGCGAAGAGCGCGAGCGCGAGCACCGCGAGCGCCGGCGCGAGGCGACCGGTCACGCCGCCCTCCGGGCTCGGGGCGCCCACCAGGCGAGCCGTCGCTCGGCCAGCGCGAGACCGCCGAACAGCGCGATCGCGAGCACCGAGAGGACGAAGACCGCGGCGAACACGCGCGCCGTCTGCAGCTGACCCTGAGCGACGAGGATCAGGTGCCCGAGCCCTGCATCGGCGCCCGACCATTCGCCGAACACGGCACCGATCACCGAGATCGCGGCGGCGATCTTTGCTCCGCTGATCAAGAACGGCAGCGCCGAGGGGATCTCCACCCGGGTCAGGGTGAGCGAGCGGCGCGCGTCGAGCGTCCGCATCATCCGCGGCAGCTCAGGGTCCACGGAGCGCAGGCCGTCGAGGGTGTTGACGGTGATCGGGAAGAAGCAGACGAGCGCGATGATCGCCAGCTTCGGGCCGATCCCGAACCCGAGCCAGACGACCAGGATCGGGGCGATCGCGATCACCGGGACGGTCTGTGAGGCGACCAGCAGGGGGTAGAACGCGCGCCGCAGCGTGTCGGAGAGGTGCAGGGCGATCGCGAAGGCGAAGCCGAGCACGACGGCGATCGCGAAGCCCAGCAGGACCTCCTGGATCGTCACCCAGGCGTCGGTGGCGAGCAATTCGCGGTCATCCCAGAGCGCCTGGGCGACGTCCGTCGGCGCCGGGATCAGGAACGGCTTGATGTCGAGCGCGTCCGCGATCAGGTCCCAGCGCGCCGCCAGTTCCCAGAGGCCGAGCAGGGCGACGATCACGCCGGCCGGCAACAGCACCCGCTTCATCGCGAACCGTCCGCGAGCGCCGCGAGCGCCCGCTCGCGCGCCGCCGTGAACTCGGCGGAGGTGACCGCCTCGCGCCGCGGCGCGGAGCGCGGCGCCGGTGCGGCGACGGTCGCGATCGCCCGCGCCGGCCGGGCGCTCAAGACGACGACGCGATCGCACAGGTACAGCGCCTCCTCGACGTCGTGCGTGACGAGGATCGCGGCGGCGGGCTCGGCCGCGAGCGCCCCGGCCAGCCACTCCTGCATCTCGGCCCGCGAGATCGCGTCGAGCGATGCGAAGGGCTCGTCCAGCAGGAGCACCGGCTTGCGGGCGAGCAGGGTGCGCAGGAAGGCGACCCGCTGGCGCATGCCGCCGGACAGCTCAGCCGGGTGGGCGCGCTCGAAGCCGGCGAGCCCGAAGCGCTCGAACAGCGGCGCCGCCTGGGCACGGGCGTCGGCGCGCGAGGCGCCGCGGTTGCGCGGCGCCAGCGCCGCGTTGTCGATCGCGCTCAGCCACGGCAGCAGCAGATCGCGCTGGGGCATGTACACGCAGCGGGCCAGCCGCGCCTCGGCGCCCGCCTCGCCGCCGACCTCGATCGCCCCCGACTGCACCTCGAGCAGTCCGGCGACCAGCTCGAGCAGGGTCGACTTGCCGCAGCCGGAGGGGCCGACCACGCCGACCAGCTCCGTCGCGCCGACCTCGAGCTCGAGCCCGGCGAGCACGTCGAGCTCGCCGAACCGGTGGCCGAGGTCGGTGATCGCGACCGCCGACCGCTCCCTTGAAACTGTTGGAGGCTCCTCTCTCGGAGCCTCAGTAGCCGTTGCCATGCTCCCTCCGCGCGCATTACCGCACAGGTTCTAAGGGTCGGCGCCGGGTGTTCTCGGGGCGCCATCTCAGCCCGCTTTCCCGCGAGCACCCCTGTCTTGGTCCGCTGGCGAAGTCTACCTCTGGCGGTTCGGCAAAACCGCGCAGTCGTCCCTGGAGGGTGAAGCGGGCGGCGACGAGCCGAGAGGCGGGTTAGTCCCGCCTGGGCGGAGAAAGCCGCCTCTCGCCGCTTCGGAGCCGCCGGTGCGGGCGGGTCGCTGCCTGGGCTAGGCCTCGACCGGCCGGCCGCCGGCGATCACGTCGACGAAGTTCTCGAGGTGCTTGGTCGTCCAGCACTCGAAAGCTGCGTCGCAATGGCGCTCGTAGGCGGCCATCACCGAGTCGCCGTAGTTCCAATACAGCCGCGGCTCCGGGTTGAGCCAGAACGTGCGTCCCGCGCGCTCGGAGATCCGCGAGAAGACCTCGGCGTGGGGCTCGCGGCCGTTGGTGCGCGCGTCGCCGAGCACGATCACGGTCGCGCGCGGGTCGAGGTCCTCGGAGATCTCCTCGTAGAACTCGAGCCAGACGCGCCCGTAGTCGGTGTAGCCGGAGACGTCGGCGACGCCGCCTTCCTGGCTGATCTTGCGCGAGATCTCGCGGAAATCGCGCTCGCGCTCGAACACGTCGGTGACCTCGGAGATCCGCTCGATGAAGACGAAGCTGCGCAGCTTGCGAAACGAGTCGTGCAGGGCGTGGAGGACCGAGAGGAAGAAGACGCTCGCCGACGTGACCGAGGTCGAGACGTCGCACAGCACGTAGATCTCGGGTCGGCGCGGCCGGCGCTGCCGGTAGCGCAGCCGCATCGGCACGCCGCCGGTCTCGAGCGAAGCGCGCAACGTGCGCCGCATGTCGACGACCGGGGCGCGCCGGCGCCCGCGCTGCTCCTGGCCGAGGGTCGCGAGGCGGCGCTTCAGCTGCGCGACCGCCCGGTGCACGGCGGCGAGGTCCTGGGTCGGGCTGGTCGGCAGCGCGCGGTCGAGCTCGGCGAGCGGCCTGGAGGGCGGCATCTTCTCGGTCCGCTCGATCAGCGCCCGCTCGAGCTCGCGGCGCAGGTGGCGCTCGAACTCCTGGATCTGCTCGCGCTCGAGCGGCACCGCGTCCGGGTCGTTCTCGCGGTTGCCGGCCGAAAGGCCCAGCGTCCGGCGGATGCGCTGCACGTCGACGCCGACCACGCCGGAGCCCTCGCCCTGGCGCCCGAAGGCGGCGATCGCGAGCCGGGCGGCGTCGCGCATCTCTCCGTCCGAGCCCTCGGCGATCGCCTGCCGGATCGCCTCGCGCAGCTCGTCGAGATCGAGTCGCTCGCCGCCCTCGTAGCGGCGGTCCTCACGGATCTCGCGGTCGAGCGCCTCGGACTCGGCGGCGCGGAAGAAGAAGCGGTCGAAGAGCAGCTCGAACACGCGCCGGTCCTCCTGGGACTTGGCGATCGTCGCCGCGAGCGTCTCGCGGAAGTCGTCGGGCTCGGTCCAGGGCACGACGCCGAGCGCCTCGAACGCGTCGAGCAGCTCGGCCGTGCCGACGGCTACGCCCTCGCCCCGAAGCTCCTCGCAGAAGGCGAGGATGTGCGGGGCGAGGCTCGAGGGTTCGCCGCTCGCCTCGGGCTCTCGAGCGGCGCCCGGCCTCATCCAGCCGCTTCCTTCGGTACCTGGGGCGCGCCCAGCTGCACCCCGACCCGCTCCGCCACCAGATCGATGTCGGTGCGGTGCTTGACGATGATGCTCATCGTGCGCTCGAACAGGTCGCGGTCGATGTCGTCGGCGCCGAGCAGCAGCAGGGCTCGGGCCCAGTCGATCGACTCGGCGATCGACGGTGGCTTCTTCAGGTCGAGCTGGCGGACCATGTGGATCACCTCGACCAGCCGGCGCCCGAGCCGTTCGCCGAGGTCGGGGGCGTGGAGGCGCACGATCTCCATCTCGCGCTCGACGTCCGGGTAGTCGAGCCAGAGGTAGAGGCAGCGGCGCTTGAGCGCCTCGGTCAGCTCGCGCGAGTTGTTCGACGTGAGCACGACGATCGGGTGGGTCCGGGCCTCGATCAAGCCGAGCTCTGGGATCGAGATCTGAAAGTCGGACAGGACCTCGAGCAGCATGGCCTCGAACTCCTGATCGGTCTTGTCGATCTCGTCGATCAGCAGGACCACCGGGTCGGGCGCGGCGATCGCCGCGAGCAGCGGTCGGGTGAGCAGGAAGTCCTCGGCGAAGATGTCGTCGAGAACATCTCCGGCCACGCCCTCCGCTGCGGGTTCGGGCGTGCCGGGCGAGGTCTGACCCGTGGTGGTCGCCTGAATGCGCAGGAGCTGCTTGCGGTAGTTCCACTCGTAGAGCGCCTTCGCCTCATCGAGGCCCTCGTAGCACTGCAGGCGGATCAGCTCGCGGCCGCTCGCGCGGCTGAGCGCCTTCGCGAGCTCGGTCTTGCCGACCCCGGCCGGGCCCTCGACGAGGACCGGCTTGCCCAGCGTCTGGGCGAGGTAGGAGACCAGCGCCGCCGGCTCGTCGGCCAGGTAACCGACCCGGCCGAGCGCGTCCTTGACCTCGTTTACCGATGCGGGGACGTCGCTTGGCGCCATCGGGCGCGATGATAGGGACAATGCACTCGATGACCCCGGCGCCCGAGGTGCTCGCGATCGCCCGCAACCTGTCCGACCTCGCCCCGTATGTCGGCGTGCTCGCGCTCGGCTTCCTGATCGGCGCTTGGGGGCAATCGGCACGGGTGCCGACGGCGACCCTCATCGGCCTGCTGCTGATCATGCTCGCCGTCGGCGCGTTCATCCTCGAGCATGCGTCGGGCGGCGGTTCCGGCGTGCCGGGCGTCCCGGGCGGCTGAGATGGGGCGCCTCGACGAGCTTGACCTCTCGCTGGACCTCACCAGCAAGCAGGAGTTCAAGCGCCTTGCGCTCGCCCAGGAGCGGATCGCGCAGCTGCGGCTGACGCTCGGCGGCCAGCTCCCGGTCGGCGGCGAGGCGCGGATCGGACCGCCGCTGCTGGTGCTGTTCGAGGGCTGGGACGCGTCTGGGAAGGGCGGGGCGATCAAGCGGCTGGTCTCGCCGCTCGACCCGCGCCACGTCCGCGTTGCCACGTTCGCGGCGCCGACCGCCGACGAGAAGCGCCACCACTTCCTGTGGCGGTTCTGGGACAAGCTCCCGGGCTGGGGAGGCATGGCGGTCTTCGACCGCTCCTGGTACGGCCGCGTCCTGGTCGAGCGCGTGGAGGGGTTTGCGACCCGCGAGCAGTGGCTGCGCGCCTACGACGAGATCAATCACCACGAGCGCACCCTGACCGACGAGGGCGTGATCCTGGCCAAGATCTGGCTTCACCTCTCTGCGGATGAGCAGCTGAGGCGCTTCGAGCGGCGCCGCGACGATCCGCTGAAGCGCTGGAAGCTCACCGACGACGACTGGCGCAACCGCGACAAGCGGGATGCCTACGAAGAGGCCGTCGAGGACATGGTGGCCCGGACCGACGAGCCGAACGCGCCCTGGAGCCTGATCCCCGCCGACTCGAAGCGGTGGGCGCGGGTCGCGGTGATCGACGCGGTGATCGCCCGGGTCGAGGAGGGGATGCGCGCGTGGGGGATCGAGCCGCCCCCGCCGCTCAACGGCGGCGATGACGACTGAGCCGCGGGCCCGGCCGCGTCGCCCTGGTCAGATAGGCTCGGCGCCGTGGCACTCGAACCCCGGTTGCGCTCGGCTGAACGGCCGCCCGAGGCTCCCGTCGACGCCGCCGCTCGGGCGCGCGAGGCGGTAGCCGGGCTCGGCGAGGCGACCGGCGCGGCGCGGCGGGAATCGGCGGTCGAGCTCGCCGCCCAGCTGCGCCGCGTGCAGACCGCGGCGGCGGCGGCCAGGCGCGCCGCCGAGGAGTCCGAGCGCCGCCTGCGCGAGGCCGAGTCGGCCGGGGTCGAGCGCGAGCTGCGCCTCCGTGAGCTCGAGGAACAGCGCAGCCGCGCCGAGCTTCGCGCCGCGCAGGCCGAATCGGCGACCGCGGCCGCGATCGAGGCGGCGACGCGCGAGGGCGAGCACGCGGTCGCTGCTGCCGAGGCCGAGGCCGCCGAGGCGGTCGAGCGCGCCGGCGCCGGCGCCCTGCAAGCTCGCAGGGAGGCCGAGATCGAGATCCGCCGGGTGACGGAGTCGGCCGCGGCCGAAGCCCGCGCCGCGCGCGCCGAGGCGGAGGCCGAGGCGAGGCGGGCTCGTGAGACGCTCGATGCGAGGGTCGAGCTCGCGCGCGAGGAGCTGCGCGCCAAGGCGCAGGAGAAGCTGCGCCTGGCGGCGGCCAGGATCGCCGAGCGCGCCGAGGAGCGCACGGCGGCACGGGTCGCCGAGGCGGAGCGCGCGGCGCTGGAACGCGCCCGCGAGCAGGTGCGCGCCGAGCTTGCGGACGAGATCGAGCGCGCCGAGGAAGCTCGGCGCCAGGCCGAGCTCGGCGCGACTGCGGCGCGCGAGCGCGCCGACCGCGAGGTCGAGTTGGCGGCCGAGCGGGCCGAGCACGAGATCGCCGCCGAGGCCGAGCGCCGATCGCACGCCGAGCAGGCGCTGAAGCGCACCGAGCGCAAGCTCGAGAGCCTGGTCGAGCGACTCGCCCGCGAGGCCGAGCAGCGCGCCCGCGCGGAGGCCGAGCAGCGCGCCCGCGCGGAGGCCGAGCGGCTCGTCGCCGAGGCCGAGGAGAAGGCGCAGCGCCTGCGCGCCGACGCCGACGAGCGCTCGCGCGCCGAGTTGGAGCGCAAGCTGCACGAGGAGGAGGAGCGGCTGCAGGCCGAGGCCGAGCAACGGGCCCGCGACGACGCGGCCAAGCGCTTGAAGACGGTCGAGGCGCGGCTCGAGCGCGAGGCCGCCCGGGAGGTCCGAGCCGGCGAGCACGAGGCGCGGCTCGAGGTCCAGCGCCGCCGCGCCGAGCTCACCGCGCGCGCCCAGCGCGAGGCCGACGAAGCCGCCGAGGCCGCCGCGCAGGCGGCTCGCCGCGAGGCCCTCAGCTCGCCCTGAGCGAGGAGTCGGTGCCGTCGCGGACCTCGAGTGACTACTTCGGCAGGGTCGGGGCGACGATCCGATAGGCCTTGAGCCCGAGCCCGAGGCGCTCGCGGTCGTCGCCCAGGGCCGGGTCGAGCCCGGTCAGCTCGCGGATGCGACCGAGCCGGTGGGCGACCGTGTGGCGGTGCGCGTAGACCGCCCGCGCGGTCGCGTTCATGTTGCAGTCGTTCGCGAGGTAGGTCTCGAGGGTCGCAAGCAGGTCGGTCCGGTACCGGGCGTCATGGGCGACCAGCGGCTCGACCGTCTCGGCGAAGAAGCGGCGCACCTCGTCGGGGTCGGAGGCCATCGCGCGAAACAGCAGCCGGTAGACGCCGTTGCCGATCTCGGCGGTGAGCTGATCGGCGACCCGGTCGTCGCGGACGATGACGTCGAGCATCAGCTCGGCCTCGGCGATCGCCCGCCCGAGCTCGCCCGGGTCGGGGCAAAACGACGAGAAGGCCGCGTGCCCGTGGGTGCGCAGCCGCGCGCTGATCGCCTTCGCCGAGCTCTCGGCGCGCTCCGGTCCGTCGTCGCCCGGGGGCGCGGGGAGAATCGCGAACACGCGCCTCGCCGGCTCGGTGCCCTGCGCGGGGTCCGGGGAGGCGGCCGCGAGCGGCTCCGCGATCGCGCCCGGGTGTTCCCCGGTGACCAGCGCTGCGGCGTGCATCGGGCGCGAGGACCGGACCTCCGCGACCAATGCGATCGCGCCACCGCTCAGGTCGCAGCCCAGCCGGGCGGCGCGGCCGATCGCGTCGGCGCCATCGATGCGACGCGCCCGAAGGTCCTCGAGCAGACTGCCGCGCACGTCGGCGGCGAGTTCGTCACGCGCCCCGGCGACGGCGACCTCGGCGATCGCCGCGAGCGCCGCCGTGCGCAGCACCTCCTCGCGGTCGACCTTGACCCGCGGCATGCCGTTGACCGGCGGGTCCAGCGCGAGCGCGTAGCCGATCAGCTCGCCCCCGGCCTCGACCTCGACCTCGACCTCGGCGTCGAGCGGCTCGTCGTCGCCGCGCAGCCGCGCGGCAGCCGCCGCCACCAGGGGCTCGAGCTCGAGCCCATCCGAGGAGCCGGCCGCGAGCCCGCGGGCCGGGAGAACGATCGCGACGGGCGCGCCGGCCTCCTCGGCCGCCAACTCGGCGATCCCGCGCAGTCCCTCCCCCTCGAGCAGCGCAGTCAGCATTCTCGAGTGGAGGTCGCGCATCAGCGGGCGGGGCGGGGCCGGCCCCCTCGGAGGAAGGCCGGCCCCGTCTCCATTGTCGTCCGGGTTACGCCGCGATCTCGGCGTCGGTGTGCGCCTGGAGGACGGTCTCGCCCTCCTCGCCGGTGCGGATCCTGATCGCCTCCTCGACCGGAAGAACGAAGATCTTCCCGTCGCCGACGTCACCGGTTCGCGCGTGCTTGAGAATCGTCTCGACGACCAAGGGCTTGTCCTTGTCCTCGATCACCACCTCGATCTTGAGCTTCGGCCGCACGTTGACGGTCAGGCTCGAGCCTCGGTAGGTCTCGACGATTCCCTTCTGGCGCCCGGAGCCCTTGACCTCGCTGATCGACAGGGACGGAAATCCCTTGTCGAGCAGCTCGGACCTGATCGGCTCGAACGCCTCATGGCGAATGAACGCCTCGATTTTCTTCATCTTGGTTCCTGACTCCTCAGGCCTCGGAAGGCCGGTCGGCGGTCATCGCGGATACCGGAGCCGGGGTCGGCGCCCGCATCGCCCCGCCGACCGGGTACTCCGGCTGCGGGATGAACTGCTCGGGGTAGCCATACATGCCGTGCTCCGAGATGTCCAGACCGGCGTCCTCCTCGTCTTCGGTGACGCGGAGTCCGTGGGTCCTCTTGATGATCCAGAACGTCGAGTAGCTGAGCACGAATACGAACGTGAACGCGATCATGAACCCGAGCGTCTGCGCGATCAGCTGGTCGAACGAGCCGCTGTACCAGAGGCCGCCGTCCGGATCGCCGAACGCGTTGTACTGCGCCAGCCGGGGAGCGGTGAACAGACCGCACGACAGGGTTCCCCAGATACCGGCCATGCCGTGCGCAGACAGCGCACCGACCGGGTCGTCGATCCGCTTGTCGACCCAGTAGACCCCGAGCACCACGATCACGCCCGCGACCGCGCCGATGATCGGCGCCGCCCAGAGCTCGACGTAGCCGGACGGGGCGGTGATCGCGACCAGCGCAGCGATCGCGCCGTTGCCGGCCATGCCGATGTCGATGGTGCCCGTCTTCAGCCGGGCCGTGATCACCGCGAACAGGACGCCGAACGCGGCGGCCAGGTTGGTGATGATCAGGATCTCGGCGAAGCGGCCGTCGAGCGCGTTCAGGGTCGAGCCCGGGTTGAACCCGAACCAGCCCAGCCACAGGATCAGCACGCCGAGGCCGAACAGGGGCATGCTGTGCCCCGGGATCGCCCGCGGCTTCCCGTCGGCGCCGTACTTGCCCTTTCTCGGGCCGAGCAGCAGCAGCGCGGCGAGCGCGCCGGTGGCGCCGATCAGGTGGACCGCCGTCGAACCGGCGAAGTCCTGCATGCCGACGATGTTGGTGCCGAGGTAGCCGCCCACCTGGAGGAAGCCACCGCCGAACACCCAGTGGGCGCCGATCGGATAGATGATCGCGCTGAACACGATCGCGTAGATCACGTAGACGCCGAACTTGATCCGCTCGAGCGTCGTTCCCCAGACGATCGCCAGCGAGACGGCGCAGAAGACGAACTGGAAGAAGAACTTCGACTCGATCGTCGCGTTGGAAAGCGACATCACGGGGAAGCTCGGGTGATACGTCGTCACCCCGTCCGCGGTCGCGGCGTACGGGCCGAGATCGGAGAAGAAGAACCCTCCGTCGTGCCCGATCACGCTGCCGGCCCCGAACGCGAGCGCGAACCCGCATACCCACCAGCCGACCGCCGCGATCGAGAAGTTCGTGAGGATCTTCGCGACCACCGTGCCGGCGTTCTTGCCTCTCGAGAAGCCGATCTCGAGGAAGGCGAACCCGGCCTGCATGAACATCACCAGACAGCCGGCGATGACCACCCACATCGTGTTGATCCCGACCGACGGGTCGAGTTTGCCTGCGATCGACTTCTCCAGGTCCGTGGCGTCGGCCAATGCCGACCCCGGGACCGCGAGCAGCACGGCGGCGGCTGCAACCAGGAGCCCTCCGACCGCGTACCTTCGTCTCATCCGATACACACTCCTTGCCGGCCGCACGCTGACCGTGCGGCGTCGCAGTTGCGGGAATACCGCTGCGAAGGTAGGTGCGAACCGGCCTGAGTTCGTTATCCCTGTGTCGAAGATTCGGGTCCGGCGCGTTGTACCGCCGGTCGAAACCGCCCGCTGCGAGGCGTCGCGCAGCGAAGCCGAGGCGCGCCGTCGTTGGGGCCCCCGATTCAGGCGTGGACGGGCGGGACAGCCGTCGGCGTGAGGTCGAGCTCGCCGCCCTCCATGCCCATCTCGAGCTGGGTTGCGTCGCCGCCGAGCTCGGCCCAGGCCACGCGTGCGGTCGCCGCGAACCGGTCGAGGTACTCGTCGGAGTGCAGCGGGTCGTGGTGGAACATCATCAGGCGCTTGGCCGCGGTTCGGCGTGCGAACGTGAGCGCGTCCGCCATCGCCGAGTGGCCCCAGCCGACGTGTTGCGGGTACTCGTCGTCGGCGTACTGGCAGTCGTGGATCAGCAGGTCGGCGCCGCTGGCGAGGTCGAAGCCCGAGATCCATTCAGGGTCGAGGTCGGCGAGCGGCGCGCCCAGCGCCGGTTCGTGGTCGGGGATGTAGGCCACGGTGGTCTCGCCGTCGGAGATCCGGTAGCCCAGCGTCGGCCCGCGGTGGGTGACCGCCTCGGCGCGGATCCGCGCGCCGCCCAGCTCCCACTCGCTGGCCGGGGTATCGCGGAAGGAGACCGAGCAGGGCAGCTCGCGGACCTCCACGGGCGAGAGCGGCGCCGAGATGTAGCGGGCGATCCGGTCCTCCAGCGACGCCTCCGGCGACGACGGGCCCCAGACGGTGATCTCGGACTCCGACCTGAAGCAGGGCGGGAAGAACATCAGCCCCTGGATGTGGTCGAGGTGCAGATGGGTCAGCAGGATGTGGATCCGCTCGGCTTCGCCGAGGTCGAGCCCGAGCGTCCGGATCCCCGTCCCGGCGTCGAGGATCAGGTGCTCGCCGTTGGCGAGCGTCAGCTGCACGCACGAGGTGTTGCCGCCGTAGCGGTTCATGTGCGGCCCCGGCGAGGGGACCGAGCCACGCGCACCCCAGACCTTCAGCTTCACCCGGCGCCCTCCTCCGCGATCGGCCAGAACAGCACCATCGCCCCGGAGGTGCCCGCCTCGGAGGCGACGATCGGGAACGCGCTCGCCTCGATCGCGGTGCTCTCGCCGCTGGCGCTCTTGATCGTGAACTCGGCGTGCGAGGGCCGGCCGGAGCGGATCGCCTCGGTGGTGGCGAGGGCGTCGACCTCGATCGGCGAGCCGGTGCCGTTGAGCGGCCCGAAGGCCCGGGTCCACTGCTCGGCGTCCATCCGCCCGGACTCCTCGAACGTGCGCCCGAGCATCGCGGCCGCCGCCTCGTTGTAGAAGACCACCGCGGCCTCGTCGTCCAGCAGGAAAGCCGGCGTCGAGATGCTCGTCAGCAGGTTTCGGGCCAGGATCAACTCGAGCGGCTTCTGCGATCTGGGGCTCGACATGCGTGGCGGCCATTCTTCCACCGATCGCGACGATCGACACACTGTTGGTCGGCCGCGGGCGGCGGCCGCGCGGCCGCTGAGCGCGATTGCATAGGCCCGGCCCGCTCGACGAGCGCGCGCGGGAGATCACGCGCCGGCACCCGGTGATCGGTGATCGAGGCGCTGGTCGGTTAGCTGTACGGACGTCGCCGGTCCGGGCTGGCGACGGACTGAACGAGCCGACGGCCTGCAGCTGGCGCCGCGCCGTGTGCCAGCTGCGAGCCGCGGACCGAGCTACGCCTCCAGCTTGCCGATCTTGAAGATCTTCGTGCCGCAGTCCGGGCACGTGCCTTGGATCGCCGGCCGGCCGTTCTTCATCGTCACCTGCTGGGGATCCTTGATCTCGACCTTCTTACGTTCCTTCACGCAGTAACCCTCGGGCATTGAGCCTCTCCTTTCAGGGCAGTTCGCGCGACCGTAGACCGCGCGTCGGACGCCGGGCGCGAAAGTAAGTGCGGTTTAGCACATATGGGCGCCGACGCCCGAGCGGCCGTGGACTGGCCGGCTAGTTGCCGCCGCCGCTGTTCGCTGCGGACTGCGCGGCCGCGTCGATCTGCGTCTCGAGGTCGGTGATCTGACCGCGCAGCTCGTCGATGTCGTCCTGGGCGACCTTGATCTCCGAATCGGCGGTGCGCTGGCTCGACGCGACCGTGCTCACGCGGGCCTCGAGGGCGTCGAGGCGGTCGGTGAGCGCCTGCAGCTCGGACTTGACCGTCTGGTTGGCCTCCTCGGTGTTCGCCGAGACGCGCTCGCTGAGCGCCCTGACCTCGGCCTTGGTCGCGCTCTCGTCCTTCGCGTTCATTGCGAGGACGACGCCGACGATGCCGGCGGCGAGCGCGAGCACCAGCGCCAGCCCACCGGCGATGCTGCGGACCCCGAGCCGGCGGTCCAGCTGGGCCAGCCAGGCGCGCAGCCCGTCGATCTGCTCCTGGGGAGTCTGGGTGACCGGCTGGGAGCCGGTCGCCGGCGCCGCCGGCTGCTCACCCGTGGCCGGCTGCGAGCCGGTCGGCTGCTTCGGGTCGTTGGCCTCCATCGGCGCGGGATCCTACGAGGCGCCGGCGGACGGCGGCAGCGGCGGTCGCACCTCGCCGTCGTCCGGCTCGAGCGGCCTGCCATCGGCGACCCAGGCCTCCAGCCCCCCGGCGAGGTTGTGGGTGTCCCAGCCGGCTTCGCGGAACGCGTCGGCGGCCATGCCCGAGCGATTCCCGGTGCGACAGACGAACAGCACCGGGCGGTCCTTCGGGATCTCGCCCGTGCGGCCGCTGAGCTCGTTGATCTCGATGTGCGCCGACCCCGCGAGGTGGCCGCCGTCGAACTCGTAGTCGCGGCGCACGTCGATCACGGCTGCGCCGGCCTCGATCAGCTCGGCGCTCCCGCCCGGATCGAGCTCGGCCGCGGCGGTCCCGACCGCTTCTGTCTCGTCGCTCACGGCGACATCATTACCGATCGCCAGCCCCGATTTCGCCGAAGATGTCGAAACCGGCGGACCGGCGGCGTCGTCGTAGATGAGGCCGCGACCAGAGCGGCGAATCGAGACCGAGGAGAAACCGTGCCCCGATACATGCTGTTGATGTACCAGCCGGCCGAGCGGCGTCCGTCGCGCGACGAGATCGCCGCCCAGTACCCCGCGTGGGCGGAGTACGACCGCGCGGTGAAGGAGGCCGACGTCTTCGTTGCCAACGACGGCCTGGCGCCCCCGGAGTCGGCGACCACCGTGCGCGTGCGCGGTGGTGAGACGCAGATCACCGACGGGCCGTTCGCGGAGACGAAGGAGTACCTGGCCGGCTACTACCTGATCGAGACCGCTGACCTCGACGCCGCGCTCGAGTGGGCGGCGAGGATCCCCAGCAGCGCCTACGGCTCGGTCGAGGTGCGCCCGATGTGGGGGGCGTCGTAACCGGCCCGGACCCGGCCGCGGCGGTCGACCGCGCCTTTCGCGAGGAGCAGGGCGCGGTCGTCGCGACCCTGATCCGGCAGCTCGGCGACTTCCAGCTCGCCGAGGACGCGGTCCAGGACGCGTTCGCCGCGGCGGTCGCGACGTGGGGCGCCGACGGCGTCCCGGCGAGCCCCGGCGCCTGGATCACGGTGACCGCGCGGCGCAAGGCGATCGACCGCCTGCGCCGCGAGCGGGCGAGCTCGGACCGCGTCGAGCGGCTCGCCGAGCTCGCCCGCCTGGACGCCCAGGAGCACCGCCCCGACGCGGAGCCGAGCGCCGTCGAGGACGACCGCCTGCGCCTGATCTTCACCTGCTGTCACCCGGCGCTGGCGATGCCGGCGAGGGTGGCGCTGACCCTGAGGCTGCTCGGCGGGCTCAGCACCGCCGAGATCGCGCGGGCGTTCCTGACCACCGAGACGACGATGGCGCAGCGGCTCGTGCGGGCGAAGCGCAAGATCGCCGCCGCGAAGATCCCCTACAGGGTGCCGCCCGACGAGGCCCTGCCCGACCGGCTCTCCGGCGTGCTCGCGGTCGTCTACCTGATCTTCAACGAGGGCTACGAGGCCGCCCAGGGCGAGGTGCTCGTTCGCGGCGAGCTCTGCAGCGAGGCGATCCGGCTCGGGCGGCTGCTGTGCGCGCTGATGCCCGATGACGCCGAGGCCCGCGGGTTGCTGGCGCTGATGTTGCTGCACGATGCGCGCCGCGAGGCGCGTCTCGACGACAGCGGCCGCTACGTCGCGCTCGACCGCCAGGACCGCTCGCGGTGGGACCAGGGGCGGATCCAGGAGGGGCTCCGGACGCTCGAGAGCGCCGCGACGCTCGGGGCGGCGGGCCCCTACTTCGTGCAGGCGGCGATCGCGGCGGAGCACGTCCGGGGGCCGAGCCCGGAGCGCGTCGACTGGGCGCGGATCGCCGAGCTGTACGAGCTGTTGGCGCGAGTGGCGCCGTCGCCCGTGGTCGAGGTCAACCGTGCGGTGGCGGTCGCGGCCGACGCCGGGCCGCAGGCTGGACTCGAGCTGCTCGCCCCGCTGCTCGCCGATCCCAAGCTCGAGGGCTACCAGCCGCTGTACGCCGCCGCGGCCGAGTTGCGCCGCCGCGCCGGCGACGACGGCGGCGCCCGCGCGGCCTACGGGCGGGCGCTGGAGCTGAGCGAGAACGCGGTCGAGCGGGCCGAGCTGGGCCGCCGGCTCGCCGAGCTGGGCTGAGGGAGATACTGGTCGTCGATGTCGCGGGAGAACGTCGAGCGGCTGCGCGCGGTGTACTCCGCCTGGGCGGAGGGGAACTTCCGCGTCGTCGAGGGCCTGTACGCCCCGGATGTGACGTTCGAGACGATGAGCGACGGACGGCAGGTCCTCGGCCGCGACGAGATCGAGCCGTACATGCGCGGCTTTCTGGCCCAGTGGAGCGACTTTCGCGCCGAGGCCGAGGGGTTCGCCGACTTCGGCGAGACGATCCTCGTCACCGAGCGCCAGCGCGGGATGGGGAGGGAAAGCGGCGCTCCGGCGGAGTCGGTGTTCTACGTGACCTGGACGTTTCGCGATCGCCTCGTCACCCGGGTCCGCTGGGAGAACGACCGCGCCGAAGCCCTCGCGGCGGCCGGGCTCGCGGAGTAGCGGAGGGCGGCATGCGTGGGGTGCGCTGCGGCGCCGATCATTACCATCTGCGCCCTTCCCAAACGACTCAAGGAGCTTGAAACCCAATGCCTGAAGCAGTGATCGTCGACGCCGCCCGGAGCCCGATCGGGCGCGCGTTCAAGGGATCTTTGGCGCAGTTGCGCCCGGAGGAGACCGCCGCGTTCATCGTCGACAAGCTGCTCGAGCGCAACCCCGACGTCTCGCCCGAGATCATCGAGGACGTCTATTGCGGCTGCGGCATGCCCCAGGGCCTGCAGGCCTTCAACGTCGCGCGGATCGTCGCGCTGCTCTCCGAGCAGCTACCGCAGACCGTCACCGGGACGACGATCTCGCGCTACTGCGCCTCCTCGCTCGACGCGATCCGCCACGCCGCCAACGCGATCAAGGCCGGCGAGGGCGACGCCTACGTCGCCGCCGGAGTCGAGTTCGTCTCGCGCTTCAACGAGCGCACCGAGCCGGCCGGCGCCGACGATCGCAACCCGAACCTGATCGGTGAGAACGGCCAGCCGAACGCCTACATCGACATGGGCCTGACCGCGGTCAACGTGGCGAAGAAGTACGAGGTCAGCCGCGCCGACATGGACAAGTACGCGCAGCGCTCGCAGGAGCTCGCCGTCGCGTCGCAGGAGGACGGCTTCTTCGACCGCGAGATCGTCCCCGTCGCCGACCAGGACGGCAACGAGGTCGCCAAGGACGATGGCCCGCGCGCTTCGTCGACGATCGAGAAGCTCGCGGAGCTGCCCGAGGCGTTCGGCGACGGCGGCGTCACGGCCGGCAACTCGTGCCCGCTCAACGACGGCGCCGCGGCCGTCCTGGTGATGTCCGACACGAAGGCGAAGGAGCTCGGCCTGACGCCGAAGGCCCGCCTCGTCAGCGCCGCCACCTGGGGCAACGAGCCCGAGTACATGGGCGTCGCCCCGATCGGCGCGATCAGGAAGGTCCTCGACCGGACCGGGATGACGATCGACGACATCGACGTGGTCGAGCTCAACGAGGCGTTCGCCGCCCAGGTGATCCCGATCATGGCCGAGTGCGACATCCCGCTCGAGAAGATGAACACGCACGGCGGCGCGATCGCCCTGGGACACCCGTTCGGGATGACGGGGGCGCGGATCATGACCACGCTGCTGAACGTGATGGAGACGGACGATCACTCGGTCGGGCTGGAGACGATGTGCGTCGCCGGCGGCCAGGGCGAGGCGATGGTCGTCGAGCGGCTGAGTTGAGCACCCCGCAAGGCCTGCCTGCCGAGCTGATCCGCCGCGGCCCGGGCGCCCGCCGAGGGCGCCCGGGCGGGCGGTAACCGCGGCTCTAGCCCGCGGCCTGCAGGGCCTGGGTCGCCTGGTCGGCGGCGTTCTGGCAGGCCTGGATCGCGAGGTCGCGAGCGTTGCCCTCCGGCGCGCTCTCGGCCTGCGTGGTGCACTGCTCGAACGCGTCGCGCGCCTGCGCGCACGCGGTCTCGCCCGCGGCCTCCGCCGGCGTGCCCTTGATCACGTCGAGACAGGCGTTGTAGACGTCGTCGGGCGTCGACGAGCCGGTCCGACGAGGTCGTGTCCGACGAGGTCGAGTCCTCGGTCGTCGACGTGTCGCTCGAGGTCGCCTCGGTCGCGGTCGACGACGTGCTGTCGTCGCCGCCGCAGCCGGCCGCGATCACCCCGAGCGCGAGCACGGCGATCAGCACGGCGATCCACTTGATTCTCATCTGTACTCCTTGGATGGGATCCCCCCGCGGCGGACCGCCGCAGTTGGCGCGAGATCCTAACCGAGGGTCCGGGGGTCAATCCTCGAACAGCGCGTAGCCGTACTCGCCGCGCTTGAAGGCGAGCTTGGCGATCGCGCCGACGCGCTCGTCGTCGTTGCGTTCGAGCAGGCGAAAGCTGGAGCGCACCCGGTCGGCGGCGCGCGCGCAGAACGTGTCCGCGATGAACCGCTCCTGACCCGAGGGCTCGACCCCCTGGTCCTCGAAGATCGCCGTGACGCGGGAGAGCACCGCGATCTGCGCGTAGATGTCCGAGATGACCGCCGAGATCCGCTTCTGCTGGAACTGGGCGTCGACGATCCCCTGCTTGTGCTCTCGCAGCAGCGACTCGGATGCGCCGCGCAGCTCGTTGACCTGGTCGGCGACGGCGTCCGCGTGGGCCTTCAGCTCCGGGTGCGCCTGCGAGATCCGCTCCGGGCGCACCTGGCTTTTCAGCCGGCCGCCGACGTAGTCGGCGAGCAGGCCGATCGAACCGATCGGGTCGCCGAGCCCGATCTCGCCGAGGCCGGAGAGCTTCTCGCCGACCGGCTTCATCCCCGAGAGCGCGACGAACGCGCGCATCACGTCGTTGGCGCCCTCGAAGATCGGGAAGATCCGGATGTCGCGCAGGATCTTCTCGTAGGGCTCGTCGCGCATGTAGCCGGCGCCGCCCTTGAGCTGCATCGCGCGGTTGGCCGCGTACCAGAGGAACTCGGTCCCGGCGACCTTGCAGATCGCCGACTCGAGCGAGTAGTCCTCGACCCCGCGGTCGACCAGGCCGCAGGTCAGGTAACACATCGACTCGAGCCCGAACAGGTAGGTGACCATCCAGGCGATCTTGTCCTGGACCAGCTCGAAGTCGGCCAGCGGGCGGCCGAACTGGCGCCGCTCCTTGACGTGGGCGATGCTGAGATCCAGCAGGCGCTTGGTCGCGCCGACCGAGCCGGTGCCGAGGCCGATGCGGCCGTTGTTGAGGATCGACATCGCGATCTTGAAGCCCTCGCCGGGCTCGCCGAGCACGTTCTCCGCCGGGACCTTGACGTCGTTGAAGTAGAGGCGGCGCAGGTCGTTGCCGCGCAGGCCCATCGTGTCGAAGCGCTCGCCGACCTCGAACCCCTTCATGCCCTGCTCCAGGATCAGAGCGATGTGGCGGTCCTTGCCGTCGACCTCGCACCGGGCGAAGGCGGTGAACACGTCGCCCTTGGAGCCGTTGCCGATGTAGCGCTTCTCGCCGTTGAGGACGTAGGAGCCGTCGGGCTGGCGGACCGCGCGCGACTTGAGCTCGTACGCATCCGAGCCGGCCTCGGGCTCGGTCAGCGCGAACCCGGCGAGCTTACGACCGCTCGCGAGGTCGGGAAGGAAGCGCTCCTTCTGCGCGTCGGTGCCGAACATGTGGATGCCCTTGAAGCCGATCGACTGGTGGACCCCGAGCACGATCGAGAGGGTCGCGTCGATCTGGGCGAAGGTCTCGAAGACCCGTGCGTAGCCGGTCTGCGAGAGGCCCTGGCCGCCGTAGGCCTCGTCGACGTACAGGCCGCAGAGCCCCGCCTCGCCGAGCTCGCGGACCGTCCCGTCGCCGATCCAGCGCTCCTCCTCGATCTTCCTGTGGTCCATGCGCGACCCGATCTCACGCGCGGCGGCGTTCAGCGAGCGGATCCGCTCCTGCTCGGCCGGGTCGGGCTGGGGCCACGGGAACACCATCTCCTCGTGGATCTCGCCCAGGAACAGCGACTTGGTGAACGACGAGACCGCGCTCTCCGGCTGGTCCTCGATCTCAGCCTGGGTGGCCGCCTCCACCCGAGTCACCTTACCCCGTGGCGGTCGCGCTACTCGGCGGCGGAGAAGCTCAGAAGCCGCGGCGCTCGCGCTGCTCTTGGGCCGCGCGAGAGAGCGGGCTGTCGTCGGCGATCGGGCTGATCCCGCGCCGGATCGCGACCGCGTAGGCGATCAGGCCGGCGACGCAGATCACGGCGATCACGGTCAGCCAGATCAGTTCGAACGGGGCGAAGACGCTCATCACGAGGGCGAAGACGTAGAAGCCCAGGTACATCGCCGCCAGTAGCGGGACGAGGATCTTGAATCGCTCCCAGAACGCCGCCATCACGGATGAGACTACGCCCGGACGCGCTGCCCTGCATCCGCACTCACTCCCGAGGTCCGTTCCGTAGCAACTGGTCGTCTATCCCGCGGGGCTCAGGCGCCCTCGAACATGCGCTCGAGCGCCGCCCGGTGGTAGGGCCACTGGTTGCCCTTGCTGGCGCGGCCCGACGGGTCGAACTCGCGGGTGAGCGCCAGGCCCGCGACGGTGTTCATCGCGACCGCGAGGCGGCGCTCGAAGTCCTTCGCGGCGCCCGGCTCGCCCGCGACCTCCGCCGCGAGCTCGGTGATGTTCGCGTAGATGCGCTTCTCGACGGGAACGAGGCGGTCGCGCAGCTCCTCGTCCTCGGCGGCGGCGACCCAGAGGCGCACCGCGACGGTGAACACCGGGCTCGAGAAGTCCTCCCACAACAGGTCGAGCAGGGCTCGCCGGCGCGTGCCCGGATCGGGGGGCAGCGCGGAGGCTCGCTCGCGGTAGCGGTCGATCCGGCCCTCGGCGAGCCGCTCGAAGGCGCTGACCACGAGGTCGACGCGATGGGGGAAGTGGTGGCTCTGGGCGCCCTGCGAGACCCCGGCCAGGTCGGTGACGTGGCGGATCGTGGTGCCCGCGTAGCCGACCGTGATCAGGCTCTCGATCGTCGCGTCGAGCAGCCGGCCGCGGGTCTCGGCGCGGCGCTCGGATTGGCTTCGACGCCCGCCCGCCGCCGCTCTTGCGTCGGCGCTCAAGCTAGGTCGCGATCTCCGCGAGCCCGTCCTTGATCACCACTGCGCCGGCGTCCGAGGTCGTCTCGTAGGCGTGGGCGCCGTCGCCGAGGTCCCAGATCCGGGTCGTGATCGTCTGCTCGGGCAAGGCGATGCTGGCGAAGCGCACCGCGAGGCGCCGCAGGCGGGTCGGATCGCGGGGGCAGCCGTGCTCGATCGCCGCCACCGAGGTGAAGGCCATGGTGCATAGGCCGTGGACGATGATCCCGGGCAGGCCGACGGACTTCGCGAACTCAGCGTCGAGGTGGATCTGCATCGGGTCGCCGGAGGCCTCGGCGTAGCGGAAGGTCTGGTCGGCGTCGAAGGTCTGGGCGACCTCGGCGTCGGCGTCGCGCTCGCGCAGCGACTCGTCGAAGCGGTGCGGCGGGGCCTCGTCGCCGACGTCCGCGGCGCCCTGGGCGCCGCGCACGAAGGTGGTCATGTACTGCTCGACGACCAGGTCGCCGCCCTGCTCGCGCGTCTCGGCGCGGGTGACGACCGTGACCCCGGAGGAGCGCTGGCGCATCCCGATCGGCGCCGCAGTCGTGCTCAGGGTCATCCCCGGCTCGATCGGGCGGTGATAGTGGAAGTCCTGCTCGCCGTGCAGGATCGCCCCGAGCAGCTCGCCCGGGATCACCCGCATGCTCGCCATCCCGGCCGCTTGGAAGGCGGGGACGATCGCGAACACCGGCGGCGCGATCTCGCCCGCGGCGTGGGCGGTGATCGAGTCATTGGTGGCGGCGGCGTACGCGGCGATCCGCTCCCGGGTGACCTCGAAGGAGACCGGGTCGCCGCTTGTTCCGATGGCGTCGACGTTGAAGGCGGGTGCTGTTTCGGTCGTGTTCATCGGTCTCCTCCGTCTCTGGTCTGCCGGTGTATTGATAACAAACCGGGCACCCGTTCTGTATCTTGACGACACCACCTGAACGAAGGAGAGCGATGAGCGCGCGGACCTACGTGATCGGCGTCGGGATGACCAAGTTCGACAAGCCCGGGACCAAGGAAGGCGACTATCCCGACTGGGCCAAGGAGGCCGGCGAGAAGGCGCTCGCCGACGCCGGCATCCCCTATGAGGACGTCGAGCAGGCCTACGCCGGCTACTGCTACGGCGACTCGACCTACGGCCAGCGCGCCCTGTACCAGCTCGGCCTCACCGGGATCCCGGTGGTCAACGTCAACAACAACTGCTCGACCGGCAGCTCGGCGCTGTTCCTCGCCCGCCAGGCGGTTCGCGGCGGGCTCGTCGACTGCGCGCTCGCGCTTGGGTTCGAGAAGATGGAGCCGGGCTCGCTCGGGGTCAAGTACACCGACCGCACCAACGCGCTCGACAAGCACGCGATGCGGATGTTCGAGCTTCGCGACCCCGAGCAGTCGCCCCCGGCGCCGCAGATGTTCGGGAACGCCGGCCGCGATCACATGGAGAAGTACGGCTCGACCCCGGAGCACTACGCCTGGATCGGCTGGAAGAACCACAAGCACTCGGTCAACAACCCCTACGCTCAGTTTCAGACCGAGTACTCGCTCGATGAGATCAAGGACGCGCGGATGATCCACGAGCCGTTGACCAAGCTGCAGTGCTCGCCGACCTCCGACGGCGCGGCCTGCGCGATCGTCGCCTCCGAGCGCTACGTCGACTCGCACGGGCTCTGGGACCAGGCGATCGAGATCGCCGGGCAGTCGATGGTCACCGATCTCTCGAGCACCTTCGCCGAGGACACCGACTGCATCAAGATCGTCGGCTACGACATGTCGAGGCAGGCCGCCGATCAGGCCTACGAGCAGGCGGGGATCGCCGCTGACGAGGTCGACGTCTGCGAGCTGCACGACTGCTTCTCGGCCAACGAGCTGATCACCTACGAGGCGCTCGGCTTCGCCGCCGAGGGCGAGGGGCACAAGCTGGTGGATGCCGAGGCGACCACCTACGGCGGCGAGGGCCCGGTCGTCAACCCGTCGGGTGGCCTGATCTCGAAGGGACATCCGCTCGGCGCCACCGGGCTCGCCCAGTGCTCGGAGCTGACCTGGCAGCTGCGCGGAACGGCCGCCGCGCGCCAGGTCGAGGGCGCGAAGGTCGCCCTCCAGCACAACATCGGGCTCGGCGGCGCCGCCGTCGTGTCCGTCTACAAGCCCGCAGCGGCGTAAGGAGACAGAGCATGAGCACCACCGTCGCCCGGATCGAGGGCCTCACCGACGAGCAGCGCGACTTCCAGGCGGCGATCGCCGACTTCTGCGAGCGCGAGCTCGGGACCAAGGAGCAGCGCGAGCGGATCACCGAGGGCTACACCGAGTTGCACAGCCAGGAGACCTACGAGAAGCTCGCCGACCTCGGCTGGCTCGGGGTCTCGATCGACGAGGCGTACGGCGGCTCGGGTGGCGGGCTCGTCGACGCCTGCATCTTCCTCGAGGGGACGATGCGCGGTCTCGTCCCGATCGCCGGCTACGGCGTCAGCCTGATCGTCGCCGGGGCCTACGAGCGCTTCGGCACCGAGGAGCAGAAGGAGGAGATCCTCGGCGGGATCACCCGCGGGCGGGTCGAGGCGATCGCGATGTCGGAGCCCGAGGCGGGCTCGGACGTCGGCAACCTCTCCTGTCGCGCCGACCGCCAGAACGGCGGCTTCGTCCTCAACGGCCAGAAGACCTGGATCTCGGCCGCTCACATCGCCGACCACATCCTCGTGATCGCGCGCTCGGACCGCTCCGGCTCCAAGCACGAGGGGCTGACCATGTTCTCGGTCCCGACCGACGCGGAGGGGATCGAGGTGCGCGGGATCGAGACGATGGGCGGCAAGGAGGTCAACGACGTCTTCCTGACCGATTGCTACGTGCCGGAGGAGCGCGTGCTCGGCCAGGTCGACGGCGGCTGGATGCAGCTGATGGCCGGCCTGAACGTCGAGCGCCTGATCCTCGCCGCGAGCGCGCTGGGGATCGCCCAGCGCGCCTTCGACGACGTGCTCGCCTACATCAAGGAGCGCAAGCAGTTCGGGCGCCCGATCGGCTCCTTCCAGGCGCTCAAGCACCGGATCGCCGACCTCGCGACCGAGATCGAGTGCACCCGGCTGCTGGTCTACGACGTCGCCCGGAAGGTCGACGCCGATCCGAACCAGCTGCTCCCGCGCGAGGCTTCGATGGCGAAGCTGAAGGCGACCGAGGTGGCGAAGCGGACGGCGCTCGAGGGGATGCAGATGATGGGCGGCTACGGCTATGCGACCGAGTACGACATGGAGCGCCACGTGCGCACGACGCTCGTGATGTCGATCTACGGCGGCACGAACGAGATCCAGCGCGAGATCGTCTCGAAGACGTTCGGGCTCTAGCCGACCGGCGCTGCGCCTAGCCTGACGCGATGCCGACGATCCGCCTCGGCGGCGAGTCGCAGCCGTTCGAGGACGGCCGCGGGGCCGGTCCCACCGCGCGGCTGCGCAGCCGCCAGGTCCAGGTGGGCGCGATCGAGACCCGGGCCGTCTCGAGCAAGGGGGACGGCGTGCCGACCGTGCTCCTGCACGGCTGGCTCGACAACGCCGATACCTGGCTCGCCGTCCTCGACCGGCTCTCGGTCGACGGTCGCCCGGCGGTCGCCTACGACCTGCCCGGGTTCGGCACCGCCCCCCCGCTCGGCGAGGGCTCGGTGCTCGACCAGCTGGTCGACTTCGCCACCGATGCGGTCGAGCTCGCCGCCGAGCGCTCCGGCCGCGAGGTCGTCGTCGCGGGGAACTCGCTCGGCGGCTGGGTCGCGCTGCGCCTCGCCCAGAACCAGGATCTGCCGCTGGCCGGGGTCGTGCCGATCGGCCCGGCGGGGATCAGGATGGCGCCGGCCTTCTTCACCCTCGACCGGATCCCGGCGGTGTCGCGGATCATCGGGATGCCGGCGCCGGTGCCGCCGGCCGTGGTCCGCTCGGTGGCCGGGAGCCTCTACCGCCGCCTCGCTTTCGCCGAACCGGCGGCGGTCGACCAGCGTGTCGTCGATCGATTCACGCGCTTTCACGTCGAGCGGCCGGTGATCCGCGAGCGGATCGACTACGCCAAGCGCCTTCGCGACGAGCTCGACGAGCCATTCGACGGCGCCGCGATCAAGGTTCCCGTGAGCGTCATCTGGGGCGAGGCCGACCGCCTCTGCGTTCCGGCCGGCGCCGAGGAGCTCGCCGCGGCGCTGCCGCACGCGCGGATCGCGATGCTCCCCGACGTCGGCCACACGCCGCAGGTCGAGGCGCCCGAGGTCGTCGTCGGGGCGATCTGCGAGCTCGCGGGCTAGCTCGAGCGCGCGGGCCTATTGTCCCGGGCGATGACTTCGGGGAAGTTCACCTCGCCCGCCGAGCATTACGACCGCTTCATGGGGCGTTACTCGGCCTCCCTGGCGGCGGCGCTCGTCGACGCCGCCGCGGTGACCGGCGGCATGCGCGTGCTCGATGTCGGCTGCGGTCCCGGTGTCTTGGCAGCGGAGGTCGCGACGCGGGTCGGGGCGGAAAACGTCGCGGCCATCGATCCGGCACCGCAATTCGTCGAGGCGTGTCGGCGGCGAAACCCCGGGGCCGACGTGCGCCAGGGAGTCGCCGAGGTTCTGCCGTGGACCGACGACGAGTTCGACGCCGCGCTCGCATGCCTAGTGATCGCGTTCATGGACGACGTCGACGCGGGCGTTCGGGAAATGGCTCGCGTGACCAAGTCCGGCGGGACCGTGGCTGCGTGCATGTGGGACTTCCCCGGCGGCGGGATGACGATGCTGCGGATTTTCTGGTCGGCCATGCGAGTCGCGAAGCCCGACATCGAGCGCACGGAGAACCTGGCTGGGACCCGGGAGGGCGAGATCGCCGAACAGTTCGAGCGAGCCGGGCTGCGCGACATCGCCTCCGGATCGCTCGAGGTGTCCGCGGAGTACACCGGCTTCGATGACTTCTGGGATCCGTTCACCTTCGGCGTTGGTCCGTCCGGACAGGCGCTTGCAGAACTCGACCCGGAGGGCCAGGCGGTGGTCCGCGAAGCCTGTCGCGCCGCGCTTCCGAGCGGCTCGTTCTCGCTCAGCGCGAGCGCTTGGTTCGCCCGCGGGACCGTCTAGTCGCTCAGCCCCGCCAGCAGCGACTCGGCCTGATCGGCGATCAGCCGCGCGAGCGGGAGCGATGCGGTCGCCGCGGGCGAGGGCGCGTTGCGGACGTAGATCGCCGGGCCCTCGCGGGAGATCAGGAAGTCGTCGAGCAGGCTGCCGTCGGCGCCGACCGCCTGGGCTCGCACGCCCGCCGGTCCGCGGACGAAGTCGGCGGCCCGCAGTTCCGGCACGAGGCGCCGCGCCTCGGCGACGTACGCGCGTTTCGACGCCGCGTGCAGGAGCTCGCGCGCGCCGGCGCGCCAGTGGTGCGCGATCAGACGCCGGGTCCCGGGCCAGGCGAGCGTGTCCCGCAGGTCGGCGGCGCGCAGGTGCCGGAGCCGGTACGCGTCGCGGGCGCCGGCGATCAGCGCGGTCGGCCCGAGCAGCACCGCGCCGTCGGGGCCGCGGGTCAGGTGAGCGCCGAGGAACGGCAGCTCGGGGTCGGGGACCGGGTAGATGTTGGCCCGCACGAGCGCCGCGCGCTCGGGGCGCAGCTGCAGGTACGCGCCGCGAAACGGGATGATTCGCGGCGCCGCAGGAGCCCCGGCGGCGCGCGCCAGCCGGTCCGCCCACAGGCCGGCGCAGGCGATCACGGCCCGGGCGCCGAGCGCGCCCGCCCGGTGGCGGACGGTCGCACCGTCGCCCCCGGTCTCGACCGCCGTCACCTCGCAGCCGGTGATCACCGACCCGCCGCCTTCGCGCACGTCGTCGGCGTAGGCCGCGGCGACCCGGGCGAAGTCGACGACCCCGGTCATCGGCGAGTGCAGGCCCGCGATCCCGGCGGCGTGCGGCTCGACCTCTCGCACGCCGGCGGCGTCGAGGCGGCGCAGCCCGGGGACCCCGTTCGCCTTCGCTCGTCGCTCGAGCTCGTCGAGCGGCCCGAGTTCGCGCTCGCGGGTGGCGACGATCAGCTTGCCGGCTGCGTGCGCCTCGATCCCGCGGGCGTCGCAGTACTCGTAGAGCTCGCGCGCCCCGGCGACGCACAGGCGCGCCTTCAGGGACCCGGGCTGGTAGTAGACGCCGGCGTGGATCACGCCGCTCGAGTGCCCGGTCTGGTGGGTGGCGACGCGCGGCTCGCGCTCGAGCACCGCGATCCGGAGGCCGTCGTGGCGCAGCCCGAGTTCGCGCGCGACGGCGAGCCCGACGATCCCGGCCCCGATCACGACGACGTCACAATGGTTCGGCGGCTCAGCGTTCACGACGCTGGCAGACTAACCGCGTGGCCCTTGCCCTACAGCCACCGGTCGAGCCGCAGCTGGCGCTCTCTCGCAAGCAGATTCCCGCCGACGACGGCTGGGCGTACGAACCGAAGTACGACGGCTTTCGCGCCCTCGCGTTCGTCGACGGCCAGGATCTGTTCCTGCAGTCGCGCACCGGCCGGCCGCTGGCGCGCTACTTCCCCGAGCTCGTCTTCCCCGAGGGGCGCTACGTGATCGACGGCGAGCTGCTGATCCTCGACGACGACGGTCGCGAGGTCTTCGACGCGCTGCAGAACCGCCTGCACCCGGCCGAGTCGCGGGTCAAGATGCTGGCCGAGAAGACCCCGGCGCTGTTTCGCGCCTTCGACCTGCTCGCGATCGGTGATCACAGCGCGCTGGACGATCCGTTCTCGGAGCGCCGGGCGGCGCTCGAGCGGCTGGTCGGCTCGTTCGACGACCCCGGCTCGGTCGAGCTCACGCCGCTGGTCGACGACCCCGCCGAGGCCGAGCCGTGGCTCGAGTCGGGGGAGGGGGTGATCGCGAAGCGGTCCGACTCCCCGTATCTGTGCGGCGAGCGCAAGGCGATGGTCAAGATCAAGCGCCTGCGGACGATCGACGCGGTCGTCGCCGGCTGGCGTCCCGGCAAGGAGGAGAACACCGTCGGCTCGCTGATGCTCGGCCTCTACGACGCGGACGGCGAGCTTCACGTCGTCGGCCACACCTCGGGGCTGAAGGCACAGCAGAAGCGCGACCTGGTCGGGACGCTGGCGCCGTATGAGACCGGCGATCGCGGCTCCGCCGAGCCAAGCCGCTGGTCGGCCGACCGCGACCTCGAGTGGGTGGCGCTGCGGCCCGAGCTGGTGATCGAGGTGAGCTTCGACCATGTCTCGGCCGGGCGGATTCGCCACGGGGCGAAGATCCTGCGCTGGCGCGACGACAAGCCCGCGTCGGAGTGCTCGCTCGAGCAGCTGGACGGCTGACCCAGACCCTTGAACCCGGTGATAGGGTCGCGGCGTGCGGTCACGTGTACCGAGCTCGAAGCGGAGCCTGCTGGCGATCCCGGCGGCGCTGCTCGCGGCCGCCGGTCTCTGGCTCGCGGCGCTCGCCGGCGCCGACGAGCAGCAGACGGTGCGCCAGGGGGTCTACGGCCCCGACACCTGCGACAGCCAGTCCCAGGTGGTCGATACGAAGATCACCAAGGCGCCGAAGAAGAAGACCTCGAAGCCCTCGGCCAAGTTCGAGTTCGTCGGCTTCTACTGCTCGAGCCCCGACGACGAGATCGATCAGTCCTCGTTCGAGTTCTCGTGCAAGCTCGACAAGGCCGGGGCGAAGAGCTGCACCTCGCCCCAGAAGTACCGCGGGCTGAAGAAGGGCAAGCACACCTTCACCGTCGCCGCCGCCTTCGCCGGTGGCGGCACGGGTGGCGACCCGACGCCGGCCAAGCACAAGTGGAAGATCGTCGACTGAGCTGACCGGGCCGCGCGCGCTGCTGATCCCGCCGGGGATCCTGCTCGCCGGAACCCTGGTCGCCCAGGCCGGGTTCAGCGAGCGCGGCCAGCTCGCCTTCGCCCTGCTCGCCGCCGCGGCCCTGCTCGGCCTGGCGGCGCTCGACCCTGACGCCGTCCGCGCGGCGCTTCGGTCGCCCGTGGTGCTCGTGTTCGCGGCGCTCGCGCTGCTCGCCGCGGCGAGCGCGGCCTGGACGATCGCCGCGCCCGCCGACGCGTTGCGCTGGGGGGTCGTGATCGGGGGCTACGGGGTGGCGGCGATCGCCGGCTTCGCGATCGTCCGCCGCGGCTCGGCCGCCGACGCGGCGCTCCTGGTGGTCGCGGTCGCGGTCGCGACGGGGCTGATCGGCGTGGTGGCGGCGGCTCTTCAGGCGGAGCCCTACGCCGAGCGGATCGGCGGGGCGTGGCGCCCGGGCGGGCCGTTCGAGTATCCGCCGGCGCTCGCCGCCGTGCAGCTCGCGGCGCTGCCGGCCGCGATGCGGTCGATGGTCGGCACCGCGCGGCCTCTGGCGGGAGCCGGGGTCGCGGCGCTCGCGGCCGCGGTGCTCGCCCTGGTGAGCTCGCGGGCGATGCTCGCCGTCGGCGCCCTGCTGTTGCTCGCCGCCGTGCTCTGGCCGCGGCGCACGCTCGCGGCCGATCGGACCGCCGCGGTCGCGGCGGCCGCCTTCGTGATCACCTGCGGGGCCGCCGCCGACGCGGTCGCCGGCAGCTACGCGGATCCGTACACCGCGACCGCGGACCTGCCGCGGCTGGTCGGCCTGGCGTTGGTGCTCGGGCTCGCCCCGGTCCTCTGGCGCGCGCAGTCGCGATGTCTGCGTCGCTCGCCCGGCGCGCTGATCGCGGCGTCGCGCTGCCGCTCGCGGTCGCCTGTCTGGCGGCTGCGGTGACTCCCGATGCCGGGGATGCCGTCGAGCCCGACTCGGGCCTCACCCACGGACGGGTCGAGCTGTGGGGGGATGCGATCGAGACCGCCACCGACGGGCCGTGGTACGGGAGCGGCGCGCTCACCTTCGAGGTCGCCTCGGCGGCGGTCCAGGAGCCGCCGCCGACGCGCTTCGCCCACAACCTGGCGCTCGAGCAGTGGGTCGAGCTCGGCTACCCGGGCCTCGTGCTCGCGATTGCGCTGCTCGGGCTGGCAGCCTGGCTCGCCCTGAGCGCCTCGGATCCGGCGCGGTGGCTGCTCGGGGCGGGGGTCGGCGCCTACCTGGTCGCGTCGCTGGTCGACTGGCCCTGGCATGTGCCGGCGTCGGCGGCGATCTTCGCCCTGCTCCTGGGCGGGCTGAGCGCGGTCAGTCGGCGAGCCGCAGGTACATGATGTGCAACCCGGTGAACGTGCCGTCGGGAAGGCGGAAGGCCTCGGGCACGGTGCCGACGAGCTTCAGCCCGAGGGATTTCCACAGACCGACCGCGGGCGCGTTGGACTCCACCACGGCGTTGAACTGGAGGACGCGGAAGCCGGCCTCGGTCACCCACTCGATCACCCGCTCGCCCAGCGCGCGCCCGATCCCCCTGCCCGCGTGGGCGGGGTCGACCATGAAGCTGCCGCTGGCGACGTGGGAGCCGGGGCCGGGCCGGTTGGCGTAGGCGTTGGCGCTGCCCACCACCTCGCCGTCGTCGACCGCGGCGAACGTGATCCCCGGCGGGCCGACCATCCAGAGGTCGCGGGCGTCCGGCTCGGAGATCTCCGGGTCGTACACGAAGGTCTCGCGGGCGGTGACGATCTCGCGGAAGAACGGCCAGATCGCCTCCCAGTCGGCGTCGGCCGCCTCGCGCACCTCCACCGCTAGCCCTTCTTCGCGCGGCTCGGTTGCACGCGCTTCGGCTCGTCCTTCTGCTTCTTGAAGTGCGGCGGCCACGGAGCATCGCCGAGCCCCTCGGCCTCGTCGCGGTCCGCCAGCTCGAGCAGCGAATCGAGCGAGTGCGCGACGTCGTCGATCGCCGCCGACGGGTCGCCGCGCTCGGCGAGGCGGGCGGGGACGGTGTCGATGCGCAGCTCGGCGGGGTCGACGTCGGGGACCTCGTCCCACTCGAGCGGGGCCGAGACGCGCGCATCGGCGACCGGGCGCACCGACCAGGCGGAGGCGACGGTGCGGTCGCGGGCGTTCTGGTTGTAGTCGACGAAGACGCCGTGGCGCTCCTCCTTCCACCACTTCGAGGTCGCCAGCTTCGTCCGTCGCTCGACCTCCCGGGCGAGGGCCAGCGCCGCGCGTCGCACCTCCGTGAACGTCCAGCGCGGCTCGATCCGGACGTTGACGTGGATCCCGCGCGACCCCGAGGTCTTCGGGAACCCGAGCAGCCCGTGGTCGGTGAGCGTCTCGTTGACCACGATCGCGACCTCGCGGACCTCGCCGAAGTTCGATTCCGGGGTGGGGTCGAGGTCGACCCGCAGCTCGTCGGGATGGTCGAGGTCGGCGCGCCGCGCCGGCCACGGGTTGAAGTCGATCACGCCGAGGTTCACCGCCCAGACCAGGTGGGCGGCGTCGTTGGCGACCAGCTCGGTCGCGCTGCGCCCGGACGGGAACTTGACCGTCGCCGTCTCGATCCAATCGGGCGCGGTCTTCGGGACCCGCTTCTGGAAGAAGAACTCCTCGGCGATCCCGTTCACGAACCGCTTCATCGTCGTCGGCCGCTCGCTCAGGTGCAGGCACGCCGCGTCGGCGACCGCGAGGTAGTACTCGGCGACGTCGCGCTTCGTGTGGCCGGACTCGGGGAAGTAGACCTTGCTCGGGCTCGAAAGCCGCACCTCGCGTCCGGCCGCCTCGATCGTGATCGCTTCCTTGGCCATCGTCCCAATCTTTCCAAGCCTGGCCGCGGACGATAAGGTCGGCCCCGTGGCGATGCTGATCCTCGAAGCGACCGGGCCGCGCGGCGAGCAGCTCGCGATGGCCGCCGCCGACGCCCGTGGGTACGCGGCCGGCTGGGACTCGGAATTCAACTCCGCGACGATCGACGCCGACGGGATCGCCGACGACGAGCTGCGCACCGTGATCTTCGAGGAGCTCGACTCGCGCGATCCGGACTGGCGCTCCCAGCTGCAGGTCGTTGAGGACTGAGCGCCGCCCGCGCGCCAGGCACCGATGAGTTGCGGCGCTCGCCGCGGTCTAACCGGGTGAACCAACGAAAGGAAGGCAGCGATGCTGGCTGACAAGTCCACCTTCAGCGGCTACTCGGTCGACGACGTCGACGCCGCGAAGCGCTTCTACGGCGAGACCCTCGGGCTCTCGGCCGCCGAGCAGGGCCCGGGCATCGTGCTCGAGCTCGCCGGCGGCAACCGGGTGCTCGTCTACGGCAAGGGCGACGCCCACGAGCCCGCGACCTTCACGGTCCTCAACTTCGAGGTCGACGCGATCGAGCCGGCGGTCGACGAGCTGACCGCGGCCGGGGTCGAGTTCGAGCGCTACGAGGGCACCGACCTGGAGACCGACGAGAAGGGGATCTTCCGCGGCGGCGGCCCGCTGATCGCCTGGTTCAAGGACCCGGCGGGCAACGTGCTCGCGGTGATCGAGACCGGCTGAGCGGCCGGCGCGGTGAGCGTGCGGGTCGAGGTCCGGCTGCAGCCGCGCGCCTCGCGCGACGAGGTCGTCGGCCGGCGCGACGGGCGCTTGCTCGTGCGGGTGACCGCGCCGCCGGTCGACGACCGCGCCAACCTCGCGCTCTGCCGGCTGCTCGCCAAGCGCGCCGGGGTGGGGCGGACGGCCGTCCGGGTCGTCGCCGGCGCCCGCGCCCGCGACAAGTCGGTCGAGATCGACGGGCTCGAGCGCGAGCCCGACTGGGGAGCCGAGCGCTAGCGCGATAGCGTGGCGGGCCGTGGACCCGACCACGATCACCTACGCCACCGACGGCCGGATCGCCAGGATCACGCTCGACCGCCCCGAGCGCGGCAACGGGATCACGCTCGAGCTGCCGCGCGAGCTCGCCGCCTGCGTCGAGCGCGCCAACCTCGACCCGGAGGTCCATGTGATCGCGCTCGCCGGCAACGGCTCCGGCTTCTGCGGCGGCTACGACCTCGGCTCGGCGGAAGCTTTCGGTGGGCGGTCGAGCGGCGAGCGGCGAGCGGCGGGCGACGAACAGTCCGGCTCGCCGCTGGATCCAGCGGTGGTGGCCGCGAATCACGACCCCGCCACAACCTGGGACCCGGTCACCGACTTCCAGATGATGAGCCGCAACGTGCGCGGCTTCATGAGCCTGTTCTGGTCCGAGAAGCCGGTGATCTGCAAGGTCCACGGGTTCTGCGTGGCCGGCGGCACGGACATGGCGCTGTGCTCCGACCTGCTCGTGGTCGAGGACCGGGCGAAGATCGGCTATCCGCCGGCGCGCGTCTGGGGGGTGCCGACGACGGCGCTGTGGGCGCACCGGATCGGCCCGGCGCGGGCGAAGCGCCTGCTGCTGACCGGCGACTCGATCGACGGCGTGACCGCGGTCGAATGGGGGCTGGCCAGCGAGTGCGCCCCTGCGGCCGAGCTCGAGACCGCGTTCGAGGCGCTGCTCGAGCGCGTCGCCAGGCTGCCGATCAACCAGCTGGTCATGCACAAGCTGCTCGTCAACCAGACGGTCGCCGCACAGGGGCTCTACTCCACGCAGGTGCTCGGCACCTTCTTCGACGGGATCGCCCGCCACACGCCGGAGGCCCACGAGTTCGTACGCCGCGCCGCGGAGAGCGGCTTCAAGGAGGCCGTGCGCGAACGCGACGAGCCGTTCGGCGACTTCGGCCTCGACTCGACCGGGAGGACAGCGCGATGAGGGTCATGATCACCAGCTCGCGGATGCCGTTCGCGCTCAACATGGTGCGTCAGCTCGCCGACGCGGGACACACCGTGTTCGCCGCTGACGACTACCGCCAGGCGCCGGGCAGCCACTCGAAGTACGCGTCGGGGTTCTTCGTCTACCCGTCGGCCACGCACGAGACGGAGGCCTTCGTCGACGAGATCGAGCGCCTCGTCGACGAGCACGAGATCGACGTCGTCATCCCCGCCTTCGAGGAGGTCTTCTTCCTCTCCAGCCAGCGCGAGCGCCTCTCGCGCTCGGCGAGGATCTTCGGCGCCGAGTTCCCGGCTCTGGCGCGGCTGCACGACAAGGCGGCGTTCGAGCGCCTCGTCCGCCGCCTCGGCCTGCCGATTCCCGAGTCGGTCGTCGCCACGTCCGACGCGGAGCTCGCCGAGGCGATCGGCCGTTTCGACCGCTACTTCGGCCGCGCCGTTTTCTCCCGCGGCGGGGTCGACCTGCTCACCAACACCGGCCCGCTCGCCGGGATCCTCGATCCCGACGACGTGCATCCCACGCCGGCCGAGCCGTGGCTGATCCAGCCGTTCGTCGAAGGCGAGACGGTCTGCACGTACTCGACCGTCCACGAGGGCAAGGTGAGCTCGCACCTGATGTACCGGATCCCGCGCCAGTGGCATCACTCGACCGGGATCCAGTTCGAATCGGTCGACGCGAGCGAGTCGCTGCGGCTGATCGAGCCGGTCGTCGCGGAGCTCGGCTACACCGGGCAGATCTCGTTCGACTTCCTCGTCACCGACGATGGCCTCAGCTACGTCGAGTGCAACCCGCGGGCGACCGACGGCGCCCTGTTGCTCGCGCCCGCCGAGATCGCGGCCGGCCTGCTCGAGCCGGCGGCCGAGCCGTTCGTGCTCGAGCCGGGCAGGACGACGCAGCTCGACCTGGCGCTGATCGGCGACGCGTTTGCAGATCACATGGAGCGCTTTCCGCAGACGATCCGCGACCTCGCGCGGTTCAAGGACGCCGGCGACGGCTGGCACGATCCGCTGCCGACGCTCTACTCAGCGTTCTCGCTCGCCCACTTCGCCGGGGTCAGCCACCGCGACCACGCGAAGCTCCAGGACGCGATGGACGCCGACATGTCCTGGGACGGCGAGCCGATCAAGGGGATGTCGGATGCCGACGCGAAGCTGCTCGCCGAGCTGCGAGACGGCTGACGGATCCGCACAAGCTCGTCGCGCCGGTGTCATGGTTCCGCGGAACCGTTGTGAGGTCGTCACATGACATGTCATCGCGGTTCCGCGGAACCGCGATGGTGGTCGAAGCTGGATCGGCGACGCCTGGGAGCCGGTCGCCGGCGGCGGTGTGAACGCACTCGCGCGGCTCGGAGAGGGGTCGCTCTTGCAGTCGGTCGAGCATCGACTTCGACGGTAGGAACCGGCGCGGACGGAGATTGCGAGCCTCAGGCACGGGGCCGACAAGCGCTGTCCCGATTGATTCAAAGTTGACACGGATCGGCGAGGCATCCGTGACGGTTGCGCCCAAGCGCCACGTCGCAGCCACAAGCGCGGGCGCGACGAGGTCCAGCCCACCGCAGAGCCCTCGTCAAAGGTCAGGCGTCGGCGCGGCGCGCGCGCGGTGATGCGGGCCCTGATCAGCAACAGCGCCGTCGCGATTCCGAGGCTGTCGACGACGACGTCGAACGGGTCCGAGTCGCGCCCCGGCACGGAGCGCTGGTGAAGCTCGTCGCTGATCGCGTACAGCACGCAGATCGCGGCGGCGACCGGGAGCGCGCGGCGCCCAAGGCTCGGGGCCAGCGCCCATGCCCACAGCGCCGCGAGCAGCGCGTACTCGCTGAAGTGGGCGATCACGCGCGTGAACGCGGGGAGCTCCGGGCCCACGGACTCCTGCGCCGAGAGGTAGAAGATCAGCGCCATCAGCGCCAGCGGCGCCAGCGCTCGCCACGCGGTGCGGTTCAAGCGCGGAGTTCGTCGAACAGCCCGCGCCACCGCTGCTCGTCGCGCTCGGCCGGCAGCTGCAGCGTGATCCGGGTGGCGATGTCGCCGTAGCGGCGCTTGATCTCGGCGACCGCCTCCTCCGGGGATCCGACGACCGCGAAGGTCTCGACCAGCTCGTCGTCGATCAGCTCCGGCATCCGGTCCCACTCGCCGCGCCTGGTCATCCCGCGCAGCTCGTCCTGCAGGTCTCCCCAGCCGTGCAGGTCGAGCACCGGGCGGTAGGCGGGGGTGGACCCGTAGAAGGCGATCTGCTGCTTGATCTGCGCGACCCCGGCGGCGATCTCCTCGTCGCTGTCGGCGGCGACCACGAACGCGGGCGCCGTGATCTCGAACCCCTCGCGCGTGCGCCCCGCCTTGGCGAAGCCGCGCTCGAGCGCCGGCAGGGTCGCCTCGCGCAGGTAGCGCTCGGTCGAGAAGCCGTGGACGAGGATGCCGTCGGCGACCTCGCCGGCCGTTTCGGTCATCAGCGGGCCGACCGCGGCGACCATGATGTCCGGGTTGCCGTGCTCGTTCGGGCCGGGGTTGAAGAACGGCGCCATCAGCGTGTGGGTGTAGAAGTCGCCCTCGAACTCCAGTGGCGCGTCGGTCGCCCAGGTGTCCCAGATCGCGCGCACGGCGAGCACGAACTCACGCATCCGCGCCGCCGGCTTCGACCATGGCATCGAGTAACGCCGGGTGATGTGCGGCTTGATCTGCGAGCCAAGCCCGAGCGTGAAGCGGCCGCCCGAGAGCGCCTGGACGTCGTTGGCCTGCAGCGCGACGGTCATCGGGTTGCGGGCGAAGGCGACCACGATCGCGGTGCCGATCCCGATCGTCTCGGTGCGCTCGGCGGCGATCGCGCAGGCGAGGAACGGGTCGATCTGGGTCTCGAACGCGAACCAGCCGTCGTAGCCGTCGCGCTCGGCGGCCGCCGCCGCGTCGCCCGCGGCGTCGATCGTCGGCTGATAGGTGCCCGCGTCGACCTTCACCCGCGGGACTCTATGCGGCGCGCAGCGGGGGCGCGGGCGCGCGCGGTCGAGAGTCGCCTGAGGATCGGAACGCGGAACTCAGCCGACGCTCGTGGCCGGGCGATCACCCCGAGCGGTCCGCGGCCGCAAGCGCGTCGGCGATCGCCGCGAGTATTCCCCGGAACGCCCCGCTGTCCAGGCCGAGCGGCCGCCGGCCGCCGGTCGTGTGCCTACGGCACCCGGTGAATCTCGAACAGGTTCGTGCCCAGGTCCTGCTGCGGCAGGCCGGCCGTGATCGCGATCAGCTCGCCGGACTTCGCCACACCGGCCTGGCGGGCGAGCCGCGCGCAGTCCTCGAGCAGCGCCGTGATCCCGGTCCAGTCCTCGGCGAGCTCGCACTGGACGCCGAACAGCAGGTTGAGGCGGCGAACCGTCTCGAGCCGCGGCGAGATCGCGAGGACCGGGGTGCGCGGCCGGTGCGCGGAGACGAGCCGGGCGGTGCGACCGCTGCGGGTCGGGACGATGATCGCGGCGAGGCCGAGCGTGTAGGTCGCGCCGACGGCGGCGCGGGCGACCGAGCTGGCGACGTCGGTGTCGTCGGAGGCGACCCGATTGAAGACCCAATCGCCATACGGCAGCGTGGCCTCGGTCTCGCGGGCCACCCGATCCATGACCCGCACCGCCTCGGCCGGATGCTGGCCGACCGCCGTCTCCTCGGAGAGCATCACCGCGTCGGTGCCCTGGTGGATCGCACTGGCGACGTCGGACACCTCGGCGCGGGTCGGGCGGGGCGAGGCGACCATCGACGCGAGCATCTGGGTCGCGGTGATGGACGGCCTCGAGTAGTGGCCGGCGAGCGCGAGCAGCCGGCGCTGGACGCCCGGGACCTGCTCGATCGGCAGCTCGATCCCGAGGTCGCCGCGCGCGATCATCACCCCGGCGGTGACCGCCTTGACGATTTCCTCGGCGCGCTCGGCGGCCTGCGGCTTCTCGATCTTTGCGATCACCGGGATGTCGGAGCCGCTGGTGCGCACCCGGCGCTCGACCGGGGCCAGGTCCTCGGCGCGGCGCACGAACGAGACCGCGAGCAGGTCGACGTCGTGCTCGACCGCGAAGTCGACCCAGGCCAGGTCCTCGCGCCCCGCCGCGGGCAGCCCGACCTCCGCGCCCGGGAGGTTGAGCCCCTGGTGGGACGAGACCCGGCCGCCGACCTCGACCGAGCAGCGGACCTCGTCGTCCCCCGCCTCGAGCACGCGAAGGCGGATGCGGCCGTCGGCGAGGTAGACCAGGCTGTCGGTGGTGACCGCCTCGGGGAGGCCGTCGTAGGAGACCGAGAGCCGCTCGTCGCTGCCGACGCAGTCCTCGGTTGTGAGCACGACCTCCGAGCCCGGCCGCAGGCCGACGATCCCGTCGTCGACGTCGCCGATCCGCAGCTTCGGGCCCGGCAGATCGCCGAGGATCCCGACCCGCTTGCCCGTCCGTTCGGAGGCCTCGCGGGTCATGGCCACGTTCTCGGTGTGCTCGGCCGCGGTGCCGTGGGAGAAGTTGAGCCGGAAGACGTCGGCTCCGGCCTCGATCAGCTCGACCATCCCCTCGACACTGCGCGTCGCGGGGCCGATCGTGGTCACGATCTTCGTGCGCCGGTGGGTGGTCATCCTCGCTCCATCCTCTCGGTCGGGGCGACGGTCGTCGGCGCCTCGCTGTGGTCGTCGGGCGGCGGCTGTGTGGCCGGACCGGGCGTCGCGACCGCGTCGAATTCGCCGGTACGCGGGGTGTGGGTCGGCTCGGGGCCGTCGTCGGGGGTGAGCTCGTCGCCCTCGGCGAGCTCGAGCCGCTGCACGTATGGAAGCTGCCAGGCGGCGCCGGCGATGCCGAGCCCGAGCGCGACGCAGAGCAGGGCGGCGAACCACTGACCGCCGGAGAGCACCGCGAGGTCGAAGAACTCGCGCACCGGGTCGATCGCGATGATCCCGGCGAACAGCGCGCCGAGGCCCGCCACCAGGGCGAGCATGTAGCTCTGCACGGTGATGTGCTCGCGCCCGGGGCCACGCTCGAGCAGGACGATGAAGCAGAGCCCGAGCACGATCAGGGTGGTGGTCGCCGCGGTGCGGCCCTCCTCGAGGGTGCCGCCGAAGACGCTGTCGACGAGGAAGAACGAGAGCAGCGAGGCGATCCCCATCGCGATCCCGGCCGGGAACGCGAACGCCGCCAGCGCCCGCAGCAGCCGCCCGCGGTACAGCGGGCCCTCGCTCGGGGCCAGGGCGAGCACGAACGACGGGATCCCGATCGTCAGCATCGCCGCGACCGTGAGCTGGCGCGGCAGGAACGGGAAGGTGAAGTCGAAGATCGCCGCGAGCAGGATCAGGAAGCCGGCGTAGACGGACTTGGTCAGGTACAGGCGCCCGAGCCGGTGGATGTTGCGGGCGATGCGGCGTCCCTCGGTGACCGCTCGCGGCAGCATCGAGAACTGGTCGCGCAGCAGGACGATGTCGGCGACGCCCTTGGTGATCTGACTGCCGGAGCCCATCGCGACCGCGAGCCGCGCCTGCTTGAGCGCCGGGACGTCGTTGACGCCGTCGCCGATCATCGCCGTGAAGCGGCCGCGCTCGGCGAGCGCGCCGACCAGCGCCTTCTTCTGCTCCGGCGTGATCCGGCAGAAGACGGTGTTGCGAAGCGCCACCTGGGCGAGCCCGCCCTTGTCGTCCGGCAGGTCGGGGCCGTCGATGACGGGCGCGTCGCCGGGAACCCCGACCGCCTGCGCGACCGCGGTCACGGTCTCGCGCGCGTCGCCGGAGATCAGCTTGAGGTCGACCTGTTGGTCGCGCATGTAGGCGATCGTGTCGGCGGCGTCTGGACGCAGGGTCTCCTCGAGGACGACCAGGGCCCGCGGCTCGAGCGTCGGCGGCGGCTGGGCTGCCGGATCGGCGGGCAGCCCGCCGCGGGCCTCGCCGAAGGCGACGACGCGGCGACCGGCGCCGGTGTGCTCCGCGAGCGCGCGCTGCAGGCCCTCGGGCAGCCGCAGGGCTCCGGCGCGGGTCAGCACGTCCGGGGCGCCGATCACGTAGCTGGAGCCGTTCAGGGTCATCCCGCTCCACTTCCACTGCGATGAGAACGGCACCTCGGCGCTCGGCTGCTCGGGGTGGGCCGGGTAGCTCTCGGCGATCGTCTCCAGGGTGCGGTTGCGCTCGCCGGCGGAGGCGGCGAACGTGGCGAGGGCGCGCTCTGCGTCGCCGACGCGGTTCTGGTCGGCGGCGACGATCCCGATGAGCTTCAGCGTCCCGTCGGTCAGGGTCCCGGTCTTGTCGACGCAGATCGTGTCGACGGCGGCGAGCGCCTCGGTCGCCGCCATCTGCTGGACGAGCGTGTTCTGGCGCGCCAGCCGCACTGCCGCGACCGCGAGGGTGACGCTGAGCAGCAGCACCAGGCCCTCGGGGATGAGCGTGACGAGGCCCGCGGTCGCCTCCTGGGCGGCGTCGCGGAACGCCTTGTCATGCACGGTGAACCCGATGAGCACGATCAGGGCGATCGGGATCAGCGCCAGCGTGGTCGCCTTCAGCACCGTGTTGACCTCGACCTGCAGCGGCGAGGGGGCGTGGCGGAACTCGCGCGCTTCGCCGGCGATCTGCGCCGCGTAGCTCTCCTCGCGCACCGCGTCGACCTCGTAGTGGCCCGAGCCCGAGATCCCGAAGGAGCCGGAGAGCATCCGATCCCCGGGGCGTTTGCGGATCCCGTCCGACTCGCCGGTGAGCAGCGACTCGTCCACGGTCAGGCCGCGGGTGTCGACCACCGGGCCGTCGGCCACCAGCTGATCGCCGGGCTCGACCCGGACGATGTCGCCGGGGACGACCTCGTCGGCGGTCAGCTCGACGACCCGCCCGTCGCGGATCGCCTTCGCCCGCGGCGCGACCAGCAGCGCGAGCCGGTCGAGCGTCTCCTTCGCCTTCAGCTCCTGGCGGATGCCGATCGCCGAGTTGACCACCGCGATCAGCCCGAAGAGCGCGTCGGCGAACAGCCCGAGCGACAGCATCAGGATGAAGAAGGCCCCGATGATCCCGTTGAACAGGGTGAAGACGTTCGCCCTGACGATGCTCGCGACCGAGCGGCTGCTCGCCGGCTCGGGTTCGCCGAGCCGGGCAAGGCGGCGCTGAGCCTCGGTGCTCGAGAGTCCCTGGGTCAGTGACGCCGCCTCCATCGCTTCATTCATAGCGGAGTGCGAATCGAAGCCGTTCAAGCGGCCGGGTACGGGCGCGGGGTCCGTGTCGCCCACGGATGCCGGGCGCCCGGTCGGGGGCGAAGATCCGCCGACGATGAGGATCTTCCGCTGGGCCTCGGGCTCGGTCATCAGGATCGCGCTGTTAGTGGCCGTCGGTGGCCTGCTGGTCATCCAGCTCGTCCCCTACGGGCACGACCACGCCAACCCGCCCGTCACCCGCCAGGTCAGGTTCGACAGCGCGCGCACCGAGCAGCTCGCGACCGACGCCTGCGGCGATTGCCACTCGAACCTGACCACCTGGCCGATCGAGAGCAACGTTGCCCCGTTCTCGTGGCTGATCCAGCGCGACGTGGACGAGGGGCGGGGGGTGCTGAACTTCTCCGAGTGGGATCAGCCGCAGCCCGACCCGGGCGAGCTCAGCGAAGTGATCGGCGAGGGGGAGATGCCGCCCCTCCAGTACAAGGTGCTGCATCCGGGCGCGCGGCTCTCGGACTCCGAGAAGGCCGACCTCGTCGCCGGGCTGACGCGGACCTATCAGCAGGACCCGCCGGGTCCCTGAGCGCCGCTTGGAGGGGAAGCGGCGGCGGTGTCGGTGATGGGCGAACGACGCTGAGGCCAGCGATAGGATTGGAGACCGAGGCGAGGATGCGAAGGGGACTCCACCCGACGATTGCGGCGGCCGCGGCCGCGCTGCTGGCTCTGGGCATTCCGGCGTCCGCCGCCGCCTCGCACGACGTCGCGATCACGCAGCTCGAGTCAGCAGACCCGGTCGCCCCGGGGACCGCGGTCACCTATACCGCGACGGTCGCCAACGTCGGCACCGAGACCTTCAACGGCGTCGGCCTCGACCTGTTCTCCCTGACGCCCGGGGGCTCGGGCGCGGTCAACAACCCTTATGCCTCGGCCGCGCCAACCCAGGGCTCCTGCCTGATCTCGCCCGCCGGCGACTACCAGCAGGCGCTCTGTGACCTCGGCACCCTGGCTCCGGGTGCGAGCGCCCAGGTCACCGCCGTGGTCCGGGCCAACGTCTCCATGGACCACGTCGCCGGGCTTTTGTCCTGCGACTTCGGCCCGAGCTCGTGCCAGGCCTCCGACGACGACCACCCGGCCGACGACGAGACGCGCGAGCGGACCACGGTGATCGTCCCGCCGGCGATCAGCGGCGACCCCAAGCTGAAGCTCAAGGGCCTGCCGACCGGCTGCCTCGACGCCGACCTGACGGTGCAGGCAAGGGCGAAGGTGAGCAAGGTCAAGGGCATCAAGGCGAAGCTGACCGGCAAGAACTTCCGTCAGCGCCTCGGAAGCGCGGACGGCGGCCGCCTCAGCTTCACGATCCCGGCCGCGGATCTCGATCAGGCGCGGATCTACGTCCTCAACGTGAACGCGACCCGCAAGGGCAAGCCGGGTCTGAAGCGCGAGGTTGAGCTCCAGCGCTGCTGAGTCAGAGGTGAAAGCGGCGGTGGTGCTGGTGATGGGCGAGCTCGTCCGGACCCGGCGGCGAGGGATCGCCGGGTGAGCGCACGAGCAGCCAGGTGAGCGCGGTCGCGATCGCGACGACCACGATCGCCGGCACCAGCGATGCCGCGACCGCGTCGGCAAGCTGCTGCGGTTTGTCGGCTCCCGGACCCGGGAGCGCGTCCTGATAGGCGGCGGAGGAGAGCGCGAGCAGCAGCGCTCCGGCGAGCACGCGATCCATCGCGAGGACCCCGGAGGCGATCCCGCTCTTGGCCGCCGGCATCGCCGCCATCGCGGCGGTCGACATCGGTGCGTAGACGAGCGCCAGCGCGACCCCGAAGCAGAGGAAGCCCGGCAGCAGCGAGACGACGTCGTCGGTGCCGATCAGCATCGCCTGCAGGCAGAGCCCGATGAGCGCCAGCAGCATCCCGGCGGTCATCGTCGCCCGGGGCCCGAAGCGGCTGATCAGGCGGCCCGAGAACGGTGAGAAGACCGCCATCGGCGCGGTCACCGGCAGGACGAGCGCTCCGGCGACGACGGCCGAGTAGCCGAGCCCGTTCTGGAGGAACTGGGGCTGGAAGAACATCACCGACCAGTACGCGCCGACGACCCCGAACGCGGCCGCGCTGGCGCCCAGGTAGGGGCGGTTGCGAAACAGCGAGAAGTCGACCAGCGGCGCGCGGATCCGGTGCTCGAGGACCCAGAACCCGGCGAGGACGGCGAGCCCGGCGCCCAGCAGGCCGAGCGTGCGGGCCGAGCCCCAGCCCCAGTCGTCGGCCTCGACGAGGGCGTAGACGACCGCGGTGAGCCCGGCGCCGAGCACGGCGACCCCGGCGAGGTCGACCCGCGAGGCGCTCGGATCGCGGGTCTCCCAGCCGCGGGCGAGCAGGATCGCGATCCCGAGCGCCAGTACCGGCCCGTTGATGAAGAAGATCCACCGCCAGCTCGCGAGCTCGATCAGCGCGCCGCCGACGAGCGGCCCGACCGCCAGCGCGACCGCGGAGACCGCCGCCCAGATCCCGAGCGCCCGCGGCCGGATCGCCGCCGGGAACGCATCCGAGGTGAGCGCGAGCGACAGCGACAGCATCGCGGCCCCGCCGATCCCCTGGACGACGCGGCCGGCGATCAGGGCGCCGGTCGAGCCGGCCGCGCCTGAGATCAGCGAGCCGACGGCGAAGATGGCGAGCCCGCCGATGAACACCCGGCGGCGCCCGAGGATGTCCCCGAGCCGGCCCCCGGTCACCACCAGCGCGGTCAGGGTCAGCAGATACGCGTTCTGGATCCACTGCAGATCGTCGGTGCTCGCGCCGAGGTCGGCGTCGATCGAGGGGAGCGCCAGGGTGACCACGGTCGAGTCGAGCATCAGCACGAACAGGCCCGCGCAGGCCCCCGCGAGGACCCACCACGGATTTCGCGGAGCGGCCATCCGGGCGCGAGCGTAGCCGCTGCGCCCGGCGGGTACGATCGGCTCACGGTGGAGCCGGCCACGGGCGCGAAAGAGGCGGCGGGGGAGGCGCTCTCGGTTGAGTTCCGAGCGGCGACGAAGGTCTATCCGGGAGCTGACGTCCCGGCCGTCGACGCGCTCAGCCTCGAGGTTCCCGCCGGCGAGATCTGCGTCCTCGTCGGGCCGTCCGGATGCGGGAAGACGACGGCGATGCGAATGGCCAACCGGATGGTCGAGATCACCGAGGGCGACGTCCTGATCGGTGATCGCTCGGTCCGCGATCGCGCGCCGGCCGAGCTGCGCCGCGAGACGGGCTACGTGATCCAGCAGATCGGGCTCTTTCCCCACCGGACGATCGCCGAGAACATCGCCACCGTGCCGGCGCTGATCGGCTGGAGTCGAGACCGCGCCCGCGCGCGTGCATCCGAGCTGCTCGAGCTGATCGGGCTCGACCGGGACATGGGCGACCGCTACCCGGCCCAGCTCTCCGGCGGCCAGCAGCAGCGGGTCGGCGTCGCCCGCGCCCTCGCGGCCAACCCGGGGGTGATGCTGATGGACGAGCCGTTCGGCGCCGTCGACCCGATCAATCGCGAGCGGCTGCAGAACGAGTTCCTGCGCCTCCAGGCGGAGCTGCGCAAGACGATCCTCTTCGTCACCCACGACATCGACGAGGCGATCAAGATGGGCGACCGGATCGCGGTCCTCAAGGAGGGCGGGCACCTGGCCCAGTACGCGACCCCGGCCGAGCTGCTGATGGCCCCGGCGGACCCGTTCGTCGAGGACTTCGTCGGCGCCGACCGCGCGCTCAAGCGCCTCTCGCTGATGCGGGTCGCCGACATCGACCTCTGGGAGGCGCCGCTCGCCTACGTCGGCCAGGCGACCGCCGAGGTGCGGGCGAAGCTGGTGGGCGCCGAGGTCCCCTACGCACTGCTGGTCGATTCCGAACGCCGGCCGCTGGGCTGGCTCTCGGACTCCGATCTCGCCCAGGAGACGGTCCCCGCGACCCCCGACCACTCAGCCGAGCCGGTGCTCGAGCGCGAGGACGCGATGCGCGACGCGCTCTCCGACCTGCTCCAGGCCGAGACGCTCTACGCGCCCGTGGTCGACGGCCGGCGTCGGATCGCCGGGGTGCTCTCGGTCGAGATCATCTCCGAGTTCCTGTCGTCCAAGCAGGCGCTCACCGAGGAGCACCCGGCCGCCGAGCGGCCGCTCGCCTCGCCGTGATCAACGCGTTGGCCACGGTCCTCGTCCCGCTCGCCCAGGGCGGCGACGGGTTCGTCCGCGACGCCAACGACGCCGCCACCGAGTGCGTGGCGAAGAACGACACCGTCTGCATCGGCTGGGCGATCGACAACTTCGACCGTTACGTGACGCCGCTGCTCCAGCACATCCTCCTCGTCACCCTCTCGGTCGTCTTCGGGTTCGTGATCGCGTTCGCCCTCGCGATCCTCTCGCACCGGCGCCCCTGGCTGATCCCGCCGCTCACCGGCGCCACGGGCATCCTCTACACGCTGCCGAGCATCGCCCTGTTCTCGCTCCTGCTGCCGATCACCGGCCGCGGGACGACCACGGCCGTGATCGCGCTGACGCTCTACAACCTCCAGATCATCTACCGCAACACGGTGGTCGGCCTCGCCAACGTCTCCGGCTCGGTTCGCGACGCGGGCCGCGGCATGGGGATGTCCAACCGCCAGTTGTTGTGGAAGGTCGAGCTGCCGCTGGCGGTGCCCGAGATCATCGCCGGCCTGCGGATCGCGACGGTCTCGACCGTCGCGATCGCGACCCTGGCCGTGTTCGCCGGCGCCGGCGGGCTCGGCGCGGAGATCTACAACGACATCACCTTCAAGACCGGGATCGTGGTCGCGGGCGGGCTCGCTGTGGTGCTCGCGATCGGCCTCGACGTGCTGCTCGTCGGCGCCCAGCGGCTGCTCTCGCCGTGGCGGCGGGTGAGGCCGGCGTGAGGCGGAGCCCGACAGGGCGAAGGCGAGGCGCGCCGCCTTGAGGCGCAAGGTATGAGCGCGCTGCCGATCGCCGCGGTCTTCGACACGTTCGGCGGGGCGATCGACTTCATCTTCAACCAGCGCGAGCCGGTCGGCGTCACCGGGCAGCCGGTCGGGGGGCTCGCCGAGGCGCTCGGCTTCATGTGGACGCAGACCTGGATCTCGTTGCTCGCCCTGGCCGTGTCGATGGCGATCTCCCTGCCGATCGGGCTCTACTTCGGCCACCGCGGGACCGGGGAGCTGGTGGCGGTCGCGCTCGGCAACGCCGGTCGCGCGATCCCGGAGCTCGCCCTGATCGCGTTCATGGCGGCGTTCGTCGGGCTCGGCGTCTTCAACCTGACGGTCGCGCTGATGGTGTTGGGGATCCCGCCGATCCTCACCAACGCGTTCGTCGGGATGCGCCAGGTCGATCCCGGCGCGGTCGAGGCCGCGCGCGGGGTGGGGATGACCGAGTTCGAGGTGATCCGCAAGGTCGAGCTGCCGCTGGCGGTCCCGACGATCATGACCGGGGTCAGAACGGCGGCGGTCAACATCGTCGCCACGGCGACGATCGCGCCGCTGGTCGGGGTGCTGACGCTCGGCGACTACATCATCAACGTCAACGTCTACGGCGACGAGGGCGTGCTCGCGGGGGCGATCCTGGTCGCGCTGCTGGCGTTGATGTTCGAGCTCGTGCTCGCCGCGGTCCAGCGGCTGCTGACCCCGCGCGGCGTGAAGCTCGAGCGCGAGGCCGCCCGCGCCACCGCGTGAGGACCGTGGTCGTTCGCCCGGTCGACCGCATAGGCTTTGGCCGTCCGCGATCAGCGGACGTCACACGAGAGGGAGGACACCCCCAATGAGTACCCACCCCCGTCTGCGAGCGCTGTTCGCGTTGCTCGCCGTCGTCGGTTTGACCTTGGCCTTCGCTGCCTGCGGCGACGATGACTCCAGTTCGTCGTCAACTGGCGCCGACACGAGCGCGAGCTCGGACACCGGCGACAATCTGATCGAGTCGAATCCCGACAACGGTCAGATCAGCCTCACGGTCGGCTCGAAGAACTTCACCGAGCAGTACATCCTGGGCGAGATCTACGCGCAGGGGCTCGAGGCGGCCGGCTACGACGTCTCCACCGACCTCAACCTCGGCTCGGAGCAGGTCGCCCTGAAGGCGCTTCAGAACGGGGAGATCTCGGGCTATCCGGAGTACACCTCGACCGCGTTGACCTCGTTCTTCGGCGAGGCGCCCGAGGACGTCCCGGGCGACGCCCAGCAGGCGTACGAACAGAGCCAGAGCGACTTCGAGAAGCAGGGGCTGGTCGCCTACCCGCCGACGCCGTTCTCGAGCGCGAACGCGGTCGGGATGCTGGCCTCGAAGGCCGACGAGCTCGGGATCACGAAGATCTCGGACCTCGCCGACCACCAGGACCTGACCCTGTACGGGTCGCCCGAGTGCCGTCAGCGGATCGACTGCCTCGCCGGGCTCGAGCAGTACTACGGCCTCGACGGCCTGCGTGAGAACTTCACGCCGGTCGACATCGGGCTCCGGTATGAGGTGCTCGACAAGGGGGACGCGGACCTGTCGATCATCTTCACGACCGACGCGCAGCTGTTCACCTCCGACGATTACGTGACGCTGGAGGACGACAAGGGCGTGCTGCCCGCCGGCAACGTGATCTTCATCGCCTCGAAGCAGGCGGCCGACGAGGCCGGCCCAGACTTCGGGGAGACGATCGAGAAGGTCCAGAGCAATCTCTCGCTCGAGGTCATGCAGGAGCTCAACGCCCGCGTCGACATCGACAAGGAGAAGCCCGAGCAGGCCGCGCAGGAGTACCTGCAGGAGTTTGGGTATATCGATTAGTTGCAGCGCTGGTAGCGTCGTCCGGAGCTCGCCGCTCGACTTGACCTCGAGCGGCGAGCGACCGGCGGCTCGAGGTCGGGCGACATCGGGTAGGCCGATCACCATGAGTGCGGCGCTCCTCGACATCGACGGCACCCTCGTCGATTCCAACTACCAGCACACGATCGCCTGGCACCGGGCGTTTCGCGAGCACGACCTGAGCCCGGCGGTCTGGCGGATCCACCGCCACATCGGCGTCGGCGGCGACCAGCTCGTCGCCAGGGTCGCCGGTGGCGCGGTCGAGGCCGAGCTCGGCGACGCGATCCGCGACTCGGAGGCGCGCCTGTACGGCGAGCTGATCGGCGAGGTGCAGCCGTTCGACGGCGCCCGCGAGCTGCTGGTCGCGCTCCGCGACCGCGGCCATGCTTGCGTGCTCGCGAGCTCGGCGAAGCGGGCGGACACGGAGCATTACGTCGAGCTGCTCGACGCCGCCGACCTGATCGAGGGCTACACGACCGCCGACGACGTCGAGGCGACCAAGCCCGAGCCCGACCTGGTCGGGGCCGCGATGCGGGTCGCTGGCGAGCTCTCCGCGGTGATGGTCGGCGACTCGATCTGGGACGTCGAGGCGGCGGCGCGCGCCGAGGTGAAGACGGTCGCCGTGCTGACCGGCGGCTTCTCGGAGGCCGAGTTGCGCGACGCCGGCGCGGTCGACGTGTTCGAGTCGCTCGGCGAGTTGCGCGAGCGCCTCGACCTGACCCCGTTACGGTAGGCGGGTGGGCGAACAGGCGGACCTGCTCAGCGCCGACGACGCGAGGATCCTCGGGCTCGAGTCAGCGTCGATCGCCGGCCACACGCTGAAGCTGATCGTCCTCGAGCCGGCTGCCGCGCCGCTCGACCTCGAGCGCCTCCGGGCATCGGTCGGCTCGCGGCTGCCTCGGGGCTCGCGCGGGCGCGACCGGGTCGACCTCGGCCCGCCCGCCCGCTGGGTCGCCGACGAGGGGTTCGAGGTCGCCGCCCACGTCCGCCGCGCCGAGGGGACCGACGGCATCGACGAGCGCGGCGCCTGGGCCGCCGCTGCGGCGCTGATGGCGCAGCGACTCGACCACGAGCGGCCGTTGTGGCGCTTCGACGTCGTCGGCCCGCTCGCCGATGGCCGCGAGGCGGTCGTCTGCCGCATCCACCACGCGATGGCGGACGGGATCAGCTCGGTGCGCTTCCTGCGCGAGGTGCTGTGGGACGAGGTCGAGGCCGAGCCCGCCGCGCCGCCGGGCGGGCGCGCGACGGGGGAGCGCGCCGCCGAGCGCCGCCATCTCGCGGCCGAGCTGGCGCGGATGCCGGGCGCGGTCGTGCGCGAGCTCGGCCACCGCGCCTCGGACACCGTCCTCGACCGCCGGATCGGGGCCGCCCGCGAGCTGGCCTTCTCGGCCGTGCCGCTCGCGCAGCTGAAGGCGATCGGCGCCTCGCTGCCCGGCCACGTGACCGTCAACGACGTCTTCTTGGCCGGCGTCGCGGGTGGGCTGCGCGACTGGCTCGAGCACGCCGGCGAGCGGCTGCCGCGCTTGCGCGCCCAGATCCCGGTCAGCCTCCATCACCGCGAGGAGGGCGCGGGTGAGCTCGGCAACCGCGACTCGTTCATGAACGTCGAGCTCCCGATCGCCGAGCCCGACCCGGTCGCTCGGGCGCTCGCGATCAACGCGCAGACGACGGCTCGCAAGCAGCACCACGACGCCGAGGAGCTCTACGACCTATTTCATGCGCTCGCCCGCTACAAGCACCTCGACCGCGCCGCCGAGCGGCTCGCCGGCGGCCCGCGCGAGTTCAGCCTCTCGATCTCGAACGTCCCCGGCCCGGGCTGCGCGCTCGCGGTCGGCGGGCGCGCGGTCGAGAGCCTCTACTCGGTCGCCGAGCCGGCCGACCGCCACGCGCTGCGGGTCTCCGCGATCTCGTGCTCGGGTGAGATCGGGATCGGCCTCTGCACCGACCCCGACGCGGTCGCGGGCATCGACGCGCTCGCCGCGGCGATCGGCGAGTCGCTGGTCGAGCTCGGCGAGGCGACGCGCGGCAGGCTCTAGGCGACGCCGGCGACCGGCGCCGCGCCGGCGGTCAGCACGGCGTCGAGCAGGCCCGGGAAGCGGGCGTCGATGTCGTCGCGGCGCAGCGAGTTCATCCGCGAGGTCCCCCGGACCTCCTGGGTGATCAGGCCGGCCTCGCGCAGGACGCGGAAGTGGTGGGTGCAGGTCGACTTGGTCACCTCGAGCCCGAACGAGCGGCAGGCCCGCGGCTCCGGGTCGGAGGCGAGCTCGCGGACGATCCGCAGCCGCTGAGGGTCGCTGAGGGCGTGCAGGACCGCCTCGAGCTCGATCTCGTCGCGGTCAGGCTGGTCTGGTGAGGTGCTCATTGGTTCGATGAGTGTCGAACAAGCTGGTACGATGTCCATCTTACTATGCGGATGCGTCGTTCCACAGCGCTGCTGGTCGTGATCTGTCTGGCGCAGTTCATGGTCATCCTCGACGTCTCGATCGTCAACGTCGCCCTGCCGTCGATCCACGACGGTCTCGGCTTCTCCGAGACCGGCCTGCAGTGGGTCGTCAACGCCTACACGCTCACCTTCGCCGGCTTTCTGCTGCTCGGCGGACGCGCCTCGGACCTGCTCGGTCGCCGCCGCGTCTTCCTCGCCGGGATCGGCCTGTTCGGCGTCTCGTCGCTGGTCTGCGCGATCGCCCAGGACCAGGGCATGCTGCTCGGCGCCCGGGCCCTGCAGGGCATCGGCGCCGCGGTGATCTCGCCCGCCAGCCTCGCCATCATCGCCAGCTCGTACGCCGAGGGCGCGGAGCGCAACCGCGCGCTCGGCGCCTGGAGCGCGATGGCCGGCCTCGGCGGCACCTCCGGCGTGCTGCTCGGCGGGCTGCTCACCGACGTCTTCGACTGGCCGGCGATCTTCCTGATCAACGCCCCGATCGCCGCCGCCGTCGTGTTCGCCGGACTGCGGCTGATCGCCCCCGACGGCGAGGTCGAGACCGAGCGCGACTACGACGTCGCCGGCGCGGTCACGGTCACGGCCGGGCTGACGGCGCTCGTCTACGGGATCGTGCGCACCGACGTGCTCGGCTGGGGCTCCGCCGGCGTCCTGGTCCCGGTCGGCATCGGGCTCGCGCTGCTCGCGGCCTTCGTCGCGATCGAGGCGCGCTACGCGCGCAACCCGCTGATGCCGATGCGGATCTTCGCGATCCGGACGCTGCGGGCCGCGAACGTGGTCATCCTGCTGCTCGGCGCGGCGCTGTTCGCGATGTGGTTCTTCCTCTCCCTGTTCCTGCAGCAGGTCCTCGGCCACAGCCCGCTCGAGACCGGGATCGACTTCCTGCCGATGACGCTCTCGATCGTCGCCGCGGCGACCGTCGCGCCGCGCCTGGTCGCGCGCTTCGGCGCCAAGGCGGTGCTGACCACCGGGATGTTGTTCGCGGCCGCGGGGCTCGGGATCCTGGCCGAGCTCGATCCGAGTTCCGGCTACGCGCCGGTCGTGTTGATCGGCGGCGTGGTCGCGGCGATCGGGCTCGGGACCTCGATGGTCCCCGCGACGATCGCCGCGGTCAAGGGCGTCCCCGCCCACGAGACCGGGCTCGCCTCGGGGATGGTCAACACCTCGCGGTTGGTCGGTGGCGCGCTCGGGCTCGCGGCGCTGACCACCCTCGCGACCTCCCACACGAACTCGGAGGTCGCCTCCGGCACCGAGGCTCTGCTCGCGCAGACCGACGGCTACCAACTGGCGCTCCTCGCCGGCTCGATCCTCTGCCTGCTCGGCGCGCTGGCCGCGGCGCTGATGCTGCGCACCCCGCGCCGCGACGCCGAGGTGGCCGCCGTCGGCGCGGCCGAGTCGGCTTAGATGACCCTCCAATAGGGTTTCGCGCCATGGCGCTGAAGCTCGGACTCAACCTCGGCTACTGGGGGATCGGACCCCGGGGCGAGGAGGCGGTGGAACTCGTCCAGGCGGCGGAGGGCGCCGGCTTCGACTCGGTCTGGGTCGCGGAGTCCTACGGCTCCGACGTCGTGAGCGTGCTCTCCTGGCTCGTCCCGCAGACCGAGACGATCAAGCTCGGCGCCGCGATCATGCAGGTCCCGGCCCGGCCGCCCGCGGCGGCCGCGATGGCCGGCGCGACGATCGACGCCCTCTCCGGCGGACGCTTCATCTTCGGCTTCGGCCCCTCGGGCCCGCAGGTCTCCGAGGGCTGGTACGGGGTCGAGTACGCGAAGCCGTGGGGGCGCACCCGCGAGTACATCGAGGTCGTCCGCGAGATCATCGCCCGCGAGGGCCCGCTCGAGCACAAGGGCGCGCATTACACGCTGCCGCTCGAGGGCCCCAACACGACCGGCCAGGGCAAGGCCCTGAAGCTCAACTTCCACCCGGTCCGCAACGAGATCCCGGTGTTCGTCGGCGCGATCGGGCGCAAGTCGGTCGAGATGGCGGCGGAGCTGTGCGACGGCTGGATCCCGATCTTCTTCTCGGCCGACGCGTTCGAGCAGACCTGGGGCGAGCACCTCGAGGCGGGGTTCGCGAAGGGCGGGCGAACCCGCGCCGACCTCGAGGTCTCTCCGTCGCTGCAGGTCGCGATCGACGGCGACCAGGATGCCGCCCGCGCGGTGGTCAAGATGGGGCTCTTGCTCTACCTGGGCGGAATGGGCTCGCGTGAGACCAACTTCTACGTCGACCTCACCCACCGGTTCGGGTTCGGCGACGTCGCCGACGAGGTCCAGTCGCTGTTCCTGGACGGCAAGCGCGAGGACGCCTACGCGGCGATCCCCGAGGAGCTCGTCGATGCGACCTCCCTGGTCGGAAGCGAGGATCAGGTCGCGGAGCGGGTCTCCAAGCTCGCGGCGGCGGGGGTCGACCGCCTGATCGTCTCGCCGGTCCACGGCGACCAGGGCGAGCGCCTGCGCACGGTCGAGCGGCTGGCGCAGTTGACCGGCGTCGCCGCGCCGGCCTGAGCGCCGACTGGCCGCCGGACCCGGCGCGGCGCACTCACCGCCCGCGTCGGCGAGCCGTTGCTGTTTCTCTCTTCGTCCGTACCGCAGTCGGCGCCCCGAACCAGGTGGTCAGCGCCTCAGCGAGCCCCAGTCGGGTTGGGTCTCCCACCCAGGCCACATATCCGTCGGGCCGAATCAACACGGCCGTGGGAGCAGTGACCGCCCCGAGCGCCGGAAGCTCCCACGGACCAACGTATTCGGCGTCGATCAACCGAACGCGATCGGCCCATGGAGTGATATCGACGCCGCCGGGCTCACCGAGGTTGAGGAGCACCGGCTGGGCATCGTGCAGCAGGGTGAAGACCCGCAGCGGGCCGTCGGCGGTGACCAGATCGAGATCTGGCATGCGGCGTCCGAGCAGCGGGTGTCCCTCGCCGAGGTCGTAATGGATGTCCAGACCGGACATCGTCGCGGCGAATCGTCGGCGAGGCTCGTCGATGGTGAGGAGCTCGGCGATGGTGTCGCGTAGGGCCTTCGTGCGTTCGTCCGGGCGGCGCAGCGCCACGTGCGCCATCGTGTTGCGCAGCACGCGGGCAGCGACCGGGTGGCGCTCGGCATGGTAGGTATCCAGGAGGCATTCCGGCGATGTCCGGTTGAGCACCTGGGCCAGCTTCCAGCCCAGATTCACCGCATCCTGCACGCCGGTGTTGAGGCCCTGTCCACCGTCCGGGGCATGCACGTGTGCGGCGTCGCCGGCCAGCAGGACCCGTCCCTCGCGGTAGGCCGCGGCCTGCCGGGTCATATCGGTGAACCTGGAGATCGAGCTGGGACTGTGGATCCCGTAATCGGTCCCGTATACGTCGATCAGCGCCTTGCTGAGATCGCGCAGGGTGGGTTCGGTCGTGGGTCCGACGTGCTCTTCGGTGACCATGACCCGCATCGGCCCCTCGTCCCCGTAGACGACCTCGCCGTCGCGGACCTCGTACTCCAGTCTGCCGAGGGCATGGACGCCGCGGGCGTCCTGGCGGATGCCCAATTCCGGCTGTTCGGCCATTTCGACCACGGCGATCAGGCTGCTCGTCGTCGGATCCCAGCCGGGGAACTCGATCCCGGCTGCTTTGCGGATCAGACTGCGTCCTCCGTCGCACCCGACGAGATAGTCCGCCCGCAGCGACTCGCCGTCGGACAACTCGACGTCGACGCCGGTGTCGTCCTGCGCGAATCCCGTCACCTCACGTTCGCGATAGATCGGCACCTCGAGCTCATCGACCCAGCCGGCCAGGATGCGCTCGATGTGGCTCTGCCAGAGCCCGAGCCCGTAGGGGTGCCTGGTGGGAAAGTCACTGATGTCCAAGGGTGTCCCGGCGAACTGGCCGACCTGGACCTCCTGTCCCTGCGAGAGGAACCGATCGGCGATTCCGCGCTGATCGAGGACCTCGATGGTGCGTGAGAGCAGGCCGCCTGCGCGCGCGCCGGCGAGGTCCTGGCTGGCGCGCCGCTCGACGATCGCAACGTCCACGCCCGCCAACGCCAACTCGCCCGCCAACATCAGCCCCGTCGGACCACCTCCGGCGATCACCACCGCATGCTCGGTCAACTCACTCATTTCGCTCCTCCCGTCCCGTTGGTTTGGCGCTTCGGCTGGCGAGTATGCGGCACAGATCACGGCTTCATGAGGAGCTCCGAAGCGGTATAAATTGGATGTGGCAAGGAGCGGAAACGCTCCTTTTTTGTGCCGTCCGCGGCCGACGGACAACTCCCTCGAGCAGCGCCGGAGCGGCGCGGCGGAAGCGCCGGCCGCTGATGCGTCTGGTCTCGTATCCGGACGTCGAAAGTCGTTTGAGTGCCGGAAAGCGGAACTCAGGCGACACTCGGCCGAAGCGCCGGCCGGCGCTGGTTCCTGCGCGATCGCCACGACGTCGATTAATCCGGCGCCAAGCCGCGTAGGATCGCGCCATGGCTGATCCGCTTCAGCCCGGGTCGGTGTTCGCCGGACACCGGATCGAGGGGCTCGCCGGGAGGGGCGGCATGGGGGTCGTCTACAAGGCGACCCACCTGGCGCTCGATCACGTCGTCGCGCTCAAGGTCATCTCGCCCGAGCTCGCCTCCGACGAGCGCTTCCGCCGCCGCTTCGGCGAGGAGTCGCGGATCGCGGTCTCGATCCGCCACCCGAACGTGGTCGCGATCCACCACGCCGGCGAGGAGGACGGCCTCCTGTTCGTGACCATGGACCTGATCGACGGCACCGACCTGCGCGGCCTGCTGGGGGCCAAGGGAGCGATGAGCCCCGAGCACGCCGCCGCCGTGATCGCCGAGGTCGCGGCGGCGCTCGACGCCGCCCACGCCCGCGGCCTCGTCCACCGCGACATCAAGCCCGGCAACATCCTGATCGAGGGCGAGGGGGCCGAGGAGCGGGTCTATCTGACCGACTTCGGCCTCGCCCGGATGGTCGAGGCGTCGACCGGCGTGACCGCGACCGGCGCGTTCGTCGGCACGCTCGACTACGTCGCTCCGGAGCAGATCCGCGGCGAGCGGGTCGACGCCCGCGCCGATGTCTACGCGCTCGGCTGCGTGCTGTTCGAGCTGCTCACGGGCCATCCGCCGTTCGCGGCGCGCGACGACAAGGTGGCGAAGATGTACGCGCACCTGCAGGAGGAGCCGCCGCGGGTGCGTCTGCGGCGCCCCGAGCTTCCAGGCGAGCTCGACCTCGTCCTGGCCCGGGCGCTGGCCAAGGAGCCGGAGGAGCGCTACCCGTCGGCCGGCGATTTCGCCCGTGCGGTCACCGCCGCCGTTCAGGGCCAGCCGACGGTCGAGGCCGAGCGCAGCGTCGCGATCGGCGCCGCGGCCCCGGGCCCCGCCGACGCGACGACGACCGCGGAACGAGCGCGGCTCGCGGCGACGGCGGAGCGCGAGGCGGGCGCCGAGCCGATCGCGCCCTCCGCCGCGGCGACGACCCCGACCCCGACCCCGCCGGGCAAGCCGCGGCGCGGCGCGTTGGTCGTCGGCGGCGCCGTGATGGCGGTGGTGATCGCGGTCGTCGCGGTGATCGCGTTCGCGGGCGGCGGCGATGACGGCGGCGGAGCGGGCGCGCCCGACACGTCCTCGACCTCGGCCGGCGGACAGGCGGCGTCGGCGACGCCGGACGCGAGCATCGACGGCAAGCCCGTCCCGGTCGGCAAGCTGCCCGTCAACGTCGTCCACGGCCAGGAGGGGATCTGGACCAGCAACCGGCTCGGCGACTCCGTCTCCCTCGTCGACGGCGACCCCGCGAATGAGCTCGGCGAGTTCGGGCTCCCGTTCAAGCCGGAGGGGATCGCGGTCGGCGACGGCTCGATCTGGGTCGGGGGATACAACGCGCCGACGCTGCTGCGGCTGAGCCCCGGCGACGGCACCGTCCAGGACCAGATCGCGGTCGGCGCCCCGCCCGGCAACGTGGCCTTCGCCGAGGGCGCGATCTGGGTCGCCAACAGCGGCGCGAACACGGTCTCCAAGGTCGACACCGGCAGCGGCGCGGTGCGGACGATCACGGTCGGCGAGAGCCCCTACGGGCTCGCCGCCGGCGACGGCGGGCTCTGGGTCACGAACCGGCTCGACGGCACGATCCAGCGGATCAACCCGGTCAACGCCAACCCCGATCCGCCGATCGAGGTCGGCTCGAACCCGAAGGGGATCGCGGTCGCGAACGGATCCGAGTGGGTCGCGAACTCCGGCGACGGCACCGTCTCGGTGGTCACCAACGGCGTCGAACAGGACACGATCGACGTCGGGACCGAGCCGCGCGGCGTCGCCGCCGGCTTCGGCTCGGTCTGGGTTGCGATCGGCGGCGGCGACTCGGTGGTCCGCATCGACCCGGAGAGCGCGAAGGTCGCGCAGACGATCGAGGTCGGCCATGGCCCCGAGGGGATCGCGGTCGGGCCGAAGAGCATCTGGGTCGCCAACGGCCAGGACGACACCCTGACCCGGATCGACCCGGGCGTCGAGCCCTAGTCCCGGGCCGGAGCACGCCCGGCGCCGATCCAAGAACCCCCGCGCTCGGGCCGCCACGCGGGATACTGAGCCCGATGTCGGCTGCGAACGTCGAGACTCTGCGCGGGATCTACGAGCGCTGGGGCCGCGGGGACTTCAGCGCCGGAGTCGAGTTCTACGACCCGTACGTCGTCCTCGTCCTCCGAGCCGATTTCCCGGAGGCCGGCCCGCACTACGGGCTCGACGCGATCCGTCGCTACATGCGGGGCGACTTCCTCAAGGACTTCGCCGGCGCGACGATCACCGCCGACGAGTTCGTGGACGCCGGAGACAGCGTTGTCGCCCGGGTGGATCAGCGGGCGACCGGCCCGTCGAGCGGCGCGCCGGTCAGCATGCGCTACTTCCAGGTCTGGACCTTCCGCGGCGGCTCGGTGATCCGCATCGAGTCGATCATGGAGCGCGCCGACGCGCTCGAAGCGGTCGGCCTCACGGGGTAGGCTGGGCTCGTGACGGAGACCGTCTACCGCGTGGCGTGCCGAGGGGTGATCGACGACGGCGCCCGGTCGCGGATCAACCTCGAGTTCTCCCCCGAGGGGTGGACCGGCGGCATGCTCGACCCGGGGCAGCCGTTCCCGAGCGTCGCCCAGGGGTTCGAGTTCAAGCTCGCCGCCGCCTCCGAGGAGGAGGCGATCGAGACCGTCCGCGAGCTCGTCGCCGCCGCCGGCGGGCACGTCGACGGGTTCGAGGCGACGCCGGCCTAGAGCTCGCGCTCCGAGACCAGGCCGCTCTGCAGCGCCCGCTCGACCAGGGCGACCCGCTTCTGGTTCTGCGGCAGGTCCTCGACCCCGAACTTCTCGAACAGGGCCCGCAGGTGGGTCTTGACCGCGTCGACGCTCAGGTGCAGCTCCTCGCCGATCTGCCCGTTGGTGGCCGGGGTCGCGAACGAGGGGCCGTCCTTGAACGGACGGCAGAGGGCGACGAGGACGCGCTTCTGCGCCGGCGAGACGCCGGCCGCGGTGAGCGCGTCGCCGGAGAGCACCGTCTCGCTGCCGCTCTCGGCCGGCGCTCGGTAGATCACCCCGGTGCGCCCGAAGCGCAGCGTGTCGGCGTCGCGCAGGCGACGCCGGCCGCTGATCCGGTCGCCGTTGACGAACGACCCGTTGCGCGAGAGGCCGTCGTCGATCAGCGTGCACTCGAGCCCGACCAGCTCGAGCTGCGCGTGCAGGCTCGAGACCTCCTCGTCCCAGCCGAGGCTGAGGTCGGCGGACTCGCTGCGCCCGACCCAGAGGGAGCTCACCCCCTCGGCGATCGTCAGCAACCGCTGCTCGTCGTCGCCGTCGCGGTAGACCAGGAACGGCCGCCCGAGGCGCTCCGCCTCGATCTGAGCCTTGAGCTCGGGCGCCGTCCGCGCCCTCGGGCCGAGCCCCTCCACGTTCATGGTCTGAACATTGACCCATTTCATTCGGCTAGGCTCCCCCGGCTTTTTCAGGGAATGAAGGTCGGGGTCCCCAAAGAAACCGCGCAAGCCGAGCGCCGGGTCGCATTGATCCCGGACGTTGTCGCTTCGCTTGCCGAAAAGGGCGTCAAGGTGGTCGTCGAGTCGGGCGCCGGCGAGGGCTCTGGGCACCCGGACTCCGAGTACACCGAGGCCGGCGCCGAGATCGGCGATCCCTGGGGCGCCGAGGTGGTCGCTCACGTCGCCGTCCCGACGACGGACGAGATCGGCAAGCTGAGCAACGGGCAGATCCTGATCGGCCACCTCGCGCCGCTGACCTCGGCCGAGACCAACCGGGCGCTCGCCGCCGCCGGCGTCACCGCCTTCGCGATGGAGGCGATCCCAAGGATCACCCGGGCCCAGGCGATGGACGCGCTCTCCTCGCAGGCAAGCGTCGCGGGCTACGCGGCAACCCTGCTCGCCGCGCGCGAGGCCGGCCGCATCTTCCCGATGATGACCACCGCCGCAGGCACGGTCACCCCGGCGAAGGTCCTCGTGCTCGGCGCGGGCGTCGCCGGGCTGCAGGCGATCGCGACCGCGAAGCGCCTGGGCGCCGTGGTCACCGGCTTCGACATCCGCCGCGCCGCCTGGGAGCAGATCCGCTCGCTCGGCGGCCGCCCGCTCGAGCTCGACTTCATCCCCGACGCGGAGGACGAGGGCGGATACGCGCGGCCGCTCACCGAGGAGGAGAACGAGCAGGTCCGCGAGGCGCTGGCCGAGAACGCGGCCCGCCAGGACGTGATCATCACCACGGCGCAGATCCCCGGGCGCGCGGCGCCGATCCTGATCACCCGCCAGGCGGTCGCCAACATGGCCCCTGGCTCGGTGATCATCGACCTCGCCGGCGATTCGGGTGGCAACTGCGAGCTCACCGAGGCCGGGAGCACCGTCGTCTCCGACAACGGCGTCAAGGTGATCTCGCCCGTCAACCTGCCGTCGGACATGGCCGCGCACGCGTCCCAGCTGTACGCGAAGAACATCGAGAACCTGCTCGGCCTGCTGCTGGACGAGGAGGGCAACCTCAACCTCAACCTCGACGACGAGGTGGTCGCCGGCGCGTGCCTCACGCACGAGGGCGAGATCAAGAACGAAAGGGCTGCGAAGTGATCGAGCGGCGAGCGGCGAGCGGCGAGCGGCGAATCTGATGGACCTCGTCACCGAAGTGGTCATCTTCGTGCTGGCCGCCTTCGTCGGCTTCGCCGTGATCTCGAAGGTGCCGACGACCCTGCACACGCCGCTGATGAGCCAGACGAACGCGATCCACGGGATCGTCATGCTCGGTGGGCTGATCGTCGCCGGGGTCGCCGACGGCTTCCTCGAGCAGCTGATCGCGTTCATCGCGATCGCCTTCGGCACAATCAACATCGTCGGCGGCTTCATGGTCACCGACCGGATGCTCGGCATGTTCGTCCGCAAGCCGAAGAAGGAAACGCCGGCCGACGGGGCGCCGAAGCCGTGAACCCGCTCGCAGTCCTGGAGCCGGGCGGCGACGCCTCGGTCCTGCTCTACACGCTCTCGTTCTCGCTGTTCATCTACGGCCTGATGCAGGGCACGCATCCGCGCACGGCCAAGAACGGCAACCTGATCGCCGCCGGCGGGATGGTGATCGCCGTGATCACGACCCTGCTCCTCGACGGGCTGGGCAATTGGGGCGTGATCATCGGCGGGCTCGCGGTCGGCTCGGCGGTCGGCCTGATCGCCTCGCTGCGCGTGCAGATGACCGAGATGCCGCAGATGGTGGCGCTCTACAACGGCGTCGGCGGCGGCGCCGTCGCGCTGATCGCGTGGTCGGAGTTCCGCCACGGAATCGCCTTCGGCGGCGACTTCCCCCTCGACGAGCTGGTCCCGATCCTGTTCAGCGCCGTCGTCGGCTCAGTCTCATTCTGGGGCTCCAACATCGCCTTCGCCAAGCTCCAGGACCTGATCCCGACGCGGCCGCTCGCGGTCCCGGGCCAGCAGGTGATCAACGCCCTGCTGGTGATCGGCATCCTGGTCGCCTGCATCGTGCTCGCCTCCTCCGACGACCCCTCGCAGGGCCTCTTCATCTGCGTGCTGATCGCCGCGGCGCTGCTCGGCAACCTCGTCGTGCTGCCGATCGGTGGCGCCGACATGCCGGTCGTGATCTCGCTGCTGAACGCGTTCACCGGGCTCTCGGCCGCCGCGGCCGGCTTCGCGCTCGACAACGTCGCCCTGATCGTCGCGGGGACCCTGGTCGGCTCCTCGGGAACGCTGCTCACGATGGAGATGGCGACCGCGATGAACCGGTCGGTCGCCAACATCCTCTTCTCCGGCTTCGGTGGCGTCCCGGCGGGTGGCGCGGGCAGCGGCGAGGAGCGGCCGCACACCTCGATCAGCGCCCAGGACGCGGCGATCAAGCTCGCCTACGCCGACTCGGTCGTGATCGTCCCCGGCTACGGGCTCGCCGTCGCCCAGGCTCAGCACGCGGTCAAGGAGATGGCGGATGAGCTCGAGAAGCGCGGAGTCGAGGTCAACTACGCGATCCACCCGGTGGCCGGGCGGATGCCGGGGCACATGAACGTGCTGCTCGCCGAGGCCGACGTGCCCTACGAGAAGCTGCGCGAGATGGACGACATCAACCTCGAGCTGCCGCGCACCGACGTCGCCGTCGTGATCGGCGCCAACGACGTCACGAACCCGGCGGCCAAGAACGACCCGAACTCGCCGATCGCCGGGATGCCGATCATCGAGGTGTCCGAGGCGCGCCAGGTGATCGTGATCAAGCGCTCGCTGTCACCGGGATTCGCCGGGATCGACAACGACCTCTTCTATCTCGACAACACCTCGATGCTGTTCGGCGACGCGAAGAGCGTCGCGGCCGAGATCGCTGCCGAGATCGAGAACACCTGACGCCTCGGGGCCGGCTCCACGCCGGGCGAGCGCCGAGAGGCGGTTTCCTACCTCCAGGCGCCAATAAACCGCCTCTCGACGGGAACAGGGGCCGCGGCGCTTAGCGCCTGCCTCAGGCCGGCGGAGGCGGATAGGCTGGCGCGGCATGTCGGACGCGGCGGATGCAGGCGGTGGGATCGAGATCAACGGCGTCGCCCACGTGATCCTCAGGGCCAACCGGATCGAGGAGTGCATCGCTTTCTACGATCGGTTGATGCCGTTCCTCGGTCTCCGAGCCGTCCCCCCTCGCTCCGATGGGTTCGTCTACTACGTCGGCGGGCGTACCGCACTCGCAGTGCGCCGCGCCGAACCCGAGCACGCCGGGCTCGAGCACACGGAGACCGCTCCCGGACTCGACCACCTGTGCTTTCGCGCTCGGGAACGCGAGGACGTCGACACCCTGTACGTGTTCCTGCGATCGATTGATGCCGACATCGTGCGCGCCCCGGAGGAGGGCCCGTGGGCCCCGGGCTACTACTCGGTCTCCTTTCGTGACCCGGAGGGAATCAGGATCGAGCTCAACCACGTCCCAGGGGCGGGCCTGCTCGCCGACGGCGCCTCCTTCGAGCCGGCGCCGGAGCATCCGATCTCCGGGCGCCCGCGCGCCGACTAGTCGCGCTTGCCGTCGCGCTCGCGCTCGACGCGGCGGCTGCGGCGAACGTGGGGCAGGGCCCAACCGATCAGGGCGCCGAGCCCGCCGGCGATCACGAGGGCGACGATGAGCGGCGTCTGGGTCTCGACGAAGAGGAAGTCGACGGTGACCTTCTGCGCGTTCTGGACGATCAGGATCGCGAGCAGCAGGCCGGCGATCGTGAGCACGTAGAAGCGCCAGCCGCGGCCCTCCTTCTTCGGCATCCCCTCGAGATTGCGCTGGTCGGACACGGCGCGACTGTATCGCTTCAGCTCGGGCCCACATCCGTCACGGCGGGCGCGCCACCCGCGCGCCGAACCGGCCTAGCGTCGCGCCATGGCCTCGGACTCACAGCGTGGGCAGAGCACGGTCGAGTGGGTCGGCCTGCTCTCGCTGGTGACCCTGGTCGTGACCGCGCTCGGTGCGATCGCCGGGATCGCCCTGCCGGGCACGGCGCTCGCACGCGCGATCAGCGGCCGGATCCTCTGCGCGCTTGCGCTCGAGGGCGACTGCGGCGAGCTCGGCGCCTCCGACCTGGTGCTGGCCTACGGCGACGAGCTGGCCGCGCTGGTCGCCGAGACCGCGCCTCAGATCCGCTACGAGCCGGGGATGCGCGCGCTGCCGATCGACTACCGGGCGTGCCGCGAGGACAGCTGCGCCGAGGGCCGCGACGGGGTCAGGGTCGCGCGCACGCGCACCGGCGAGCCGGCGGTCGCGTTCACCCACGTGGTCGACTGCCGCCCGGGGCGCGAGACGGCTGGCGCCGTCTGCGATGGCGCCGCAGCGGGCAACCGGTACATCCAGTTCTGGTTCTACTACCCGGGCAGCGCGACCGGGGAGGGGTCGACGATCCTGCGGGGCGCGATCCGCGAGATCTCCGCCGACGTCGGTCACCCGACCTATCACCCCGACGACTGGGAATCGGTCCAGTTTCGGATCCACCCTGACGGCTCGGCCGACGTCCGCGCCAGCGCCCACTACGGCTATGGCGACGGCTGGCAGCCGGCCGACGAGTCCTCCTACACGGTCGCCGGCGGCAGCCACGCGGGGACGGTCGAACCGGCCGAGTTCGACCGGATCACGACCCCGCGCCGCCTCGGCCTGATCCCGCTCGAGCCGATCGCCGGAGCCCACCCACGGACCGAGTTCGCGATCCCGCCGCCGTGGCACAAGCGCGTCTGGCTCGACCCCGAGTACGGCGGCACCGACTGACGGCGCCGTCGCTCAGCCGCCCTGGGGCAGGCAGTACGCCTGGACCTTCAGCCGCAGGGGTGCTCGCGCGATAGGGTCGCCGAGATGAAGCGAGCGGGGAAGATCGCCCTGTTGATCCTGGCGGTGTTGGCCGCGGGGTGGGTGCTCCTGCTGGTGCTCTCGTTCATCGTCAGTGGCGTCGCGGACGACAGCGCGGCTGACTGGCTTCTGGTCGTGGTGCTGCCGGTCGTCCTCCTCGTAGCGAGTGTGTGGGGTTATCAGCGGATCGAAGTCACCAAGGGCCGTCCCTGTCCAAGGTGTGCCGCCGACGTGCCGAAGGGCGTTGTGATCTGCCCCAGCTGTGGGTTCGACTTCGGCACGCTGGTCTCGCCCCAGCCAACAGCGCCTTCGGGCCAGCCGCCGCAAGGAACGTGATCGACGCGCGCCTGGCTCGACCCGGAGTACCGGGCACCGACTGAGGCCCCCGCTCAGCCGCCCAGGGGCAGGCAGTAGGCGTAGACCTTCAGGTGGCGCGGGTCGTTGCCGTTCAGCACCGTCACCTTCCAGCGCCCGCCGCCCTGCTTTCGCCGCGAGGTTGCGACCGAGGTCCCGATCGAGTTGCCGTGCGGGGTGGCGGCGTCGAAGCCGCCGGCGATCGCCTCGTTTCCCGCCGGGCACGAGGAGCCCGCCGAGGACTTGTTGAAGCCCTCCATCCGGACCTGGTTGACGCTCGCCGAAGGCGCCGAGTCGAGGCGCGCGCAGTACGCGAAGGCGGTCAGCCTGCCGGTGCCCTTGAGGGCCACGTTCTCGGCGGCGACCTTCCAGCCGCGGGTGCCGGTGCGCTTCGACAGGAACGGCACCATCTTGGCGCGGCCGCCGCTCGGCGCCGAGCCCCGGTAACCGCCCGAGACCGCGGTCATCCCGCCCGGGCAGCGCGCCTTCGCGCTGCCGTTCTTGAAGCTGTCGATCGTCGTGCCGGCGCTCGCGGTCACGATCTTGCCGAAGTCGCCGCAGTAGGCATAGGAGTAAAAGCGCCCGACGCGGAAGGCGTCGTTGCTCGCCCGGCTGACGAAGCGGCGCTTGCCGTCGCGAGCGGCGCCGACCGTGTCGGTGTACGGGCCACCGCCGGCGTAGGCCACGTCCGGGGTCGCGAAGCCGCCCGAGACGACCTCGCTGCCGCCGCGGCACCTCGCGGTCGCCGCGACGTGCCCGTGGCGCGGGACCTTGACCGAGCCGACCTCGGGCTCGAGCAGCGACGCGCCGCCATGCGCCGACGCGAGGCCGGCCGCGCTCAACGCCAACGCCGTCGCGACCCCGATCGCCAGCATCCGATGGCGCCGCCGGCCATTCTCGTGCTCGCTGCTCTTGCTCATCGCTCTCCCTTCGCGGCGCGGCTGGCGCGGCGCCCCCTCGCTTAGAACCCGATGGCGCCAGCATCCCCCGGCTCCGGCGCCGTGGCAAGTCACCAAGGTGGGCGCTTCTCACACCCGGGCGGGCGGCCGCGCTCAGGCCTCGGGCGGGAGCATCTCCGGCGTCGCCTGGGCGACGTAGAAGCGGCTGCGGCCGATCTCGCGCTCACCGGCGCGGATCACGACCGCGTGCGGGCCGGCGGTCGAGAACACCGCGGTCGCCTGGATCGAGACCACCACCCGCTGGTCCTGGCCGGTGACCGACCCCGGCGGGCGGCCGACCTCGATCTCGAGCTCGAGCTCGTCCCCGAGCCGCTCGCCGTCGGGGTCCTGGGTCTCGAGCGTCAGCGTGTGGCGCTCGTTCGCCTCGTCCCAGCCGACGTCGATCCCGAAGCCGATCCCGAAGACGTGCTCCGTCGGCAGCTCGGCGAAGCGCAGCATGTTCCAGCCGCCGCCCATCGCGTAGAGCTTTCCGTTGACCGACTCGCTGTGGTCGGTGAGCAGCAGGAACCCGATCTCCATGGCGTCAGCTCACCCTAGGCGCCTCAACGGCGGCGCGGTTCGGCTTCGCTTCGCTCCGCCTCACACCAAGCGCCTCAACGGCGGCGCGGTTCGGCTTCGCTTCGCTCCGCCTCACACCAAGCGCCTCAACGGCGGCGCGGTTCGGCTTCGCTTCGCTCCGCCTCACTTCGGCGGCATCCGCAGGGCGCCGTCGAGCCGGATCGTCTCCCCGTTGAGCATCGGGTTGGCGACGACCGCGGCGACCGCGTCCGCGTACTCCGACGGCTTGCCAAGGCGCGACGGAAAAGGGACCCCGGCGCCGAGCGCCTGGCGGGCCTCCTCCGGCAGGGCGGCGAGCAGCGGCGTGTCGAACAGGCCCGGGGCCAGCGTCATCACCCGCACGCCGCGCCCCGCGAGGTCGCGTGCAGCCGGCAGGGTGAGGCCGACGATGCCGCCCTTCGAGGCCGCGTAGGCGACCTGGCCGATCTGGCCGTCATAGGCGGCGATCGAGGCCGTGTTGACGCAGACGCCCCGTTCGCCCTCCTCGTCGGGCTCGTTGTCGACCATCGCCGCCGCGGCGAGGCGAAGGACGTTGAAGGTTCCGATCAGGTTGACCTTGATCACGTTGGAGAAGATCTCGAGGTCGTGCGGGCCCTGCTTCGAGACGGTCCGCTGAGCCCAGCCGATCCCGGCGCAGCAGACGGAGATCCGCAACTCGCCGCCGTCTCGCGCGGCGGCGACCGCGGCCTCCACCTGATCGGCCTCGAGCACGTTCGCCTCGGCGAAGCGCGCCCGCGCGCCGAGCTCGGCCGCCAGCGCGGCGCCCTTGTCGGCGTTCAGGTCGGCGATGGTCACGGTGGCGCCGTCCGCGTGCAGGCGCCGCGCGGTCGCCTCCCCGAGCCCGGAGGCGCCGCCGACGACGAGCGCGTTCGTTGCCTCGGTTCGCATCGCGCGGACCATATCCAGTCGGTTACGAGTACCTCGCCCGGCCCTGGGTAGCCTTAGAACCATCGCGCCTACCGCCCAGGCAAACCTGAGCGAGCGGATCGCCGGCCGACTGGCGGAGGCGCGCGAGCGCACCCTCCTGCTGGTCGAGCCGCTCGCCGACGAGCAGCTCAACACCGTCTACTCGGAGATCCTGAGCCCGCTCGCCTGGGACCTCGGCCACATCGCCAACTTCGAGGAGCTGTGGCTCGTCCAGCGGGTCGGCCGCCGCGAGCCGATGGACGGCGACCTCGGGCGCTTTTACGACGCGATCGAGAACCCGCGCAAGACCCGCAACGAGCTCCCGATCCTGCGCGGCGACGAGCTGCGCGCCTACATGGACGAGGTGCGCGCCCGCGCCTTCGACGTGCTCGAGTCCGCCGAGCTGATCGACACCGACGACGAGCTGTTGCGCGACGGCTTCATCTACGAGATGTTGGTCGCCCACGAGCAGCAGCACAACGAGACGATGCTCCAGCTGCTGCAGATGGTCGACGGCTACCGGCCCGCACGGGTCGACGGCACGGTCGCGGGTGAGCCGGTCGCCGACGGGCCGGAGATGGTGCGGGTCGAAGGCGGCAGCTACGAGGTGGGCGCCGAGGCCGCCGGCTTCGCCTACGACAACGAGCGCCCCCGCCACGCGGTCGAGCTGGAGGCGTTCGAGATCGACCGCACCCCGGTCACCAACGGCGCGTTCGCCGAGTTCGTCGCCGACACCGGCTCCGAGCCGCCGCTGTACTGGGAGCGCGACGGCGACGGCTGGGTGACGACCACCTTCGGGCACCGTCGCGCGCTCGACCCCGACCGCCCCGTGGTCCACGTCAACTTCAACCAGGCGCAGGCGTTCGCCGACTGGGCCGCCAAGCGGCTGCCGACCGAGTTCGAGTGGGAGGCGGCGGCCACCGGGGCTGACCCGGCACGGGCCAATCTCGATCAGCTCGCCTTCGGCTGCGCGCCGGCGGGCGCCTACGCCGACGCCGCTGCGGATTGCGGCGCGGTGCAGATGCTCGGCGACGTGTGGGAGTGGACGTCCTCGGACTTCGCCGGCTATCCCGGCTTCCGGGCCTTCCCGTATCCCGAGTACTCGGAGGTCTTCTTCGGGAGCGAGCACAAGGTGCTGCGGGGCGGCGCCTGGGCGACCCGCCGGGATCTGATCCGGCCCAGCTTCCGCAACTGGGACCTGCCCGAGCGCTCACAGATCTTTTCGGGCCTGCGTTGCGTAAGGGACGTGCAGTGAAACGAATCCAGCCGACAGGTGACCAGTAGGCAGCGATGGCCGCGACCGCCGAGCAGATCGAGATCGAGGTGCATCTGCCCGAGGGCGGGACGCTGGCCGGGCTGGCCGAGGACGTTCGCGAGGGTCTCTCGTGCCCGTTCAAGGAGCTCCCGCCCAAGTACTTCTACGACGAGCGCGGCTCGCGGCTGTTCGAGGCGATCACCGAGTTGCCCGAGTACTACCCGACGCGGGTCGAGCGCCAGATCCTCGACCACCGCGCGGCCGAGATCGTCGCCGCCGCGAACCCCACGACGCTGATCGAGCTCGGCTCCGGGGCCGCGTCGAAGACCCGTTGCCTGCTGGACGCGATGCGGGTCGCCGGCACGCTCGAGACCTACGTCCCGGTCGACATCTCCGAGGAGATCACGAGGCGGGTCGCCGATGAGCTGGTCGCCGAGTACGCGGGGATCCGCGTGCACGGCGTGGTCTGCGACTACGAGACCCACCTCGAGCGGGTCCCACGCGAGGAGGGCGCGCTCATCGCCTTTCTCGGCGGCACGATCGGCAACTTCCGGCCGGGCCCGCGGCGCTCGTTCCTGGCGCGGATCGCGACCCTGATGTACCCCGGCGACCGCTTCCTGCTCGGCACCGACCTCGTCAAGGACACCGCGGTGCTGGAGGCCGCCTACAACGACTCGGCCGGCGTGACCGCCGAGTTCAACAAGAACGTCCTCAACGTTCTCAACCGCGAGCTCGACGCCGACTTCGACCCCGAGCAGTTCGAGCACGTGGCCTTCTTCGACCCCGACAACGAGTGGATCGACATCCGCCTGCGCTCGCTCACCGAGCAGTTCATCGACCTGAAGGCGCTGGACATGCGCTCGCACTTCGCCCGCAACGAGGAGCTGCGCACCGAGATCTCGACCAAGTTCACCCGCGAGCGGCTCGAGGCCAGCTATTCGGACGCCGGGCTGGAGCTGGTCGAGTGGTGGACCGACCCGGACGAGCTCTACGCCCTCAGCCTCGCGCAGCCGGCCGGCTGAACGCTGCGACTGTCACAGCCGGCGCTGCCGTTTCGTCCTCTCCTTCAGGGGGGATTAAACGAAAGGAGCAGTGAGATGAAGGTCTTCGTCGCAGGCGCCACGGGAGCGCTGGGAAAGCAGTTGGTACCGAAGCTGGTCGCGTCGGGCCACGAGGTCTGGGGGACGACCCGCAGCGAGGCCCGCGCCGGGCTGGTCAGCGACCTCGGGGCGCGGCCGGTGGTCCTCGACGCGCTCGACGCCGAGGCGGTCGGCGAGGCCGTGAGCGCGGTTGAGCCGGAGGTGATCGTGCACCAGCTCACCGCGCTGTCGAGCGACTTCGACCTGCGCCACTTCGAGCGCACGTTCGCGCAGACCAACCGCCTGCGGACCGAGGGCACCGACATCCTGCTGTCGGCCGCGCGCGCGGCGGGCACCCGACGCTTCGTCGCCCAAAGCTACGCGGGCTGGCCCTCCGCGCGCACCGGCGGCCCGGTGAAGACCGAGGAGGATCCGCTCGACACCGAGCCGCCCGCGTCCGTGCGGACGACGAGCGAGGCGATCCGCTATCTCGAGCGGGCGGTGACCGAGCCCGACTGGATCGAGGGCGTCGTGCTTCGCTACGGGGGCTTCTACGGCCCGGGCACATCGCTCGAGTTCGATCCGCCCGGAGAGATGCTGGAGATGATCCGCAAGCGAAAGTTCCCGATCGTGGGCGCCGGCGGCGGCGTCTGGTCGTTCATCCACATCGAGGACGCGGGCGAGGCGACGTTGCGGGCGGTCGAGTCGGGCGCGCCGGGCATCTACAACGTCGTCGACGACGAGCCCGCGCGGGTTTCGGATTGGCTGCCCGCCGCATCCGCGGCGCTCCACGCGAAGCCGCCGATGCGGGTGCCGCGCTGGCTCGGCCGGATCCTGGCCGGCGAGGCTGCGGCCGTGATGATGACCGAGATCCGCGGCGCCTCGAACGGGAAGGCCAAGCGCGAGCTCGGCTGGCAGCCGCGCCACCCGAGCTTCACCCGGGCGCTGGCCGAGGAGGTCGCGTAGATGGAAGCCGGTGACGGCCTCTACGAGGAGCTGCGGCCGCGGGCGTTCGCGATCGCGTACCGGATGCTGGGCAGCGTCGCCTCAGCCGAGGACGTCGTCCAGGAGGGCCTGCTCCGCCTCCACCGGGCGATCGAGGGCGGCGAGGAGATCGCCTCGCCGCCCGCGTACCTCGCCACGGTCGTCACCCGGCTGGCGATCGACGAGCTGCGCTCGGCGCGGGCGCGCCGCGAGACCTACGTCGGCGAATGGCTGCCGGAGCCGCTGGTCACCACCGACGAGGACGATCCGGCGCGCCACGCGGAGATCTCGGACTCGCTCTCGCTCGCCTTCCTCGTGCTGCTCGAGAGCCTCACCCCCGAGCAGCGGGCCGTGTTCCTGCTGCGCGAGGTCTTCGACTACCCCTACGACCGGATCGCCGAGATCGTCGGCAAGCGCGAGGACGCGACCCGCCAGCTCGCGGTTCGCGCCCGGCGCGAGGTCGAGCAACGCCGGCCCCGCTTCGAGGCCGAGCGCGAGCGCGCCGAGCAGCTCGCCGAGCGCTTCTTCGAGGCCAGCACCGAGGGCGACCTGGCGGCGCTCGAGGCGCTGCTCGCCGCAGATGTCGAGCTGCACGGCGACGGCGGCGGCAAGGTGCCGGCGATCGCCCGCGCGATCACCGGGCGCGCCCGTGTGGCCCGCACCCTGACCGCCTGGTGGAGGAACGGGGTTCGGTTCGGCGGGATCAGCTTCGAGCGCGTCGAGGTGAACGGCCAGCCCGGTGCGATCGTGCTCGACCCCGACGCCAAGGTGATCAGCGTGATGGTTCTCGACATCGCCGACGGCCAGATCCAGCGGGTCAGCTCGATCGTCAACCCGGACAAGCTCGGTCACATCGGCCCGGTCGGGGACATGCGCGGCCTGCTCGCCCGCAGCCGCGGGCGAGCGTGAGCTCCGCGATCAGCCCGACTCGGCGGTGCGCTTGAAGCCGGCCAGAGCCTCGTCGACGAGCTTCGCCCGGACCCTGTCGATCACCGGGCCGCGGGCGAGCATCGAGAGCATCCGCCCGGGGTCGAGGCCCGTCGAGTAGTCGACCCGGGTCAGCCCCGAGTCGAGCTCGACGAACTCGAACGTGGTCCACATCTCGTTCAGGTCGCCGGACTCGCGGCGGCAGTCGACCCGGCCCGGCTCCAGGTAGCTGAACGCGACTTCGACCGTCACGGTCGAGACGCTCGCGTCGACTACGGCCCGCGCCCGGCTGGCCCGGCCCTCCGCGTCGTGGGCGAGCGGGGTCATCGACTTGATCACCGGGTGCCAGCCCGGATACGCGACGACCGCCGCCGCGACCTCGAAGCAGCGCGGACGCGCCGCCGCGACCTCGACCGTGCCCTGGCCGCCGAACTCGGCCACGTCAGCGCGGGGCCAGGGCCTCGATCAGCTCGCCGAGGCGGTCGGGAGTCGTGATCGGGGTCAGCACCGGGCACGTGATCCCGCCGGCGACGAACTCGCCGAGCCGCTCGTGCATCTGCTCGGGCGATCCGAGGATGAACATCTCCTCGATCAGCTCCCAGGGAGCGGCGGCCATCGCGCGCTCGCGGTCCTTGGCCGCCCACGCCTCGCACATCTCGGCGATCGCGTCGGTGTGGCCGAGCCAGCGGTAGAAGGCCGCGTAGACGGGCACGGTGACGTAGGAGGCGAACATGAACCGGGCGATCGGCTCGATCTGCTCGCGCTCGCCCGGCAGGCAGAAGAACCGACACAGGAGCTCGAAGCCCGGCGGCGCATCCTCGAGCTGCTCGGTCACGCGGGCGAGCCCCGAGATCGGCAGGAAGTTGGTGAACGCGCCGTCGGCCTTCTCGACCGCGAGCCGCAGCATCTTGCCGCGCAGCGCGGCGAGGATGATCGGAACCGGGGGCGGTGGGGCCTCGAGCTTGAACCCGTTGGCGGTCCGCTCGCCGGCGAGCGCCGGGCGCAAGAAGTCGAGCGTGGCCTCGACCTTCGACAGCGGCTTCTCGAACGGGATCTCGTTCCAGCCCTCGACGATCCGGTCCGAGGACGAGCCGATCCCGAGCGCGAAGCGGCCGCCGCTGGCGTCCGCGAGCGCGGCCGCCTGCTGGGCGAGCAGCGCCGGACCCCGCTGGAAGACGCCGACGACCCCGGTGCCGAGCCGCATCGACTCGGTCCACGCCGCGGCCAGGGCGAGCGGCGTGAAGCCGTCGGGGCCGTTGGTCTCGCCGCTCCACAGATCGGTGTAGCCGCAGGCCTCGGCGCGGCGCACGAAGTCGGCGCTGTCGTGCAGCGGGGTGGCGGGGAGCGGCAGGGTCAGGCCCCAGCGCTGGCTCGGCGAGGCGGCTTCCATCTGGCGCGCTGCAGCCTATCCGTGGGATAGGCTCGCGGCTGAGTGGACTTCTCGCGGCTCAACAACCGCCGGGTCGTGGTCGGGGGGATCGCCTCGATCCTGCTGATCCTCTCGATCCTGTTCTTCAGCTGGTACAGCTACGACCTGAGCGGGGTGACCAAGGGCCCCGATCCCGACGACTGGATCTGCGGGGTCGGCGAGACCTCGTGCACGGGCTTCGAGACGTTCCCGATCCTGCGCTGGCTGCTGCTGCTCGCCGCGCTCGCGCCGCTGATCCTCGGCTACATCATCGTCCGTGGCCACAAGCTCTCCTACCCGCCGGGCGAGATCACGATGCTCTCCGGCTTCGCCGCCTTCGTGCTGATCGCCTACAACGGCCTGATCGACAAGCCCGGCAGCGGCCCGGCCGAGATCGGGCTGGGCCTCGACTACGGCTACTGGATCGCGCTCGCCTGCGCGCTCGCGATCGCGATGGTCGGCTTCACCCGCTCGATCGAGAGCGGGCCGCGGAAGACCCGAAAAGCCCCCGGAACGGTTTAACGCCTACGCTGATTTCATGAGCGTGATCTCGCACGACGTGCGCTCGGGCGACAAGCCCGATCGCAATCTGGCGCTGGAGCTGGTCCGGGTGACCGAGGCGGCGGCACTGGCCGCCTCGCGCTGGGTCGGGCGCGGCGAGAAGGAGTCCGCGGACGGTGCAGCGGTCGACGCGATGCGGCTGCTGCTCGACACGGTGCCGATGGACGGACTCGTGGTGATCGGCGAAGGTGAGAAGGACGAGGCGCCGATGCTCTACAACGGCGAGCGGATCGGCGACGGCAGCCCGCCCGAGGTCGACATTGCCGTCGACCCGCTGGAGGGCACGACCCTGACAGCCCGAGGGATGCCCTCGGCGCTCTCGGTCATCGCCCTCGCCGAACGGGGGACGATGTTCGACCCCGGCCCCTGCGTCTACATGGAGAAGATCGCCGGCAACTCCGAGATCGCCGACGTGCTCAGCCTCGACGAGCCGCTCACCGACGTGATCGCGAAGGTCGCCGAGCGCAAGCAGAAGAGCGTGGGCGACGTGACGGTGATCATGCTCGACCGTCCCCGCCACGAGGAGAAGGTCGCCGAGATCCGCGAGGCCGGCGCCCGGGTCCGCCTGATTTCCGATGGCGACGTCTCAGCGGCCCTGTTCGCGGTGTCCGCTGACGCCGGCGTCGACCTGCTGTGGGGGATCGGCGGGACGCCGGAGGGCGTGATCTCCGCCGCGGCGATCAAGTGCATCGGCGGCCAGCTGCTCGGCAAGCTGTGGCCCCGCGACGACGCCGAGCGGCAGGCGGCGATCGACGCCGGCTACGACCTCGACGAGACGCTCGACGTCGACCGCCTGGTTTCCGGCGAGGACGTCTTCTTCGCAGGCACCGGGGTCACAGACGGCGAGCTGCTGCAGGGCGTCCGCGTCAGCCGCGGCAAGGCGACCACCGAGTCGCTCGTGATGCGCTCGCGCTCCGGCACCGTGCGCACCGTCTCCGCCCGCCACGATCAGGCGAAGCTGCGCGAGGTGACCGGCGGCAGATACGGGTAGCACCCCCCGGTGGCGCCCGAAGACGAGCCCAAGGTCCTGGTCGCCGGCGCGACCGGGTACATCGGCGGCCTGCTCGCCCGCAGCCTGCGCGAGGACGGTGTCGCCGTGCGCTGTTTGGTCCGGGACCCGGCGAAGGCCGGCGAGCTCGAGCGGATCGGCTGCGAGATCGTCCGCGGCGATGTGCTCGAGCCCGAGACGCTGCCATCGGCGCTCGACGGGATCGAGGCCGCCTATTACCTCGTCCACTCGATGGGGCGCGGCGCCGGAGCGGACTTCGCCGACCGCGACGCGCGGGCGGCGCGCAACTTCGGCGAGGCTGCAGCGGCCGCCGGGGTGAAGCGCCTCGTCTACCTCGGCGGGCTCGGCAATCCGGGCTCCGAGCACCTGCGAAGCCGCCACCACACCGCCGAGATCCTCGAACGCTCGGGGGTGCCGCTGACCTACTTTCGCGCCGCGGCGGTGCTCGGCGCCGGCGCGCGAGTCGTTTCGCGTCGTCTACTACCTGGTCAAGCGGCTGCCGGCGATGGTCACCCCGCGCTGGGTCTCGACCAAGACTCAGCCGATCGGCATCGACGACGTGATCGCCTATCTGAGCGCCGCGCCGGGAGTCGAGGCCGCCGCCGGCCGCCAGATCGAGATCGGCGGGCCCGAGGTGACGACCTACCGCGGCATGATGGAGGAGATGGCGCGCGCCCTCGGCCGCCGGCCGCCGGTCCAGATCCCCGTGCCGCTGCTCACCCCGCAGCTCTCCTCGCTGTGGATCGGGCTGGTCACGCCGGTGGACGTCGGGGTCGCGCGGCCGCTGATCGAGGGCCTGGCGACCGAGACGATCGTTGCCGACCGGTCCGGGATGGAGCTGTTCGAGGTCGAGCCGACGCCGCTCGATCGGGCGATGCGCGCGGCGCTCGCCGAGCAGTCCGGCTAGCCCGGCCCCGGATCGCTCTCGGCGAACGCGCGGGCGCGCTCCTCCTCGATCGAGCCGGTCTCGTGAAACTCGAACCGCAGCGCGTTGATCACCGCCCCGGCGAGCAGGGCCAGGCTGACCAGGTAGAACCACAGGAGGGCGACGAGGATGAACCCGAGCGCGCCGCCGAGCTCGTCGATCGACGACTGGCCGAGGTAGAACGGAAAGATCGCGTTTGCGAGCGCCGTCGTCACGGTCACGAACAGCGCGCCCGGCCAGACGCCGCGCCACGGCACGTGGCCCTTCGGGACGACGTAGTAGATCAGCGCGCAGACCCCGAACGTGAGCACCAGCGCGACGCTCAACACCGCGACGCTCCGCACCCCGGCGAACTCGTCGAGGCCGAACGGCAGGTTGTCGGCGCTCGAGGCGAGCACCCCCTCGGCCACCGGGACGACGACGCTCGCCGCGAGGAAGAGGATGACCACGACGAGCATCACCAGGGCGAAGCGCTTCTGCTCGACCCAGCCACGGCACTCCACGTGGTAGATGCGACAGAAGGCGGTGTCCATCGCGCCCCAGAACGACGCCCCGATCCAGATCGCGCCGACCGCGGCAACCACGCCGATCGTGGTCGAGCTGTCGCGGATCCGGTCGACGACCGTGGCCAGGGAGTTCTGCTCCGCCGCCGGGAAGATGCTCTGCAGGTCGCGCAGGACGCTCGCCTCGACGTCGGGGTTCTTGATCACCTGGCCGAAGATGAACAGGACCAAGAGCGCGAACGGAAACAGGGCGAGCGCGAGGTTGTAGGCGACCATCGCGGAGAGGCCGGTGATGTTCTCGCGATAGGCGCGTTCCCAGAAGACGCGCAGAAACCGAGCCGAGCCGCGAGCCGAGGCGGCCCCCGCCCCCCGCACGGTCAGCTTCGCTCCGAGTTCCCCCGCAGGGCCTCGAGCGCGCGATTGGCGAGCTTGACGCCGAGCGTCGCGGCCTCGGCGGCCGCGGCGACTCCGGCCCAGGCGATGTCCTCCAATCCGCCGCGTTCCTCGGGGACCGGCTCGGGGCGCCGGCGCGGCTCCGCCTCGGGCGGCTCGGGCGGGGGCTTCGGCGCGGCGCGCGGCTTCGGCTTCGGCTTGGCCGGCGCGGCCTTCTGCTTGGTCGCCTTGGGGTTCGCGGCGCCCGGCTTGGCGGCGGCCCGCTTGCCGCGGTCGCGGCGCGGGCTGCGCGTCCCGGGCCGCGACCCGGGCAGGTTGCCGAACACGCCGCCCTGCTGCGGCGCGCCCTCGGCCTCGGCGTCGTCCTCGCTCATGGCCCCTATTCCAGCGCGATCGCCCGATCGGCGCGTTGTGCTTCGGCGTAACCGCAGCCGGGCAGCGGTGTTGCATCTCGCCCGGGGCCCGTACGCCGGCCTGCAGCGCCGCGAAACCGCCCGCAAGCCACGCACCATCCGTTGACTTCAAAAAGCCGCCGACTACACTTCGGACACGATTTGAGGCTCGCCATGGCGCATCAGGATCCGGGCAACGGCAGGGACCCGAGGCCAGGAATCTCGACGAACGACGGGCATCAGACCGCGCGACTATCGCCGCCGAACCCGGTTCGGATAGACGTAGCAGAAAGCACTTTCGGACAACTGACGAGGAAGGAAGTCGTAGCCAAGCGATGCTGATCACCGAACTTCAGGAGCTGGAAGAGGTCAAGAACCTCGTCGCCAAGGGCCAGGCCGTGGGCGTCGTCGCCTTCGGAGAGGTCGCGCAGGCGCTGGCCGAGGTCGAGGTCGACGAGGGGGACATCGAAGAGCTCTACGGCTACCTCGAGGGCCAGGGCGTCGAGATGGTCGATGACGTCGATCCGGCCCAGACCTCGTCGCCCGACACCGAGCGCGCCGAGCCGAAGCGTGGCAAGCGCCGCAAGTCCGCGGCCCTGGACCTGAAGCCGGACATGACCACGGACTCGCTGCAGCTGTTCCTCAAGGACATCGGCAAGGTTCGCCTGCTGACCGCGCAGGAGGAGGTCGACCTGGCGAAGCGGATCGAGCGCGGCGACCTCGACGCGAAGCAGAAGATGGTCGAGTCCAACCTCCGCCTGGTCGTCTCGATCGCCAAGAACTACCGCAACCAGGGGCTGCCGTTCCTCGACCTGATCCAGGAGGGCACCCTCGGCCTGGTTCGCGCCGCCGAGAAGTTCGACTACCGCAAGGGCTTCAAGTTCTCCACCTACGCGACCTGGTGGATCCGCCAGGCGATCGCCCGCGCGCTCGCCGACAAGGCGCGGACGATCCGGATCCCGGTGCACGTGGTCGAGAAGCTCAACAAGATCGGCCGCGCGGAGCGCAAGCTCGTCACCGAGCTCGGCCGCGAGCCGACCCCGGACGAGATCGCCGAGGTCACCGGCATCGACCCCGAGGAGGTCGACCAGATCAAGCGCTCGGCGCAGGCTCCGGTCTCGCTCGAGAAGCCGGTCGGCGACGAGGAGGAGTCGGAGTTCGGGCAGTTCATCGCCGACGAGAAGGCCGAGTCGCCCTTCGAGCGCGCCGCCGACCTGCTCACCAAGGAGGCGCTGCGCGAGGCGCTCGAGAACCTCTCCTACCGCGAGCGCCGCGTGCTCGAGCTTCGCTACGGGCTCGGCGGCGAGCACCCGCGCACCCTCGACGAGGTCGGGCGCACGTTCAACGTCACCCGCGAGCGCATCCGCCAGATCGAGAACCAGTCGCTGAAGAAGCTGCAGTCGCTGGCCGAGGCCCAGAAGCTCCGCGAGGTCGCCTAGCGCGACCGGAATGAGGGGGCCAGGCCAGGGAGGGCCGCGGCGGATCTCGGTGGCGATCGTCGCCGTCGCGCTGCTCGCCGCGATCGGCGCCGCGCCGGCGGGCGCGGCCCAGCGCGATGACCCGGTCGTCGTCACCGGCGGCTCGCTGAGCCCGCTGCTCGGTTCCGTGCCGGGTCGCGTCGTCGCCTTCTCGTACGACTCGGCGGGCGAACGCTGGACGCAGATCCCGGTCCAGGTCGACGAGCGCAAGTTCGTCGACTTCGGTTCCCAGCCCGGCTCCAACGCCACGCCCGGAACCGAGGGGACCGTCTACGGCACCGCCGCGATCGGCCACGGTGCGCTCCAGTACGCGGATCCCGCGACCTGGGTCGGGCCCGACTCCGACCCGGCCCTCGACGCCGACGACGAGCTCGCGCTGATGTCGGGCGACGCGGGCGACCGAGCCGACGACGCGTTCGAGCTCCCGGACGGGGTCGAACCCGGCCGGGCGACGGAGCTGCGCATCGGCGATCCGCTCGGCGGCGCGACCCGGTACGCGTATCTCTTCACGTCCGACGGGAGCCTCGCTCCGGGCGCGGACCGCGACTATGTCGATTACGACTTCCAGCTCGCGAGCGGGGACTACCGCTCGACCTACCGCCGGGCCACCGGCCCGAACCCCGAGACCTCGCGGATTCACGCGGCCGACTACGAGGCCGGCTTCTCGGATCGCTGGTTCTTCGACCGGCTCGCGATCGGCGGGGCCGCCGAGATCCTCGACGGGTTCAAGTTCAGCTTCGGTCCCTCGACCTGCGGGCGCAGCGAGGCGACCTTCAACGGGGCCACGGACAACTACGGGATGACCGTCTCCGGCGAGGGCGCGTTCGTCGCCAACCTCGACGGCCCCGTGCGCGCGATCCGCGCCTACGTCGGCGCCAACAGCGGTCCGCTCACCGAGCGCACCCATACCTTCTATCGCGACCGCTACACGATCGTCACCGACCTCCGCGTCCATCCGGTTGGCGGGCCGCTGACCTATCACGACCTCTCCGCCGCAGGCATCGGGATGACCTATCTGAACTCGGCCAACCGGGACGGCGTCACCGTCGACGGCAACCCGGAGTCGATCAACCCGGCGCCGGTCTCGTGGAGCGCCTGGACCGGCTCGCAGGGCTCGCTCGTCTCGGCCGATCGGATCGAGTCCTCGTTCAAGGACTCGCTGATGGCCGGCGCGAGCACCTGGTATCTCGATGACGCGACCCCGTCGCCGTTCGTCCAGTGCTGGGGCGACATGCAGGCCTACGGGCAGGCGGGCACGATGTCGACCGCGTCGATGCCGAACACGGACCCGCGCAGCACGCCGACCGCGACGCTGAAGACGACGACCACCGACGTGATCCGCCCACCCGGGGTCACGGCCGCCGCCGCGGACCGGATCTCGTCCGAGATCGACCAGCCGCCGACCACCGAGGCGACCCGGTTCGACCTCACCGCTGACACCAAAGCCCCGAAGACCCGGATCGTCGCCCGGCCGAAGAACTCGATCGAGCGCTCCCGGGCCCGCTACCGCTTCGCCTCGAGCGAGTCGCGCAGCGAGTTCGAGTGCCGCCTCGACCACGCCAAGTGGCGCGCCTGCAAGCCGAAGACGGTGGTCCGCAGGCTCAGCGGCGGCCCGCACCGGATGCGGGTGAGGGCGATCGACCGCGCCGGCAACGCCGACCGCAGCCCGGCGGCCGACCGCTTCCGCGTCGACCGCTGAGCCGCGTCGCTACCGTTCGGCGGACCTTGGCGGGGACGCGGAAATCGATGCCGCTCGCGGCGCTTGCGGCGCTGACCGCGATCGCGGCCGGCGTCGCATCCGGCGGGCCGGCGGCGCGGGCCGTCGAGCCGGTGCCGCCGAACGTGGTCGTGATCATGAGCGACGACCAGGCGCCGGGGATGATGAAGGCGCTTCCGAACGTCCGCCGCGATCTCGCCGCCCGGGGGACGACCTTCGAGAACGCCTTCGCCAGCTATCCGCTCTGCTGCCCCGCGCGCGCCACGCTGCTCACCGGCGAGTACGCGCACAACCACGGCACCCTCGGCAACAATCGCCGCAGCGGTGGCGGCTATCAGGCGCTGATCGACCCCGACCGGACCCTGGCGCCCTGGCTGCAGTCCTCCGGCTACGCGACGGGCTTCGCCGGCAAGTGGCTGAACGGGCTGCGCACCCCACACCGGGCGCCGCCCGGCTGGGACCAGTGGTCGGCGCTGATCGGCGAGGGCGGCGACGGGCTCTCGTCGTATTACGACTTCAATCTGTTCGAGCCGGACGGGACCCCGCGCCACTACGGCACCGCGACCGCGGACTACCAGACCGACGTGCTCACCCGTGACTACGCGCTCCCGTTCATCGACGCCGGGGTCGTCGACCCGAGGCCGTTCTTCCTCTGGCTCTCCTACCACCCGCCGCACTTCGGGCTCGGTCGCAACGACGCCGCCGGGCGGCGCTGCTCGGATGGCCCGCCCACCGCGCGCGCCAGCAAGCAGAGCGCGATCCCGCCGGCGCGCTACGCGCGCCTCTACAGCCAGGCGCGGGTGCCGCGCCCGCCCTCGTTCGACGAGCGCGACGTCGCCGACAAGCCGAAGCTGGTCCGGCGCCACCCCCGCCTGTCGCCCGAGGAGCTGGCGACGGTCGAGCGCGACTACCGCTGCGGGCTCGCGGCGCTGCGGGCGCTGGACGATGGCGTCGGCGAGATCGTCGACCGGTTGCGCGCGACCGGCCAGCTGTCGAACACGGTGATCGTCTTTCTCGCCGACCAGGGTGTGATGGCCGGCGAGCACCGGATCAAGCGCGGCAAGAACATTCCCTACGAGGAGGCGATCAAGATCCCGCTGTTGATCCGCGGCCCCGGGGTCGCGGCCGGCCGCGAGATCGCCGAGCCGGTCTCCAACGCCGACCTCGCCCCGACGATCCTCAACCTCGCCGGAGCGACGATCCCGGCAGAGCTCGCGCGCCCGATCGACGGGATCTCGCAGGCGGCGACCTTGGCCGGGGCGACGCCGGTGCCGGGCCGGGTGGTGCCGATCGAGGGGCGCGACAACGTCTCGGGCTCGCGGCGCGGGTACAAGGTTCGGTCCTACGTCGGCGTGCGGACCGCCCGTTACGCCTACTTCGAGTATCGGCGCGCCAACTACGAGTCGCGCAGCCAGGGGATCTCGGCCGCGATCGGGGCCGGACGGACGACCGAGGTCGAGCTCTACGACCTCGCCCGCGATCCCTACGAGCTGCGCAACGTGGCCCGCGAGCGCCGCTACCGGGCCCCCCGCGCCGTGCTCGCCGAGCTCACCGCGAGGCTCGAACGCTGCTCGGGCGCGGCGTGCGTGGTCTCGGCGAGCCCGCCGGCGCCGACCGCTCGCTGAGCCGGGCCGCTGCGGGGCTCAAGCCGCGCGCTCGCGCGCCGATAGAGGGGTGATGTTCGACATCGATGCAGCCCTGCGTACCGTGGTCGAGAGCGAGGGCTCCGACCTCCACGTGAAGGTCCCGTCGCCGCCGATGATCCGGGTTCACGGCGAGCTCAGCCCGATTCCCGACAGCGAGGAGCTGAAGCCCGAGGACACCGAGGCCGCGCTCCGGCAGATCGCCACCGACCAGTCGATCCTCGAGGGCTTCGACGAGGTCGGCGAGGCCGACTTCTCCTACTCGATCCCCGGCCTCTCCCGCTTCCGCGTCAACGCCTTTCGCCAGCGCGGCTCGGTCGCGATCGTCTGCCGCGCGATCCCCTTCCAGGTCCGCACGATCGACGACCTCGGCCTGCCGGCGGCGATCCGCTCGCTGGCCGACGAGCCGCGCGGGATCATCCTGCTCACCGGGACGACCGGCTCGGGCAAGTCGACGACGCTCGCGGCGATGGTCGACCACATCAACGCCTCGCGCTCTCGCAACATCATCACGCTCGAGGACCCGATCGAGTACCTGCACCGCGACAAGCGCTCGATCATCAGCCAGCGCGAGGTCGGCATGGACACCGAGAGCTTCGGCCGCGCGATGCGCCGCATCCTGCGCCAGGACCCCGACGTGATCCTGATCGGTGAGATGCGCGACGAGGAGACGGTCCGCACGGCGCTCTCGGCGGCGGAGACCGGGCACCTCGTGCTCTCGACCCTGCACACCCTCGACGCGACCGAGACGATCAACCGGATCATCGACTTCTTCCCGCCCCACCTGCAGCAGCAGGCCCGGGTGATGCTCGCGGCTACGTTGCGCGGAGTCGTCGGCCAGCGGCTCGTGAAGAGCGCCGCGGGCGGGAGTCGCGTGGCGATCTGCGAGGTGCTGGTCGCGACCGGCCGGGTCCAGGACCTGATCCTCAACCCGCAGGAGACGGGCCGCCTGACCGAGGTGATCTCGGAGGGGGAGTACTACGGCATGCAGACCTTCGACCAGGCGCTGCTCGGTCACGTGCTGGCCGGGAACGTCGACCGCGAGGTCGCCTTCGAGGCCGCGTCGAGCGTGCACGACTTCAAGCTCATGCTCGACGCGCAGGGCCAGCGCGCGAGCGGCATCGAGCAGGTCATGGGGGATGCCCCCGAGGAGCCTGTCGAGCCCGCTCCCGCCAGCATGATCGGCCCCTGATCCGGCGCCCGCGAGCGTGGGCGAAACCCTGCTTCATTTCCTGAAGCGGTGGCTATACTCGGGTTCAGGTCGCGTACGTCCCAACCGCTGTGCGCCGACCCCACGAGACGATGAACGAGTCCCCCTGTCCAGTCGGTTGCTGCGCGGAGATCATCTCCGGCAAGTGGACCCTCTTGGTGATCCGCGACCTCGCGGAGTCCAACCGCCGCTTCTGCGAGCTCGAGCGCTCGCTCGAGGGGATCAGCCCGCGCACGCTGTCGCTGCGCCTGCGGGCCCTCGAGGAGTGCGAGATCGTCGAGCGTCACACATACCCGGAGGTCCCGCCGCGCGTCGAGTACGCGCTGACCGAGAAGGGCCGGGCGCTGGCGCCGCTGATCGACGAGATGCGCTCCTACGGCGAGCGCTGGCTCGTCCCCGCCTGACCGCCTCGCGCACCCTGCAAGCCCCCTTGCATTGAAGGAGGCCCTGCCGGCCGGGCGAAGCCTGAGCCATGCGCGACCTGGTGGTGAGAGAGGGACTCGAGGCGATGGCCTTCGACGCGGCCGAGCGGCTGCGCGAGCTGATCGCCGTCGGTGAGGAGATCCCCTACGAGGTGCGCGAGCCCGGCGACGGCTCGCCGCTTTGCCGCTACGAGCCGCAGACCGAGGTCTTCGTCCACGATCACTCCAGCGAGCTGCGCGAGCTCGACTCGTTCGGCACCGCCTGCGCGGCGCTCGAGATCGCCGGGCTGTCCGGCCCATATCTGGAGCGGATGGGGATCGGTATCCCCGAGGACCCGCGCAAGCGGTCCGAGATCTCATGCATCGCCTTCCTCTGCCGGCTGTGGATGGGCAGCTCGGACTTCACGCTCGAGGCCGACCGCCTCGACGCCGCGATCGACGAGGTCGAGCAGGGCCTCGACGTCGACGCCGGGCAGATCGAGGTGATCGTTCCGGTGCGCGGCCTGCAACTGCCGGTCGCACGGCTCGAGCTCGACCCGGTGTCGGTCGTTCGCGCCGATACGGTCGACGTGCCGGCGGAGGCGCGCGCCAGCGATGGCCTCGGGGTCTCGCCGTGGGAGCCCACCTTCATCGCCGTGGTCCGGGTCGAGGAGGAGCCGGGCGACGGCGCCATCGACGCGGGCCTCGCCGCGGTGGAAGCCTTCCGCCGCCTGATCACCACGCTGCGCCTGTTCAAGGCCGGCGGGGTCGGGCTCGGCCCGCACGCCTGGACCCGGATCGCCGGCGACCGCTGGCGCCGGATCGCAACCGGCTCCGGCCGTCAGCGCCCCGGTGGCTATCGCCTCACCGAGGGTGAGCTCGGCGACCTGCTCGCCTTCTCGCGCTCGCTCGCCGCCCCCGGGACGCCGTTCGAGCGCCTCGCCCAGGGTCGCCCCGGCTTCCCGACCGTGCTCGGCCGCGCCCTCAACCGGTTCGAGGCCGGCCTCGAGCGAAACGTCGTCGTCGAGGCGCTCAACGACCACCTCCTGGCGCTGCGCTTCCTGCTCGAGGGCGGCGGTCCCGCCGACCTCGGCCTCTCGATGCGGGTCGCGGCGCTTTGCGCCGAGCCGGATGGCCGCGCCGAGGTCAAGTCGGTCGTCGACCGCGCGATCGGGCTCGAGCGCGAGCTCTGGAGCGGCGAGCCCGGCCCGGGAAGCGCCGCCACGACGCCGGCCGAGACCGGCGCCCGGCTCGAGGAGCTGGCGCGGGCCATCCTCAAGGACGGCGCGGCCGGCCACCTCGGCTCGGACCTCCGGGTCACGGCCGATGAGATCTTGCTCGCCGACGGTCTCGCCGTCGGCGACGGCGCCGCCGAGCAGCGCGGCGGCACGACGGAGTGGGACCTGAGCCCGATCGACGCCGACGAGGTCGAGCTCGGGGTCGAGCTCGAGCGACTCGTGCCCGAGGCCGGACGCGAGCCGGAGCCGGAGCCCGAGGCGCGCCCGGAGGTCGAGGGCCCGGCGACGACCGACGGCGGGTTCGAGTTCGATCCGTTCGATTGGCAGGGATCGGAGCTCGACGCGCGAATCTCGTCCGAACCGAGCCCCGAGGCAGAGGACGAACTGGTGATCGAGAGAGCGCGAGAGATCTTTGGACGGGACGCGATCCCGCAGGGCGGCGAGGCGGATCTCGCCCACGAGGAGCCGACGACCTCCCTGGAGCTGGTGCCGAACCGGCCCGAGCCCAGGGTCGAGCCGGCCGCCGACTACGAGGCCGAGCGCGCCCGGCTCATCGACGACCGCGGGACCCCGCGGCCCGCAAGCCCGGTGCTGCGGCTGATCGAGCAGACGCGGGCCGAGCGCCAGGCCCGCACCGAGCGGGTCGCCGGGCTGTTCCCGGCCCCGGAGACCACCGAGTGGAACGTGCGCGACATCACCTACGACCGCTCGCGCCGCGCCCGGGTCTCCCCGCAGTAGAGAACTTCCTCCGATCACCCCAGGAAGAGCAGGTCGAGTCACCGGGCATGACGCCCGGTGACTCAGGCCTTTCCGCGATCAGACCGCGGCCGCGATCGCCTGGCGCTCGGCGGCGCTGGTCGCGAACAGGTAGCGATTGATCTCGGCGAGGCCGGTGAGGTCGTGAACGTCGTGGTCGAGATACGGGACCTGGATCACCGAGCCGCCGCCGAGCCGGCGCCCGAGCCGGCCGATGTTGCGCCGATCGCGGTCGGCGAGCGCGAGGAAGTCCTCGAAGTTGGCGCTGACGCGGGCGCCGAGGTCCGCGTCGCCGAGCAGCTCGTCGAGCTCGGCGGCGCCGGCGCGGTCGCTCGGCTCGCCGCCGAAGTGGACCTTGTTGACGATCACGCCGCCGAACGGCATCTGCGCCTGCTCCAGCTTGCGGTGAAAGTAGACGGCCTCGCTGATCGGCTCGCCCTGCGGGGCGCAGACGACCAGGAACGAGGTCTGGGGGTCGGAGAGCAGCTCGTTGACGCGGCGGGCGCGCTCGCGAAAGCCGCCGACCATGCCGCTGAACGCCTGGAAGAACTCGGCCAGGTCCTCGAGCAGGTCGACCCCCGTGATCCGGCGCAGGACAGAGAACATCACCGACGCGCCGCGGCCGAAGATCCGCATCCCGAAGCCGGTCGGCTTCATGAATACCTGTAGCGCCCGGCCCTCGATGAACTGGAGCAGCCGGGTCGGGGCGTCGAGGAAGTCGAGGGCGTTGCGCGACGGCGGGGTGTCGAGGATCAGCAGGTCGTAGCGGTCCTCCGCGTGGATCTCGTAGAGCTTCTCCATCGCCATGTACTCCTGCGAGCCGGCGAGCGCCGAGGAGAGCTGCTGGTAGATCCGGTTGGTGAGGATCCGTTCGCGCGTCTGGTCGTCGGGAGCGTGTTCGCGGACCACCTCGTCGAAGGTCTGCTTCGCGTCGAGCATCATGGCCCAGAGCTCGCCGCCCTCGGTCTCGATCCCCGCATCGGCGAAGAGCGCCGGGTCGACCCGGCGCTCGGTGTTCCCGAGCTCGGGCAGCCCGAGCGAGTCGGCCAGCCGCTTCGCCGGGTCGATCGTCAGCACGGCGACGCGCTTGCCGCGGGCCGCCATCCCGGCCGCGATCGCCGCCGCCGTGGTCGTCTTGCCGACCCCGCCCGAGCCGGCGCAGACGCAGATCCGCTTGCCCTCGAGCAGCTCGGCGATGCCGGCCATCAGACGGACAGCTCCGTCGCCAGATACTCGATCTGCTCGAGCGCCAGCTCGGGCTCGAACAGGAACGGCAGCGTCCTCACCGGGGCGACGCAGTTCTCCTCGAGACGGGCGAGCTGCAGGCGCTGGTCGTGGGCGCGGCGGGATTCGGTCAACGCCGCGCGGCAGGCGCTGCGCGGGCCGTCGTCGGCGCTCGCGATCGCCGCCTCGATCCGCTCGACCTCGGCGTCGTCGAAGCGCTCCGGGTAGAGACCGTTGCAGTAGATGCGGTCGACGCCGAGCCCGACCTGATCGGCGAGGTCGCGCTCGAGCGCCGCGGTCTCGTTGACCGGCATCTCCTCGGGCAGGGCGACGACCGCGACCCCGGTTCGGTCCCGGTCGCGGATGAAGGCGTCGAGCGTCTCGGCCTGCTGGCGGATCGGGCCGACGCGGGCGAGCTCGGCGAAGGTGCGCGGCGTCTGCAGGAAGCCGACCCCGTGCCCGGTCGCCGGGGCGTCGACGACGACCAGGTCATAGCGACGGCCGTCGTGGGACTTGCGCTGCTCGAGCGCCAGCTCCCAGATCTTCCCGATCGTGACCAGCTCCTTGAGCCCCGGGGTCGCGGCGGCGAGATAGGTGAAGATCCGCGAGCGAAACAACAGGTCGCGCATCGGCTTCACCTTCAGCTGCAGGAGCACGTACTCGCGCATCGACTCGTCGGGGTCGATCGAGATCCCCCACAGGTTCTCGCTCATCTCGGTTTCGTGGAAGCCGATCTCGCCGGTCTCGAACAGGTGCGAGAACTGCTCCTGCGCCGAGACCTCGCAGAGGATCGTCCGCTTGCCGGCTCGCGCGGCCGCCAGCGCCAGCGCGAGCGAGACCGTGGACTTGCCGACTCCCCCCTTGCCGGTGACGAAGACCAGGCGCTTGTCGAGCAGGTCGGACACCGTGGCCATCATTGCAGGGGGAGGAAAGGCGCCAATGCGTGCGAATAAGCGCGAACGATGGGATTTTTCAGCCGCGGATCGCGCTCCGATGACAACCGACCCCAGGGCTTGGACAGCCCCGACAACACCAGCTACGACCCCGCGGCGACGCGGGTGATCGAGCCCGACCCGGGGCCCGTGCCCGAGCCGGCCGCCGAGCCCGAGGCCGCGGTCGAGCCGCAGCCCGAGCCCGAAGCGCCGGCCGCGGTCGAGCCAATCGCGCCTCCGGCCGAGCCGGAGGCCGAGGCAGAGGTCGAGCCCGAGGCAGAGGCCAAGCCCGAGCCCGAGGTCGAGTCCGGCCCGGAGACCGAGCCCGCGGTCAAGGTCGAGCGCCCGTTCGCGCCGTCCATCGCCGCGGCGGTCCCCGAGCCCGACCCCGAGGAATTGCGCATCACCGCCAGCGAGGCGATCGGCCCCCGGCGGCTGAAGGCCGAGGACGGGGTCGAGGCGCCGACCGCCCGCGCCAAGGTGATCAGCTTCGCCAACCAGAAGGGCGGCGTCGCGAAGACGACGTCGACGCTCAACCTCGCGGTCGCCTTCGCCGAGTCCGGCCATCGGGTCCTCTGCGTCGATCTCGACCCGCAGGGCAACCTGACGATGAGCCAGGGCATCGACCCCGACAAGGTCGACAAGTCGATGTTCGACGTCCTCGTGCATCACATCCCGATCCGCGAGGCGATCCAGCACCGCGAGATCGACATCGCCGTCGCCTCGATCGACCTCGCGGGGGCCGAGATCGCGATGTCGACCCAGATCGGCCGCGAGCGGTCGCTGGAGAAGGCGCTCAGCGCCGTCGCCGAGGACTACGACTTCATCTGCATCGACACCCCGCCGAGCCTCGGGCTGCTGACCGTCAACGCGCTCACCGCATCGGACAAGGTGATCGTCCCGGTCCAGTGCGAGTACCTCTCGATGCGCGGGTTGCTGCAGCTGCAGAACACGCTCGAGATGATCCGCGAGAACCTCAACCCGCGGGTCGAGATCGAGGGCATCCTGCCGACGATGCTCGATTCGCGGACGGTGCACGCCAAGGAGGCCGTGGCGATCCTCGAGGAGAACTTCGGCGACCTCGTGTTCAAGTCTCGGATCAAGAAGGCGATCAAGTTCGCCGAGGCCCCGGTTCGCGGAGCGAGCCTGCTCAAGTACGATCCGAAGAGCAATGCGGCCGATTACTACCGCGAGCTGGCACGGGAGGTCCTGACTCATGGCGCGTCGTAAACGGGCGAGCATGCGCGAGGGTCCGCTCGCAGATCTCTTCCGCTCGACCGTCGATCCCGACGATCCGCCCGAGGCGCCGTCGCGGTCCGACCGCGCGGCCGAGGACGAGACCGGGGTGATGTCCGAGCAGCCCGCGCCCGCGCCCGCACCCGCGCCGCGCGAGCCGGAACCCGAGCCCGAGCGCGCCCCCGAGCCCGTCGCCGAGGAGCAGGCGCCCTTCGACCAGGCCGAGCCCGAGCCGGCGCCCGAACGGCCGGCCGAGCAGGTGCGCGCCTACCGCGCCGAGGAGCCGCCCGCGGCCAAGGAGCGGCTCTCTCGAATCTTCGCCGACGACGTCCTCGATGCCGACGGGCCGACGTACGGCCGCGAGGAGCCCAGCTACGGCAGCGACTACCGCAACGCCGAGCCGCACGCGCCCGTGATCCGGGTGGTGGGCGTCGGCGGCGCCGGGGTCAACGCGATCAACCGCATGGTCGACGCGGGCATCCCCGGGGTCGAGTTCATGGCGGTCAACACCGACCTTCAGTCCCTCCAGCAGTCGAACGCCGACGTCACCGTCCACCTCGGGAGCGGGATGCAGCGCGGCCTCGGCGCCGGCTCCAACCCCGAGCTCGGATACCGCGCCGCGTTCGAGGAGCAGGACAAGATCAAGCGCCTGCTGAAGGGCTCCGACATGGTCTTCGTCACCTGCGGCGCCGGCGGCGGCACCGGCACCGGCGCGGCGCCCGTGATCGCGCGCCTCGCCCGGGACGTCGGCTCGCTGACCGTCGGGATCGTGACCAAGCCGTTCAAGTTCGAGGGCTCACGCCGCGCGAGCCAGGCCGAGGAGGGCGTCAAGGCGCTCGGCACCGAGGTCGACACGCTGATCGTGGTCCCGAACGAGCGCCTGCTCACCGTGCTGGCGAAGACGACGACGATGGTCGAGGCCTTCCAGGTCGCCGACGACGTCCTGCGCCAGGGCGTCCAGGGCATCTCCGAGCTGATCACGCTGCCGGGGATGATCAACCTCGACTTCGCCGACGTCCGCACGACGATGCGCGACGCCGGCCAGGCGCTGCTCGGGATCGGCATGGGGAGCGGCGACAACCGCGCCGTGCAGGCCGCCGAGAGCGCCGTCTCGTCACCGCTGCTCGAGACGTCGGTCGACGGCGCCCGCTCGATCCTGCTGTCGATCACCGGCGGCGACGGGCTCAGCCTGCTCGAGGTCTCCGAGGCCGCGAAGATCGTCCAGGAGGCGGCGCACCCGGAGGCCAACATCATCTTCGGCGCCAACATCGACGAGTCGATCGAGGACGAGGTCTGGATCACGGTGATCGCGACCCGCTTCGACGAGAGCGGCCAGCGGGCCGACCGTCCGGCCCTCGGCGAGCGCCGCGCGCTCGAAGCCGGCTCGTCGACGTCCCGCCGGGCCGAGCGCCGCTCGGCGCCGAGCCGCGAGTCGCGCCCGCGCGACGTCGATCTCGACGTTCCGGAATACGTCCCCGGGCGCTGACCGTCAAGCGCACGCGGGCGTCGGGCCGACGCCGTAACGTGCCGATCCGATGGCTCAACGCGGCGTAGTCGCTGCCGGCCACCCGGTCACCGCCGAGACGGGGGCCACGGTGCTGCGCGAGGGCGGCAACGCGGTCGATGCCGCGGTCGCCGCGGTGATGGCCTCGTGCGTGACCGAGAGCCCCCTGACCGGCCTCGGGGCCGGCGGCTACATGCTCGTCCGCCGCGGGTCCGAGGCGGTGGTGCTCGACTTCTTCGTCGCGGCGCCGGGCGCCGACGGGATCGAGCGCGGCTCGGAGCTGGTCCCGATCACCGTCCACTTCACCGAGCAGTTGACGCAGGTCTTCCACGTCGGGGCGGCCTCCTGCGGGGTGCCCGGGACTCCCGCCGGGCTCGAACGCGCGGTTGAGCAGTTCGGGACGATGCCGCTGGCCGAGCTCGCGGCACCGGCGGCGCGGCTGGCGCGCGACGGGGTCGAGACCAACGCCGAGCAGGCGTACTTCATCAGGATCCTGGCGCCGATTCTCACCCACTACGACGACGCCCGCGAGATCTACGCGCCCGGCGGCGACCTGCTTCGGGCCGGCGACCTGTTTCGGTTCCCGGCGCTGGGCGACGCGCTCGAGCGGCTCGGGTCGGAAGGCGCGGAGCCGTTCTACCGCGGCGACGTCGCCGCGCGGGTCGCGGAATGGGTCGTCGAGCGGGGCGGGACCCTCGGGACCGGCGACTTCGCCGCCTACGAGCCGATCTCCCGCGTCCCGGTCAGCGCGAGCTTCTGGGGACGCGAGGTGCTCACGAACCCGCCGCCCTCATCGGGCGGGATCCTGATCGCGTTCGCGCTCGAGTTGCTCGACCGGTCCGCTGGCCCGATCGACACCGAGCGCGTCGTCGGGGTCATGGACGCGGCCCAGCGCGAGCGCACCCGCGAGTTCCTCGCCGGTCTCTACGAGGAGGGCTTCGCCGGCAGCTTCCTCGCCGCCGATCGCCTCGGCTCGACCACCCACATCACCGCGATCGACGCCGACGGCACCTGCGCCGCGGTCACCTGCTCGAATGGGACCGGCTCCGGGGTGATCGTCCCGGGCACCGGCCTGCACGTCAACAACATGCTCGGCGAGCAGGACCTCAACCCGCTCGGGTTCCACCGCCATCCGGCCGGTCGCCGGGTCCCCTCGATGATGTCCCCGACCGTGATCCTGCGCGACGGGGAGCTCGAGGCCGGGCTGGGCAGCGCCGGCTCGAACCGGATCCGCTCCGCGATCCTGCAGACGATCGTGAGGCTGGTCTGCGACGGCCGCGACGTGGTCGAAGCCGTGAACGCGCCGCGGGTCCATTTCGAGGAGGGAGCCGTTCAGGCTGAGCCCGGGATCGACGAGGGCGACCTTGAGCGGCTCGCCGAGGCCGGCTACGGGATCGTCCGCTGGCCGGACCGAAACGTGTTCTTCGGCGGCGTCCACGCCGTCACCCGCGATCCTGCGAGCGGAAGGCTCGCGGGCGCCGGCGACCCGCGGCGGGGTGGGGCGGTCGCGGTCGCGTGAACGGCCGCTGAAGATCCAGGACGCCGCGCCGATCGTCCCCTGAGCGCTACAGGTCGCCGATCACGACCTTGCCGTTGAGCTTCGCCCGCTCGGCGACGTCGCGGGAGCGGGCGACCGCGTCCACCAGGGTGCTGAGCGCGGCGGCGAGGACGCTCATCCGCTCCTGCTCGGAACGCTCCTCGAGCAGCTCTTGCTTGGTCTCGGCGGGCAGTTCGACCCGGGCGGCGATCGCGTAGGCGTCGTACTCGGCGAGCTCCGGGGGCGGCTCGCCCCCGACCCTGCGGACCAACTCGGCGAACGCGTCCTGTGCGGCCTCGGCGGCCGCGGTGGGCTCCTTGTCGGCGCCCGCATCGACCGGCTCGACCTCACCGGCCGGGTAGTCGGGCGCCTCGAACCGGTCGAGCACGCGGAACGGGCGCTCGCCGGTGACGACGATGTTGAGGCGGCCGTCGTCGAACCGCTCGGTGACCTCGGTGACCCGGGCCTCGCAGCCGATCCGCCGGGCGCCACCGTCGTCGTCGCGGAACACGATCCCGAACGGCTGCTCGTGCTCCAGGCACGTCGCCACCATGCGCTTGTAGCGCTCCTCGAAGATGTGCAACGGGAGCAACTCTCCCGGCAGCAGGACCAAGGGCAACTCGAAGATCGGCAGCTCGACGCCAGCGCCCGCCATGCGCCCAAGTCTAGGACCCGGCAACAATGCGGCGGGCGATGGCGGAGATCGACTTCGAATCCGAGGGCCTGCTCGAGGGCGTCGAGGGCCGCGCGCGCGAGGCGCGGCTGAAGCTGCTGCGCGAGCTGGCCGGCCAGGGCGTCCCGCTTGACGAGCTCCGGGTCGCGGTCGAGGAGCAGCGGCTCGCGGTGCTCCCGGTCGAGCGGATCCTGAGCGGCGGCGACGAGCGCTTCAACTCGGGCGAGGTCGCCGAGCGCGCCGGGGTCGACCGCGAGTTCCTGGAGCGGGAGTGGCGGGCGCTCGGGATGGCACTCTCGTCCGACGACGCCGAGATCTACTCCGAGCGTGACGTCGAGGCCGCGGCGCGGGTGCAGCGGTTGCTCGACGCCGGCATCCCGGAGGAGGGGGTGCTGGAGATCGCCCGCCTGCTCGGGATGACGATGTCCCAGCTCGCGGCCGCCAACCGGCGCCTGATCGCTGACGCGTTCATGCGCGAGGGCGACACCGAGTACGACGTCGCGCACCGCTTCGCCGCGGTCGCGGCGGAGTTCCTGCCGCTGATCGGCGAGACGCTCTCCTACACCCTCGCCCTGCACCTGCGCGAGCAGATCCGCCACGACGCCTTCGACATCGCCGAGCTCTCCTCGGGCCGCCCGGCCGCCGCCGACCAGGTGACGGTCTGCTTCGCCGACATGGTCGGCTTCACTCAGCTCGGCGAGACGCTCGACCCGACCGCGCTCGGCGCCGTGACCGGCCGCCTCGGCGAGCTCGCCGCGTCGGTGGTCGAGCCCCCGGTGCGGCTGGTGAAGATGATCGGCGACGCGGCGATGGTCGTCGGGCCCGAGCCGGGCCCGGTGGTCGAGGCCGCGCTCGCGCTGGTGGAGGCGGCCGAGAACGAAGGCGAGGACTTCCCGCTGCTGCGCGCCGGGGTTGCGAGCGGCCAGGCGCTCGCGCGGGCAGGGGACTGGTACGGCCGCCCGGTCAACCTGGCGAGCCGGGTCACCGCGATCGCGCGCCCGGCGAGCGTCCTGGTCACCGAGCCCGTCCGCGAGGCGCTCGCCGACGAGTACGCCTGGTCGTTCGCGGGCGAGCGCCGGTTCAAGGGGATCGACGACCGGGTGAAGCTGTATCGCTGCCGCCGGCGCGGCTGATCGATCCCGCCGCGCCTTGCGTAGGCACGGGTGATGGGCGTGCCTTCAGTAACGGTTTACCCGCTCGCGAGACGCTAGGGACCAGATGGTCCTGCTGATGCTGTTCGCGCTCTTGGCGGGCGCCGCGACGGCCCTCTCGCCCTGCGTGTTGCCGGTGCTCCCCGCGGTGCTCGGCGCCGGGGTGACCGGCGGCCGGCGGCGCCCGCTCGGCGTCGTCACCGGACTGGTGCTCGCCTTCACCTTCGCGACGATCGCGCTCGTCTACGTGATCGACGCGCTCGGGCTGCCCGATGGCCTGATCCGCACGCTCGCGATCGTCACGCTGTTCGCGTTCGGGATCACGCTGCTGATCCCCGGGCTCGGCGATCGGATCGAGGCGTTCGGCAGCCGGATCGCGCCCGGTCCCGCCCGGGTCGGCGGCGATGGCTTCGGCTCCGGGCTGCTGCTCGGCGCGAGCCTCGGCCTGGTCTACACGCCGTGCGCCGGGCCGATCCTGGCCGGCGTGATCACGGTCTCGGCCTCGCAGGACTTCACCGCGGGCAAGCTCGCCGTCGCGTTCGCCTACGCGCTCGGATCCGGCGCCGTCCTCTACGGGCTGATGCTCGGGGGGCGCAAGCTGGTCGACCGGATCAAGCCGGCGCGCGCCTGGGTGCAGGCCGGGACCGGCGCGGTCATGGTCCTGGTCGCGGTGGCGATGACCGCCGACCTCGACCTCAAGTTCCAGAACGCGATCGCCGACGACCTGCCCTCTGTGCTGGTGAACCCCAGCGGCGAGCTCGAAGGCTCGAGCGCGGTCGCCGACGACCTCGCTCGGGTCCGCGGTGGCCACGCCGTGGCGCAGGAGGGAGGCGGCGCGCAGGCGGACGCCGGCTCGAAGCTGCCCGACTACGGACCGGCGCCCGACTTCGTCGATCCGGGGCAGTGGTTCAACACCGATGGCGAGCCACTCTCGATCGCCGACCTGACCGACAACCAGGGCCGGGTGGTGCTGATCGACTTCTGGACCTACACCTGCATCAACTGCATCCGCACCCTGCCGTACGTGAAGTCCTGGGACGCGGCGTACCGCGATCACGGGCTGACCGTGGTCGGGGTCCACTCGCCCGAGTTCGCATTCGAGAAGGACGCCGGCAACGTCGAGGACGCGATCGACCGCTACGGCATCGTGTACCCCGTGGTCCAGGACAACGACCTCGGCACCTGGAACGCGTTCGCGAACCAGTACTGGCCGGCCAAGTACCTGATCGACGCGAACGGCCACGTCCGCTACGTGCACTTCGGCGAGGGCGACTACGACCAGACCGAGAAGGCGATCCGCTCCCTGCTCGCCGAGGCCGGCGACGCGAAGCTCGGTGCCGAGGCGAGGCCCGAGGGTGAGGTCGAGACCGCCGACCGCGACCTGCGCACGCCGGAGACGTACCTCGGTACCGCGCGGGCGCAGGGCTGGATCAACGGGCCGCAGCCCGGCAGCAAGGACTACGGCGAGCTCGACACGGCGAAGCTCGCGCTGAACCAGTTCGGCTACGGAGGTGACTGGGAGATCGACGACGAGACCGCGACCGCGGGCGACGCGGCGACGATCGGGCTCGGCTTCAAGGCCCGGCGCGTCTTCCTCGTGCTCGGCTCGCCCGACGGGCCGCGCCGGGTCGATGTCCTGCTCGACGGCAAGCCGATCGCCAACGCGGACGCCGGCGACGACGTCACCGACGCCACCGCGACGATCGACGAGCAGCGCCTCTACCGGCTCGTCGACCTGCCCGAGGCGGGCGAGCACACGCTCGAACTGCGCTTCGACGACGGCATCGAGGGCTACGCCTTCACCTTCGGCTGAGCGTCGCTCGCCGACGGTCTACGCTGACGGCATGTGCAGGAACATTCGGACACTCCACAATTTCCAGCCTCCGGCGACCGCGGAGGAAATCCACGACGCAGCGCTTCAGTACGTGCGCAAGATCAGCGGGTCGACCAAGCCCTCGCAGGCGAACGCCGAGGCGTTCGACCGGGCGGTCGAGCGGATCACGGCCGCGACCGCGGATCTGCTCGACGAGCTGACGACGACGGCGCCGCCGAAGGATCGCGAGGCCGAAGCGGCCAAGCGCCGGGCTCGCGCCGAGAAGCGCTTCGCGACTGCCTGAGCGGCCGGCCGCGACCTAGGCAGGGCGAAAGCCCGAGCAGAGCACGCGCATCCAGTCGATCCGGCCGTCGCGCTCGGTGTAGTAGGCCTGCTGTTCGACGACGAACGGCCCTTCGTCGTCGACGCCGCGCAGCAGGTAGGCGACGCGCTCGCGGTCCGAGACCCGTGCCGACTCGACCTCGACCAGCTCGTCGAGTCGGTCCGACTCCTCGAACCATTGCGAGAGCACCTCGCCGATCACCGCGGCTGCGCCGTGCGCTTCCCAATTGCGGTTCGGGGTCAGGGCGCGGAAGTCGACCTCCGGGTCGAGCAGCTCGCCGATTCGCTCGTAGTCCTTCCGCGCGAGCGCCTCGGCGAACTCACTGCCCAGCGTCGATCCGGGTTCCACGTGCCGACCCTAACGTCCCGGCGCCTAGAAGACGCGGCGGAACAGGTACAGGGCGAGCAGGACGAGGACGATGATGATCAGGATCGTGACCACGGACATGTAATTCCCTTCGTTGTGTCCGCAGCAGTTACCCCGCCGGGGGGTCTCAAAGCCGCCGGTCGGCGCGACGACCGAATGATTTTGCGGGGGGCCGACCGGACCCCTTCAGGAGAGGAAGGCGTCCTCAGGCGGGCTTGCGGGCGCTCAGGACGAGGTTGTAGAAGAGCTCCGGCGGCAGCCGCGGCTCGAGCAGCGAGGTGTCGAGGCGCTGCAGCGCGATGTAGCTGCGGTAGGCGAAGTGGCGCCAGCGAAACGGCACCTCCGCCGGCTCGGCGGTTGCCTCGAGGGAGCGCAGCCACCAGCCGTAGGCGTTCGCGACCAGCTCCTCGCCGCGCAGCCGCACGTGCTCGAGGCCGGCGAGCTCGGCGAACGCGCGCAGGTCGGCGGGGGCGAAGGCGTGCACGTCCACCTCCGGCTCGAGCTCGTGGCCGTCCTTCACCGGGCCCTCGGCGACCCAGCCGGCCGGCGAAGCGCCGACGAGCCGCCGCCAGGCGGGCGCGACCAGGTGGCCGGCGCGCTTCGGCAGCGCCGCGAGCCGGTCGCCGTAGCGCGACGGCTCGCCGCAGAAGGCGACCGTGCCGCCGGGGCGCAGGACGCGGCGGAACTCTGAGAAGGCGCGCTCGAGGTCGGGGATGTGGTGGAGCACCGCGTGGCCGAAGACGAGGTCGAAGCTGGCGTCCGCGAACGGCAGAACCTCGGCCTCGGCGCAGACCGTCTCGACCTCGAGCCCGAGGTCGGCCGCGCTCCGCTCGAGCCGAGCGAGCATGCCGGGTGAGATGTCGGTCGCGGTCGAGCGCCCGATCAGCCCCAGCTGCAGGAGGTTGAGCGAGAAGTAGCCGGTCCCGGAGCCGATCTCGAGCGCCTCGGCGAACGGCCGCTGCGGCTCGGCGCCGAGCGCCTTGACGAGCTTCGCGTGCACCTGCTCCTGGCCGACCGGGCCGTAGTCGATTCCCCACTTGCAGTCGTATTCGTCGGCGGCGGCGTCGTGGTAGCGGGTGTTGACGTCCTTGATGCGGTCGGGCTTGGCGGTCGGGGGGGCCGGCATGGGCTCGGGATAGTAGGTGCTCGAGGCGCTCAGGCACTACGGTCAAGCGCCGTGGAAGAGGTCCACCTGCAGCAAGACCAGCCGCCCGGCGTGCCGCCGCTGTCGCTCACCGGCGAGCGCACCCTGCCCGATGTGCCGGAGGAGAACTACTGGTATCGGCGCCATCTGGTCGTCTACGAGTGGATCGCCGAGCGCGTCCGCGGCGCCGTGGTCGCCGACCTCGCGTGCGGTGAGGGCTACGGCTCGGACGTGCTCGCCGGGCGCGCCGCCGAGGTCGTCGGGGTCGATGCGAACCCGGAGGCACACGAGCACGCGAAGGCGCGCTACCGGCGCTCCAACCTGCGCTTCGAGCGCACCCTGGTCGAGAGCTTCGACGAGCGCTGCGACGCGATCGTCTTCCTGCAGACGATCGAGCACGTCGAGCGCCCGGCCGAGCTCCTCGCGCACTTCTCGGCGCTGGCCCCGGTCTCCTACGTGTCGACCCCGAACCGCCTGACCCTCGCCCCCGCGGGCGCCGAGAAATCCGAGAACCCCTGGCACCTGCGCGAGTACACGGCCGCCGAGTACCGCGAGCTGGTGGCGCCGCAGTTCGAGTCGGTCGAGATCTACGGCCTCTTTCACGCCGGAAAGCTGCGCCTGCACGAGCTCGCGCTGAAGGCGGGCTGGGACCGCGTCCACCCGGCGCTCGGGCTGACCAAGCGCTTCTACGGCCGCTTCGTCCCGGCGATCTCGGCCGCCGACTTCACGCTGCGCCACGAGGGCGAGTGCGAGCTCGACCGGGCCCTCGACTTCATCGCCGTCTGCAGGTCATGAGCCAAGCGGCTCGCGGACCCGCCGGGGGCGGACGCGAAGCGGAGCACACCGGCGGCGTTGGTTCGCTCGCGGTCGTGCTCCACAGCCACATGCCCTACGTCGAGGGCTTCGGCACCTACCCGTTCGGCGAGGAGTGGCTGTTCGACGCGGTGATCCGTTCCTACGCCCCGCTCACGGAGGTCGCCGAGCGGCTGACGTTCACGGTCAGCCCGGTGCTCGCCGACCAACTCGAGGCCGAGGGCGTTGGTGAGCGACTGCTCGAGTTCTGCCGCCGCTTCAGGGTCGGGTCCGCCGAGGCCGACGCCGCCGACGTCGACGAGCCGCTGCGCGCGGCCTGCCTCGCCGAGGCGGAGCGCTACACCGCCGCGCTGGAGCGCCTCGAGCGCTTCGACGGTGACCTGGTGGCGATGTTCGCCGCACCCGCCGCGGCCGGCCGCGTCGAGCTCATGGCCGGCTCGGCGACGCACGCCGTGCTGCCGATGCTCGCCACCCGCCAGGCGCGCAAGCTGCAGCTCGACGCCGGGCTGCGCTCGCACCGGCGCCGGTTCGGGGCGCCCCGCGGCCTGTGGCTGGCGGAGTGCGCGTTCGAGCCGGGGCTCGACCGGCTGCTCGCCGAGCAGGGGCTCCAGTACTTCTGCACCGATCAGAGCGATCACGAGGCGCCGCTCGACGCGCTCGCGCCGGTTGCCGGGCAGGCCGGGACGCTCGCGTTCACGATCGATTGGGAGGCGATCCAGTGGCTGTGGGCGCTGGACGGTTACCCGTCGGACCCCGGCTTCGCCGACTTCCACCACAAGTCGCTGCGCGGGATCCGGCCGTGGACGATCGCGGGGGAGCCCTACGACCCGGAGCCGGCCGACGCCCGCGCCCGGGAGCTCGGGCGCGAGTTCTGCGCCGCGCTCGCGGCGCGCCTGGGGACCTACGCGCAGGAGCGCGGCCGCCCGGGGCTCGTCGTGTTCGCGATCGACACCGAGCTGCTCGGCCACTGGTGGTGGGAGGGCCCCTCGTGGCTGGCCGCGGTGCTCGAGTCGGCGGCCGACCACGGGATCGAGCTGGTCACGCTCGCGGAGGCCGCGGCCCTCCACCCGCCCGAGGAGCGCCCCCTGCGGCGCACGACGTGGGGGGAGGGAAAGGATCTGCGCACGTGGGACTCGCCCGAGGTCGCCGACATGGCCTGGGCCGCGCGCCGGCTCGAGCTGCGGGCGCTGCGCGGACTCGGCCGCGGCCTGCGCGGGGCCGCTGCCGAGCGCGCGGTGCGCGAGCTGCTGGCGGTCCAGGCGAGCGACTGGGCCTTCCTCGACCGTCGCGCTCAGGCCGGCGACTATGCGTGGCAACGCAGCACCGGTCACGCGAGCTCGTTGCTCGAGGCCATCAACTCCCGCTCCGACCCGCCCGAACCGCGGTTGCGAAACCTGGCGCCGGATCTGAGCCTCAGCCCGCTGCTCGAGCCCTAGCCGAACGATCGGGGAACCGTAGTCGTCGCCGATCCGAACCGGTGGGTCACTACCGATGTCGCCGCTCGCGGGCGAGCCTAGGATCGAATCACCGTGGCGAGATCCCGCCCGGTCACAACCCGATCAGCGAGGAGAGGGCCGTGTCCGGACCAATCGACATGTTGTGTGGATATCTCGACGAGAACGGGGTCGAGTACGAGGTCGTCGAGCACCCCGAGCGCTTCACGGCCGCGTCTGAGGCGCGTGCGTCGGGGGTCAGCCCCGAGAACGCCGTGAAGGACGTCGTCCTCAAGAGCGGCGGAACCTACATCGTCGCCGTCATCCCGGCCTCCGAGCGACTCGACCTGCAGAAGGTTCGCGTCTTGCTGAAGACGGACGAGCGACCGTCTCTCGCCAGTGAGACGGAGATCGCCGCGCGCTTCCCCGAGTACGAAGTCGGCGCGCTGCCGCCGTTCGCCCCGATCCATCAGCTCCCGGAGATCGTCGACCGCCGCCTGCTCGATCATTCTCGCGTGCTGTGCTCCGGGGGCGATCATCGCCATTCGCTGAGGGTCGATCCGTCGGACATCGTCCGTCTTGGCGACGCCACGGTCGCCGACCTCTGCCAGGAGTAAGCGCCGGTGGTCGCTCCACGCACGGGGGGACCGACGGTGCCCCGGGCCACCCGGGCGGGCGCCTGAGGCCGGGCGGCGCGCGGTGAAGGAGCCGGTCGGTCCGAGCAGCGAGGCCCCGCAGCTCAACCCAGAGGAGCCGCTCGACCTGCTCCTGCAGCACCTCGGTGCGCGCACGCAGGGGTTGAGCGACCGCGAGGCGGCTCGCCGCCTCCAGCAACACGGCCCGAACGAGATCGTTCGACGCGGGCGGCAAAGCCACGCGCGGGAGCTGGCGCGCCAGCTTGGTCATCCGCTGGCGCTGCTCCTGTGGGCGGCCGCCGCCCTCGCCTGGGCGGCCGGGATCGTCGCGATCGCGATCGCGATCGTGATCGTGATCCTGATCAACGCGGCATTCGCGTTCGCCCAGGAGCTGCAGGCCGAGCGCGCCGTGGAGGCGCTCGCCGCCTACCTGCCGGCGCAGGCGCGGGTGATCCGAGACGGAAGCCAGCGAGTCATCGCTTCGGCGGAGCTGACGCCCGGTGACGTGCTCGTGATCGAGGAGGGCGATCGGATCTCGGCGGACGCGCGCCTGTTCTCCGGCGCGCTCGAGATCGACATGTCGACGCTCTCCGGCGAGTCGCTGACGGTCGAACGCTCGAGCGCGTTCGTCGACACCAGCGTCCCCTTGCTGCAGGCGCGCGACCTGGTGCTCTCCGGCACCACGTGCACCGAGGGGGAGGCTCGCGCGGTCGTCTTCGCGACGGGGATGCGGACCGAGCTGGGGCGGATCGCCAGCCTCTCGGAGCGGATCGAACACGACGAATCGCCGCTCGAGGGTCAGGTGCGCAAGGTCGCCTGGCTGATCGCTCTGATCGCCGTCCTCGGAGCCGCCGCGTTCGTGCCGATCGCGACGCTCGGCGCCGGGCTGTCGATCAGCGACTCGGTGGTCTTCGCGGTTGGACTGCTGGTCGGTCTCGTGCCCGAGGGCCTGCTGCCGGTGATCACTTTGGCGCTCGCCGTGGGCGCCCGGGAGCTGGTCGGTCGTGGTGCGGTGGTGAAGCGCCTGAGCGCCGTGGAGACGCTGGGATCGACGAGCGTGATCTGCACCGACAAGACCGGAACGCTGACGCAGAACCGAATGCGGGTGACGTCGATCTGGACGCCCGCATCGACGCTGGACGTCGCCGCCGGCGCCCTCGACGATCCCGCGCCGGCGCTCGAAGAGGCCGACCTGCGGGCGCTCGGCGCGGTCGCGACTCGCTGCAACAACGCGCGCCTCGGTGGCCCCGACGGCACGGCTTCCGGCGATCCGACCGAGATCGCGTTGCTCCAGCTGGCTCAGCGACTCGGCGCGGGCGACCTCGATGCCGACGAACGCGAACGCAGGCGTCACCGTCACTTCCACTTCGACCCGACGCTGAGGTTGATGTCGACGGTGGACGAGCGCGAGGGCGCGATGTGGATCGAGACGAAGGGAGCGCCCGAGGTCGTGCTGCCGCTCTGCGACTCGCTGATCCGGGGCGGGCGGGTGCGGCCGCTCGGCGAGGCGGAGCACGAAGCCGCCGGCCGGGCGGTGGCCGACTACGCCGGGCAGGGCCTTCGCGTCCTGGCGCTGGCCGAGCGACGTCTCGAACCCGGCCACGACGTTCCCGAGCACCGTGAGCAGGCCGAGCGGCACCTGTGCCTGGTGGGGTTGGTCGCGATGGCCGATCCGGCCCGTCCCGAGGTCGCCGATGCGGTCCGCAGATGTCATCGGGCGGGGATCCGGATCATCGTCATCAGCGGCGATCACGGGCTCACCGCCGCCGCCGTGGCACGGGAAGTCGGAATCACCGGCGACCGGCCGACCGTGATCACCGGCGAGCAGCTCGAGCGGATCGGCGACGCCGACCTCGACGCTCTCTTGCGATCGGAGCGCGAGCTGATCTTCGCCCGCAGCTCGCCGGAGGCGAAGCTGCGAATCGCGGAGTCGCTGCGCGCCGAGGGCCTCGTGGTGGCGATGACCGGCGACGGCGTCAATGACGCACCCGCCCTGCGGCGCGCCGACATCGGCGTCGCGATGGGGCGCTCGGGAACCGACGTGGCGCGCGAGGCGGCGACGATGGTGCTCACCGACGACAACTTCGCGACCATCGTGACCGCCGTCGCCGCGGGTCGCCGGGTCTACGACAACGTACGCAAGTTCATCTTCTACATCTTCGCTCACGCCACCCCGGAGGTGACCCCGTTCCTGGTCTTCGCGCTTGGCGGCGGTGCGATCCCGCTGCCGCTGACCGTCCTCCAGTTGCTCGCCTTCGACGTCGGGACCGAGACCCTGCCCGCGCTCGCGCTCGGGCGCGAGCCCGCCGAGCCGGGGATCATGCGGCGGCCGCCGCGCGACCGATCCGAGGGAGTGATTCGACCTCCGATGCTGCTGCGAGCCTGGCTCTTTCTCGGGTTGATTTGCGCCGGCTTGGCGATGGCCGGGTTCTTTTACGTCCTGAACGGGGCCGGCTGGTCGCCCGGCGACCCGACCGGCCAGGGGACCGCCCTTCACCACGCCTATCAGCAGGCGACGACGATGACCTTCCTCGGCATGGTCATGGCCCAGGTCGGGACCGCGTTCGCCGCTCGCACCGAGCGGGCCTCGCTGCGCTCGATCGGCGTCTTCTCGAACCGCCTCCTGCTGTGGGGGATCGCCTTCGAGCTCGCCCTCGCGGCGGTGATCATCTACGCGCCGCTGTTCCATGACCTGCTGGCGACGGCGTCGCTGGAGCCGCACATGCTGCTCTTCGTCGCTCCGTTTCCATTCATCGTCTGGGGCGCCGACGAGCTTCGTCGCTGGCTGCTGCGGCGTCGCGCGGGAATCGACGCGGCGCAGCCGTGAACGTCAATTCCTCGGGGCGGCAGTTCCTGAGAGCGCCCGGGATCCGGGCCCTGGCTGTGCTCGGCCTCGGGCTCGTCGTCGTGCTCGCGCTGCTCTATGTCGTCGTGCCGGCGATCGCGGGCCTCGACGAGACCTGGACCAGGCTCTCCTCGGGCCAACCGATCTGGCTGCTGGCGGCGCTGCTGCTCGAGGTGCTCTCGTTCGCGTCCTACACGATCTACTTTCGAGCCGTGTTCGGCTCTCCGCCGGCGCGGGTCGATTGGCCGGCGAGCTACCGGATCACGATGGCGGGTGTTGCCGCTACCCGCCTGCTCGCCATCGCCGGCGCCGGCGGAATCGCGTTGACCGCGTGGGCCCTGCGGCGGCTCGGGCTGCGCCGGCGTCAGGTCGCCGCCGAGATGGCTTCCTTCTACGCGCTCCTCTACGGCATCTATATGGCCGCGCTCGTGGTCTTCGGCCTCGGCCTCTACTGGGGCTTTCTCTCGGGCACGGCGCCGCCCGGCCTCACGCTCGTCCCGGCGATCTTCGGAGCGACCGTGATCGTCGCGGTCCTGGCGATCGCGGCGCTCTCGGACGACCTCGAGGGCGTGTTCGCACGGTTCGCCCGGCAAGGCTCCGACGCCGGTCCGGTTCGCAAGACTCTCGCCGCCATACCGGCGACGGTGTCGTCGGGCGTCCAGGGCGGCATTGGCCTGCTGCGTGCGCCGCGGCCCGGCCTGCTCGGGGCCCTTGGATGGTGGGGTTTCGACATCGCCGTGCTCTGGGCCTCGCTGCACGCGTTCGGCGAGGCGCCGTCGGCCGCGGTGGTCGTGATGGCCTATTTCGTCGGCATGCTTGCCAATGCGCTGCCGATCCCAGGCGGGATCGGCGCGGTGGACGGCGGCATGATCGCGGCCCTGATCGGCTTCGGCGTCGCCGGCGGCCTGGCGATCGTCGGCGTGCTCGCCTACCGCGCGTTCGCCTTTTGGCTGCCGATCATCCCGGGGACGATCGCCTACGTCCAGCTGCTCCGCACCCGGTCGGCGGCCGGTAGCGACTACTGAGTCCAAAGGCGTGGCGCGCGCGGATTGATTTCCTGCCGCCGTCGTGGATGCTCAGGGACCGTCCCACGAACGTGAGGTAACCCCGACTCGGCACGAGGTCAGCCCGATGCCCCCCGCGGATCCCTTCCAGCCCAGCGCTCCTCGCTACCGCGATCGACGGGAGGCCGGCAGGATGCTGGCACAGGAGTTGGCGGACCTGGCCGACGAGAATCCGGTCGTGGTCGCGCTACCGCGCGGCGGCGTCCCGGTCGGGTATGAGGTCGCGCGAGCCCTGGGTGCCCCACTGGACATCGGACTGGTGCGAAAGCTCGGCGCGCCGATGCAGCCGGAGCTCGGGATCGGAGCGCTCGGCGAGGGCGGCGAGGCGGTACTCGATTCCGAGGCTGTGCGCAGGTTGGGAGTCTCGCGCGAGGAGCTCGGCACGGTCGTCGAGCGTGAGCAGCACGAGCTCGAGCGTCGCCGTCGCAGCTACCGGCCCGGCCACCCGCAGATCGACGTCGACGGACGCGTGGTCGTGGTGGTCGACGACGGGCTCGCGACCGGAGTCACGGCCGCCGCCGCGGCCCGGGTGCTGCGCGCTCGCGGCGCCCGGGCGGTGGTCCTCGCGGTGCCCGTCTGCCCGGACGGTGTGGCCGACCGGCTGCGAGCGGAGTTCGACGGCTTCGTGTGCCTCAGTTCGCCGAGGCCGTTCCGCGGTGTGGGAGCCGCGTACGAGGACTTCACCCAGACCTCCGATCGCGAGGTCGTCGACCTGCTGGCGCGAGCCCGCCGGCGGTCGAATGGCGGCGATCGCCGCGAGGGGGTCGAGCGCGAGCACGAAACCGACGAGCTCGAAGTGACGATCCTCGAATCGGGCACGGAGCTGTCCGGAACGCTTGGCCTTCCTGACGATCCCGCCGGGCTCGTGATCTTCGCCCACGGCAGCGGCTCGAGCCGCTTCAGCCCGCGAAACAAAGCCGTCGCCGCCCACCTGAACGCGGCTGGGTTCGCGACCCTGCTGTTCGATCTGCTGACCGAGCGCGAGGCCGGCGACCGCGCCAACGTCTTCGACATCGACCTGCTCGCGAACCGGCTGCTTGCCGCGCGCCGGTGGGCCGCCAAGGCTCCGGAGATCGAGGATCTGCCCGTCGGTCTCTTCGGCGCCTCGACCGGCGCCGCCGCGGCGCTGCGCGCGGCGGCGGCAGCGCCGGACAGCATCGCCGCGGTCGTCTCGCGAGGGGGCCGCCCCGACCTTGCCGGCGCGGCTCTGCGCCAGGTCACGGCTCCGACCCTCCTGATCGTCGGCGGCGAGGACCAGGAGGTGCTCGAGCTCAACCGAAGGGCGGCGACCCTGCTCGCCGGACCCCACCACCTCGCCGTGGTCCCCGGCGCCGGACACCTCTTCGAGGAGCCCGGCGCGCTCGAGCAGGCGGCGCGGCTGGCGGTGGAGTGGTTCTCCGGGCGCTTCGCCGGAGCGCCTTCGTCGCGATCCTCGCTTGCCGCCGGGCCCCGGTCGCGGGGCCGCTGATGACTCCCACGGCGACCACGATCGGGGGCGCGCAGGTCGCCGCGATCCGGGCGCACGCAACGCCGCTCACCGGTGCCGCCGATGACCACGATCGGCTGCTCGCGCTGATCGGCGACGCGCGCGTCGTCCTGCTGGGCGAGGCCTCCCACGGCACGCACGAGTTCTACCGCCAGCGCGCGCTGATCACGAAGCGCCTGATCGACGAGTGCGGCTTCGACGCCGTCGCGGTCGAAGGCGATTGGCCCGACGCTCATCGTGTCACCCGGTTCGTCCAGGGCGCCAACGAGGACGCCGACGCCGAGCAGGCGCTGCGCGGGTTTCAGCGCTTTCCCACCTGGATGTGGCGAAACGCCGACGTGCTCGACTTCGTCGGCTGGCTTCGCGCCCGGCACGACGAGGGCAAGCCCCCGGTCGGTTTCTTCGGGCTCGACCTCTACAGCCTCTATCGCTCGATCGCGGGCGTGATCGAGTATCTCGACCGGATCGATCCCGACGCCGGCCGGCGGGCGCGCGAGCGTTACGCGTGCCTGGAGCAGTTCGGGGAGAGCCAGCGATATGGCCAGGCAGTGGCGACCGGCCTGTCGGAGGCGTGCGACCGCGAGGCGCTCGGACAGCTGATCGACCTGCAGCGGACCGGGGACGCCTACCTGCGCCGGGACGGGATCGCAGCCGAGGACGAGCAGTTCTACGCCGAGCAGAACGCCCGGCTCGTGGTCGGTGCCGAGCGCTACTACCGCTCGATGTTCGCGGCGCCGGCCGCGTCCTGGAATCTTCGCGACAAGCACATGGCCGAGACGCTGGAGCGGCTGATCGGGCACCTCGACCGCCGCAGCTTGCGCTCGCGGGTCGTCGTCTGGGCCCACAACTCCCACGTCGGCGACGCCAGGCGCACCGAGATGTCGCGGCGCGGCGAGCTCAACCTCGGCCAGCTCGTCCGTCAGCGATACGGCGACGATGCGTTCCTGGTCGGCTTCACGACCTTCACCGGCACGGTCAGCGCGGCCTCCGGCTGGGGTGCGCCGGTGGAGCGCAAACGCGTGCGCCCGGCGCTCGCCGGCAGCTACGAGTCGCTCTTCCACGCGGCCGCGATCCCGGACTTCATGCTCCCCCTCCGCGGTGGAGCGCCGGCCGCCGCCCTGGAACAGCCGCTGCTCGAGCGGGCGATCGGGGTCATCTACCACCCGGAGACCGAGCGCATCAGCCACTACTTTCACGCCGACCTCGCCAACCAGTTCGACGCGGTGGTGCATTTCGACCACACTCGCGCCGTCGAGCCGCTGGAGCCGACCGCCGGCTGGACGCGGGGCGAGCCGCCCGAGACCTACCCGACCGCGCTGTGACCGCGGGCGGAGAGCGACCGTGACCTCGACCTTCCGGCTCGGCCGGCTCGCCGGAGTCGAGATCGGCGTTCACTGGAGCTGGGCGCTGATCTTCGCCCTGCTCGTCTGGTCGCTGGCCGATGCCGCCTTCCCGGAGATGAACCCCGGCCTGGGCGACAACACGTACCTCGCGATGGCGATCGTCGCGGTGCTGCTGTTCTTCACCTCCCTGCTCCTCCACGAGCTCGGCCACGCGACCAGGGCGACCAAGGAGGGGATGGAGATCGAGGGAATCACCCTCTGGATCTTCGGCGGCATCGCTCGCTTCCGCGGGATGTTCCCGTCCGCCGGTGCCGAGTTCCGGATCGCCATCGCGGGACCGATCGTCACCGTCGTGATCGGGTCCGTGTCGCTGGCCGCTGCGTTGCTCATTCCGCTGCCCGGGGCGATCGACGGCGTCTTGTTCTGGCTCGGATACGTCAACCTCGTGCTCCTGGTCTTCAACTTGATTCCGGCGCTGCCGCTCGACGGCGGTCGGGTGCTGCGGTCCGTGCTCTGGGCGCGAAAGGGCGACTTTCTTGCCGCCACCCGCACCGCCGCGGCGGCGGGGCGCGGCTTCGGTCAGGGGCTGATCGCGCTCGGCGTGCTACTGGTACTGCTCGGCGGTGCGGTGGGGGGTCTGTGGTTCGTGTTCATCGGCTGGTTCCTGCTCGCGGCGGCCGAGGCCGAGCGCGCCGGCGCCGAGACCCACGAAGCGCTCAGCGGGGTGCGCGTGGGCGAGGTCATGGTGACTGCACCGGTGACCGTGGAGCAAGGGGATTCACTCGAGGACTTCATGGGGCGTTGCTTCATGGCGCACCGCCACGTCGCCTATCCGGTCCTCGACGACGGTCGGCCCGTCGGCCTGATCTCGTTTCGCTCGGTGCTCGCCGTGCCGCGGGAGTCATGGGGCGAGACGCGGGTCGGCGAGGCCATGGCGCCGCTCGAGGACCTGCCGGCGCTGACTGCGGAGATGCCACTCGAGGAGGCGGTGCAGCGGCTGAGCGATAGCGAGTCGAATCGCGCGCTTGTGCTCGTCGATCACCGGCTCGCCGGGCTGCTGTCGATCACGGACGCCACACGCTTGCTCGAAGCCCGACGGCTCGTCGGTGCGACGAACGGCAACGGTGGAGCGCGTCAGCGCCACGACTCGCCCGATCACCCGTCGGGACGCTGATCGCGAACGCAGGAACGAGCTCGCTCTGGGCCGGAGCGCTCCGGCCTCGGGTGCGCAGCTCTCAGATACCCTGACGCCATGAATGCGCAGGCGGACCCGCCAGCGAGTCGTCTTGGCGTCGGCCAGCCGGTATCTCGGTAGCCGGCCGTTGACCAGAGTCCTGATCCTCTCCTGGGAGTACCCGCCGCTGATCGAGGGCGGGCTGGCCCGCCACGTGGTCAAGCTGTCCGAGGCGCTCGCCCGCGACGGGGTCGAGGTCCACGTGCTCACCCGCGGCAGCGAGGAGTCGCCGCCGGAGGAGACCGTCGGCGGCGTTCGCATCCACCGGGTACGCGAGCCGACGCGGCCCACCGATCTCGGCGAGTTCGTCGCCTGGGTCGAGCGCATGAACTCGGACATGCTCGCCGCCGGAGTCGAGCTCGGCGACCGCTACGACTTCGACCTCGTCCACGGCCACGACTGGCTCGTCGCGATGGCGGGCGACCACCTCGCGCGGCGCTTCGGCGCGCCCCTGGTGACCACCATCCACGCGACCGAGCACGGCCGGCACCAGGGCTGGGTCGACGACCATCCCCAGCGCTATATCCACGGGGTCGAGCGCTGGATCACCAACCGCTCCGACCGTGTGATCGCCTGCTCGTATTACATGCGCGAGCAGATCGTCGACATCTTCGGCGTCGACGAGAGCCGCGTCGCGGTGATCCCCAACGGGATCGACCCCGAGGATCTGCAGCCCCAGGACGGGGCCGAGCTCGAGCGCCTGCGCGCCGAGTTCGCGGCGCGGGACGAGCGCCTCGTGCTGCTGATCGGCCGGCTCGTCTACGAGAAGGGATTCCAGCTCGCGCTCGAGGCGATGCCGCGCCTGATCGAGGCCGTCCCGGGGACGCGCTTTCTGGTCGCCGGCTCGGGAACCCACGAGCAGGAGCTGCACGACCAGGCGGCGGCGCTCGGGCTGATGGATCACGGCACCTTCCTCGGCTGGATCGGCGACGACGTCCTGCACTCGCTCTACCGCATCGCCGACGTCTGCGTGGTCCCGTCGATCTACGAGCCGTTCGGGCTCGTCGCCCTCGAGGCGATGGCCTCGGGCTGTCCGTGCATCGTCGCCGACACCGGCGGCCTGCGCGAGGTCGTTCCGCACAACGAGGCCGGGCTGCGGTTTCGCGCCCGCGACTCGGAGGCGCTCGGGGAGATGGTCGAGCGCCTGCTCACCGACGAGCAGCTCCGCGACCGCCTGGTCGCCGAGGGCTCGGAGCACGTGCTGCGCTTCGACTGGGGCGACGTCGCCGAGAGCACCGCGGCGATCTACGCCGAGCTCGCCGGCGAGCCCACCCGCGCCTAGCGGAGGACCGGCCGGGGGGACGGCGCTCAGCTGACGCAGCCGACGGTCTTGGTGAAGAAGATCAGCGGTACGCCCGGCTTGGGCTCCGGGACCGTGCCGAACTCGTCGGCGTCGCGCTTGCGGAACATCAGGAACTCGCAGCCGGCCGGGTTGGTCACCTTCCAGCCGCGGCGGATCTGGCCCTTGCGGATGAACTTGCGCGCCAGGCGCTTTGCCCGCTTGCAGCGGATCTCGGACGCCTTGACCTTCTCGCTGCCTCCGGCGCCGTTGCCCACCCTGCCACACGAGTCGAAGGACGCGCCGCCGCGAGCGGACGCTGCACCGGCGCCCTGGGCGAGAAGCAGGCCGCCGCAGAGGAGCGCGGCGATCAGAGCTACCGCCGCGCAGCGGAGCGCGGGCTGGCGCGAGTCGACCGTATGCATGATCCGACGCTACCACCGTCGCGGCCGCCCGTCGGGGTTCTTGGACGAAAGGCGGAGCTAGGGCTCGACCGGGTCCGGCCAGCGGAGTTGCCGCGGCGTCTCGCGCATCCGGATCAGCTTTGCCGGCACGCCGCCGACGACGGCGTTGGCGCGGACGTCCTTGGTGACGACCGCGTTCGTGCCGAGGATCGAGTTGTCGCCGACCCGGACCCCGCGCAGGACGCAGGCGCCGTACCCGATCCAGACGTTGGAGCCGACCTCGACCTCGCGCATGTAGATGCCCTGGAGGCGGATCGGGCGCTCGACCTCGACGACGCCGTGGTCGAAGTCGATGAACATCGCGCGGTCGGCGATCACGCACTGTTCGCCGATTCGCACCCGCCGGTAGGCCGAGATCGTGCACTCCTGGCCGAGCACCGACTTCGCGCCGATCACCACCTCCCCCTCGTGGCATCGGATCTTGGTGCCGTCGCCGATCCAGACGAAGCGCCCGAAGCGGACCTTGCCGCGGCGGGCGATCTGGATCTGCAGGTCCTTGCCGAAGAAGACCGGGCCGTCGGTCTCCCATCGCCAGCCGGAGACGGTCAGGTACCGCCGCCACAGATAGCGCCACAGCAGCCGCGCGTAGCGCAGGTTGAGCATCTTGTTCGCGGCGAGGAATCGAACTGTCCGGATCACGGCGGCGCGGACTCTAGACTCGTCGCCCCGTGGCTGACTCGACCGCTACCGATTCGCTCGCCGAGCGCCTGGTCGCCGGCGACAAGCGGGCTCTGGCCCGCGCGATCAGCCTGGTCGAAAACCACGACCCGCAGGGCGACCGGCTCGTGGCCGAGCTGTTCCCCAAGACCGGCTCGGCCCGGATCGTCGGCCTGACCGGCCCGCCCGGGGTCGGCAAGAGCACCCTCATCGGGGCGCTGTGCGGCGAGCTGCGCAAGCGCGACCGCGAGGTCGGCGTGCTCTCGATCGACCCCTCGAGCCCGTTCACGCAGGGCGCCGTGCTCGGCGATCGGATCCGTCTCTCCGAGCACTTCCTCGACCCGGGCGTGTTCATCCGCTCGATGGCGACCCGCGGCTCGCTCGGCGGCCTTGCGGAGGCGGCGCTGCAGGCGGCGCTGCTGATGGACGCGTCGGGCAAGGACGACGTCCTGCTCGAGACGGTCGGCGTCGGCCAGGGGGAGATCGACGTGATCGACCACGCCGACACCGTCGTGCTCGCGCTGATGCCCGGCTCTGGCGACTCGATCCAGGCGTTGAAGGCGGGGGTGATGGAGATCCCCGACGTGATCTGCGTCAACAAGGCCGACCACCCCCTCGCCAACACGATGATCCGTGAGGTCAAGTCCGTGCTGGCGCTCGGGCCCGATCGCGACTGGAAGGTCCCGGTGATCCGGACCGAGGCCATGAAGGGGGAGGGGATCGAGGAGCTGCTCGCCGCGATCGACGCTCACGGCGAGCGGATCGCGGCCGCCGGCACCCTCGCCGAGCGCCGCGCCCGCAACCTGCGCGCCGAGGTGCTCGGGATCGCCGCCGCTCGGATGCGCCGCGAGCTCGAGGCGAAGGCGGCCGCCGATCCCAATTGGGCGGAGCTGCTGGAGCGCGTCGTCAGGCGCGAGATCGATCCGGCGACCGCGGCTCGCGAGCTCTTGGAGCGCGAGCTCGATGACTGAACGCGCGGACCCGGGCGCCCGCTCGGGCGCCGACGCTGTGCGCGGGTGGACCGGCCACCGCCTGGACGAGCTCGCCGGCGGCCACGTCGGCAGGCTCGAAGGCTGCTTCGTGGACGAGTCCAGCGGGGAGGCTGAGTGGCTGCTCGCCCGGATGGGGCGCTTCGGCCACTACACCCTGGTCCCGGCCCGCGACGCGGTCGAGGGAGTCGGCCACGTGTGGGTTCCCTACACCCGCGACCTGATCCGCAAGGCGCCGAGGGCCGACCCGAACGAGCCGCTGCTCGCCGGCGCCGAGCGCAAGCTGCTCGAGCACTACGGCATCGCCGTCGACGCCGGCCGCGCGAGTGAACTGGCCGAGCGCGCCGACGACGCGGTCAGCGCCCGCCCGGCCGGCTGACCGGGATCTCGCTCGTCCGCCTCAGGCGGCGAGCCGCCGGTTGCGCGCGTCCGAGATCCGCGTCCAGGCGTCCGTGAACGACAGCGCCTCCGCGAAGCTTCTCGCCTTCGGCGAGAGCTCGTGACGCTTGCCGTCGAGACGGCTGACGCAGATCGGGATCACGACCGCCGGCGTTTCCAGCTCATCACGCAGGGAGGCCATCTGCTGCCACCGTGCGTTGCTCTCCATGCTTCCCATCGGCTCCTCCCCCGGTCACATCCGGGGCCTGGGACAGTGATCGGCGCGAGTGTAAGCGCAGTCGTCGGACGCAAAACACGTGCGAATTCCAACGAAGCCGCAAACTGGGGCAAAGACGCCTCACGCGAGTGTCCGAGCGGGTTTGCGCGCGCCGCTAGCAGCCCAGGGCGCGCGCGATCACCATCTGCTGCACCTCGTCGGTGCCCTCGCCGATGGTGAGGATCTTGGCGTCGCGGTAAAACCGGCAGACGGGGTACTCCTCGATGTACCCATAGCCGCCGTGGATCTGGACGGCCTCCTCGGTCGCCCGGACCGCGAGCCGGCCGGTGATCAACTTCGCCTGCGCCGCGGTCAGGGTGAAGTTCTGGCCCGCGTCCTTCTCGCGCGCCGCGCGGTAGGTGAGCAGGCGCGCCGCCTCGAGCTCGGCCGAGATGTCGGCGATCTTCGCCTGGATCGCCTGGAACTTCGAGATCGGCTGTCCGAACGCTCGCCGCTCCTTCGCGTAGGCGAGAGCCTCGTCGAGCGCTCCCTGGGCGAGCCCGACGCCCATCGCCGCGACCCCGATCCGGCCGATGTCGAGGATGTGCAGGAACTGCTTGAAGCCGGCGCCGCGCGGGCCGAGCAGGTTCTCCTCGGGGACGCGGCAGTCGGTGAAGGTCAGCGGCCTGGTGTCGGACGCGTTCCACCCCATCTTCCGGTACGGCTCGCCGGCCTCGTACCCCGGCCTCCCGCGCTCGACGATCAGGTTCGAGATCTCGTTCTCGCCCGTGACCGCGGTGATCGCCACGTGGCCGGAGATCTCGGTGCCGGCGTTGGTGATGAACTGCTTCGCGCCGTCGATGACCCACTCGCCGCCGTCGAGGCGGGCGCGGGTCTGGGTGTTGCCGGCGTCCGATCCCGCCTCGGGCTCGGTCAGCCCGAAGGCGCCGAGCTTGCGCCCCGCGCACAGGTCGGGCAGCAGCCGTTCCTTCTGCTCGTCCGAGCCGAACAGGTAGACCGGTTGGGTGCCGAGCGAGGTATGGGCGCAAAGCGTGATCGCGACCGACGAGTCGATCCGGGTCAGCTCCTCGACCGCGAGCGCATAGGCGAGCGTGTCGCCGCCCCCGCCACCGACGCTCTCGGGAAAGGGGATTCCCATCAGATCGAGCTCGCCCATCTTCGCGACGAGCTCGTACGGGAACGCCTTCGTGCGGTCGAGCTCGCCGGCGACCGGGGCCACCTCGCCGCGGGCAAAGTCGCGGACCGTGTCGCGCAGCAGGCGCTGCTCGTCTGAGAGCTGGAAGTCCAAGGGTGGCGGAGCTTACGCGGCGTGCACGGTGCCGAGCGCCCGTTCGTCGCTGGGCGCGCCGGGCCCGTACTCGGAGTACGCGTCGCGGGCCCCCAGGCGCTCGCCGCACTTCGCGCAACTGCCGCGGTCGTCGACCAGCCCGCCGCAGCGCTTGTGGCGGATCAGCATCGGCGGGCCCTCGGGCTCGGACAGGTAGCGGTCACCCCAGTGCATCATCGAGATCATCACCGGCCACAGGTCGAGGCCCTTCTCGGTGAGGAAGTACTCGTAGCGGGGCGGGCGCTCCTGGTAGCGGCGCTTCTCGAGGATGTCCTCCTCGACCAGCCGTGCGAGCCGGTTCGAGAGGACGTTGCGCGCGACGCCGAGGTTGTCCTGGATCTGATCGAAGCGCCGGCGGCCGTCGAAGACGTCGCGGATCACGAGCAGCGTCCAGCGCTCACCGAGCACCTCGAGCGTCCGGGCGATCGAACACGCCTGGTCATAGTCGCGATTGAGCACGAGTGTGATTGTCGCACACTCGGTTGCATCACGCAACTAAGCCTGTTAGCTTCGGTTTTGTCAAGCAACCCGGCCGAAGGAGGCCATGATGACGCTGATCGAGATCGCACCCGTGCAGGTCGACCTGACCCTCGACGAGATCATCGCCGACCTCGCCTACCCGTACGCGGGGGAGCGAGCGTGACCTCGGTCGAGGCGGCGGCCGAGCACGCGCGGCGAGCCCCGGAGGCGACCAGGTCGCGGACGCTTCAGTGGCAGGACCCGCTGTCGGTCGCCGCCGCCGGGGCGCAGATGAAGGGGATCGACTACATGCGAGCGCTCGCCGCGGGCGAGCTGCCGCCGGCGCCGATCGCGGTGCTGATGAACATGGAGCCGGTCGACCTCGAGCCGGGTCGCGCGACCTTCGAGGGGCGGCCGGAGGAGGAGCACTACAACCCGATCGGCGTCGTTCACGGCGGCTACGCGTCGACGCTGCTCGACTCGGCCCTCGGTTGCGCCGTGCACACGACGCTGGAGCTGGGCGAGGCCTACACGACGCTCACCCTCGAGGTGAAGATGGTCCGGCCGGTCAGCGCCGCGGTCGAGCGGGTCCGCGCGGAGGCGGAGGTCCTTCACCGCGGGCGCCGTCAGGCGACGGCGCAGGCGCAGCTCATCGACGTGGCGAGCGGGAAGCTGCTCGCCCACGGGACCTCGACCTGCATGATCATCGGTTCCTGACCCGGCCGGCCCCTAGGCGCTGAGGTCGGCGGCGAGCCGGATCAGCAGGCGGGTGCCGAACCCGGTGGCACCCGAGCCGACGTACTCGCGGCCGGTGTCCCAGGCGGTCCCCGCGATGTCGAGGTGCACCCACGGCACCTCGTCGACGAACTCCTCGAGGAACGAGGCGGCGTAGATCGTCCCCGCCTTGCGCTTCGCCGCGGCGTTCGTGAGGTCGGCGACGCTGCCCTTGGTGAGCGCCTTGTACTCGTCATGCAGCGGCAGGCGCCAGGCGAGCTCGCCGCTTTCGGCGGCCGCGGCGCCGACGGTCGCCGCCCAACCGTCGTCGTTGGAGATCAGCGCCGCGTAGGTGGAGCCGAGCGCGACCACGACGGCCCCGGTCAGCGTGGCCAGGTCGACGAGGCGCTCGGCGCCGAGCTCGCGGACGGCGTAGGTCAGCGCGTCGGCGAGGATCAGTCGGCCCTCGGCGTCGGTGTTGTTGACCTCGACCGTCTTGCCGTTCAGCTGGGTGATGACGTCGCCGGGCTTGATCGCGGTCCCGCTCGGCATGTTCTCGGTCGACGGAACGACCGCGACCAGATCGAGCTCGAGCCCGAGCTCGGCGATCGCCGCGAACGCCTCGATCACCGCGGCGCCGCCGGACATGTCGAACTTCATCTCGTGCATGCCGGCCGACGGCTTGATCGAGATCCCGCCGCTGTCGAACGTGACGGCCTTGCCGACGAGGCCGACCCGGGGCCCCTCGCCGCCGCCGGAGTAGCGCAGCGAGATCAGCCGCGGGTCGGTCGCGGTTCCCTGGGAGACGGCGACCAGGCCGCCCATCCCGGCCGCGGCGATCGCCTCGCGGTCGAGCACCTCGACCTCGACCCGATCGTGCTCGGCGGCGATCTCGGTGGCCCGCTCGGCGAGCGCCGTCGGAGTGAGCTCGTTCGACGGCAGGTTCTGGAGGGTGCGGGTCCGGTTGGCGGCGTCCGCGGCGACGGCGGCGACCCGCGCCGCGCCCTCGACCGCCTGCTGATCGGCGCTCGCTGCGATCAGGCTGAGCCGCTCGATCGCGGCCGGTCGCGGGTCCTCGTCGTCGCGCGAGCGATAGCGGTCGAACCGGTAGCCGGCAAGGATCGTCCCCTCGACGATCGCGGCCGCCGCCGCGGCCGCTTCGGCTGCCGCGGGCAGCGCCCACGCGATCGACTTCGCGTCGAGCCCGGCGGCGCGCTTGGCGGCGATCGCGGCGGCGACGCGCAGCCGCTCGGGGTCGAGCTTCGCCGGCTCCCCGAGACCGATGACGAGCGCCGTCGCCGGCCCGTCGGGGTGCAGGACGGCAGCCTGCTTGAAGGCGCTCTTGGCGGTCCCGGCGCCGCGCGCGCCGGCGAGCTCCGCCGGGAGTGAGGCGCCGTCGGCCAGTCCGGCGATGACGACGTCGGCGTCGACCTCGGCCAAGCTCGCTGTGGTCACCTGCACCTGCACGGCGCGCGAGTCTAACGGCGCGCCTGCGCCCGATTAGTTTCTGCGTGGAGCCCGGTCTCTTGAACTGGCCTGTGCAACGAGCGCCGCCCTGGGGGCGGCGGCGAAAGGAGAGTCGCGATGGGACAACCGGTCGTTCACTTCGAGGTCGTCGGACCTGACGGCGAGAAGGTGCGCAACTACTACAAGGAGATGTTCGGCTGGGAGGCCGACGCCAACAACCCGATGAACTACGGCCTGGTTCCGAAGGAGGGCAACACGACCTCCGCGGGCGACGGCATCGGCGGCGGGCTCGGCCAGGGCCCGGAGGGCTACGGGGGCCACGTCACGTTCTATGTCGAGGTGCCCGACGTCGAGGCGTCGCTGGCCCAGGCCGAGAGCCTCGGGGGCTCCCGGGTGATGGGCCCGGAGACGATCATGGAGGGCGTCACGCTGGGGCTGTTCAACGACCCCGACGGCAATCTGATCGGAGTGCTCGAGGGCTCGAGCTAGCCGCCCTCCGACCGCCACCAGGGCCCCGCTTCGCGGCGGGGCCCTGCCCGCAGGCGGGCGCGATCGCGGCCCGCTTGACTAGCATCTGAGCCGACCCTGCGCGGCCCTCGCCGCCGACACAGAAAGGCTTCGATGTCCCAGACAGTCATCCTCGGCACCGCGCGAACCCCGTTCGGGAAGATGGGCGGAGCGCTCGCCTCCAAGGGCGCCCCGGAGCTCGGCGGCGAGGCGATCAGCGCCGCGCTCGAGCGCGCCGGCGTCGCCCCCGACCAGGTGCAGCAGGTGATCTTCGGCCAGGTCCTGCAGGCCGGCCAGGGGCAGATCCCGTCGCGCCAGGCGCAGATCGAGGCGGAGATCCCCAAGGAGGTCCCGTCGGAGACGATCAACAAGGTCTGCGCGTCCGGGATGCGGGCGGTCGGGCTCGCCGACCAGGCGATCCGCGCCGGCGACCTCGAGGTCGGGGTGACCGGGGGGATGGAGTCGATGTCGAACGCCCCGTACCTGCTCCCGGGAGCGCGGTTCGGCTTTCGCATGGGAGACGCCAAGGCGATCGACGCGATGACCCACGACGGGCTCACCAATCCGTTCACCAACAAGCAGATGATCAACGAGGCGAGCGAGGTCGGCAACGAGCTCGAGATCACCCGCCCCGATATGGATCGCTGGGCGGCGCGCTCGCACCAGCTGGCCGCGAAGGCGACCGACGACGGCAAGCTCGCCGAGGAGATCGTCTCGGTCACGGTGAAGAGCCGCAGGGCCGAGAGCGTGGTCGAGGCCGACGAGGCGATCCGGCCCGACTCGACGGTCGAGTCGCTCGCGAAGCTCCCGGCGATCGGCGGCGACGACGCGACTCACACCGCCGGCAACGCCCCGGGGGTCAACGACGGCGCGGCAGCGGTGGTCGTCGCCTCCGACGAGTGGGCGCAGGCCAACGGGCACGAGGTGCTGGCGCGGGTGCTCGCCTACGGCACCGTGGCCGACGACTTCGCGTACCTGGCCCGGACGCCGGCGAAGGCGGCCCAGCAAGCGCTCGACAAGCTCGGCAGGTCGGCCGACGAGATCGACCTCTGGGAGATCAACGAGGCGTTCGCCTCGGTCGCCCTGAACTCGGTCCGGATGCTCGGCGTCGACGAGGACAAGGTCAACGTCAACGGCGGCGCGATCGCGCTCGGTCACCCGATCGGCGCCTCCGGCGGCCGGATCGTCGGCGCGCTCGTGCACGAGCTTCGTCGTCGCGGCGGCGGGCTCGGCTGCGCGGCGATCTGCTCCGGCGGTGGGCAGGGCGACGCGATCATCGTCGAGGTCAACGGGGGCTAGGGAGTGCCGCGCGAAGCGGCGTTCTTCGACCTCGACCGCACGCTCATCTCGGGCTCGTCGGGGCTGCCCTGGGCGCGCGCGGCGACCAAGGCGGGGCTGATCAGCCGGCGGCAGATGGCGCGCTGGGGCGTCGACGCGATGCGCTTTCGGATGCGCGGCTCCACCGACGAGGCCACCGAGAAGCTGCTCGGCGAGATCAAGCAGGTGTTCAACGGCGTCCCGGCGCGCCAGATCGCCCGGATGGCGCCCGAGGTGCTGGTCGGGGTGCTGCCGCGGATCTATCCGGAGATGCTCGAGGAGGTCTACGCCCACCAGGACGCCGGGCGCCCGACGTTCATCGTCTCCGCGGCGGGGGACGAGCTCGTCCAGTTGCTCGCCCGGATTCTCTACATGGACGGGGGCATCGGGACCAGCTACGAGATCGGCGAGGACGGGCTGTTCACCGGCGAGCTCGGCGGGACCTTCATGTACGGCGAGGGCAAGGTCGAGGCGATGCGCGAGTTCGCCGACGAGCATGGGATCGACCTCGAACGCTCCTATGCGTATTCCGACTCGGTCTCCGACCTGCCGATGCTGAGGGCGGTTGGAATCCCGGTGGTCGTCAACCCCGACGACGAGCTCACCCGGATCGCGAAGGCCGAGGGTTGGCGGGTGATGCGGTTCGAGCGCCTCGGGCGGCGCCTGGCCCTCGCGGGCTTCACGGCGGCTCTCGCGGGCGCGGGCCTGCTCGGGCGGCGCCGGCTTCGCACGCGTCTCCCCGCGGCCCGGATCCGCGACCAGAAAGCTGCGAAATGAGCCACCGCTCGACCTGGGCGAGCGACGTAGGATGACCGCGTGGACGTCGAAGACCTCGCGTTCGCCGGCGTAGCGCGCCAGGCGGAGTTGATCCGGGCCGGCGAGGTCTCCTCGCGCGAGCTGGTCGAGCTCTACCTGGATCGCATCGAGCGACTCGACCCGCAGCTGAACGCGTTCACCGAGGTGCGCGGCGAGCGCGCCCTGGCCGAGGCCGAGAGCGCGGACGCGAGCCGCGGCGAGCGCCCCGGCGCGCCGCTGCTCGGCGTGCCGCTGGCGATCAAGGACGTGAGCGACGTCGAGGGCTCGCCGACCTGGTTCGGGACGAAGGCGTTCAGCGGCCGGCCCGCCGGGGCGGATTGCGAGAGCGTGCGCCGCCTGCGCGCCGCCGGCGCTGTGATCATCGCGAAGACGACGCTGCCCGAGCTCGCGATCTGCGGCTTCACCGAGTCGGAGGGTTGGGGCAGGACCCGCAACCCCTGGGACCCGAGCCGCTCGACCGGCGGCTCGAGCGGCGGCAGCGCGGCGGCGGTCGCCGCGGGCCTGGTCGGCGCGGCGTCGGCGACCGACGGCGGCGGCTCGATCCGCATCCCGGCTGCGTTCTGCGGCCTGTTCGGCCTCAAGCCCCAGCGCGGCCGGGTGCCGATGGATCCGCACGATCACTGGCACAGCCTGTCCGCGGCCGGCTGCGTCACCCGGACGGTCGCCGATACCGCGCTCTACCTCGACGCGGTCACCGCCGGCGGCGGTGACCCCGGCGGCCCCGAGCAGCCCAAGCGGCCGTTCGCCGAGGCGGCGAGCGGCGCGCCGGGCCGGCTGCGGATCGCGATCTCCGAGCGCCCGGCGCGCGCGATCCTGCCGCCGATCGTCACCGACGACGTCAAGCAGGGGCTGGCCGAGACCGAGGAGGTTCTGCGCTCGCTCGGCCACGACGTCCGCCGCCACGAGCCGGACTTCGGGCTCACCGGCCAGAACTTCGTCCCCCGCTACCTCGCCGGCATCCGCGACGACGTCGACGCGGTCCCGCACCCCGAGCGGCTGGAGGCCCGCACGCGCGGCTTCCGGCGCCTCGGGCGCGGCTACCCGGCCGCGATCGTTCGCCGCGCGACCCGGCTTGCGGCGGCCGACGCCGAGCGGATCAACGGCAGCTGGAGCGACTTCGACGTCCTCGTCACCCCGTCCGTGGGCGAGACGGCGATCGAGGTCGGTCGCTGGCAGGGCCGGGGCGCGCTGCGCACCCTGCTCGAGATGAGCCGCACCTACTGCTTCACGCCGATCTGGAATCACACCGGCCAGCCGGCGGCGGCGATCCCGGCGGGCTTCACGGCGCGGGGGCTGCCCCGCTCGGTCACGCTGGTCGGCCGGCCCGGCGACGAGTCGACGCTGCTGTCGCTCGCGGGCCAGATCGAGGCGGAGCGCCCGTGGGCCGATCGCCGGCCGCTCGTCTCCTAGGTCGCGCCGGACGCGAGCCGCTCGGCGAGCCACAGGTCCCAGAGCCAGCTCGCGCCCTGATGACCCCGGCGCCGAACGCGAATGCGCTCGCCGTCGCCGTCGGCGTCGACGCCCGACCAGACGCCTGCGTCGCCCCGTTCGGCGAGCGTCGCGAGGTCCCGCCCGCCGAGCCGGTCGAGCGCGCGGGCAGAGCCGACCTCGGTGGTCGAGCCGTGGGGGGTGATCTCGACCCGGACGCGGCGCCCGTGGCGCTCGCCCGCGAGCACCGTGCCTCTTTGAACCAGCCCGAGCGGCCCCAGGGTCGCGGCCGAGGCGTTGTTGGCGTAGCGCAGGGCGAGCGGGACGGCGAGCGCCCAGACCACGGTGACCGCGACGAGCGCGTATACGGTCGCGACCGGCGAGCCGACGTCGAGCGCCGCCTGGACCACCGCCACGAGCCCGAGGGCGGTGACGAGCGCGCCGAGCACGAGGTAGGCGCGGGCGAGCCGCCGCATCCCGCCGATCGCGCGAGCGCTGCCGCCCTGGCCGCCGGGCTCGATCGCGAGCTCGGCGAGCAACAGGTCGAGCTCGGGATCGGATCGCGGCCGCGTCTGCCAGAGGCCGAAGCCGAAGATCGCGCCGAAGAAGAGGGCGCCGCCGCCGGCGAACGTGAGCAGGACCGGCGCCGGGTCGGATGGGTCGTCGTTGAGGACCGCCGCGAGCACCGTCGCGCCGATCCACGCGGCGATGCCCGTGAGACAGAAGACCATCCACCAGCGACTGGCGGTGCGAGACACGGCGCGAATCTAACGCCGCCGCTGCCTAGACTCTGAGGCGATGGCGATCGAGCCCGAGGCGCGGCGGCGCGCCCACCAGTGGAGGGAGGACCTCTACGACCGCACCCCGGAGCGCGAGGCGCTGTTCGAGACGATCTCCGGACACCCGATCGAGCCGCTCTACACCGAGGAGGACCTCGAGGGCTTCGACCCCGGCGAGAAGCTCGGGCACCCGGGCGAGCACCCGTTCACCCGTGGGGTCTATCCGTCGATGTATCGAGGCCGCCTGTGGACGATGCGCCAGTTCGCCGGCTTCGGCACCGTCGAGGAGACCAACGAGCGCTTCCGCTACCTGCTCGAGCACGGCCAGCACGGGCTCTCGACCGCCTTCGACATGCCGACCCTGATGGGCTTCGACTCCGATCACGGGCGGTCGCTCGGCGAGGTCGGCGTCGAGGGGGTTGCGGTCGACACGGTCGACGACATGGAGACGCTGTTCGCCGGGATCCCGCTCGACCAGGTGACCGTGTCGATGACGATCAACGCCCCGGCCGCGATCCTGCTCGCCTTCTACGTCGTCGCGGCGGAGGAGAACGGGATCGGCGCCGACCGGCTTGGCGGCACGATCCAGACGGACATCCTCAAGGAGTACATCGCCCAGAAGGAGTGGTGCTTCCCGATCGAGCCGGCGATCGGACTGGTCACCGACATGGTCGAGTTCTGCTCGGCCTCGATGCCGCGCTGGCACCCGATCTCGATCTCCGGCTACCACATCCGCGAGGCCGGCTCGACGGCCCAGCAGGAGCTCGCGTTCACGCTCAAGGACGGCTTCACCTACGTCGAGCGCGCGATCGAGCGGGGCCTCGACGTCGACGCGTTCGCGCCGCGGCTCTCGTTCTTCTTCAACGCCCACCTCGACTTCTTCGAGGAGATCGCCAAGTACCGCGCGGCCCGCCGGATCTGGGCCCGGGAGATGCGCGACACCTACGGCGCCCGCGACCCGCGCTCCCAGATGATGCGTTTCCACACCCAGACCGCGGGCGTCTCGCTGACCGCGCAGCAGCCGCTGGTCAACATCGTCCGCACGACGATCGAGGCGCTGGCCGGCGTGCTCGGCGGCACCCAGTCGCTGCACACGAACTCCTACGACGAGGCGCTCGCCCTGCCGACCCCCGAGGCGGTCCGGGTCGCGCTGCGCACCCAGCAGGTGATCGCGCACGAGTCCGGGGTCACCAACACGGCCGACCCGCTCGGCGGCTCCTACTTCGTGGAGCGGCTCACCGACGAGCTGGAGGCGGCCGCCTACGAGTACTTCGACCGCATCGACGAGCTCGGCGGGATGGTCGAGGCGATCAAGAACGGCTTCCCCCAGCGCGAGATCGCCGACGCCGCCTTCACCTATCAGCGCGAGGTCGACTCGAAGCAGCGGATCGTGGTCGGGGTCAACGAGTTCCAGCTCGAGGGCGAGGCCGAGCTCGACATCCACCGTCCCGATCCAGCCGCCGAGCAGCGCCAGCGCTCGCGGCTCGACCGGACGAAGTCCGAGCGCGACCAGGGCCAGGTGGACACCGCCGTCGCCGCGGTCGGCCGGGCGGCCGAGGCCGGCGAGAACCTGATGCCGAAGCTGATCGAAGCGGCCCGGGTGCGCGCCTCGGAGGGCGAGCTCGTCGCGGCGATGCAGGCGGTCTTCGGCACGTACACCGAGCACCCTCAGTTCTGAGCCTCGGATACGCTGCTTCCCGGGATGCGCGGGAGCGAGGGCGAGATCGTCATTCTGGTCGCCGACGATGACGACGACGTGCGCGAGCTGATCGGATTTCGGCTCGAACATGCCGGATACGAGGTGGTCGGCGCCGCCGACGGCGAGCAGGCGCTGAGCCTGGCGCGCGAGCATCGTCCCGACCTCTGCGTGATCGACGTGATGATGCCCGGGCTGGACGGCTACGAGGTCACCCAGCGGCTGCGGGCGACCGACGGCTTTGCCGAGACGCCGATCATGCTGCTGACCGCGAGCGTCGAGGAGGACGCGGTCCGGCGCGGGATCGAGGCCGGGGCGAGCGAGTACGTGAAGAAGCCGTTCTCGCCGAAGGAGCTGCTGGAGCGGGTCGCGGCGGCGCTCGGGGCGCGCTGAGGTAGGTACGCTTCGCGGCCCGTGAGCGAGCCGCGCAAGATCCGAGTCGTCGTCGCCAAGCCTGGTCTCGACGGCCATGACCGAGGGGCGAAGATCATCGCCCGCGCGCTGCGCGACGCGGGGATGGAGGTGATCTACACCGGGTTGCATCAGACCCCGGAGCAGATCGCCGCCACCGTGATCCAGGAGGACGCCGACGCGATCGGGCTCTCGATCCTCTCGGGCGCCCACATGACCCTCGTCCCGCGGGTGATCGACCTGCTGCGCGAGCAGGACGCCGGCGACGTCGTGGTCACGGTCGGAGGCACGATTCCGGCCGACGACGTCGAGGAGCTGAAGCAACTCGGCGTCGCCGAGGTGTTCACCCCGGGCGCGCCCACCGACGCGATCGTCGAGTTCATCGAGGGCGCCGTCGGGCAGCGAGCCTGACCGCGCCTGACGCTCCCCAGAGCAACCGATTGACTAATCAGTCAATCCGGTAACATGCCCGCCGCTCATTCCCCAAGGAGGACCCTGACTTGAAGATTTGCTGTCTCGTCAAGGAGGTCCCGGACGCCGCTGTGCAAAAGCGGATCGATCCGGCCACCAAGCGGCTCGACCGCTCCGGCGAGAAGAACCTCAACCCGTTCGATACCCACGGCATCGAAGCCGCGATGCAGATTCGCGAAGGCGACAACGGTGCCGACGTCGACGAGATCGTCGCCGTCACGATGGGGCCCGAGTCCTCGGCGCGCGCCCTGCACAAGGCCGTCGCGCTCGGCGCCGACCGCTCGGTGCAGTTGACCGACTCGGCGCTCGAGGGCTCCGACGTCTGCGCGACCGGCTACGCGCTCGCCAAGGTGCTCGAGGGCGAGTCGCCCGACCTCGTCCTGCTCGGCCAGCAGTCCGATGACGGCGAGTGCTACACGATCGGCGCCGTGGTGGCCGACCACCTGAAGATGCCGTCGCTGACCCAGGTGATCAAGATCGAGATCGAGGACGGCAAGCTCGTCTGCGAGCGCCAGGCCGAGTACGGCTACGACACGGTCGAGATCGACCTGCCGGCCGTGATCTCGGTCGGTGACGCGATCAACGAGCCCCGCTACCCGTCGCTGAAGGCGATCATGGGCGCGAAGAAGAAGCCGCTCGACACGAAGGCCACCGGCGACGTCGGGATCGACGCCTCCGAGGTCGGGGAGGGCGGTTCGAAGACCACGGTGCTCGAGATCAACCCGCCCCCCGCCAAGGAGGCCGGCGAGGTGATCGAGGACGAGGACACCAACGAGACGGTCGAGAAGATCGTCGCCTGGCTTGACGAAAGGAAGCTGATCTAGATGGGTGGGATTCTCGTTTACGCCCTCCACGACGACGAGGGCAACTTCAACAAGAACTCGCTCGGGGCGATCTCGGAGGCCGCGAAGCTCGCCGGCGAGCTCGGCACCGAGGCAGCCGCGGTGATCGTCGGCGAGATCGCCGACGACGCCGCCGCCGGGCTCGGCGCCTATGGGGCGAAGCGGGTCTTCCGCGCCAAGTCGGCGCCGGAGGGCCTCGCGCAGCCGATCGTCGACGTGATGGCGAAGGTGATCACCGACGAGGGCTTTTCATACGCCCTGTTCGGCGGCGGCCTGCTCGGGTTCGAGATCGGCGCCGGGCTCACCGCCCGCCTCAACGCCGGCGTGACGATGGAGGTGACCGCGGTCAAGGTCGCCGACGGCAAGCTCGTCTCCGAGCGCCCGGTCCTCCAGGACTCGGCGATCGTGGACGTCGGCTACGTCAGCGAGCCCGGGATCATCATCGGGCGCCTGAACGCGTTCTCGGAGAACGACGGCTCCGGCAGCCCGGCCGAGGTGGTCGACGTCGAGGTCGAGCTCTCCGAGTGGTCCACCAAGGCGCGGATGCGCCAGCGCGGCGAGCAACGCGGCGCCGACGTCAACATCGAGGACGCGGACATCCTGGTCGGCGGCGGTCGCGGGCTCGGCGAGAAGGACAACTTCAAGCTCGCCGAGGACCTCGCGGACGCGCTCGGTGGCGCGGTCGCGGCGACCCGTGCCGTGGTCGACGCCGGCTGGTACCCGTACGCGGCGCAGATCGGCCAGACCGGTAAGACGGTGGCGCCGAAGCTGTACCTCGCGGCCGGGATCTCCGGCGCGATCCAGCACAAGGTCGGGATGCAGAACTCGGAGGCGATCCTCGCGATCAACAAGGACCCGAACGCTCCGATCTTCGAGTTCGCCGACCTCGGCGTGGTCGGAGACCTGCACAAGATCATGCCGAAGCTGACCGAGGCCGTGAAGGCCAAGAAGGGCGGCTGAGGCAGCGATGACACCCCCGGCGTCGGCGGTGGAGCCCAAGGACTATCCACCGCCCTTCGATGAGCATGCCCTGATCGCGAAGCCGACCGATCCCGAGGACGAGCGGATCGAGGTCGGCGTCGCGATCGTCGGCGGCGGGCCCGCCGGGCTCGCGTGCGCCAACAAGCTGCTCGACCTGCTCGCCGACGAGCCGGAGCTGATGGAGAAGCTCGGCGAGGTGCCGGTGGCCGTCATCGAGAAGGGCAAGGTGTCCGGCGCCCACACGCTCAGCGGGGCGAACATGGTTCCGTCGGCGATGCGGGAGCTGTTCCCGGATCTCGACCCGGCCGACTGGCCGTTCGCCTACCAGGAGGTGACCAAGGACGCGGTCTACCTCCTGACCAAGAAGGCGGCGCTGCCGCTCAAGCCGATGCCGCCGAATTTCCGCAACCACGGCAACTACGTGATCTCGGTGTCGAAGCTGTCGCGCTTCCTCGCCGAGCAGGCCGAGGAGAAGGGCGCCTACATCCTCACCGAGACGGTCGCGGACAAGCTCCTGGTCGAGGACCGGATCGTCCGCGGGATCCGCTCGGGCGACCGCGGCCGCGGCAAGGACGGCGAGGAGCTCGGCAACTTCGAGCCGGGATCCGACGTGATCGCGAAGACGACGGTGCTCGCCGAGGGCACGCTCGGCCATCTGACCCAGGGCGCGATCGAGTACTTCGAGCTCGAGGGCGCGCTGCCGGTGCGCTGGGAGCTCGGGGTCAAGGAGGTCTGGAAGGTCACGAAGCCGCTCGACCGGGTCATCCACACGATGGGCTGGCCGCTGCGCAAGCGGGCGAAGTGGAACGAGTTCGGCGGCAGCTTCATCTACCCGATGGGCGAGGACAAGCTGTGCATCGGGATGGTGATCGGCCTCGACTACACGGACTCGACCCTCTCCTGCCACGACCTGCTCCAGGAGCTCAAGACGCACCCGTTCGTGAAGAAGATGCTCGAGGGCGGCGAGCGCGTCGCGTGGGGAGCCAAGACGATCCCCTCCGGCGGCTACTACTCGATGCCTCGCAGCCTCACCGTGCCCGGGATGGCGATCGCCGGCGACGGCGCGAACATGGTCAACGTCCCGACGCTGAAGGGCGTCCACTACGCGATGCACGCCGGCATCTACGCCGCGGAGGCGATCTTCGAGGCGCTCAAGAACGACAGCGTCAACCTCGATGCCTACGAGGAGAAGGTGCGCAAGTCGAAGATCGACTCGGACCTGTTCGACTCGCGCAACATGCGGGCGCCGTTCTCCAAGGGGTTCTTCCTCGGCGGTGCGATCGCCAGCGCGATGACGGTCACCAAGGGCCTGTTCCCGGGCGGAAAGTGGAAGTACGAGCCCGACACCGAGATCGCGATGGCGGACGGCGGGGCGTCGAAGCATTACCCGAAGCCCGACAACGAGCTCACGTTCAACAAGCTCGATTCCGTCTTCCTCTCGGGCAACGCGACCCGCGACGATGCTCCCAACCACGTCAAGATCCAGACCCACGTGCCGCGCGAGCTGGCGAAGACCTGGGTCAACCTGTGCCCGGCTCAGGTCTACGAGATCCCCGACGATCAGCTCGAGAGCGGCGCCGCGGAGGTCGACGTCCACGTGACCGCCTCGAACTGCGTCCAGTGCGGCGCGATCAACGCCAAGGGCGGGCGCCTGACGATGCCCGAGGGCGGCGACGGGCCGCTGTACCAAGAGGTCTGATCGCGACCACGACCAACGTCAGGCTGCGCGACGACCACGAGGTCGTCGTGCGCCCGATCGAGCCCGGCGACAAGGCCGCGCTGCGCGCGGCCTTCGACCGCCTGAGCGAGCAGTCGCGCTACCAGCGGTTCATGACCGCGATCTCGGAGCTCTCCGACGCGCAGGTCGCCTATCTGACCGAGGTCGACCACCACGACCACGAGGCGCTCGTCGCCTTCGACCACGAGGGCGATCTCGTCGGCGTCGCCCGCTTCGTGCGTCTCGAAGGCGGGGCCACCGCGGAGGCGGCCGTGACCGTGATCGACGAGTGGCAGGGCCGCGGCCTGGGCACGGCGATCTCCCAGCTGCTCGCCGAGCGCGCCCGCGCCGAGGGAGTCGAGAGCTTCAGCGCCCTGTTGCTCGCCGGCAACGACCAGATGCACGACGTGCTCGCGTCGCTCGGCCCGGCGAAGGTGCTCTCGCGCGATGCCGGGACCATCGAGGTCGAGGTCGCGATCCCCGAGGGCGGGATCGGCGAGCACATGGCGGGCGTGCTCCGGGTGCTCGCCGGCGGCACGGTCGAGCTCGCGACCCCTCCGTGGGGCCTGCGCCCGGCGCCCGAGGCGCAGGACGGCGAATAGCGGCTAGGCGAGCGCGAACTCGCCGATCAGCTCGGCGACCCGGGCCGGCTGATCGAGCGCGACGAAGGTGCGCGCGTCTTCGATCCGCTCGATCCGCGCGTCGCGCAGCATCGCGGCGAGCCGCTGCGCGGAGGCGATGCGGAAGAAGCGGTCATCGACGCCCCAGGCGAAGCGCACCGGTCGCTCGAAGTCGCGCAGTCGCTCGGCCGCCTCGATGGTTTGGCTCTTGTGCACGCCGGTGATCAGCTTGCGGGCGTCGCGGGCGATCTCGCGATCGCCGAGCGCCGGCTCGAGCCACGACTCGACCAGCACGGGGTCGATGCGGTGCTTGGCGAGCGGCGCGAACGTCGCCCGGCCGATCGCGCCGATTCGAAACGGGGCGGTCATCAGCGCCATCCCGCCGGGCATCCGTGCCAGCGGCGGCATCAGGTTGAACGGGAACGGCGGGAAGTTCTCGAGGATGTCGCAGTTGGTCAGCACGAGTCGCTCGACGCGCTCCGGGTGCGCGGCGGTGAACATCTGGGAGATCGCGCCCCCGGAGTCGTTGCCGACGATCGTCGCCCGTTCGATCTCGAGCGCGTCGAGCGCGGTCGCGATCAGCTTCGGCGATTCCGGGAGGGGAGAGGTCGGCGGCCGGGTCCATCGCGATCCGGTGCGAGCCGAGGGGCCAGTCGAAGACCAGGCAGCGATGGCCGCGCGCGAGTCGTTCGGCGACCCCGTCCCAGAGGCGGCCGTCGACGAGCAGGCCATGGACGAAGACGATCGGGTCGCCCTCGCCGAGGTCGCGATAGGCGACCTCGCCCTGTGCGAGGCTGACGGTCGAGCGGTCCGGGAGGGGTTGCATCGAGATCCTTTCGGGCGTTGAATACAGGCTGTACGTATCTAACATACAAACTGTTTGCATGTCAACCGAAGGAACCCGCAGAACCCAGGCCGAGCGCTCCGAGAGCACGCGCGGCGCGCTGCTCGCGGCCGGGCGTCGCCTGTTCGCCGAGCGCGGCTACGCGGACGTGGGCACGGAGGAGATCGTTAGGGCCGCCGGGGTGACCCGTGGCGCGCTGTATCACCACTTCGACGGCAAGCGGGACCTGTTGCGCGCGGTCTACGAGCAGATCGAGTCGGACATTGCCCAGCAGCTGGCGCTGGCGGAGGGAGTGACGCCCGAGTCGAGCGCGCTCGAGACGCTCTCGGCCGGGGCGCAGATGTTCCTCGACCAGTGCCTCGAGCCGGAGGTGCAGCGGATCGTCCTGCTCGACGCGCCGGCCGTGCTCGGCTGGGAGCAGTGGCGCGAGATCGGCATGCGTTACGGGCTCGGCCTGATCGAGGGCCTCCTCCGCGCCGGGATGGAGGCGGGGGAGATCCGCGGCCAGCCGGTCGAGCCGCTCGCCCACGCGCTGCTGGGAGCGCTCGACGAGGTGGCGATGCTGGTCGCGCGCTCCGACGACCCGGCGGCGGCGCGCGCTGACGCGGGTCAGACCATCGAGCTGCTGCTCGGAGCCGTCCGGGCCTAGCGTCCCGGTGGCCTCACTCGCTCGCCGAGCGCGGCACGACGAGGACCGGGCAGGCGGCCGACCGCATCACGGCCCAGGAGACGTTGCCGACCAGCGCGTGGCGCAGCGGCCCGTAGCCACGCGAACCGACGACCAGCAGGTCGAGCTCGCGCGAGCGCTCGACCAGCACCTCGGCGGGGTCGCCCTCGCCCTCGCCGATGGTGATCGTGATCAGCTCCGCGTTCAGCTCGGCGGCGAGGGCCGTGGCGACGTCGCGGGCGTGGCTCGCCTCGGAGCGCCCGTCGAATCCCACCCCGATCGAGCGCAGCTGGAACTCGGTGTCGGAACGCGAGGCGAACCCGCTCGGGGCGACGAGCACCGCGGCCGGCGCTCCGTGCAGGAGCCGCTCGGCGACGCTGCCTGGCACGACTCGCCCGAGCCCGTGGCGGTGGGTGGAGCCGAGCACGATCACGTCGGCGCGCTCGTCCTCGGCGAGCTCGTGCAGGGCCCGCGGGGCGGAGACGCCGCCGACGACGCGCAGCCGGAAGCGGGTCTCGCCGAGCTGGCGCGTGGCCTCGGCGGTCAGCCGCTCCTCCGCCTCGGCGATCGCCCGCTCGTAGGCGTGCGCGGGGGTGGCGAGCGGGTCGAGCTCGAGCGCCACGCAGAGGACGAGCTGTGCGCCCTCGATCTTCGCCAGCGCCGCCGCCAGGGCGAGCGCGTCGGCGCCGCTCTCGCGGCCGTCGTAGCCGACCAGGATGGTGCGGTATAGCGGGCTCATCGAGCGAGAGCATATGCGTCGCTAGAATCGACGCACGATGAAGGCCGGGATCCACCCCGAATACGGACTCTCGCACGTGCGTTGCTCGTGCGGCAACGAGTTCTACACACGCTCGACCAACCCAGAGATGCACGTCGAGATCTGCTCCGCATGCCATCCGTTCTACACCGGCAAGCAGAAGCTGGTCGACACTGGCGGCCGGGTCGAGCGCTTCCGTCGCCGGGCGGCGCGCAGCAAGCAAAGCTGAGCGGCGGCGCCTCGATGAGCGCCGGGGGCGGGCCCAACATCGACGTGACCCGGATGCCCGACGGCATGCCGGTGGCGTCCAGGGACGCACCCGTCGGCGGCCAGGCCGTGCTCGAGGGCGTGATGATGCGCGGCGTCTCGACCTGGGCGGTCGCCGTGCGCAAGCCGGGCCCCGAGGGCGAGAACGGCGCCGGGCCGGCGATCGGAGAGATCGAGGTCACCTCGGAGCCGGTCGTCTCCTGGGCCAAGCGCCACCGGGTCCTACGCCTGCCGGTGATCCGCGGCGTCATCGCGCTCGCCGAGTCGCTGAAGATCGGCTTTCGGGCGCTGGCGATCTCCGCCAACGCGCAGCTGGTCGAGGAGGACGGCGAGGAGCCGGAGCCCATCGGAGGCTTCACCTGGGGCCTGACGATCGCCTTCTCGCTCGCGCTCGCGATCGGCCTCTTCTTCGTCGTTCCGGTCGGGCTCACCAGCCTGATCAAGGATCAGCTCGGCTCCTCGCTGCTGTTCTGGCTGATCGAGGGGATCCTGCGGACGGCGATCTTCATCGGCTACATCGCCGCGATCAGCCGCCTGCCCGACCTGCGCCGGGTGTTCGAGTACCACGGCGCAGAGCACAAGACGATCTCCTGCTACGAGGCCGGCGACCGGTTGGTCCCCGCCCGCGCCGAGACCTACTCGCGCCTGCACCCTCGCTGCGGGACCAGCTTCCTGCTGATCGTGATGGTGCTCGCGATCTTCGTGTTCGCCCCGATCGGCCTCCCCGAGTGGTACTGGCTGCTCGCCTCGCGGATCCTCGGGATCCCGCTGATCGCCGGCCTCTCCTACGAGGTGATCAAGTGGGCCGGCAAGAACCGTCGCAAGGCCTGGGTGCGGACGCTGATGTGGCCCGGGCTGATGCTTCAGAACCTGACCACGCGCGAGCCCGACCGCGAGCAGCTGGCGGTCGCGATCGCGGCGCTCGAGGCCGTGCTCGCGGTCGAGAACCCCGCCGAGGAGGCGCGGGACCGCGACGTGATCGAGATCGTCGCCTAGCGGCCCGTCCGCCGGCGGCGAAAACGCCGGTAGACCCTGCCGTACGCCCGCCCGTGCATGAACGCCGACCACCAGCGGCGGTCCGCGCGCCGGCGGAACTCGGCGGCGAGCGCGGCGAGCCCAGCGGCGCGTCGGGCGTCCAGCGGCACCAGGCGCTCCTCGTCGGCGAGCGGCAGGATCATCGCCACCGCTCGACGGTGGCGGCTCAAGACCACGACTTCCCCGCGCCGCACTGCGCGGATCACCGCCGCCGGCTTGCGGTCGAGCTCCGTCATGCGCACCTCGCGGATCGGGCTGGCGGTCCGGTTGGGAAGGCCCTCCCGCGCCCTACCCGAGAATCCGAACTTCCCGGGAACCCCGAACTCCCCGGGGACTTCGGAATCGCCGGGGGATTCGGAATCGCCGGGAAGTTCGGATTTCCGGGGAGTGTCGATGGGGGGATGGTGCAGGGCGGAGGCGCAGGGGTGGGGCGCGGGATGTGCCGAGGCAGTCGCGCGATCCGGCTGTGACCCGCACGCGCGTGAGCGGATGCGCGGCCGGGCGGCGGTAGCCTCAGCGACGTGATCGAGCGGCTGGTCGAGCAGATCGAGGAGCGCTTCGGGGAGCTGCAGCGCCAGATGTCGGATCCGGAGGTGATCTCCGACCGCGAGCGCTACGCGGAGGTCGGGCGCGCGTACAGCGAGCTGGAGCCCGCGCACGAGCTGGCGCAGCGCTGGCGTCAGCTGCGCGGCGACCTCGAGGGGGCAGAGGAGATGCTCGCCGAGGACGGCGAGGACGAGGAGCTCCGCGAGCTCGTCGCCGAGGCCCCGGCACAACTGCGCGAGCTCGAGGAGGAGTTGCGCCTGGCGATGGTTGAGCGCGATCCGAACGACGCCAAGAACGTGATCATCGAGATCCGCGGCGGAGCCGGCGGGGACGAGGCGGCCCTGTTCGCCGGTGACCTCTACAAGATGCTCACGCGCTACGCGGAGGAGCGCGGGTTCGCGACCGAAGTGCTCTCGCAGTCCCCGGCCGAGGTGGGCGGCTTCAAGGAGGTCACGTTCGAGATCCGCGGCGACGGCGCCTTTTCGGTGTTCAAGTTCGAGGGCGGCACGCACCGCGTCCAGCGGGTTCCGAAGACCGAGTCGCAGGGCCGGATCCACACCTCGACGGCGACCGTCGCGGTGTTGCCCGAGGCGGAGGAGGTCGAGGTCGAGATCGCGCCGGAGGACCTGCAGGTCGACGTCTACCGCTCGTCGGGCCCCGGCGGGCAGTCCGTCAACACCACGGACTCGGCGGTCCGGATCACCCACGCGCCGACGGGGATCGTCGTCTCGATGCAGGACGAGAAGTCGCAGCTGCAGAACCGCGACAAGGCGATGCGGGTCCTGCGCGCCCGCATCTACGAGCGCGCGCTCGAGGAGCAGCGCGCCGAGATCGCGGCCGACCGCCGCTCGCAGGTCGGCACGGGTGAGCGCTCGGAGAAGATCCGCACCTACAACTTCCCCCAGGGCCGGGTCACCGACCACCGGATCAAGCTCACCGCCCACAACCTCGACGAGGTCCTCAACGGCGATCTGAGCGAGTTCACCTCGGCGCTCGCGGCCGAGGAGAAGCGGGCGCGGCTGGAGGCGCAGACCGCCGAGGCCGCGTGAGCGGCCCCACGATCAGCGGCAGCGTCGCCTCGGCGCTCGGATCCGCGGTCGACGCGCTCGCGGCGGCGGGGATCGAGAGCGCCCGTCTCGACGCCGAGCTGCTGCTCGAGCGCGCGACCGGCTACGACCGGGCGCGGCTGGTCGCCAGCCCCGAGGCCGGGGTCGAGGCCGCGGCGGGCCGCGAGTTCGGGGCGATGGTGCGGCGACGCCTGCAGCGTGAGCCGATCGCCTACATCCTCGGCTCGAAGGGGTTTCGCCGGCTCGACCTCGCCGTCGACGGCCGGGTGCTGATCCCGCGGCCGGAGACCGAGCTGCTGGTCGAGCTGGCGCTCGAGCTCGAGCCGGGGAACGTGCTCGACGTCGGCACCGGCTCCGGCGCGATCGCGCTCGCGATCGCTGACGAGCTGCCGGCCGCCGCGATCGTCGCCAGCGACACCTCGCTCGACGCGCTCGCGGTCGCGAAGGCGAATCGCGACCGGCTCGGGCTCACCGAGCGCGTCCGCCTTTCCTACGGGTCGCTGGAGCCCGGCAGCTTCGATCTGATCGTCGCCAACCTCCCGTACGTGAGCGAGGACGAGTGGGGGTCGCTGGCGCGGGAGATCCGCGAATACGAGCCGCGCGAGGCCCTGGTCAGCGGGCCGACCGGGCTCGAGGCGATCGAGTCGCTTCTCGCCGAGCTCGCGGTCGCGCCGGAGCTGCCACGGGCGATCGGGCTCGAGCTCGGCATCGACCAAGGGCCGAGCGTCGCCGAGCTCGTGCGCCGCGCCGGGTTCGAGCGGATCGAGGTCCGGCCTGACCTCGCCGGCATCGACCGGGTCGTGGTCGCATGGAGGTGAGCGTGGCCCGCGGCGCGCTCGAGCGCTGCGTGTTCGACGGCGGGGTGGCCCTGTTTCCAGCCGACGGCCTCTACGGGCTCGCCTGCGACCCGACCCGCGCCGACGCGATCGAGCGCATCCACGCGATCAAGGGTCGTGACGACGGCAAGCCGTCGGCGGTCATGTACTTCTCGCCGTTGGCGATGCGCGAGCTCGTCGCCGCGCTCGGTCCGCGGACGCGCGACGCCCTCGGAGCGCTGCTGCCGGGCCCGGTGACGCTGGTGGTGGCGAACCCCGAGCGCCGCTACCCGCTCGCCTGTCGCGAGGATCCGGAGCGGCTCGGTGTGCGGCTGATCGACGGGCCGCTGGCGGGCGCCTCCTGCGCGATCTTCCAGACCTCGGCGAACCGGTCCGGCGAGCCGGCGCCCGCCGGCTTCACGGACGTCGACCCGGAGATCGTCGCCGGGGTCGACCTCGCGATCGACGGGGGCGAGCTGACCGGGGTGCCGTCGACGGTGGTCGACGTCACCGCGATCGAGGACGGCGGCGAGCCGGTGATCCTGCGCGAGGGAGCGATCAGCTCGGAGGAAGCCCTGCGGCGGCTCGCGCGTCCGCCATCTCGGTGAAGAACTGCAGCCGCAGCAGCTTGCCGTCGCGGGCGGTGGCGAGCCCGATCGCGCGCTGGTCGGTCTCGATCCCGCTGGCGCGACCGCGGGTGTGGATCAGGAACTCCAGGATCGCCCGGTGATCGTCGACCGGATGCGCGCCCTCGACCTCGAGGCGCACCCACTCCATCACCTCGAGGAACGTCTCCCACCACCGGCGCACACCCTCGCTGCCTCGGTAGGTGTCGGGCTCGCTGGCGAGGTCGGAGGTGGTCACCATCTCGAACTCGTCGTCGACCAGCTCGAGCGCCTGCTCGTAGGTGTCCGAGCTGAGCAGGTTGAAGGTCTCGACGATGACCTCGACGTCGTCCGCCACGCGCTTATTATCAACGCGATGACGCTCGAGCTCCCAGACGACTTCCAGACCGCCCCGCTGGCCGAGGTCGATCCCGAGATCGCGGAGGTGCTGCAGCGCGAGCTGGAGCGCCAGCAGAACACGCTCGAGATGATCGCCTCGGAGAACTTCGTCCCGCAGGCTGTGCTGGACGCGGCCGGCTCGGTGCTCACGAACAAGTACGCGGAGGGCTACCCGGGGAAGCGCTACTACGGCGGCTGCGAGGAGGTCGACGTCGCCGAGAGCCTGGCGATCGACCGGGCCAAGGAGCTGTTCGGCGCCGAGCACGCCAACGTCCAGCCGCACGCGGGAGCGCAGGCCAACAACGCCGCCTACATGGCGATGCTCGAGCCCGGCGACACGATCATGGGCATGGCGCTCGACCACGGCGGCCACCTCAGCCACGGCATGAAGCTCAACGTGTCCGGCAAGCTCTACGAGGTCGTCCCGTACCACGTGCGGCGCGAGGACTACCTCGTCGACATGGACGAGGTCGAACGGCTCGCCGCCGAGCACCGGCCGAAGGTGATCGTCGCCGGCTGGTCGGCCTACCCGCGCCAGCTCGACTTCGCCGCGTTCCGCGAGATCGCCGACTCGGTCGACGCCCGCCTCATGGTCGACATGGCCCACTTCGCCGGCCTCGTCGCGGCGGGCGAGCATCCGAACCCGGTCGAGCACGCCGACGTGGTCACGACGACGATCCACAAGACCCTCTGCGGGCCGCGCAGCGGGATGATCCTCTGCCGCGAGGAGCTCGCCAAGGACATCAACCGCTCGATCTTCCCCGGCCAGCAGGGTGGGCCGCTGATGCACATCATCGCCGCCAAGGCCGTGGCCCTCGGCATCGCCCGGTCCGAGCCGTTCCGCGCTCGCCAGCGCCAGACGGTCGCCAACGCCCGCGCCTTCGCCGACGAGCTGATCGCCAACGGGGTCGAGGTGCTGACCGGCGGGACCGACGTCCACCTCGTGCTCGTCGACCTCGGCCCGACCGGGCTCGACGGCAAGGAGGGCGAGGGTCGCCTCGAGGCGGTCGGGATCACCGTCAACCGCAACGCGATCCCGTTCGACGAGCGCCCGCCGATGAACCCGTCGGGGCTTCGCATCGGGACCCCGGCGCTGACCACTCGCGGCCTGGTCGAGGACGATATGCGCGAGATCGCCCAGGTGATCGCCGTCGCGCTGACGGACCGGTTCGAGTCCGAGCGCCAGGCGCTGGGGGAGCGGACGCGCTCCCTGATGGAGCGCTATCCGCTGTATCCCCAGCTGGCCGCCACTGCGGCGGCCTGACGCGCCTACGCGGTTACTGGACCACCCCGGCCCAGAGGCCGGCGTTGGTGAACGTCGCGGTGCCGCCCCCCGGATTGCTGTAGCGCAACTGGAACGTGTACTTGCCCGGGTTGATCGGCGAGAAGACCAGGAATCCGCCCCTGGTCGGGTTCGCGACCCCACCGATGTCGCCCGCGCCCGGGACGGTGTACCGGATCTGCGGATCGGAGCCGGTGAAGCTCATGATCGGCGGGCTGTTGGGCAGCAGGGTCGGCTCGTACAGGTGCACCTGGGCGAGCGCGTTCTGGCCGCCGCCGGTCAGCTGGCCGGTGACCCTGGCGTAGACGGCGACGAGACCGGTCTCCGGCACCTTCACCGTGACCGTCGGGCCGCCGAGGTCGGTGGGCGTGCCGGCCGCGGTCGCGAACGGGCCCGGAATGCCCTGGGTCTTGAACAGGTCGAGCGAGGGCGGCTGCACGGACAAGTTGTGCAGATCCGATGCCTTGACCGCGCTCGGCGCGATGTCGTTCGACTTGACCGAGTTCTTGCCCTGGAGCGCGACGGCCGAGCCGGTGAGCCCGACGATCAGCGCGCAGATCGCCACCAGCATCGCCGGCGAGGGCAGTTTCCTGAGACGCATTTTGACCTCCCTTACGGAGTCGTTGACTCCCCCCACCGGTCAAACCCGTCGAGCGGGCCGTAAGTTTCGGCACCCGATGAGGGTCTGGGTCGACTGCACCGCCGCGGCTCATCCGCTTGTCCTGCGGCCGATCGTCGAACGCCTGCGGGCCCGCGGCCACGAAGTCGAGATCACAACCCGCGAGTACGGGCAGACCGTCGGCATCCTCGAGCGGCTCGGGCTCGAGCACACGGTGATCGGCAGCCACGGCGGCGGCGGGACCGCCGGCAAGGCCCTGGCGCTCGCCCGCCGCAGCCGCGCGCTGCTCGGTTGGGCGCGCGGGCGCGGGCTCGGGCTGGCCGTCGGCCACGGCTCCGTCGACCTCGCCGTGGTCAGCTCGGCGCTGCGCATCCCGTCGGCGCAGATGCAGGACTACGAGTTCGCCGGGCTGCAGCGCCAGCTGGCGTTCCGCGCTGCGCGCCGCGTGCTCGTGCCCGACGCGATCGGGGTCGACGCGATGCGCCGCGCCGGCGCCGCCGAGCGCAAGCTGTTCCGCTATCCCGGGCTGAAGGAGGACTACTACCTCGCCGGCTTCGAGCCCGATCCCGCCGTGCTCGGCGAGCTCGGGCTGGCGCGCGAGCCGGTGCTGGCTGTCGTCCGCCCGCCGCCGGAGACTTCCGCCTATCACGAGCGCAATCCGGTCTACGACGCGGTGCTCGATCGGCTCGCCGCAGCCGAGCGAACGGTCGCGGTCGTGATCCCGCGCACCGAGGCCCAGGGCGACGCGGTCCGCGCCCGCCGCGATCCGTCGCTGGTGGTGCCCGAGCGCGCGATCGACGCGCAGAGCCTGATCGCCTACGCCGACCTCGTGGTCGGCGCCGGTGGGACGATGAACCGCGAGGCGGTGGCGCTCGGCACGCCCGTCTACACGATCTTCAGCGGCCGCATGGGCGCCGTCGACGAGCGGCTGATCGGCGAAGGCCTGCTGCGCCCGCTCGACGACCCGGCCACCCTCGACCTCAGCAAGCGCACCACCGCGCCCGGCCCCCGGCACCCTCGCGACCCTGACCTGCTCGTCGATGCCGTGCTCGCCGCCGCCCCGGGCGCGAGCGGCAAGCGGCGAGCGGCGAGCGGCGAATAGCAATGTTCGTCGACGGGCGCCCCGAGACGATCCAGGCGCTGTTCGCGTTCCTGGTCGCGGCGGTTCTCGCGTGGCTCCTGGTCCCGGTCGCGGAACGGATCGCGCGGCGGATCGGGGCGATCGACTACCCGAACGCGCGCAGCCTGCACACCGAGCCGACGCCGAAGCTCGGCGGCCTGGCGATCTTCGTCGGCACCAGCGTCGCCGCGATCCTGTTCCTGCCGTGGGCCGAGCAGACCCAGGCGCTCTTGCTCGGCGCGGTGGTGATCGTCACGGTCGGCGTCCTCGACGACGTCTTCGACCTGCGCCCGATGCTGAAGCTCGCCGGGCAGGTGGTCGCCGCGGCGATCCCGGTCCTCAACGGCGTCAACGCCAGCTCGTTCACGCTCCCGTTCGTCGGCGGCGTCAACCTGCGCTCGGTCGAGCTCTTCGACGTCGGGCTGATCGGGAGCGTGCACCTCGGCCATCTGCTGACGATCATCGGGATCGTCGCGGTCATCAACGTGATCAACCTGATCGACGGCGTCGACGGGCTCGCCGCCGGCGTCTGCGTGATCTCGGCGGCGGCGCTCTCGGTGATCGCGCTCTCGCTCGACAAGCCGGGCGCCGGGGTGCTGGCCGCGCTGACCGCGGGCGGCGCGCTCGGCTTCCTGCGCCACGGCTTCCCGCCCGCGTCGAGCTTCATGGGCGACACCGGCTCGAACCTGCTCGGCTACCTGCTCGGCGCGGTCGCCGTACAGGGCGCGCTGAAGACGAACGCGGTGATCGCCCTGATCCTGCCGTTGTTGATCCTTGCCGTGCCGATCCTCGACACGACGTTCGTGATTGCGAAGCGGATCAAGTACCGCCAGCCGATCTACCGGGCCGACCGCTGGCACCTGCATCACCGGCTCGCCAACATCGGCTTCTCGCAACGGCGCACGCTCGCCTACCTCTATGGATGGGCGGCCGTGATGGCCGCCCTCGCGCTGGCGCTGCGCTTCGTCCCGTACTCGGACGACCACGGCAACTTCGACCCGCTGTGGACCGCGGTGATGATCGTCTGCGCGCTCGCCGCGTTCGCGGCCAGCGTCTATCTGGTGATCACGATGGAGATCCTGAAGCTGCGCACACGCAGGCTGCGCGAGCGCTTCGGCACCCGCCCGGACGCGCCCGAGGAGGCCGCCGTCGACGAGGGCGTCGCGCGCGAGCTCGAGACTGGGAGCTTCGCCGCGGTGGACGCGGATACGGGCGAGTTCGAGGGCGTCGACGCGGCCCGCGAACAGAGCCCGTAGCGGCTGTCACAAACTTGTTACAAGCGCACTCCCCGGCCAGCGGTTGTCGGCTATAGTCGTCGATCCGCCCCGCCGGATGGATTCTCGGGGGCGGATGCTCTAGTCCGTCCTGGGAGATCTTTCTAACTCGTACCCCGCGACCGCCAGTGTCTGGCCGCTACTTCAACTACTCCGATGACCGAGGACCCTCCGACGAGGGTGGACGCCGCCACGGCCGCCATCTCCCCGAACGCAGCGATGCCGGCCGCGTGAGCGGGCGGGTCCGCGCTCGGCTCGCCGGCGGGCCGTGCGGTCCCACTCGGCCAGCTTGGGCTGTCCGCGGCCCTCGGCGCCGGCCTTGCTCTTGTCAACGCTCGCTCTAGAAGGCTCCGATGCCGCCCCGGGCGGCCGTCCGGGCCTGCTGGTCCGCTACGCCGACCTGGCGCTGCTGGCGCTTGCGCTGCCGATCTTCATCGCCGCCGGCTGGCCGCTGGCCGGCTACGCGGTCGCCGCCGCCGCCTGGATCGCTCAGCACCTGATCCTCGCGCTGTCCGAGCGCGGCTCCGCCGCCGCGCTGAGCGCCGGTGACCGCCGCCGGGCGTTGGGCATCGTCGCCTCGGCGACGCTTGGCCGCGTCTGGCTGGTCGCCCTCGCGATCCTGCTCGTCGGCCTGCTGGGCGAGCGGGAGGCCGGCCTCGCCGCCGCGATCCTCACGCTGGCGCTGGTCACCGTGCACCTCGCGTGCCTGGCGATCTCGAAGGTGTTCTTCACCGAGACCCCGGAGGCGGGGTCGTGAGCCGCAAGGCGAAGATCTGGATCGGCGTCGGGCTCTACTTCCTGATCCTGGTGATGCTCGTCGTGATCGTCGGCAGCGCCGGCAAGAACGACGAGTTCCAGCCCCAGAACGAGTTCAAGCTCGACGCCTGGATCGACATCCACCTCGGCGGCGTCGACCTCTCGATCAGCAAGGGAGTCCTCTACGTGCTGCTCGCCAGCGGCCTGACGATCGGGACGATGACCTGGATCGCCCGGCGGATGACCAGCGAGAAGCCCAACAAGGTGCAGATGGCGGTCGAGCTCGCCTTCGACCTCACCCGCAACAACATCACCGGCGGCAACATCGAGGACCATCGCCTGGCGAAGAAGTGGTTCCCCTACCTGGCGTCCCTGTTCTTCTTCATCTGGTTCTCGAACATGCTCGGCTACCTGCCGCTGCCGACCAACACCGAGCACAAGGTCGACATCTTCGGGCTCGAGGTCCCGTCGCTGGCGATCTACGCGGCGACCGCGAACATCTCGATCCCGCTGGCGCTCGCGCTGATCTCGGTGATCGCCTACCACCTCGAGGGGATCCGGGCGAAGGGCGTGTTCGGCTACCTGAAGTCGTGGTTGCCGCCGGGCCTCGAGGACATGAACGTCGTCGGCCGCGCGCTGATCTTCGTGATCGAGGCGATCTCTCACCTGGTCCGGCTGATCTCGCTCTCCGTGCGACTTTTCGCGAACATCCTGGCCGGCCACCTGCTGATCCTGTTCATGGCCGGCGGGCTCGCCGTGCTGCTCGGCGTCGCGGCGCTCGGGGCGCTGACCTTCCCGCTCGCGCTCGCCTTCTTCATCTTCGAAATCGGCCTGGTCGCCACCCTCCAGGCCTTCATCTTCTCGACCTTGACAGCCATCTACATCGGCGGAGCAACCGCCGACACTCACTAAGAAAAGGAGCAATAGGAATGGATTTGCTGCCCATCGCCCAGGCCGCTCAGTCGGTCGACCTGGCGCCGATCTCGGACGGCCTGAAGTCGGTCGCGCTCGGCATCGGCGCCGGCCTCGGGTCGATCGGCGCCGGCATCGGCATCGGGATCATCTTCGGCAAGGAGATCGAGTCCGTCGCCCGCCAGCCCGAGATGAAGGATGAGCTCCAGTCGATCCGCTGGCTCGGCTTCGCGCTGACCGAGGCGGTCGCCTTCTACACGTTCATCTTCGGCCTGATCGCGTTCTTCCTCTAAGCCGGTGGAGTTGCTGGCCACAATCGCGACGGTCCTTCCGGTCGGAGCGGAGGAGGAGGGAGGCAGCTTCCTCGTCTCGCCCTCGCTCGGGCTCATGTTCTGGACGCTGCTCGCGTTCGGCGTGACCATGTTCGTGCTGGCGAAGGTCGCGTTCCCGCGGATCGGCGAGGCGCTCGAGAAGCGCGCCAACGCGATCAACGAGAACATCGAGGCCTCGAAGCGCACCCGCGAGGAAGCGGACGAACTGCTCGCCGAGTACCGGGAGCGGCTCAAGGAGGCCCGCGAGCAGGCCGACGACATCGTCGCCCGCGCTCGCAAGGCGTCCGACACCGCCGTCAACGAGGCGACCGCCGAGGGCAAGGCGAAGCGGGAGGAGCTGGTCGCAGCGGCCCGCAAGGACATCGAGACCGAGACGAAGCGCTCGCTCGAGCAGATCCGCAAGGAGGTCGCCGACCTGACCGTGCTCGCGACCGAGAAGATCACCCGCAAGTCACTCGACGACGCGGACCACCAGCGGCTCGTCTCCGAGGCGCTGGCGGAGGTCGACTTCTCGTCGCTAGCCGGAAGCGAGGCGTCCAACAACTGATGGAGGAGATCGCCCGCGTATATGCCGACGCGCTCTTCGGGGCAGCGCAGGACACCGATCAGCTCGACGAGATCCACGAGCAGCTCGGGCAGTTCACCGATGCGATGAACGAGTCCGCCGACATGCGGGTGTTCTTCTTCAGCCCCTACTTCTCCTCGAAGGAGAAGCGGGAGGCGATCTCGGCGGCGATCTCGGGGGCGAGCGCGGAGCTCGTGAACTTCCTCGAGCTGCTCGCCGAGAAGCACCGGATGCCGGCGATCTTCGCGATCAAGCGTCGCTTCGACGAGCTCTGGGCGGAGGCAAAGAAGCGGCTCGAGGTCACCCTGACGAGCGCGGTCGAGCTCGATCGCGGGGTGATCGAGCAGATCGGAAGCACCGTCGAGAAGCAGACCGACCGTGAGATCGACCTCGAGACCAGCGTCGATCCCGCCATCCTCGGCGGGCTCGTGCTGCGGGTCGGCAACATGGTCCTCGACGCGAGCCTTCGCAACAAGCTGGAAAGACTGAGAAAGGAAGTCGCCTCGGCGACTTAACCAACAAGGAGCACTGAACAAGCGTGGAGATCAAGCCCGACGAGATTTCGAAGATCCTCAGAGCGCGGATCGAAGGACTCGAGACCGACGCCGCGGACCTGTCCGAGGTCGGCACCGTGCTGTCGGTCGCCGACGGCATCGCCCGCGTGCACGGGCTCGACAACTGCATGTCGCTCGAGATGCTCGACCTGCCGCATGACGTCACCGGCCTCGCCCTCAACCTCGAGGCCGACAACGTCGGCGTCGTGCTGTTCGGCGACTGGGTCAAGATCGAGGAGGGCGACACGGTCAAGCGCACCGGCCACCTGCTCGAGATCCCGGTCGGCGAGGAGCTTCTGGGCCGGATCGTCGACCCGCTCGGCCGCCCGCTCGACGACAAGGGCGAGGTCAACACCTCCGAGACGCGGCCGGCCGAGTTCAAGGCCCCCGGCGTGGTCGAGCGTCAGCCCGTCGACACTCCGGTGCAGACGGGGCTGAAGGCGATCGACGGGATGATCCCGATCGGCCGCGGCCAGCGCGAGCTGATCATCGGCGACCGCCAGACCGGCAAGTCCGCGATCGCGATCGACACGATCATCAACAACAAGGACAAGGACCTGATCTGCGTCTACGTCGCCGTCGGCCAGCGGATGGCGACCGTGGTCCAGGTCGCCGGGATCCTCGACGACGCCGGCGCGCTCGACAACACGATCATCGTCGCGGCCCCGGCCGACGAGGCGGCACCGATCAAGTTCATGGCGCCGTACGCCGGCTGCGCGATGGCCGAGCACTTCGTCTATCAGGGCAAGGACACGCTCTGCGTCTACGACGACCTGACCAAGCACGCCTCTGCCTACCGGCAGATGTCGCTGCTCCTGCGGCGGCCGCCCGGTCGCGAGGCATACCCGGGTGACGTCTTCTACCTGCACTCGCGGCTGCTCGAGCGGGCGGTTCGACTGAACGACGACCTCGGCGGCGGCTCGATGACCGCGCTGCCGATCATCGAGACGCAGGCGAACGACGTCTCGGCCTACATCCCCACCAACGTGATCTCGATCACCGACGGCCAGATCTTCCTCGAGTCGGACCTCTTCTACTCGGGCGTGCGGCCGGCGATCAACGTCGGGATCTCGGTCTCGCGAGTCGGAGGCAACGCGCAGACCAAGGCGATGAAGAGCGTTGCCGGCAAGCTGAAGCTCGACCTCTCCCAGTATCGCGACCTCGAGGCGTTCGCCCAGTTCGGCTCCGAGCTCGACCCCGAGACGCAGAAGCAGCTCAGCCGCGGCGAGCGCCTGGTCGAGATGCTGAACCAGAACGAGCGCAGCCCGCTCTCGGTCGGCCAGCAGGTCGCCTCGATCTACGCCGGCACCGGCGGCTACCTCGACCGGATCAAGGTCGAGCGTGTGCCCGAGTTCCTCGCCGATCTGCTCGGGCGTTTGAAGGCGGAGCAGGGGGAGCTGATGGGCCGGATCGACGACGGCCAGCTCTCCGACGAGGACGAGGAGGCGCTCGGCAAGGCGATCGCCGAGATGGTGGACGACTTCGGACCCGACTTCGACGAGGAGGGGCAGCCGCTCGAAGAGGGCGAGTCGGACCGGATCAAGTCAGAGCACCACCGCGAGCAGCCGGCGCGCGCCGAGGCCGAGGCCGAGGCTGAGCAGGAGGAAGTTCCCGCCTAGTGGCCACCCAGAAGGAAGTCAAGAACCGAATCTCTTCGGTCAAGAACATCCACAAGATCACCCGTGCGATGGAGATGGTCGCTGCGGCCAGGCTGCGGCGCGCCGAGCAGCGGATCGACAACATGCGCCCCTACGCGCAGGCGATCCGCAAGGTGACCAAGCAGGTCGCCGACGCTTCGGCCGCGATCCCCAGGATCGCCCTGCTGGAGCAGCGCGAGCAGGAGCGGCGGGTCGGGATCGTCCTCGTCACCGGCGACCGCGGCCTCGCCGGCGCCTTCAACACCAACATCATCCGCGAGGGGCTGCGGCTGAAGCGCGAGTTCGCCGCCGGCGGCGCCGAGGTCCAGTTCTCGGTCGTCGGCCGCCGCGGCAACTCGACGATGAGCTTCCGCGGCGAGACGATCACCCACTCCTACGCCGGGTTCACCGACCGGCCGGCGTTCACCGATGCGCGCGGGATCTCGCGCGACGTGACCGCGGCCTACGTCGATGAGGAGCTCGACCGGGTCGAGCTCGTCTACAACCGCTACGTGTCGCCGCTGACGCAGTACGTGCGCCGCCAGACCCTGCTGCCGATGCAGGAGGCGGAGGTCTTCGGTGAGGGGATCCCGGAGCCCGAGGAGCCGGCCGACCCGGAGCTCGCGGAGGCGCACGAGAAGGCTTACTGGGACTACGAGCCGGAGCCCGAGGTGCTGCTCCCGATGCTGTTCGAGGAGTACGTGGACCTCTCGGTGTACCGGGCGTTGCTCGAGTCCTCGGCATCGGAGCTGGGCGCGCGGATGACCGCGATGCGCTCGGCGGCCGAGAACGCGCAGGACATGATCGGCGATCTGACGCTGGCGATGAACCGAGCCCGCCAGGCGGAGATCACGCAGGAGATTCTGGAAGTAGTCGGCGGCGCCGAGGCGCTCGGCTGACCGTCGACGTAGAAAGGGAACATGGCTGACAGCAACGGAAACGCAAGTGGGAACGGAAAGAACATCGGCTCGATCGAGTCGGTCGCGGGCGTCGTCGTCGACGTCCTCTTCCCCGACCAGCTCCCCGAGATCTACTCGGCGCTCGAGATCAAGGTGCCCGAGGAGGGCAACCGGCCGGCGCTGGACCTCGTCTGCGAGGTGCAGCAGCACCTCGGCGATGACCGTGTTCGCGCCGTGGCGATGGACGCCACCGACGGCCTGCAGCGCGGCGATCGGGTGATCGACACCGGCGGGCCGATCACGGTCCCGGTCGGCAGGGGCACCCTGGGCCGGATCTTCAACCTGCTCGGCGACCCGATCGACAACCTCGGCGAGGTCGACTACGACGCCCGCTGGCCGATCCACCGGCCGGCGCCCAGCGTCGAGGACCTCGCTCCATCGCAGGAGATCCTCGAGACCGGGATCAAGGTCGTCGACCTGCTCGCCCCGTACGCGAAGGGCGGCAAGGTCGGCCTGTTCGGCGGCGCGGGGGTCGGCAAGACCGTCCTGATTCAGGAGCTGATCCGAAACCTCGCCGAGGAGCACGAGGGCCTGTCGGCCTTCTGCGGCGTCGGCGAGCGCTCGCGCGAGGGCAACGACCTCTGGGGCGAGATGAAGGAATCGGGCGTGATCGACAAGACGATGCTCGTCTTCGGGCAGATGAACGAGCCGCCCGGGGCGCGCCTGCGCGTCGCCCTCTCGGGGCTGACGATGGCGGAGTACTTCCGCGACGAGGGGGGCCAGGACGTGCTCCTGTTCATCGACAACATCTTCCGCTTCGTGCAGGCGGGGTCGGAGGTGTCGGCGCTGCTCGGGCGGATGCCCTCGGCGGTCGGCTATCAGCCGACGCTGGAGACCGAGATGGGCGGCCTGCAGGAGCGGATCTCCTCGACCCAGAAGGGCTCGGTGACCTCGATCCAGGCGGTCTACGTCCCGGCCGACGACCTCACCGACCCGGCGCCGGCATCGGTGTTCGCGCACCTGAACGCGACCACCACGCTGTCACGAGCGATCTCGGAGAAGGGGATCTACCCGGCGGTCGATCCGCTCGACTCGACCTCGACGATCCTCAAGCCCGACATCCTCGGCGAGGAGCACTACCGCGTCGCGACCGAGGTCCAGGAGAACCTGCAGCGCTACAAGGAGCTGCAGGACATCATCGCGATCCTCGGGATCGACGAGCTCTCCGACGAGGACAAGGTCGCGGTCAACCGCGCCCGCAAGCTCGAGCGCTTCCTGAGCCAGCCGTTCTTCGTCGCCTCGCAGTTCACCGGCCGCGACGGCGAGTACGTCCCGGTCGCCGAGACGGTGCGCTCGTTCCGCGAGATCCTCGACGGACAGCACGACGACCTGCCGGAGTCGGCCTTCTACATGAAGGGATCGATCGACCAGGTCACCGGCACCGAGGAGAAGGGCGACAGGGACGAGGGCATCGAGCGCGAGGCCGCCGAGGCGGAGGACCGCAAGGAGGCCGAGGCCGAGGCGGTCGAGGCCTAGCTCGTGGCGGGCGAGAAGAAGCTCGAGGCCGAGGTCCTGACCCCGGAGGGGACGGTCTTCTCCGGCGAGCTGCAGATGCTCTCGACCAGGACCGCGGTCGGCGAGGTCGGCATCCTCGCCGACCACATTCCGATGGTGGCTCGGCTGCTCCCGGCGGAGTTGCGCCTGCACGTCTCCGACTCGGAGGTGGAGCGCTACGCGCAGGGCGAGGGCTGGCTCGAGGTGTTCGCCAACCGCGCCAGGGTGCTGATCGCCGAGGCGAAGTCGCCCGGCGAGCTCGACGTCTCGGAGCTCAAGCAGCGTCTCTCGGATGCCGAGCAGAGCCTCTCCGAGGCCGAGGAGGGCTCCGCCGCCGCCGAGCAGGCCGAGCGCGAGCGCGCCCGCTTTGAGGCGTACATCAAGATCGCTGAAAACAGCTGATCCCTAAGCTGATTCGCGCACTTTCCGCCGGCCGCGGGCGCGATGCTCAGCAGCCGGCGGATTTGTCCCATGGATGAACGGCTGCTGACAGAGACGCTGATCGGCTACGACACCTCGACGCCCGAGGGCATCAAGCAATGCGCGGGCTTCGTCAAGGGCTGGCTCGACGCGCGCAATATCGAGACCCGACAGCTCGACTGCCGCGGCCTCCCGGTGACGCTCGCCGAGGTCGGCCCGGCCGACGCTCAGACGACGTTGCTGCTGCACGGCCACATCGACGTCGTCCCCGGGCGGCAGGAGCAATTCGAGGCCCGTGTGGAGGACGACCGGCTGGTCGGGCGCGGCGCCTACGACATGAAGGGCGCGCTGGCCGCGATGCTGCTCGCGGTCGCCGACCTGCGCGATTCGGCGGCGGTCCGGGTCAGGCTCGGGGTCGTCCCCGACGAGGAGTCCGAGGAGGAGGTGGAGCGCGGCGGGGACCTGATCGTGTCCGAGGGCTTTCTCGGCGACTTCGTGATCACGGGCGAGCCGACCGACCTCCACGTCGGCGTCGCGGCCAAGGGCGTGGTCGCCATGCGGCTGCGGGTCGACGGGCTCGCCGCTCACGGGGCGACCCCGTGGTTGGGCGAGAACGCGATCCTGAGGGCGATCGATGTATTCCGCGCGATCCAGTCGCTACCGTTTGCCTCGCGCAGCTCGGAGTTGTTCGACCGCCCGTCGATCAACCTCGGCCGGATCCTCGGCGGTGACGCGTTGAACAAGGTGCCCGACACTTGCTACATCGACGTCGACGTTCGCTACCTGCCCGAGCAGGACCCGGACGCGATCCTCGCGGAGGTCGACGGGATCCCGGGCGCCTCGCTCGTCTCGACCTTCCGCCGCCCGCCCGCGATGGTCGACCCCGAGTCGCCCTTTGTGCGCGCGCTCTGCGCCGCGGCCGCGAAGTATCACCACGGTGAGGTGACCAGCGTCGGCCGCGACGGTGCCTCCGACGCCGTCTCGTTCCTGCGCGCCGGCGTGCCGGCGGTCGAGTTCGGGCCGGTCGGCGGCGGCCATCACGGGCCCGAGGAATGGGTCTCGGTCAGCTCGCTGTCCAGCTACCGCAGCGCCCTGGTCGAGTTCAGCCGCGCCCTGGGGCGCAACCTGCGGGTCGTCGACGACGGGGAGGCGGCGTGAGCATCGACGACGAGACCCGCGAGTTCGACCCCGAGGAGCGCCGCGAGGCGGAGGGCAACCCGCCCGAGCCCGAGGATGCACCGCAAGAGCAGCCCGAGGCGACCGACGACGCGGGCGACGCGGACGCGGGCGAGCACGAGGCGCCGCCCCCGCCTGCCACCTACGCCGGGCGCCGCCGCGCGGAGGCCCAGGGCGCGGACGAGCCGGAGGCCGAGGAGCCCGAGGCCGAGCAGCCCGAGGCCGAGCAGCCGGAGCCCAAGGAGCCCGAGGCCGAGCAGCCTGAGCCCGAAGCTGCGGAGCCCGACGAGCCGCAAGCCGATGCCGCGGCCGAGGACTCCGCGGACCTGAGGGCGGGCTTCACCGAGGAGTTCGACGAGATCGAGCGCGATCTCGACGCCGAGCTCGCCGGGCTCGAGGAGCCGGCGACCGGGGAGGAGGGCGTTGCCGATCAGGCCGGGCCCGGCGAGGATGAGCTCGAGGAGCTCGACGAGCCCGCCGACGAGCCCGGCGAGGCCGATCAGGCCGACGCCGCCGGCGGCGAGGACGAAGCGACCGAGGGCGAGGCCCCGGCGGCCGAGGGCGAGGCTGCCCCGGCGACCGAGGGCCACACCGTCGAGGCGGAAACCGTCGGACTGGCGGACAAGGCCGAGGCCGAGGAGGCGGCGCTCGCCGGTCTCCGGGCCCGCACCGCCGGCAAGGGTCAGCAGCCGGTCGGCGCCCCGCCGGCGAAGCCGCCCGCGGCGGTCGCTGCCGTCAGCGAGACCGAGGAGCCGGAGGAGACGGGCAAGACGCCGCGCGCAAAGCGCCTGTGGCCGCGCTTTCTCGCCGCCTCGATGGTGATCGTGATCTCGATGGCGGCCGCGACCTCGGTGTACGTGCTGCTGATCGCCGCGGACCTCGCCGAAGGCCTCGGCGGGATCAACGGCGTCTCGAAGAAGCTCGTGCCGACCGACGGCGGCGAGCCCCAGAACATCCTCATCCTGGGCTCCGACAAGCGCCTCGGGCCCGAGGGCGCCGGCGACCCGGGCCGCTCGGACACGACGATCCTGCTGCACGTCGACCCCGACCGCAACTCGATCGCGCTGATGTCGATCCCCCGCGACCTGCGGGTCAACATCCCCGGGGTCGGGGTCGACAAGTTCAACGCGGCCTACAGCGCCGGCGGGCCGAAGCTGACGCTGGAGGTCGTCCAGCGACTCACCGGGCTCGACATCAACCACGTCGTCAACGTCAACTTCACCGGCTTCGCCGACGCCGTCGACGCGATCGACTGCGTGTACGTCGACGTCGACCGTCGCTATTACATCCCGCCCGACACGGGCGTCTCGGAGATCGACATCGAGGCCGGCTACCAGCGCCTCTGCGGGTTCAAGGCGCTGCAGTACGTGCGCTTCCGCCACGAGGACAACGACCTCGTCCGCGCCGCTCGCCAGCAGGACTTCGTCCGCGAGGCGCGGGCGGCGGTGCCGCCCTCGAAGATGATCTCCGACCGCGAGGAACTACTCGACATCTTCAAGAAGTACACGACGTCCGACAACGCGCTCAAGGACCCGATCCAGGTGATCGAGCTGATCAAGACGTTCTTCTTCGTCCGCAACGCGCCGGTGCGCGAGGTCCACTTCCCGGCCGAGCTCGGCGAGGTCTACGTGACCGCCGACGACAAGGCGATCCAGGCTGCGGTGCAGCAGTTCGAGAGCGGCGAGGGCACCCCGGGCGGCCGTCCGGCGGGTGAGTCGCCGCCCTCGGACGAGCCGGACAAGCCGTCGAGCGCCGACAAGCCCGAGGGCGGCAGCGACGGCGGCGGCGGCGATGGAAGCGGCGGCGGTGGTGGCTCGGGCGGGGAGAGCGACCACTTCGAGGGCCCGGCGATGGACGACGCGACCGAGCAGGCCCAGACCTACGCCCACCAGGTGTCGATCAAGAAGAAGAAGGACGGCGACCCGATGATCACCTTCCCGATCTACTACCCGACCCGCCTGGTGCCCGGCTCGTTCATCTCCAACGACAGCCGCGCATTCGTGATCGACGGTCCCGATAAGGACGTCTACTACGGCTACAAGATGGTCGTCGACGTCCCCGGCGACGCGTTCGGCCACGGCCTGCTCGACGAGTTCTACGGGATCTCGGGCACCGACTGGACCGATCCGCCGATCCTCGACAACCCGAGCGAAACGCGCACGATCGACGGGCGCGAGTACGAGCTGTTTTACGATGGCGACCGCCTGCGACTGGTCGGGTGGAAGACCAACCAGGGCGCCTACTGGGTCAACAACACGCTGCTGCAGTCGCTCGAGGAGGGCCAGATGCTCTCGATCGCGACCTCGATGCGCGAGTACGAAGGCAAGTAGCTTCCCCACCGTGAACGAAGGCGAGAAGCCGACGATCGGCGTGATCGGAGTGGGCTGGGTCGGCCTGGTCACGGCAGCCTGCTTCGCCGAGACCGGGCACCCGGTGGTCGCCGTCGACATCAACGCCGACAAGATCGAGGCGCTGCGTTCCGGCGCCCCGCTGCCGATCCACGAGCCGGGCCTCCCGGAGCTGGTCGAGAAGAACCGCGAGCGGCTCACCTTCACGACCGAGATCGACGAGCTGCTCGGCGCTGCGAAGCTGCTCTTCTGCTGCGTCGACACGCCGCCGACCTACTCCGGCGACGCCGACCTGTCGCGAGTGGAGGCCGTGGTCGGGGAGCTCCCCGACGACGGCGACCACGCGCTGATCATGAAGAGCACGGTCCCGGCCGGGACCGGCGCGGCGATCCGGCGCTCGAAGCCCGATCTCGTCTACGTCTCCTGCCCCGAGTTCCTGAAGGAGGGGTCGGCGGTCAGGGACTTCCTCCAGCCCGACCGGGTGGTGATCGGAGCCGACCCCGGCTCCGAGTGGGCGGCCGACGCGATCGCCGCGGCCTACGAGCCGCTCGGCGGGGAGATCGTCCGCACCGACGTCGCCTCCGCCGAGATGATCAAGCTGGCCTCGAACGCCTTCCTGGCGACCAAGATCTCGTTCATCAACGAGATCGCCAACGTGTGTGAGGGGGTCGGCGCGGACGTGCGCGAGGTCGCCCGCGGGATGGGCCTCGACGGCCGGATCGGCCCGCAGTTCCTGCAGGCGGGGATCGGATACGGGGGCTCGTGCTTCCCGAAGGACGTCTCGGCGCTGAAGATGCTCGCCGGCAACACGGGCTACCACTTCCAGCTGCTCAACTCGGTGATCGAGGTCAACGAGCTGCAAAAGCGCCGGGTGATCTCGAAGCTCTCCAAGCACCTGGGCTCGCTGGTCGGCAAGCGGGTCGCGCTGCTCGGGCTGGCCTTCAAGCCGAACACCGACGACATGCGCGAGGCGTCGAGCCTGGTGCTCTCGGCGCGGCTGCAGGGCGAGGGCGCCAGCGTCGTCGCCTACGATCCGGTCGCCGAGCGCCCGGCGGGCCAGATGCTGCCCAGCGTGGACCTTCGCAACTCGGCCGCCGAGGCGCTCGAGGGCGCCGACGCGGCGATTCTGGTGACCGAGTGGCCTGAGTTCGCCGAGCTCCCCTGGGAGGAGCTGGTGGGCCGGATGTCGAACCCGCTGATCGTGGACGGGCGCAACTTCCTCGATTCCGCGCGCCTGCGCGCCGCCGGATTCACCTACGAGGGCATCGGTCGCGCCTGATGCAGGCCGTCGTGCTCGTCGGCGGCGAGGGAACTCGGCTTCGCCCGCTGACCCTGACTCACCCGAAGCCTGCCCTGGCTCTGGTCGACCGCCCGTTCATCCGTTACATGGTCGATTGGCTCGGCCGCCACGGGGTCGACGAGGTGGTGATGGCCTGCGGCTTCAAGGCCGAGAGCCTGCGCGCCGCGCTCGGTGATTCGGTCCCCGGCGGCCCGGTGATCCGCTATGTCCAGGAGGACGAGCCGCTCGGCACCGCCGGCCCGGTTCGCCTCGCCGCCGACCAGGGACTGCTGGGCGACCGGTTCATGGTCCTCAACGGGGACGTGCTCACCGACCTCGACCTGACCTCGCTCCAGCGCCAGCACGACGAGACCGGCGCCGTGATCACGCTGGCCCTGCACCCGGTCGACGACCCGACCTCTTACGGCCTCGTTCGTCGCGCCGACGACGGGGTGGTGCTCGGCTTCCTGGAAAAGCCCGACCCGGCCGAGATCGACACCGACGAGGTCAGCGCCGGTGCCTACGTGATCGAGCGCCGGGTGCTCGACCTGATTCCGGCTGGGCGCGCCGTCTCGATCGAGCGCGAGGTCTTCCCCCGCCTCGTCGGCCAGGGCCTCTACGGCCGCCGGCTCGAGGGTTACTGGATGGACATCGGCACCCCGGAGCGCTATCTGCAGGCGACCTGGGACATCCTCGACGGCAGTGTCGAGACCGAGCTCGCCGGCGACGGCGAGCCGTACATCGCCGATGACGCCGAGATCGCCGCCGACGCGACCGTCGATCGCCGCGCCGTGATCCGCTCCGGGTCGAAGGTGGGCGGCGGCGCGGCGATCACCGAGGCCGTGCTGCTCGACGGTTGCTCGATCGGCCCCGGAGCCCACGTCAGCGGATCGATTCTCGCGGCCGGCGTTCAGGTCGGGGAGGGGGCGACGATCGCCCCCGGATGCGTGATCGGCGAGGGAGCCAGGATCGAGGCCGGCGCGATGGTCGAGGCCGACTCGCGCGTCCAGCCCGACGAGCTCGTCGAGGCCGAGGTGGCCGCGTGAGGCCGAGTCCGGCAGGACCAGGCCGGGCCCTGTCGCAGTTGGGGCAGCCGCTGTGAGCTTGGACGCGATCAAGGCGGTCGACCCGAGCGGTCAGCTCGATGACGTGCTCGCGCTCCCGGATCACCTGCGCGACGCGCTCTGGCGGGTCGAGTCGTCCGGGCTCGAGCCCGAGGACGCCCGCGGGCTGATCGTCTGCGGCATGGGCGGCTCCGCGATCGGCGGGGTGCTCGCGCGCGCCGCGATGGGCGACTCCGTGACGATGCCGATGCTGATCTTCCGCGACTACGAGCTGCCCTCCTGGACCTCGCCCGACCGCGCGATCCTCTGCACGAGCTACTCGGGCGACACCGAGGAGACGCTCGCCTGCTTCGCCGCCGCGGAGGCCGTCGGCGCGCGCCGCTACGCCGCGACCACCGGCGGCGCGCTCGCCGACGCCGCGCGCGAGGCGGGGGTGCCGGTGATCGGGCTGCCCGGCGGCCTGCAGCCGCGCCACTCGGTCGGCTACGGCTTCACGGTCGCGTGCGAGGTCGCCGCCCTCGTCGGCGTCACCCAGGGCATGCGGACCGAGATCGACGCCGGTGCCTCGCATCTCGAGGAGCACCGCGACTCGCTGATCTCGCTCTCGGCCGAGATCGCCGAGCGGATCGCCGGCACCGTGCCGCTGATCTACGGCTGCGAGCTGACCGTCCCGGTCGCCTATCGCTGGAAGTGCCAGGTCAACGAGAACGCCAAGCAACACGCCTTCAACCACCAGCTTCCCGAGCTCGACCACAACGAGATCGTCGGCTGGACGAGCCCGGTCGGCGACGGGCGCTTCTCAGCGGTGTTTCTCGGCGACTCCGACCAGCACCCGCGCCAGCGCGACCGCGCCGACCTGACCGCGAAGCTGATCGGGCCCGTGGCCGCCGAGGTGGTCAGGGTCGAGACGGTCGGCGAGACGCGCCTGCAGCGTCTGCTGTGGTCGGTGATGCTCGGCGACCTGGTTTCGCTGCACCTCGCCGCGCACAACGGGGTCGACCCGGAGCCGGTCGCGGTGATCGAGAAGCTCAAGGCCGAGCTCGGCCGGCTCTAGCCTCGCGCGCTTCACCCACCGCGGTGACGCGCTGCCGTCCGCTCCCGGGAGAATGATCTCGCCGTGATCACCGTCGACGAGGGCTCCTTCTTCGCGATCATCCTGACCGCGGCGCTGGCCGCGATCACGGTCGTCGCGCTCCCGAGGCGGATGGCGCCGCCGGTCGTGGTCCTCGAGCTGATCTTCGGGATCGTGATCGGGCCGCAGGTGCTCGGGATCGCCGAGTCCGACGACTTCGTCGACTTCTTCTCGAACCTCGGGCTCGGGATGCTGTTCTTCTTCGCGGGCTACGAGATCGACTTCGAGCGGATCCGCGGCAAGCCGCTCAGCCTCGGCGCCTGGGGCTGGCTGTGCTCGCTGGTCCTCGCCTACGGGATCGGCGGGGCGCTGGCGGCAGCCGGAGTCGTCGTCTCGTTCCTCTACACCGGCTCGGCGATGGCGACGACCGCGATCGGGACGCTGATCCCGATCCTGCGCGACGCGGGCGAGCTGAAGACCCGCTTCGGCACTCACCTGCTCGCCGCCGGAGCGGTCGGCGAGTTCGGCCCGATCCTGCTGATCACGCTGGTGCTCTCGACCACCCAGCCGCTGCACGAGGCGGTGATCCTGCTCGGCTTCATCGGGATCGCGCTCCTCCTGGCGCTGACCTCGGTCCGGTTCGCCTGGCGCGGGATCCCGGCGCTGCAGCGCACGCTCGAGTCGAGCAGCCAGCTCGCCGTGCGAATCGCCACCGTGCTCGTCTTCGGGCTCGTCCTGCTCGCGTCCGAGCTCGGCCTCGACATCCTGCTCGGCGGCTTCGTCGCCGGCATGATCGTCCGCGCGGCGCTGCGAGGCAACGAGCTCGAGTCGTTCGAGTCGAAGCTGACCGCGGTCGGGTTCGGGTTCCTGATCCCCTTCTTCTTCGTCGGGAGCGGGATCAACTTCGACCTCGACGCGCTGGGCTCGGCCGAGGCGATCGGCAAGCTGGTCCTCTTCTTCGTCCTCTTCCTGGTCGTTCGCGGGACCCCGGCGCTGCTGCTCTACCGAGGCGTGCTCAACGCCCGCGACCGGATGGCGCTCGGCTTCTTCTCCGCCACCGAGCTGCCGCTCGTGGTCGCGATCACGACGCTGGCGATCGACTCCGGCGAGATGCGCTCCTCGACGGCCGCCGGGCTGGTCGGCGCGGCGATGCTCTCGACCCTGGTCTATCCGTTCGTGGGCATGGCGCTGCGGCGCCGTTCGGAGGCCGAGTCCGAGCCGGAAGCTAGTCCTCCGCCCGAGGCGCCCGCCGCCCCCGCTTGATCTCGCCGCGCCGCTTCTTCGACGCCAGCCGCCGCTCCTGCGAGCGGCGGCTGGCCTTGGTCGGCCGCCGGTGCTTGCGCGGCCTCAGCGCCGCGGCCACGCGATCCTGAAGGCGCTCGATCGCGAGCGCCCGGTTTCGCGACTGGCTGCGAGCATCCTGGGCCACCGCGGTCACCCGGCGCCCGAACCGGCCGCGAAGCCGGCGCTTCTGCTCCTCGGTCAGGGCTGCGGACTCGTCGATCTCGAAGACCGCCTCGACCCGCGACGCGGTCACGTTCGCGTGCTGGCCCCCGGGCCCGGACGAGCGGCTGGTCCTCAGCCGGATCTCAGCTTCGGGAATCGGTCGCGCCACGCCGCCAATATGGCAGCGCGCACGTGGGCGGTGCGTCGCAGGGCCGCATGCGACGCGTCGCTCACGCGAGCGGCGAGCGCCGAGCGCCGAGCGGCGAGCGCCAGCTCAGTACCGGTAATGATCCGGCTTGTACGGCCCGTCGACCGGCACGCCGAGGTAGGCGGCCTGCTCGGGTCGCAGCTCGGTGAGCGAGACGCCCAGCGCGTCCAGGTGCAGGCGGGCGACCTTCTCGTCGAGGTGCTTGGGCAGCACGTAGACGCGCTTCGCGTAGTCGGCGTTCTTGGTGAACAGCTCGATCTGGGCGATCGTCTGGTTCGTGAACGAGTTCGACATCACGAACGACGGGTGGCCGGTCGCGTTGCCGAGGTTGAGCAGCCGGCCCTCGGAGAGCACGATGATCGCGTGGCCGTCGCCGAAGATCCACTCGTCGACCTGCGGTTTGACCGTCACCCGGCTCGCGCCGGATGACTCCAGTCCGGCCATGTCGATCTCGTTGTCGAAGTGGCCGATGTTCCCGACGATCGCCTGGTGCTTCATCCGGGCCATGTCGTCGACGGTGATGATGTCCTTGTTGCCGGTCGCGGTGATGAAGATGTCCGCGCTCTCGATGACCTCCTCGAGCCTGCGGACCTCGTAGCCCTCCATCGCCGCCTGGAGCGCGCAGATCGGGTCGATCTCGGTGATGATCACCCGCGCGCCCTGCCCGCTCAGTGAGTCGGCGCAGCCCTTGCCGACGTCGCCGTAGCCGCAGACGACGGCGACCTTGCCGCCGATCATCACGTCGGTGCCGCGGTTGATCCCGTCGATCAGCGAGTGGCGGCAGCCGTAGAGGTTGTCGAACTTCGACTTGGTGACCGAGTCGTTGACGTTGATCGCGGGGAACAGCAGGTCGCCGGTCTCGGCGAACTGGTAGAGGCGATGCACCCCTGTGGTCGTCTCCTCGGTCACGCCCATGATCCCGGTGGCCATCTTCGTGAACCGCTGCGGATCGGCCTCGAGCGAGCGCTTGAGCGTCTCGAGGATGATCCGGAACTCCTCCGAGTCGGCGGAGGCGGGGTCCGGGACCGCGCCCGCGGCCTCGAACTCGACTCCCTTGTGGACGAGCAGGGTGGCGTCGCCGCCATCGTCGAGGATCATGTTCGGCCCGTCGGCGTCCGGCCAGGTCAGCGCCTGCTCGGTGCACCACCAGTACTCCTCCAGCGTCTCGCCCTTCCAGGCGAACACCGGGATCCCGGCGGCGGCGATCGCGGCCGCGGCATGGTCCTGGGTCGAGAAGATGTTGCACGAGGCCCAGCGAACCTCGGCGCCGAGCGCCACGAGGGTCTCGATCAGCACCGCCGTCTGCACGGTCATGTGGAGCGAGCCGGTCACCCGGGCGCCGGCGAGCGGCTGTGCGGCGGCGTACTCCTCGCGCGTGCGCATCAGGCCGGGCATCTCGTGCTCGGCCAGGGTGATCTCCTTGCGGCCGAACTCGGCGAGTCCGAGGTCGGCGACCTTGTGGTCCGGTGCGGTCTGGGTGGTCGTCATGCTGCTCCTGAGTAGCTGATCGCCTGGAATCGTAGTGGGGCGCTCAACCACTAGCCTCATCGGTGATGAAGGCGATGGTGATGGCGGCCGGGCTCGGCACGCGGCTGCGCCCGCTCACCCACGAGATTCCGAAGCCGCTGGTGCCGGTCGCCAACCGGCCGATCATGGAGCACATCCTGCGCCGGCTCGCAGCCGACGGGTTCGGCGAGGTGACCGCCAACCTGCACTGGTTCCCCGAGACGATCAAGGATCGCTTCGGCGACGGCTCTTCGGTCGGGATCGAGCTCACCTACTCCTACGAGGAGAAACTGCTCGGCACCGCCGGCGGCGTGCGCAACGTGCGCGACTTCTTCGGCTCGGAGCCGTTCGTGGTGATGGCGGGCGACGCGCTCACCGACATCGATCTCGCGGCGATGGCGCGTGCCCACGCCGAGAACGACTGGATCGCGACGCTGGCGGTGAAGCGGGTCACCGACACGACCGAGTACGGCGTCGTCGTCACCGGCGCCGACGGCCGCGTCCAGGGGTTTCAGGAGAAGCCGGACGCCGGCGAGGCGCTCTCCGACCTCGCCAACTGCATGATCTACGTGCTCGACCCCGAGGTCTTCGATCATTTCCCCGACGCCGAGGAGGTCGACTTCGCGCTCGACGTCTTCCCGGCCCTGCTCGACGCCGACATCCCGTTCGGGGTCCACGTCACCGACGCCTACTGGAACGACGTCGGCTCCCTGCCGGAGTACCTGCAGGGCAACCTCGACGTGCTCACCGGGGCGGTCGACGTCGAGCCGCTCGGGCGGCTGGTCGACTCGGCCGAGGAGGGAGGCCTCGAGGGGGTTGAGCTGAGTGGCCCGGTGCTGCTGGGCGACGGCGCCGAGGTCGGCGCCGGAGCGCGCCTGGACGGCCCGCTGGTAATCGGCCCGGGCGCCTCGATCGGGGCCGGGGCGATGGTCCGCCAGTCAGTGTTGCTCGCCGGCGCCGAGGTTCCGGCCGACGGGCTGCTGGCGGGCGCGATCGCCGGCAATACGAGCGCGCTTGCGGCTGCGCCGGCAGTCGCCCCTCGGGAATAGAATCGCCCGATCCGCGGCGGCGCACGGCTCCCTGATGCGATCGGGCGTCTGCGCCGATGCCTCGGGGAGGAGGAGATGAGCGGCGACGAGAGCAATTTCGGCCCGACGGCGCGCCGTCTGGCGGCCGCATGTGGCGGCGCGATGATCCTGATCGCGGCGCTCGTCCTGATCGGCTGGGCCACCGGCTCGACCCTGCTCACGCAGGTCGACTCGAGCCTGCCCGCGATGAAGCCGCTGGCCGCCGTCGCGATCGGCATCCTCGGCGCCGCGATCGTCCTGCTGGCGCCGGGCGAGGGCCCGTCGCGGCGCCACCGGGCGGGCACTTGCCTCGGTGCGGTCACGGCCGTGATCGGCGTCGCCGTGATCGCCGAGTACCTGGTCGGCGACCTCAGCATCGACCGGCTCTTCTTCGACACCGCCGATCCGGGCTCCGGGCGTCCGGTCGCCTATGCCGCCGGCGCGCTGGCGATCGGCGGGGCCGCCGCCGCGACCCTCGATCGCTACCCGCCCCGCCATCGGCTCACCCTGACGCTGCAGGCGATCGCCGCGGTGGCGGCGATCGTCGCCCTCGTCGGCTTCGCCTACGACGTCGACTACCTGCGCGGCCGCGCCGGGTCGGCCGGAGTGTCGCTGCAGGGCACCGTCGCGCTGGCGCTCGCGGCCTCGGCCCTCGCGCTCGCCCGTCCCCAACGCGGCCTGGTCGCGTTCCTGAGCGGCGACGACCCGGCTTCGACGTTCGCCCGGCGGCTCGCGCCGGTCGCGATCCTCGTCCCGCTGGTGCTGGGCGGCGTCCGGCTCGCGCTCGAGCGCGCCGACCTGTTCGGCGATGACCTCGGCCTGGCGATCGTCAGCCTCGGGACGATGGCGATCCTCGTCGCGGTGATCGGGATCAGCGCCCGCGACCTGCGCCGCCAGGCCGCCGGCCGCGAGGCCCGCGAGCGCTGGTTTCGCGCCGTCACCGAGGCCTCGGTGGAGGCGATCGTCTCGGCCGACGCCGACGGCCGCATCGCCTACATGAACCCGGCCGCCGAGCGGATATTCGGCCACCGGGCCGCCGACCTGACCGGCGCCCCGCTGGCCCGTCTGATGCCGGAGCGCTACCGCGATCGCCACAAGGCCGGGATCGAGCGCTACCTCGAGACCGGGGAGGCGCGGATCATCGGCGACTCGGTCGAGCTCGCCGGTCTGCGCGCCGACGGCAGCGAGTTCCCGATCTCGCTCACGCTGACCGCCTGGGACGACGGCTCGACCCATTTCACGGCGGCGATCAGCGATATCACGGCCCGGCTTGCCCGCGAGCAGGAGACCCGCGAGCTCGCGGCGATCGTTGCGAGCTCCGGCGACGCCGTGATCGGCTGGAGCTTCGATGGCCGGGTGCGCAGCTGGAACCGCGGCGCCGAGCGCATCTACGGCTACAGCGCCGAGGAGATGATCGGCCGCAGCCATGACGCGCTGATGCCGCCGGGCCAGGAGAGCGAGCTCTCGGAGCTGATCGACAGGGTGCGCGCCGGCGGGCGGGTCGAGAACTACGAGACGGCGCGGATGCGCAAGGACCGGCGCCGGATCGAGGTCTCGCTGACCGTCTCGCCGGTGCTCGACCCCGACGGCCGGGTGATCGCCGCCTCGACGATCACCCGCGACATCTCGGAGCAGAAGGCGGCCGAGCGCAAGCTCGCCGAGAGCGCCCGGCACTTCGAGCTGATCAACGACCTGGTCGCCACCTGCGGCTTCGACGGCTATTTCAAGCAGCTCAACGGTGCCTGGGAGCAAATGCTCGGCTGGACCCCGGACGAGCTGCTCCCGAACCCGTTCATCGAGATCATCCACCCGGGCGACCGCGAGGCGGTCGAGACCGAGGTCGCGCGCCTCGGGCAGGGTGGCACGACGGCCGAGTTCAAGATCCGCATCTGCACGAAGGACGGCGGTTGGCGCTGGACCGAGTGGTCCGCGTCTCCCGACCTGGGGGCGAACGTCTTCCACTGCGCCGGGCGCGAGATCTCGGAGCGGATCGAGGCCGAGCGCGCGCTCGCGGCCGAGCGCCGCCAGCTCGCCGACGCTCAGCAGATCGCGAGCGTCGGCAGCTGGGAGCTCGACGTGGAGTCGCGGGAGCGGACCTGGTCCGACCAGCAATTCCGCAACCACGGCTTCGATCCGTCGAACTCGATCCCGGAGGTCGAGGCGGTCCTCGAGCGGGTCCACCCGGACGACCGCGCGAAGGTGCTCGAGCGGTTGTCCGAGGTCGAGGCCGGCCAGTACGAGTTCGAGTACAGCTACCGCGTCGTGCTCCCCGACGGCCGGGTGCGCGAGATCGTCACCGAGGGCCGCCCGTTCGTCGACGAGGACGGCTCGATGCGGGTCATGGGGACGAGCCGCGACGTCACCGCCGAGCGCGACGCGGAGCGGCTGAAGGACGACTTCTTCGGCCTCATCTCGCACGAGCTACGCACGCCGCTGACCTCGATCATCGGCTACACGGAACTGCTCGCCGAGATCGAGGCCGACAACCTGAGTGAGCAGGGCAGGCGCTTCGTCGAGGTGATCGAGCGCAACTCGCGGCGCGAGCTGAGCCTGGTCGGCGACCTGCTGCTGCTGACGAAGATCACCGCCGGAACGTTCGAGATCGAACGCGGCCGTGCGGACCTGGCGGCCCTCGCCGCCGCCGTGGCCGAGGAGTCGGCACCGGAGGCGCGCAAGGCGGGCGTCGAGCTCTCGGTCGAGGCCGACGACCCGCTGCGGATCGACGCCGACCCTCACCGGCTCACCCAGGTGGTCGACAACCTGGTCTCGAACGCGATCAAGTTCACGCCGAAGGGCGGCAAGGTCGAGATCCGCGCGTTCGCCGACGGCGACGTCGCGGTGGTCGCGGTGGCCGACACCGGAATCGGGATCCCGCCGGAGGACAGCCACCGCCTGTTCGAGCGCATGTTCCGTGCGCACGAGGCCGAGCAGCGCCACATCCAGGGGACCGGGCTCGGGCTGACGATCGTCAAGGCGATCGTGGACGCCCACGGCGGCTCGATCGAGGTCGAGAGCGAGATCGGCCGCGGGACGACGATCAGCGTCAGGCTGCCGATGCGGGCGGTTCGCAGCGAGCCCGCCGGCGCGAGTGCCCGCGCGCCGGAGAGCGAGCTTCCGGCGGCGAAGCCCTGAGCAAGCCGTCGAGGTGGCGGCGCTGCTCGCGGCGATCGACGCCCTGCTCGACTAGGCTCAACCGATGACCGAGCGGCGCAGGGTCGTCCGGGTACCGGCGTCGTCGGCCAACCTCGGGCCGGGGTACGACGTCCTGGCCGCTGCCCTCTCCATCGCCCTCGAGCTCGAGGTGGCCGAGCAGGGCCAGTTCTCGGTCGACGCCGGCGCCGACCTGCCCACCGACCGCTCCAACCTGTGCGTGCGCGCGTTCGAGCGCCTCCACCCGGCCGACGGCCTGCGCTTCGAGATCCGCAGCGAGATCCCGCTCGCCCGTGGCCTCGGATCGAGCGCGGCGGCGATCGTCGCCGGCCTGGTCGCGGCCGACCACCTGTTCGAGCTCGGGCTCGAGCGCGACGAGATCTACCGCCACGCGGTCCAGCTCGAGGGTCATCCGGACAACGTCGCCGCGGCGCTCTACGGCGGCTTCGTCCTCTGCCCGGGAGCCGACGGCGCGGCCGACTTGCCCGCCCCGGTGCGGCTCGCCGTCCCGGAGGGGGTCGAGGCCGTGCTGGTGATCCCCGACGACACGGTGCCGACCGCGGCGGCTCGCGCCGCGCTGCCCGCGACCGTTGACCTCGCCGACGCGGTCGCCAACGTCGCCGCGGCGACCCAGCTGGTCCTCGGGCTCGAGCGTTCCGACCTGGCGCTGATCGAGCGCGGCCTCGCCGACCGCCTCCACCAGCCGGCGCGCGAGCCTCTGTATCGCCGGTCGATGGAGCTGCTCGGCCGCGCGCGCGAGCTCGGCGCCCTCGGCGCGACCATCTCGGGGGCCGGACCGTCAGTGATGCTGTGGAGCTTCTGGCAGGACACCGGCAAGGTCGTCGAGGGGGCGACCGAGGCGGCTCGCGGCTGGGCCGAGGTACGCCGGGTGCCGTTCACGCCGCTGGGCGCCGACGTGCCCGAGCTCTGAGCGGCGGCCTGGCTGTGGGCTCGTTTCAGAGCAGCCCGAGAGCGCTGAGGATCGCGACCGAGTCCGAGTAGACGTCCTTGCGCTTCACCAGGCCGTGCTCGAACGGGATCACGTCGAGCCCGTCCCAGCTCAGCCGCCTGCCGGTCGGCGCCGCGACCAGGTCGCCGCGGCGCATCTCGCTCGCGTGCGTGGCCGTCGCCGTCCACTCCTGGACGACCAGCCCGTCGCGACAGTACGTGCGCCGGCCGTCGAAGCGGATGTCGGGCCACGTCTCGAAGATCGAGCCGATGTGGGCGCGGACGTCCGCGCCCTCGGCGCGCTCGTGCGCGGTGTGGTTCTCGAACACCATGTCGGGCGCGTGCATCGCCATGATCGCGTCGAGGTCGTGGGCGTTCCAGGCGTCGTTGTAGCGGGTGATCGCCGCCTCGAGCGCCGCCGCCGAGTCCGCGTCGTTCATCACAGTTCCCCCTCGAGTAGTTGGACCAGTATCTCGACCAGGGCCTCGACGTCGGCCTCGGTCGTCTGCCAGTTGACGATCGCCGGCCGGAAGGCGACCCGGCCGTCGTACACGGTGGTTCCGCAGAAGACCCGCCCGTCGGCGAGCAGCGCCTCGCCGAGCCTGCGGTTGAGAGCGTCCAGCTCGTCCTCCTGGACGCCCGCGGGCCGCGCGCGAAAGCAGACGATGTTGAGCTGCGGCTCGGCGAGCAGCTCGAGCTCGGGCCGGCGCTCGACCTCGGCGGCGAGGTGGCGCGCGAGGCGCAGGTGGCGCTCGACCATCGCGCGGTAGCCGTCGCGCCCGTAGGCGCGCAGCGTCGCCCAGACCGCGAGCGCCCGGGCCCGGCGCGAGTTCTCCGGGGCCATCGCGCTGGTGTTCGGGCGCGGGTCGTCGGGAGCGGGCAGATACGGGGCGCCGATCCGCAGCGCGGCGACCAGCCGCTCGGGCTCGCGTACGAACGCCACGCCGCAGTCGTACGGGACGTTGAGCCACTTGTGCGCGTCGACGGTGACCGAGTCGGCGCGCTCGACCCCCTCGGTCAGCGCCCGCGACTCGGGCGCGAGACGGGCGAAGAGGCCGAACGCCCCGTCCACGTGCAGCCAGGCTCGATGCTCGTGAGTGAGCTCGGCGATCGCCTCGATCGGGTCGAAGTCCCCGTTGTTGACCTCGCCCGCGTTGGCGATCACGATCGCCGGCTCGCCGCCGCTCAGCTCGGCCTCGAGCGCGCGGAGGTCGAGGCGCCCGACGCTGTCGCGGACGAGCCGGGTGACGTTGGCGCGGCCCATCCCGAGCATGTCGAGCGCCTGGACCGCGGTCGGGTGCACATACCCGCCGGTCAGGATCCGTGGCGTCGGCGCCCCGGCCAAGCCGACGTCATCGACGTCGAACCCGTGCTGCTCGGCCCACCAGCTTCGCGCTGCGATCAGCCCGGTGAAGTTCGCCATCGTGGCGCCGGTCACCAGGACGCCGCCGAGCTCGGCGGGGAGGTCGAACAGCTCGCGCAGCCAGCGCACCGCGACGCTCTCGAGCCGCGAGGCGAACGGGGAGGAGGCCCAGCCGAGCGCGACCTGGTCGTAGGCCGAGGTGAGCCAGTCGGCCCCGAGCGCCGCCGGCGTGCTGCCGCCCATCACGAAGTGAAAGAAGCGCGGCCCGCTCGAACGGGTCGCCGCCGCGCGGCCGAATCGCGCGAGCTCGGCCAGGGCGGCCGGCGCGCCCGCGCCCTGCTCGGGCAACGGCCCGCCGATCGGCTCCAGCCGATCCTCGATCCCCGGGGCGAGCACCGGCTCGGTGGCCGCGTTGGCGAGATACTCGGACGCCTCGCGAGCCGCGACCACAAGCGCCTGATCGAGCTCCGAACGCAGCTCGATCGGATCGGGCATGGGACTAGCGCGCGGCCCCCGCGGGGACGATCTCGGTGGAGAGCTCGTCGAGCTTGCCGAGGAGCTCGGGCCGCGACAGCCGCCGCAGGAGCTCGCCGGCGAGCGACAGGTAGTCGGCGCCCCGGTCCGGGCGGTAATCGAGGATCGGGACGGCGCGCTCGGCCGACTCCGCGTAGGCGATCGATTGGCGGATCACTGTGCGGCACACCTTGTCGCCGAACCGCTCGCGCAACGACTCGAGCGTCTGGCGGGCGTGCTTGGTGCGCATGTTGGCGATGTTGAGGACCACGCCGAGCAGGTCGAGGTCGGGATTGAGCGAGTCCCGGGCGAGATCGACCACCTCCATCGCCTGCTCGACCCCCTGCAGCGAGAAGTACTGGGCCTCGGTGGTCAGCAGCGCGTGGTCTGAGGCGACCAGGGCGTTGACGGAGAGCAGCCCAAGCGTCGGCGGACAGTCGATCAGGATGATGTCGCGCTCGCGCTTGAGGTCGCGCAGCGCGTTGCGCAGCGTCACCTCGCGCCCGATCTTGCCGGCGAGCATCAGCTCGGCCTCGGCGAGGCGCATGTTCGCCGGGACCACCTGGCCGTGGATCGCGTCGGCGGCGCGCACCTGGCCCTGGATCACGTCGGCGAGAGTCGGGGCCGCCTGCGGGTCCGTGTCGAAGTAGTCGGAGAGGTTGCCCTGCGGATCGGCGTCGACCGCGAGCACGTCGAGGCCGAGACGGCCGAAGACGTCGGTGAGGGTGCGCGTCAGCGTGGTCTTGCCCGTACCACCCTTCTGCGACAGGACCGCGATCGTCGTCGCCATCGCCGGGACTATAGGTGGCGCGGGCCTCGGCGGCTCAGGCTTCGAGCACGTGCAGCCGGTAGCGGCCGATCTCGAGCTCGTCGCCGTCGCTGAGTGCTGCCCAGTCGCACGCCTCGCCGTTGACGAAGAGCCCGTTGAGGCTGCGGTCGTCGAGCGCGCGCAGATCGCCGGACTCGGTCAGGACGACGAGCGCGTGGCGGCGCGAGACGGTTGCGTCGTCGAGCCGGATGTCGGCCGCCCCCGAGCGCCCGATCCGGGTCCAGCCCGGGTCGAGCCGGATCACGATCCTGGCGCCGTCGACCTCCTCGAAGGCGAGGTACCGGCCGGCCCGGTCGATCTCGGCGCGGGCCTCGAGCAGCCAGTCCGGGGCCGTCGCCGGGATCGTGACGGCCTCCGAGTCGACGGTCGGGCGGCGGTCGAAGAGGGCGGCCCGGTGAAAGCGCGAGCCGCCGCAATTGGGGCACTCAGGCAGCGAGCCGACCGATGCGAGGGGAAAGGCGAATCCGCACCCGGCGCAATACAGCGAGCCCGGTCGGGCTTCGGTGATCCGTTCACCGGACCGGTGTATCTCGGTCGAGCCCGGTGAACCTTCGGTCAGCATCGGCATAGGGTCTACCCCATCGGCATCGGTGTACTCGCTAGTAACGACACTAACGAGGTTTGCCGCAATGTCCAGGTTAAGTCCAGGGTCTTGGACGGTATTTGCGGGCTCGACGGGCCGCGGCGACGAATACAATCGCCGCCGATGCGCCCGATTTCGGTCTCCACCCCGATCGACGTCCCCCGCCAGCGGCTCTTCGACCTGCTCACGGACCTCTCGCTGCGGCCGTCGTTCACCGACCACTTCATGACGGAGTACCGGCTCGCCCGGCTCGAGCCGGTCGGGGTTGGCGCCTCGGCCCGCTTCCGTGTGCGCGAGGCCGAGCACTGGATGGACACCGTGATCGAGGAGGTCGAGCCGCCGCATCTGATCCGCGAGGGCGGGCGCGGCGGGCGCTCCAACCGGGTGCCCGTCCACACGGTCTGGGAGCTCGCGGAGGGGCCGTCACCGTCTTCGTCGGAGGTGACGGTGACCTTCTGGACCGAGCCGGGGACGACCTTCGACCGCGTCCACGAGCTGTTCGGCAGCTCGCGGCGCTTCCGCCGCGATTGGAAGCGGGCCCTGCGGCGCCTGCGCTCGGTCGCCGAGGACGGCGCCGCGGTCGACCGGGTCGGGGTCGGCGGCGAGGATGCGATCCCGGCTTTCGCGCGCTGACGGCTGCCCACTCAATATGCTTCCGCCCGCCATGCGCCGACGCATCCTCGCCCTCGCCCTCCTCGTGCTCGCCGGGCTCGTGCTCGCGGGCTCGCTGACCGCATGCGGCTCCGACGAGGACGAGTCGGAGGCGGCCGAGGGCGAGCCGATCGAGATCGCCGGCCTCTCCTACAACATCCAGATCACGCGCTTCCTCAACCCCGACGACACCGAGGACGCCGAGTACCTCGTCGGCCAGCCGCCCGCGAAGCCGGGCACGGCCTACCTGGGCGTCTTCATGGTCGTCACCAACGACACCGACGAGCCGCGGCCGTCCGCCACCAACTTCACCGTCGTCGACACGCTGCACAACGAGTTCGACTTCGTCGAGAGCGAGAGCCCGTACGCGCTCGACGTCGGCGCGGAGGTTGAGGCCGAGAGCCAGCTTCCCGTCCCGGACTCGACCGCCGCCACCGGCCCCAACCAGGGGTCGCTGCTGATCTTCCCGGTCGCCGACGACGTCGGCGACAACCGCCCGCTGCGGCTCGAGATCCAGACCGACGACGGCTCGGGCGAGGTCATCCTCGACATCTAGCGCCCCGTTGAGCGTCCGCGTGGCGCTGCCGCCCCGCCGACTTTCACCTCAACCACCTCATGGGTGGTCAGGATGAAACTCGCGGGGTGGGTGGCGCCGGACTCGCGGGGTGGGTGGCGCCGGTCAGGCGACGCCGAAGTAGTCGGCCATGATCTGGCGGACGATCGGGGCGGCCACCGTGCCGCCGTCGCCGTCGGAGTTCACGACCATCACCGCCACCGCGATCTTCGGGTCGTTCGCGGGCGCGAAGGCGGTGAACCAGGCGTCGGTCTCCTGCGGCGCGTCCTCGCCCGGGCCGAGCTCCTGACCGGGTTCGAGCGCCGCCGGGCCGAGCTCCGCGGTCCCGGTCTTGCCGGCGACCTGGATCCCCGGCAGCGTCGCGGCGGTCCCGGTGCCGCCGCTGACCACGCCGATCATCAGGTCCTTGATCGTCGCCGCGGTCTCCGGTGAGGTGACCTTGACCTGCTCGTCGGGCGGCGCGAGGTCGTCGCTGCGGGCGATCGCGTTCGGGAGCCGAACACCCTTGTTGGCGATCGTCTGCGAGATCGCGGCCATCTCGAGCGGGGTCGCGAGCACCTGGCCCTGGCCGATCGCGGACTCGCCGGTCTCGACGCTCTCCGAGAGCGACGTCGGGATGGTGCTCTGCGGCGGGTCGACGACTTCGGTCGTCTCCGCGTCGAACAGCGTCGGCGGCGAATTGAAGCCATAGAGCTCGGCGGTCTCGACCAGCTTCTCGCCGCCGAGCCTGGCGCCGAGCGGGGCGAAGACGGTGTTGCACGAGTCCGCGAAGCTCTGCGCGAACGTGCCGCCGCAGAGCTCGTCGTGGGCGTTCGGGATCTCGCGCCCGATCTCCGAGTTCGACGACTCGACGGGGAACTCGTCCGAGGTCTTGACGATTCCGGCGTCGAGCGCCCCGGTGGCCGTGACTATCTTGAAGGTCGAGCCCGGCGGCTGGGGCGCCGAGTAGGCGAGCCCGGCGAACCCGAGCACATCGCCGGTCTTCGCGTCGAGCACCGCGGCGCCGCCGTAGGTGGAGCCGAGCGCCGCGACCGCGCTGTCCTGGACGTCGGGGTTGATCGCGGTCCGCACCGCCTTGCCCGGGACCGGCTCGGTGGTCGCGAGCACCCGGCCGGCGTCGACCTGGTTCTCCTCCGCGGCGCTCACCGCGAGCAGCTGGCCGCCGGGCTCACCGGCGAGCCGTTCGTTGAAGGCGAGCTCGAGCCCCGAGGTCCCGGTCAGGGTGCCGGGGGGAAAGCCCTGGGACGAGAGCTCGCGCTCCTGGGCGCGGCTCGGGGTGCCGACCTCGCCCACGACCGCCAGGGCCGCCGTGCCGACGGTGCGCGCCGCGGCCGGGCCCTCGGAGAGCGGCGAGCGATCGGTGGCGAGGATCGCGGCGCGCCGCGGCGCCCGGGTCCGGCGGCTGAGGCGCTCGTCGGCGGTCAGTCCGGGGTAGACGAGGTTCGGTGTCCAGGCGACCTGGTCGTTGCTGATCGGCAGGCTGAGATCGCCGCCGAGCTCGCCGAAGATGTTGGTCTGGAAGCGGATCGGCGCGACCGCGGCGTCGCCCTGCTCATTCACCTCGCCCGCCGAGACCGAGGTGATCGTCGCGGTCATCGCGGCGTCCTCGTAGGCGCGGGTGAAGCGCTCGAGCGAGAAGTCCTCGCGCGCGGCCGGGGTCAGCTCGTTGTACATGGCCTCGGTGTCGCCCTGCTCCCAGGCATCGAGGAAACGCTGCGCGGCGGGCGCGGCCGGGCTCGCCGCGACGACGGCGCCGGCCACGAAGGCGGCGGCGGCGACGACGACGACGGGCACCGCCCGGGTGAGCATGCGGCGGCGGCGCTCCGCGGCTGAACCGGTCGCGCTCAACTGAAGCGATTCCGTTCGCTAGCGTCTTCGACCCCGCCACGTCGCATCTGCGACCCGATTTTCATGCGGGACAAGGTAGTGCCTTTTCGGTTTCGCGATGGTGGCTGAACGACTGCGTGCAGCGTGGGCTCGGGCTCTGCGATGAGCCTCGTCGACGTCGGCATCGTCCTCTTCGTGATCGCGCTCGGCGCGGTCGGCTACACGCGCGGACTGATCGCGAGCGCCCTGCCGCTGGTCGGCTTCGTCGGCGGGGTCGCCCTCGGCGCCCGGGTTGGGCCGACGCTGTTGCCCGACGGGGCGGAGTCGTCCTACGCCCCGCTGATCGCCGTGCTCACCGGGGTCCTGCTCGGCGCGTTCCTCGCCGTCGCGCTCGACGGGCTGGGCCGCCGCATCCGCGCCCGGATCGGCGCCGGCGCGGTCGGCGTCGCCGACGGGATCGGCGGCGCGATCCTGCTCGCCGCCCTGGGGTTGCTGCTCGCCTGGGGATTCGGCGCCGTCGCGCTGCACGCCGGCGGCACCCAGGCGCGTGACCTGCGGGAGGCGGTGCAGCGCTCGGCGATCCTCGGCGCGCTCAACGACGCCCTGCCGCCGTCCGGGCCGCTCTTGAACGTCCTGCGGCGGGTCGACCCGCGGCCGATCGTGCGCGGGCCGGACGCCGACGTCGCCCCGCCCGATCCGGCCGTTGTCGACGATCCCGAGGTGCGCGCTGCCGGCGATTCGAGCGTCAGGGTGCTCGGCACCGCGTGCGGGCTCGGGGTGGAGGGGTCGGGTTGGATCGCAGCCCCGGGGGTCGTGGTCACCAACGCGCACGTGGTCGCCGGCCAGGACGACACCACGGTCGCCGTCGACGGCGGCTCCGCCCTGGACGCCACGGCGGTCCACTACGACAGCCGCAACGACCTCGCGCTGCTGGCCGTCGAGGGGCTCTCGGCGCCACCGCTCCAGCTCGTCGAGCGCCCGCGCAAGGGCACCGACGGCGCCGTGATCGGGTACCCGGAGAACGGGCCGCTTCATTTCGAGCCGGCGCGCCTCGGGCGCACCGGGACGGTCAGCAGCCAGGATTCCTACGGCCGTGGGCCGGTCGAGCGCAAGATGACACCGTTCCGAGGCGACGTGCGCAGCGGCAACTCCGGCGGCCCGCTCGTCGATCTCGACGGGCACGTGCTGACGACCGTGTTCGCGGCCACGACCGGGACGGGCGGGGGCAACGGCCTCGGGGTCCCGAACCCGATCGTCGCGCGGGCGCTCGCCGGTAGGCTCCAGCCCACGGATACGGGACCATGTGCAGCCTGATCGAGATCGAGATCGCCGCGAAGCTGCTGGCCGAGCGGGGCCGTTCGGTAACGTGGAAGCCTGGGTGGAGGCCGCGAGCGAACAGCATCGCGCTGCGATCGATGGCGCAGGGGGCGACGGGCGCCGCGAGTCGTTCAGCCCGGAGTTTCACGCCGCGGTCGAGTTGATCGGCCGCCGCTGGACCGGGGCGATCCTCTGGGCCCTTGCGGACCGTCCCCTCTACTTCGCCGAGCTGACCGCCTGCGTGCCCGGCCTCTCCGACCGGCTCGCCTCCCGCCGGCTGCGCGAGCTCGAGAGCGTGGGGCTGGTCGAGCGCGCCGTCCACAACGGCGCTCCGGCGCGGGTCTCCTACGCGCTGACCGAGAAGGGCCGCGCGCTCGAGCCGGTGCTCTCCCAGCTCGAGGAGTGGGCGCGAGTCTGGAAGCTGAGCTCGTACCGCTGATAGGTGAGCTGCGCGCGGCCCCAGCGGGGCCCGCTCTGCTCCCAGCGCAGCTCGAACCCGTGTGAGCGGTACAGGTGAGCGGCGCCGCGCAGGTCGCTGAACGTCTCGAGCGCGAGCCCGTCGAAGCCGGCCCGGGCCTCGGCGATCAGCTCGTCGAGCATCCGCCGCCCCAGCCCGTGGCCGCGCAGGGCCGGGTCGAGCACGAACCAGCGCACGGCCCCGATCCCGTCCCCCTCGTCGGTGAGCGCGAGGCTGCCGGCGTGACGGCCGCCCTGCTCCACGATCCACAGCGCCTCCCCGGGGCGGGGGAAGCCGCGCACGCCGGCGGCCGCGACGCTGGCACCGACGTGGGCCTCGAAGGTCGAGTCGAGCCCGAACTCCGGCAGGTAGGTGGCGCCGTGGTGGGCGACGATCGCGCCCAGATCCCCGGGACGCAGGTCGCGCCGGATCGTCGGCTCGGTTGCTCGCTCACCGCTCATGCGCGGAGTCTCGCCGATCAAATCAATCGAGGCAAGATGTAGTTGTCACCGGATTGATCGTGATTTACGATCAATCGCGATGGAGCTGCGCCAGCTCGTCTACGCCGAGGCGGTCGCTCGCCACCGGCACTTCACCCGCGCTGCGGAGGAGCTTCACGTGGCCCAATCGGCGCTCTCGCATCAGATCCGCAGGCTCGAGGGCGAGCTCGGCACCGAGCTGTTCGAACGGACGAGCCGCAGGGTCGCGCCGACCGAGGCGGGTGAGGCGGTCGCCCGCCACGCGCGCCGGGTGCTGGCCGAGCTCGACGAGATCCGCGGCGAGGTCGATGAGCTGCGCGGACTGGTCCGCGGCCGAGTCTCGATCGGGGCGCTGCTGCCGGCCGGGGAGGTCCAGGTGACGACCCTTCTGGCCAGCTTCAACCGGGCCTTCCCTGCGATCGAGGTCAGCCTGCGCGAGGGCACCGCCGCGGACCTGCGCGAGATGCTCGAGGCCGACCAGCTGGACGTCGCCTTCTCGCTGATCGCGGGCGACCCGCCGCCGGGCCTCGAGCTCGTGCAGCTCAGCGAGGAGGAGGTGATCGCCGCGTATCCGCCCGGCGGCGCCCCGGCGAAACCGCGGGTGAGCGCCGCCGACCTCGCCTCCGAGGCCCTGGCGACTCCGCGCTCGGGCTCGGCGATCAAGCTCGCCGTCGACGAGTTTTTCGAACGCGCCGGCCATCGGGTCCAGCGCTCGCTCGAGAGCGGCGATCCGTACCTGATCCGCTGCCTGGTCTCCGATGGCTTCGGCGCCGCGATCCTGCCCGCCTCGATCACGCGCCGCGCCGGGCCCCCGGTCGAGACGCGGCCGCTGCGACCGCCGCTGCGGCTCCCGGTCTGCCTCGCCTGGCGCCGCGGCCGCCACCGGTCTGCGGCCGCGACGGCGCTGATCGAGTTCGTCCGCGCGGAGACCGCCGAGCTCAGTCGCTAGCGGCGCCGAGCTCGCGCTGTGCCTGCTCGAGCTCGTCGAAGACCGGGATCGCGTCGACGATCCGGGTCAGCTCGAGGAGCTGGGTGACGCGCGACGCGGGCCGGGCGATCACCATCCGGCGGCCGAGCGCGTGAGCCTGGCGGGAGGCGCTGACCAGGGCCCGCAGGCCGGAGGAGTCCAGGAACGTGCAGCCGGCGAGGTCGACGATCAGGTGCGCGGACGCCAGCGACTTGACCAGCGCCCGCTCGAAGTGGTCGGCGGAGGCCATGTCGACCTCGCCGTCGACGACGGCGACGCGGATCGCGCCATGGTCCGAGATCACCAGGGTGGAGGGCTGTTCTGCCATCGCCTCCTCTCTCGACTACCCGGATCGGCCCGACGCCGACCCGCTTTAGCAGCGCGGATAGATTGTCTACCACTTGCGGGGATTGCCCGGCGGGATGCGATCGCGAACCAGGGTCGCGGGGGTGACCTCCACCGGCGGCGGCGCCGTGGTGGCGCGGTAGCGCTCGAGCTCGCCGAGGCCGAGCGCCTCGAACGCCGCCTCGACCGCGGCCGGGTACTCGGCGACGATGATCGCGTCGGCGGGCGCGATCGGGCGGTGATGTTCGGGGCGCGCGACGTAGGCGTAGACGAGCTCGATCCCCGCGGCGCGCGGGTCGGCCGCGGTGATCGCGTCGGTGACGTCGACCCGCCGGTAGCGGATCTCGCGCACGTCGAGGCGCTCGAGCTCCGCCTCGTCGAGCTCGATCAGGGCTCCGTTCGGGTGCGGCCCCGTGGGCGCGGGCTCGAGGTTGAGCCCGAGGCAGTAGGCGGGCTCGGAGCCGTCCGGGCGGGCGAAGGTCTTCTCCGACGCCTGGTTGTCGCGGGCCAGTGACCAGACCCGCGTCCAGCCACGCAGGCGGGCCGGGACCGGGGCGACCGGCCGTCCGAGCGTCTGCGAGGCGCTCGCCGGGCTGACCAGCGAGGCGTACCCGAAGACGGCTCGCCGGCTCAACCGCGCGGCCGCCACTTCGGATGCGGGCAGAGGCGCGCCGCCGCCGGGCAGCCGTGACAGAGCGCCGCGTAGGGCTCGGGGGTCGGCTCGAATTCGCCGGCGCGCATCCGCCCGACGATCCGCTCCAAGCGGGCGCGCACGCCGTCGAGCTCGCCGGCCCCGATCACCGCCTCGACCGGACGGTCGGGGGCCTCGAGGAAGACGTGCAGCACGCGCGCGCCACGCTCACCCGCCGCGAGCGCGTAGACCTCGCGCTGGGCGCGGTAGCGCTCGGCGAGCTCGGCCGGCTCGCGGCCCGCGAGCGCGTCGGTCTTGTAGTCGATCACCGTCGGCAGGGCAGCGGCGGATTCGGCCAGCAGGTCGATCTGGCCGCGGATCACGGTCGGTCCGAGGCCGAGCACGAACGGCACCTCGGGCCGCAGCGCGACGCCGCTGCCGAGCTCGCGGCACAGCGGTGAGTCGAGCCATGCGGCGACCAGCGCGACCGCGCGAGCGCCGGCCCCGCGGTCGACGCCCTCGCCGGCCAGGAGGCGCTCGATCAGCTCGCCCGGCGGCCGCTCCCAGCCGCGCAGGGCGCTCCACTCGAGCGCCGCGTGGACCGCGTTGCCCACCCCGAGCGCCAGCCGGCGCGGCACCTCGGGCTCGGACAGCTCGTCCTCGGGCTCCGCCTGGTCGTCAGCGGCGCTCCCCGCGCCGGCCGCGAGCGGCTCGCGGGCGCCGAGCACCCGCTCGACGTAGAACCGGTAGCCGCAGCGCTCGTAGAGGGCGAGCGCCGAGTAGGACAGGTGGCCGACCGACACGGGCGTCGCGCGCGCCTCGATCAGCGGCGGCGCAGCGACGACCCCGGCGAGCGGCTCGGGCTCCGGCGGTGGGTCGAAGCGGCGGGCGAGCTCGGCGCCGCGCTCCGGGCTCGGCGCGGAGATCCGGATCTCGAGCGCGGCATCGGGCAGCCGGTCGGCGGATTCGATCGGCCGCGCACCGGGCACGGTGACGATCTGCCCGCCGCCGTCCCAGCCGGCCTCGGCGAGCGCCGGCAGCAGGCGGCGCAGCGGCGAGTCGCTCGGCTTCGCCTCGCACGGCTCGGCGTCGCCCGGCCGGTAGGTGCCGCTGAGGATGAGCCGATCCTCGGCGCGCGAGGCGGCGACGTACGTCAGCCGGCACCCCTCCTCAGCCTCGGCGAGGCTCTCGGCCTCGTTCAGGTCGGCGAGTTCCCAGAGCCCGAACGACTTCGCGGAGGCGAACACGAGCCGCATCCCGAAGCGATCGCGCTCCGGCTCGCCCGGAAGCGGCGGCGGCCCGATCACCAGATCGCCGTGGCGGAAGCCGGCGGCGAGCCCGCGGCCGAGATCGGGGACCGCGACGACCGGGAACTGCAGGCCCTTGGCGGCGTGCACGGTCATCACCCGGACGCCGTCGTGCCCCTCGGCCTGGACGGCGGCCATGCCCTCGCGCTCGTCGCGCTCGGTGCTCTCCGCCGCCGAGGCGAGGAAGCCGCCCAGGTCGCGCCCCTCGTTCGCCTCGTAGTCGCGCGCCAGGCGCATCAGCTTGCGGACGTTCGCCATCCGGCCGACGCCGCCCGGGCGGGCGATCAGTCCCAGGTCGTATCCGAACGCGTCCATGGTCCGCTCGACCAGTTGCTCGAGGGTCAGCAGAGGCGCCTGGGCCCGCAGCGCGCCGACGATCGAGCAGAAGCGCTCGAGGCGCTGCACGTCCTCGGGATCGATGTGGTCGAGCCACTCGGTCCGGGCGTGGTCGGGCTCGCGCCCGTCGCCGTATCGCCACTCGAGCAGCGGCCAGACATGGCGCGCCCCACCGCCCTCGACGCTGGCGGCCTGGCGCAACAGCCAGAGGGCATCCGGGCTGACGCCGTTCGCGAACGAGGCCAGCGCGCCGAACAGGTACTCGTCGGCGAGCGGGTTTGCGACCACGCCCAGCAGCCGGATCAGGTCCTCGACCTGCTGCTGGGTCCAGTAGCCGCGTCCGCCGACCACGAACGGACGCAGGCCGGCGCGCTCCAGCGCCGCCTCGTAGGCGTCGACGTGCGTGAACGCGCGCAGCAGGACGACGATCTCCCCGCGGCTCGCGTCGCCGGACTCGACCAGCTCGCGCAGGCGCTCGGCGAGCGCGCGCGCCTCGGCGATCACCTTGGGCGGCGAGGCGCTCGGCGCCGGATCGAGCTCGATCCCCTCCGCGTCCCAGCGGCGCGCGTCGCGTCCGCTGCCCTCGTCGAGCGTGAGCAGCAGCTCGACCGCCCCGGGCCCGTCGTCGGGGGTGCGCCCGGCGGTCAGCTCGGCGAAGCTCCCGAGGAGGGCGCCGCCGACCGCGTTGATCGCCGCGAGCACGGCGGGCCGGGAGCGGAAGTTGCCGAGCAGCGGCAGCACGTCGCGCTGCGGGTCGGCCGCCGCGGCCTCGCGCTCCCGGCGAAAGACCTCGAGATCGGCGTTGCGAAAGCGGTAGATCGACTGATGCTCGTCGCCGACCATGAACACCTTGGTCTCGGGGCTTCGCAGCGCCTCGATCAGGTCGAGCTGAACCCGGTTCGTGTCCTGGAACTCGTCGATCATCACGTGATCGAAGCGGGCGCGCCAGCTCCCCGCGAGGGCGGCGTTCTCCTGCAGCAGGGCGAGGGCGCGCAGCTCGAGGTCGGAGAAGTCGAGCGCCGAGCGCTCCTCCTTGGCCGCCTCGTAACGCTCGTGGAAGCGCTCCAGCAGGCGCTCGATCGCGGCCCGAGCGATCACCGCGGCCTCGGCCTCGGCCGGGCTCAGCTGCTCGGGCTCCTCGCCCGGCTTGCGGGCGCGGACCGGGTCGCCCACCGGCGGTAGCTCGGGGTCGGCCATGCCCTGGCTGCGCAGCCGCTCATGCGCCGCGACCGTCATCGCCGTCAGCCGCCACGGCTCGTAGGCGGCTGCGGCGCGGGCGACCTCGTGGTCCCCGGCCGCGAGCAACTCGTCGAGCGCGGCGCGAAACGCCCGGTCGCGCAGCCTCGCCGCCTGGTTTGCGTCCAGGACCCGGAAGGCGGGATCGAGCCCGGCTGCGAGCGGGTGCGCGGCGAGCAGCCGGCGACAGAACGCGTGGATCGTCATCACCCAGGCCCGCTCTGTGGCGCGGGCGAGCCCGAGCAGCTCGTCGGCGAACGCTTCGTCGCCGTGAGCCCGGGCGGCGCGGGAGCGGCGTCCGAGCTCGGCCCGGATCCGCGTCCGCATCTCAGCGGCGGCCCGCTCGGTGAACGTGAAGGCGAGCAGCCGGTCGACCTCGACGCCGTCGTCGACGAGCGCCGCGCAGTAGCGGTCGACGAGCACGGTCGTCTTCCCGGTCCCGGCGCCGGCCTCGAGGAAGGCGTCGCGGCGACGGGCGGCGACCGCGGCCGCCTGCTCCGGGGTCGGCTCGGGGCGCGGGCTGGCGACCGGGACCTCGACCGCGCCGGCCTCCGGCTCGAGGTCGGCGAGGGTCAGCTGCCCCTCGGCGCTCACGCCTGCTCGCCGCCGTTCGGGCGCTCGTCGCCGACCGCGCCGAGGGCGCGCTCGAGGCGGCAGATCGGCTGATAGGTGCAGTAGCGCGGGCACTCGCCGTTGAGCGGGTCGCGGCGCACGCGCCCGGCGCGCATCCCGGCCGCCGCCTCGACCGCGATTCCCTCGGCCCGCTCGAGCGCCGCATCCACCTCTTCGGGCGGCTTCACGTCCGTGCGCACCAGCCCGAGCGGCTCGAGCCGCGGGTCGTCGGCGACCGCGATCCCCCGCGGCTTGCGCTTGTCCGGGGCGGCGGCGCCGAGCGGGTGGTAGAGGCCGGCGACCGGGTCGAGGCCGAGCACTCGGCGGGCGACCAGCATGTAGAGCTGGATCTGGAGGGTGCCGCGGTCGTCGAACTTTTTCGCGCCGGGGACCGACTTGCCGGTCTTGTAGTCGCGCACGATTGCGCTGCGCCCGTCGGCGGCGAGGTCGATGCGGTCGATCCGCCCGCGCAGCTCCAGCTCGCCGAGCTCGAGCGCGGCGCGCGGCGCGGGCGCGTCCTCGGGGCCGTGGTCGAGGTTGCCGAAGCCGAGCTCGAGCAGCTCGCGGGCCGGGCGGAACTCGGTCTCGGTGTCCGCCTCGCGCTCCAGGAACGCCTCCACCTGGATCCGGGCCCGCTCGAGCGCCGCGCGGCGGGCGCGGTTGAGGCCACCGGCGCCGGCCGATCCGAGCTCGTTGAGCAGCTCGCCGAAGCGGGTACGCCAGCGCCGGACATCGCCCGGACGCGGGATCGAGTCGTCGCCGGGAGGGTCCGCGTAGAGGCGCTCGAGCGCCGCGTGGACGACGCCGCCGAGCCAGAGCGGGTCGGCTGTCGGGTCGAGCTGCTGAGGGGAGAGCTCGTGGTCGACGAACCACTTGTATGAGCAGGTGACCCAGCCCTCGAGCGAGTTGGCGCTGAACACGCGTCGCGAGCGCATCTCCTCGAGCACGCGCGGGGAGCGCAGCGGCCCCGGGAGGACGCCGGGGTCGGCGAGGCCGGCGAACGGCGCGAGGGCGCCGGCGGCGGCGTCGTCCCCGACCCCGAGGCGCTCGAGCAACCGCGGCCGGTCCGCATGCCAGCCGGCTCGCGCCAGCGCCCGCGCGAGCAGCCGCGGCGTGGTCGCCTCATCGGCCTCGAGCACGGCCTGTTCCGGGCCACGGACCCGCAGCAGGCGCTCCGGAACCTCGCCGTCCGCGGCGACCAGGTCGCAGACCTCGTCGACGAACGGCGAGCGTGCCCGCGCGGCGCCGTCCTCGTCGCAGCTCTGCCAGCTCAAGAACAGGCGCTCGGTCGGGCGGGAGACGCAGGCGTGAAACAGATATCGCTCCTCGTCCGCCTGGTCGGCGCGGCGCAGGTCGCGGTTGCCGATCGCGGCGCGGCGCTCTTCGGAGAGCAGCGGGTCGGGCGGCGCGGCGCTGGGGAACTCGCCCTCCTGCAGGCCGGCGCAGAACAGCGCCCTCGCACGGGCCGCGCGGGCGCGATACGGGCTCATGATCCGCACTCGGCCGTCGGCGGGACCGCGCCAGCGGGGCACGGTCGCGGACTCGAGCGCTTCGATCGCGTCGGCCAGCGAGGCCGGCTCGGCCCCCGGGAGCTCACCGACCCCGGCGAGCTCGTCGAGCAGCTCCGCGGCGGCGACCCCGGCGCGCAACTCGAGCGCCGAGAACGGCGCCCGCTCGTCCGACTGCGGCGCGCTGCGGGCGCGAGGCGCCTCGCCGCGGTGCGCGCCCTCGGCGAGCTCGCGGGCCGAGCGGGCGAGGGCCCGCAGGCGCCCGGCTGGGCCGGCGGCGTCGCGCAGGCGGGCAAGGTGACGCGGTGGCTTCTCCCAGCTCGCGGTCGCCTCGCTCACCGTGGTCGCCTTGCCGCGGCGGATCCTGCGCTCGACCCAGTCGATCGCGTCCGGGTCGAGCGACGGATCCGTGCGCAGGTGGGTCAGGAGGGCGCCGACCGCGCCCTCGTCCCCGGCCGCGCGGCAGAGTGCCACCAGCGAGGTCCCGACGCTGGTCTCGGTGAGCGGGGCCGAGGCCTCGAGCGCAACCGGGACCCCGAGGGTGCCCAGCACCCCGGCGAGGACTGGCCCGGTCGAGTCCGGGCGGCGGAGGACGATCGCGATCTCGTCGGCCTCGTACCCGGCGCCGAGCAGGCGCGCGATCTCGATCCCGATCGACTCGGCTTCGCCGCGCGCGCCCGCCGAGTCGAGCAGGACGAGCCCGTCGTCGGCGTCGACCGCGCCTGCGCCGGGCTCGAACAGGTTGAGGTCGAGGTGGCGGAGCGTGGCGCTGTCGGTGTAGTCGGGGTCGAATGGCAGCGGCTCGGGGCGCTCGGCGCCGAGCTCGTCGACCAGCCTCGTGAGCAGCCCGGCGCGGGCACCGAGAGCCCGCGTGTCGGCGTAGGTCACGGCGACGGTCACCGGCGCCGCTCGTGCCAGCGCGGCCAACAGCTCCGTCTGATCTCGAGCGAGGTCGTCGAAGCCGTAGACGAACAGGGGCCGGTCGCCCCAGCCGTCGGGATCGCCGCGAAGCGCAGCGAGCACGGCGGCGTTCAGCTCGCCGAGGTCGGATCGCCCGCTCTGGTCGCGAAGCTCGACGAAGGCCGCGTAGATCGCCGCGAGCTCGGCCTCGTAACCCGGGTCGTCGAGCGTCGCGACGGTCGCCCCGAACTCGGCCGGGCCGATCAGCGCCGCCTGCAACTCGGCGATCAGGCGGTCGGCCGCCGGCGCGAATCCGGGGCGAGCGGCCGAGCGCGAGAGGCGGCGCGGCGCGGCGCGGCGGATCGCGGCCCGGACGAGGGCCTGGCGCTGGGTCGGCGACAGCGGCGGGCCGAGCTCGACGGCGAGCGCTCGCGCCAGGTCGCGGGCGAGGCCGGCGAAGGTCATGATCGACCCGCCGACCGCGGCGCCGGGCCCGGCGCAGAGGTCGCGTTCGAAGGCGGCGACGTCGTCGCCAGTCGGGACGACGAGCACCGGCTGGCGCCCCAGCGCCGCCCGGAATCGGGCAAGGATCTCACCGGCGCGGCCCGAGTTGGGGGGCCCTTGGATCAGCTCGAACGGCATCGTCACGAGCATAGGTCGCGGCCCGGGTCTCAAAGCCGACACGAGAAGCCGCTATCTCGGTCTTTCCGCGGTCCGTTTTGCCGTCCTGAGGCCGACCTATCGTGCTCAGCGATGTCCCTCTGCTTCATCGACCCGGCCGACTCGATTCGCGCGATCGCCGACTCGATCGGCCGCGAGGCTCGCCGCCAGCTGCTGGGCGAGGCCGTGCGCGCGTGGGTCGACGAGATTCCCGACGACGAGCTCGAGGCGCACTACGCGAAGGCGATCTCGGAGCTCGACGAGCACGACATCTCGATGCTCGCCGCGTGGCACGCGTCGATGGACGTCGGCACGCCGATCCCGAACCGCGACTATCTGATGGGTGCGTTTCCATCGCTCGGCCAGCATCGCCGCGAGGCGCTGAAGCTCGCCGCCGGCTTTCGCGGCGAGGAGGCGGTCGACCGGGGCGTGACCGAGGAGCGGGCGCTCGAGACCGTCCTCGAGTGGCTCTCGCCGCCGCGGCTGATGGAGTTGGCCGTCGAGGCGGTCGAGCTCTACATCTGGGACCGAGCCGGCTCCGACAACTGACGGGCCCGCAGCTCGCCAGGCGGCGTCTTCGCCGGCTCATGTGCAGAGCACACTTCGCCGGCTGCATCCTTGCCTGACGGGCTGCGGACCTCGTCAGCCCGGTCGTCGTGCAACTAGCGCTACCGCGCGCTCTCGACGGGGTCGCTCGCAGTAGCCTCGGCGGCCGCCTGGCGCTCGCCCTCGCGGACGACGTCGCGGAAACGCTCATCGCGCTCGACGCGAGCGTCGAGCAGCGGGTTGACGAGCCCGCGCAGCACCGACCATGCTCGCCACCAGCGGGGACGGATGATCCGTGGCACGCGCCGCTCGATCCCGTCGACGATCGCGTCGCCCGCGTCGCCGGGCTGCAGCCGCCTGGTGACGAACTTCGGGAACAGGTCCGCGACCTCTTGGGCGGCGGGGTCGTCGAACGCGTCGCGGACCATCTGCGTGTCGATGAAGCCGAAGTAGGCGACGCTCGCGCTGGCGCCGTGGATGCTGAGCTCGGCCCGCAGCGCCCGGCCGAGCTGCTCGACGCCGGCCTTCGAGACCGCGTAGGGGGTGGCGAGGACGCCGTTGATGAACGCGTACACGGAGGCGACCACGACGACGTGGCCGCGGCGCTCGATCACCTGCGGCAGCGCCGGTCGCACCGTGCGCCACACCCCGAGCAGATCGATCTCGACCGTGCGCTCGAAGGCGTCGTTGTCGACCACGCTCATCGGGCGCGTCGGCGGCGCGACGCCGGCGTTCGCGACCGCGATATCGAGCCCGCCGAAGCGCTCGACGACCTCGTCGACGGCGGCGTCCATCGCGGCGGCGTCGGTGACGTCCGCTGCGATCGCGTGGGTGCGGTCGCCGATCGCTGCGGCCGCCGCCTCGGTGCGGGCGAGGTCGAGGTCGAGCAGCGCCACGGACGCGCCGCGGGCGTGCAGCCGGCGCGCGGTCTCGAGGCCGATTCCCTGGGCGGCGCCGGTGACCAGCGCGACGCGGCCTGGGAGCGGGAGGGAGGGGTTGGCCATTCGCGTCGATCCTAAGCGTTCGAGCCGGGCGCGCGACTGGCAGACTGCCCCGATGCGCACGCTCGCGATCTCCCACCAGCGCGACGCGGGGCCGGGGGTGTTCTCCGAGGCCGTCGCCGCCGCCGGGCACGAGCTCGACGTCTGGCACGTCGCCGAGAGCGCGACGCCGCCCGCCGACCCCCTTGGCTACGGGGCCGTGATGACCTTCGGCGGGTCGATGCATCCCGACCAGGTCGGCGAGCACCCGTGGCTCGGGCCCGAGGTCGGCCTGCTCGGCCGCGTGCTCGCGCGCCGGATCCCGGTGCTGGCCGTCTGCCTCGGCTCGCAGCTGCTCGCCCGCGCCGCCGGCGGCGAGGTCGCGAGGGCGAGCGAGCCCGAGATCGGCTGGCACGCGGTCGAGCTGACCGAGGCGGGCGCCGCGGATCCGGTGCTCGGCCCGCTCGCCCCGGGGTTCGAGGCCTTCCAATGGCACAGCTACGAGTGCCACCTGCCCGCCGGGGCGGTGCTCCTCGCGGTCAGCCCGGTCTGCGGACAGGCCTTCCGCGTCGGCGAGCGTGCCTGGGGGATTCAGTTTCACGCCGAGGTGAGCGCCGCCGACGCCGCACACTGGATCGATGACTACGAGGCGGATCCCGACGCGGTCCGGGTCGGGGTCGACCCGGTCGCGCTCGGCGCGCAGACGAGCGAGCGGATCGGCGCCTGGAACGAGCTCGGCCGCGGGATCTGCGAGCGCTTTCTGGCCCGGGCCGAGGCCGTCGCCGCTCGCTGAGCTCGCGTGAGCATCGGCGGTCGCCCGGTTTTCTTATCGGAATCTCGTCTTCGCCCGTTACAACCGGCTCGAACGAGAAGAACGAGCAGATCTATCGGAGGCGAAGCAACCGCAAGACGCTGAGCAAGCGCGTCCACGTGCCGGGCTGAGGCCCGGCGGCGCGGCGCTACTCGCCGGTCTCGGGCGTCAGGTACGCGCCCGAGAGGCCACCGTCGACCATGAAGGTCGACGCGGTGATGTAGGAGGACTCGTCGGAGGCGAGGAAGAGCGCGGCCTTCGCGATCTCATCGGACTCGGCGAAGCGGCCCATCGGCAGGTGCACGAGGCGCCGGGCCGCCTTCGCCGGGTCGCTCGCGAACAGCTCCTGGAGCAGCGGGGTGTTCACCGGTCCAGGGCAGAGCGCGTTGACGCGGACGCCGCGGCGCGCGAACTCGACCCCCATCTCCCGCGACATCGCCAGCACCGCGCCCTTCGACGCGGTGTAGGAGATCTGCGACACCGCGGCGCCCATCACGGCGACGAAGGAGGCCGTGTTGATGACCGAGCCCCCGCCCGCGTCCAGGAGGTGGGGGATTCCGTACTTGCAGCACAGAAAGACGGAGCGGACGTTGACCTCCTGGACCCGCTGCCAGGCCTCGAGCGGCTCGTCGACGACGGTCGTGTCCTCGTAGGGGTTGATCCCGGCGTTGTTGAAGAGCACGTCGACGTGGCCGAGCTCGTCCACGACCCGGTCGTAGAGCGCTTGGACCTGTGCCTCGTCGGTGACGTCGGCCTCGATCGTCAGCTCGCCGACCTCGCTCGGGTTGAGGTCGACCGCGACCACCCGCGCTCCCTCGTCCGTGAACAGGCGGGCCGACTCGGCGCCGATCCCGCTCGCCGTGCCGGTGATCACGCAGACCTTGCCCTCGAGCCTCCCCGCCATCAGCCACCCTCCGTCGCGTAGTAGACGTTCTTGACCTCGGTGTAGTGGTCGAGCGCATCGGGGCCGAGCTCGCGCCCGACCCCCGACTGCTTGAACCCTCCGAACGGGGTCGTCACCCGGACCGAGCTGTTCGAGTTGATCGACAGCACCCCGGTCTCGATCGCCCGCGCCATCCGCAGGGCGCGGGCCCCGTCGCCGGTCCAGACCGACCCCGAGAGGCCGTAGATCGTCTCGTTGGCGAGCCGAACGGCCTCGGCCTCGCCCTCGAACGGGATCACGCACGCGACCGGGCCGAAGATCTCCTCGGTCGCCGCACGGTCCGCGTTGGAGACCGGGGCGAGCACGGTCGGCGCGAACCAGAATCCAGGCCCGTCGGGCGCCGAGCCGCGGATCGCGACCGGGGAGTCGGCGTCGACGTACGAGCCGACGGTCGCGCGCTGGTCCGCCGAGATCAGCGGCCCCATCTCGGTGCGCTCGTCGAGCGGGTCGCCGACGACGATCGAGGTCACCGCGCGCTCGAGCGCGGCCATGAACTCGTCCATCGCCGCGCGCTCGACCAGGATCCGCGAGCGCGCGCAGCAGTCCTGGCCGGCGTTGCCGAACACGGCCGTCGGGGCCGCCTTCGCGGCGGCGTCGAGGTCGGCGTCGGCGAAGATCACGTTCGCGGACTTGCCGCCGAGCTCGAGCGTCACGCGCTTGATCGTCTCGGCGGCGCTCGCGGCGATCCGGCGGCCCACCTCGGTCGACCCCGTGAACGCGATCTTCGCGACGTCCGGGTGCTCGACGAGGCGCTGGCCGGCGACGGACCCGGGGCCGGCGACGACGTTGAGGACCCCCTCGGGCAGTCCCGCCTCGAGCGCGATCCGCTCGAGCTCGAGCGAGGTCAGCGGGGTCAGCTCCGCGGGCTTGAGGACCACGGTGTTGCCGGCGGCGAGCGCCGGCGCGACCTTCCACGAGGCGATCACGAGCGGGAAGTTCCAGGGCGTGATCAGGCCGACCACGCCGAGCGGCTCGCGGAAGGTCATGTCGACCCCGCCCGCGACCGGGATCGTCTTGCCCAGCAGGCGCTCCGGCGCTCCGGCGTAGTAGCGGAAGCACTCGGCGACCATCCCGATCTCGCCCCGGGCGTCACCGATCGGCTTGCCCGCGTTGCGGGCCTCGAGCACGGACAGCTCCTCGTGGCGTTCGGAGATCGCGTCCGACAGGCGCAACATCAGCAGCGCCCGGTCGCCGGGCGCGACCGCGCGCCAGGCGGGGAAGGCGGCCTTCGCCGCGGCGATCGCCGCGTCGGCCTCCTCGGCCCCGGCGCGCGGGACCTCGGCCATCACCTGGGCCGTCGCGGGCTCGACGACCTCGATCACGCCCGCACCTGCTCGCGAGCGGCGAGCGGCGAGCGGCGAGCCCCCTCGACCAACGCCTGAAGCACCGGACTACGCCTCTCTTCCTCCGTGTGCCAGAGGATCCCGAGCGCCCACGGGCTGTCCGGCGCCTCGATCGCCTCGATCGTCTCGCCCGGTTCGGCCCAGCCGCTGGCGACGAGCCCGTCGCCAAGGCGACCGACGCCCTGGTGGTGATGCGAGCGGATCGCGACCCGCTCGGAGCCGACCGCGCGGGCGGCGAGCGAACCGGGATCGAGGCGGACGCCGTGGTCGCTGAACGTGCCGGGGGTGTGGAGGTGGAGCTCGGCGTCGGCCAGGTGCTGGTCGAGCGTCCCGCCGCGGGCGACGTTGAGCAGCTGCATGCCGCGGCAGATCCCGAGGATCGGGAGGCCGCGTTCGAGCGCCGCGCGCGTCAGCGCGAGCTCGAACCGGTCGCGCTCCGGCCACGCTCCCTTGGTCCTCGGGTCGGGCTCGGCGCCGTAGCCGGCGGGGTCGATGTCCGAGCCCCCGGCTAGCACGAGCCCGTCGAGCAGGTCGAGCACCTGGCCGGGCGACTCGGCGCTCGCGTCGTCGGCCGGCAGGAGGAGCGGGAGCCCGCCGGCCTCGGAGATGCCGCGGGAGTAGGTGCGCTGGGAGAGGTTGACCTCGACGTCCTGCCAGACGGTCCAGGCGGCGCGCTCGATCATCGAGCAGATCCCGATGACGGGACGCGCCACGCTCAGAGCCTCTCGAAGCCCCGGAAGCGCTCCCAGTCCGTGACCGTGCTCTCCAGCGCCTCGAGCTCGACCCGGGCGCGGTTGAGGTAGTGGTCGATCACCTCCTGGCCGAAGGCCTCCCGCGCCACCGCGCTGTCGGCGAACAGGTCGCGCGCCGCGTACATGTTGGAGGGCACGTGGGGCTTGTCGGAGGTGTAGGCGTTGCCGTCCAGGGGCGGCTCGAGGCTGAGCTCGGAGTCGATCCCGTGCAGGCCCGCGGCGATCATCGCCGAGAGCGCCAGGTAGGGGTTGACGTCGGCCCCCGGGAGCCGGTTTTCGAGCCGCAAAGCCTCCCCATGGCCGACGACGCGGATCGAGCAGGTCCGGTTGTCGTTGCCCCAGGCGACCGCGGTGGGGGCGAAGGAGCCGGCGGCGAAGCGCTTGTAGGAGTTGACGTGCGGGGCGTAGAGCAGCGTCAGCTCGCGCATGCAGGCGAGCTGGCCGGCGATGAAGCGGTCGAACAGCTGGCGGTCGGCGGCGAAGGCATTGGCGCCGCCGTCGGCCGCCGCGATCGAGAGGTGAATGTGGCACGAGCTGCCCTCGCGCTCGTTGAACTTCGCCATGAAGGTGATCGACATCGCCTCCTGGGCGGCGATCTCCTTGGCGCCGTTCTTGTAGACCACATGCTCGTCGGCGGCGGCCAGCGCCTCGCCGTAGCGGAAGTTGATCTCGTGCTGGCCGAGGTTGCACTCGCCCTTCGAGTTCTCGACCGTCATCCCGGCGGCCGCCATCTCGTTGCGGATCCGGCGGATCAGCGGTTCGACCCGCGCCGAGCCGAGCAGCGAGTAATCGATGTTGTAGAGGTTGGCCGGCTCGAGGTCGCGATACGCCTTCTGCCAGGCGTCCTCGTAGGTGTTCTTGAAGACGATGAACTCGAGCTCGGTGCCGGCGTTGGCGACCAGGCCGCGCTCGGCGAGCCGGCGCGAGCTGGCGGCGCAGGATCTGCCGGGGCGAGGCGACCACCTCGGTGCCGTCGCCCCACTTGAGGTCGGCGAGCAGCATCACCGTGCCCTCGTGCCAGGGGACGGGGCGCAGCGTGTCGAGGTCGGGGACCATCTCGAAGTCCCCGTAGCCGTGCTCCCAGGAGGCCATCGCGTAGCCGCCGACCGTCTCCATGTCGACGTCGACGGCGAGCAGGTAGTTGCAGCCCTCGGCGCCGTGCTCGAGGACCTCGTCGAGGAAGTGGCTCGCCGTCAGCCGCTTGCCCTGGAGACGCCCCTCCATGTCGGCGATCGCGAGCAGCACGGTGTCGACCGTGCCGTCCGCGACCGCCTGCTTGAGCTCGTCGAGGGTCACGCCCTCAGGCTAGCCCGCGCCGCGCCTACGTCTGCTCGGCGAGGCCGACCGGCGGCGCCGCCTTCGAGTGCGGCTGGCCGGTGAACGTCTTCCGGGCGCCGGCGAACCAGAGGATCGTCGCCCAGGCGATCACGATCAACAGCGCGAGCGGGGCGTAGTTGGCCGAGTGGATGTCCCAGGCGTCGTTCCACGGCACGCCGGCGATCGACGTCGGCAGCAGGCCGGCGATGGTCATGATCGCCGACCCAGATCACGGCGATCGGGTTCATCCACCTCCACTTGGTGCCGAGGTTCCAGGCCTCGGCCTGCTCGAACTCGTCGCCCATCCGCCAGCGCAGGAAGATCGGGATCACGTAGGCGATGTAGAGCCCGATCACCGCGATCGAGACGACGGCGAAGAACGCGAACGGGAACACGGTCCCGGCGCGCCCCAGAGCGCCGGGATCGTGAGGATCGCGCGCCGCGATCGCCATCGAGATGCACGGCGTTGAACGGGACGCGGTTCTTGTTGACCTTCGCGCAGGTGTTCGAGACCGGCCCGAGGCCGCCGTCGCGCGAGAACGCGAAGCACATCCGCGAGGCGCTGGTCAGGCAGGCGTTGCCGCAGAACAGCTGGCCCGACGGTGCAGATGATCAGCAGGATCTTGAACGCCGAGACGTGGTCAGCGCCTGGCTGAAGATCGCCAGCGAGCGAGCCGGCGCCGAAGCCGTTGTCGGCGTTGGAGACGAAGCCGGCCTTCTGAACGGCGAAGGTGATCGCCAGCAGCACGAGCCAGCCGATGATCGCCGAGTAGAAGATCGACTGCCAGACCCCGCGGGCGGCGTTCTTCGCCGCGCCGTGGGTCTCCTCGGAGATGTGCGCCGAGGCGTCGTAACCGGTGATCGTGTACTGCGTCAGCAGGAATCCGACCGGCAGCAGGTAGAGGATGAAGAACAGGCCGCCGGTCGAGCCGCCGTTGAGGCCGGTGTTGTTGAGCCGCTCGCCGAAGACGAACGAGAAGCTCGCGTGATCGTCGGGGACGAAGACGAGCAGCGCGATGATCACCGCGACGCCGAGCACGTGCCACCAGACCGAGATGTTGTTGATCAGCGCGAGCAGGTTGGTGCGGAAGATGTTCAGGATCACCGTGCCGACGAGGATGATCCCGAAGAGCAGGAACGTCTCGCTGAGGTAGTGGGCTCCGTCGCCGAAGTTGACGCCGAAGATGTCGAGCCCGAAGAGGTTGAAGGTCGTCCACATGAACCCGGCGCACGCGTAGTCGACCGAGGCGACGACGGCGACCAGGCCGATCAGGTTGAACCAGCCGGTGAACCAGGCCCAGCCCGGGCCGCCGAGCTTCCCGGCCCACCAGTAGATGCCGCCCGCGGTCGGGTACTTGGCGACCAGCTCCGACATCGAGAAGCCGATGATCAGGATGAAGCCGGCGACCAGCGGCCAGCCGATCGAGATCGCGATCGGGCCGCCGCTGTTCCAGGCGAACGCGTAGCTGGTGAAGCAGCCCGCGAGGACGGAGATGATCGAGAACGAGATCGCGAAGTTCGAGAACCCGCTCCAGGCGCGGTTCAGGGTCTGCTTGTAGCCGAGCTCGGCGAGGAGCTTCTCGTCGGCATCGGTGAACGCCTGTCGGTCTCCGTCTGGTCCGCCGTCGCCATGCACTCTCCCCTCTGATGGGCCGGCCCTGAATCGCCTCGTGCGATAAAAGGTGTGCCAGCCCGACCTATGGACGACGCGACCCTAAACCCGCAACCGGACGCTCGTCAAGGGTCCGACCGCGAACTTGCACGCATAGTCCAGTCGCTGGAGCCGCAGCTTGGACCGGCCGCCGGAACGCCGGTGCCGCTCGGCGGCGGGATCACCAACCGCAACTACCGCGCCCGGTTCGGCGAGACCGATTACGTGATCCGCGTCCCGGGCAAGGACACGTCGCTGCTCGAGATCGATCGCGAGGCGGAGCGGGTCGCCAACGAGCGCGCGGCCGCGGGTCGGGATCGCGCCGCCGGTGGCGGCGATGCTTCGACGAGCCGCAGGCGATCGTGACCGTGTTCGTCGAGGGCCGCGGGCTGAGCGCCGCCGAGCTGCGCGAGGCCGCGGCGCTGACCGAGGTCGCGCGCTCGCTGCGGGCGATCCACGAGCTCGGCGACCCGCTGCCGACCGAGTTCGACTCGTTTCGGATCGTGGACACCTACGCGGAGACCGCCCGCGGGCGCGGCGCGACGCTGCCCGAGGCCTACGCCGAGGCGCGCGCCTGCGCCGCCGAGATCGAGCGCGCGCTGAGCGGCGAAGAGCACCGGCCGGTGCCCTGCCACAACGACCTGCTCGCCGCCAACTTCATCCGCGGCGAACCGACCGGGGCCGGCGGGACCGGCCAGCTGTGGATCGTCGACTGGGAGTACGCCGGGATGGGCGACCGCTACTTCGACCTCGCCAACTTCGCGGTCAACAACGAGCTCGGCGAGGCCGCCGAGGAGGCGCTGCTCGCCGACTACTTCGGCGAGCCGCCGACCGCGGGCCGGCTCGCCGCGCTGCGGCTGATGCGCTTCATGTCCGACTTCCGCGAGGCGATGTGGGGCGTCGTGCAGGCGGTCGTCTCCGAGCTCGAGTTCGACTTCGTCGACTACCACGAGCGCCACTTCGACCGGCTCCGCGAGACGGCGGCCGACCCGCGGTTCGGCGGCTGGCTTCGGGAGGCCGCCGATGGCTCGTAAGCAGCCGCCCGACTCGGCGCGCTGCGTGATCATCGGCGGCGGGGTCGGCGGCGCCTCGATCGCCTACCACCTGGCGAAGCTCGGCTACCGCGACGTCGTCCTCGTCGACCGCGCCGAGCTCACCTCGGGCTCGACCTTCCACTCCGCCGGGCTGGTCGGCCAGCTGCGCGGCTCGGTCTCGCTGACGAAGATGATGATGCACTCCGTCGACGTCTACCGCGGCCTGGCCACCGAGTCCGAGCTCGACCCGGGGTGGGTCGAATGCGGCGGGATCCGCCTCGCCTCCTCCGAGGAGCGGATGGAGGAGCTGCGCCGCCAGGCGGGCTGGGCGAAGACCTTCGGGCTGCCGCTCGAGCTGATCTCGGCGGACGAGGCGCAGCAGAAGTTCCCGCTGATGTCGACCGAGGGCGTCCTGGGCGCCGCGTGGCTGCCGACCGACGGCTACATCGACCCGTCTCAGCTCACCTACGCGCTCGCCGACGTCGCGCGGCGCGAGGGCGGGCTCCAGGTGTTCCAGAACACCCGCGTCACCGGGATCGAGGTCGACGGCGGCCGCGTGCGGGCCGTGGTCACCGAGCAGGGCCGGATCGAGGCCGAGGTGGTGGTCAACGCCGGTGGCATGTTCGCGGCCGAGATCGGGCGGATGGCCGGGGTGCGGGTCCCGGTGATCCCGTTCTCGCACCAGTACCTGGTCACGCAGCCGTTTCGCGAGCACGCCGCCGACGACCGGCTGCCGACCCTGCGCGACCCCGACCTGCTCGTCTACTACCGCGAGGACGGCGGCGGCCTCGTGATGGGCGGCTACGAGCGCCGGTCCGAGCCCGCGTTCCTGCCCAACGGGCCCGGCGGCTTCGAGCGGATCCCGCCGGACTTCAACGGCCGCCTGCTCGAGGACGACTGGGACCGCTTCGAGGAGATCACCGAGAACTCGAAGCGCCGCGTCCCGGTCATGGACGAGGTCAAGATCACGAAGCTGATCAACGGGCCCGAGGCGTTCACGCCCGACAACGAGTTCTGCCTCGGGGAGTCCGAGGTGCGGGGCTTCTTCGTCGCCGCCGGCTTCTGCGCCCACGGCCTCGCCGGCGGCGGCGGGATCGGCCGGGTGATCGCCGAGTGGATCGCCGAGGGCGAGCCGAGCCTCGACCTCTGGGAGATGGACGTGCGCCGGTTCGGCGCCCAGTACCGCTCGCCCGCGTACACCCATGCCCGGACCCGGGAGACCTACGAGACCTACTACGACATCCGCTATCCGAACCACGAGCGCTCCGCCGGCCGGCCGCTGCGGCTCTCGGCCGCGAACGCCTGGCACCGCGACCACGACGCGGCCTTCGGCGAGAAGTCAGGCTGGGAGCGGGTCAACTGGTACGAGTCGAACGCCGGGCGGCCCGGCGCCGACGAGTCGCTGCGCCCGCGCGGCTGGGCCGGGCGCCACTGGGCGGCGGCGATCGGGGCCGAGCACCGCGCGACCCGCGAGGCGGTCGCGATCTTCGACGAGAGCTCGTTCGCCAAGCTCGAGATCGAGGGGCCGGGGGCGGGCGCGCTCCTGGAGCGCCTCTGCGACAACCGCGTCGCCCGTGACGTCGGCCGGATCACCTACACGCAGATGCTCAACGAGCGCGGCGGAATCGAATGCGACTTCACCGTCGCGCGGCTCGGCGAGGAGCTGTTCCAGATCGTCACCGGCACCGCGTTCGGCAACCACGACCGCGAGTGGATCCGCAAGCACCTGCCCGGCGACGCCAGCGTTCGCGTCCGCGACGTCACGTCGGCCTGGTCGTGCTTCGGCATCTGGGGCCCGCGGGCGCGCGACGTGCTCGCGCCCCTGACCCCGGCGGACCTCTCGAACGACGAGTTCCCGTACATGGCCGTGCGCGAGATCACGGTCGGCAACGTCCCGGTGCGGGCGCTGCGCGTCACCTACGTCGGCGAGCTCGGCTGGGAGATCTACTGCCCGACCGAGTACGGGCTCGGCCTGTGGCGGACGCTCTGGGAGGCGGGCGAGCCGCACGGGATCGTCGCCGGCGGCTACCGCGCGATCGACTCGCTGCGCCTCGAGAAGGGCTACCGGGTCTGGGGCGCCGACATCACCCCGGACGAGACCCCGTACGAGGGCGGGGTCGGCTTCTGCGTCAAGCTCGACAAGGAGGGCGGCTTCATCGGCCGCGAGGCGCTGCTCGAGGCGAACGAGCGAGGGCCGCGGACCCGCATCGCCTGCCTGACGCTCGACGACCCGCGCTCGGTCGCGCTCGGCAACGAGCCGGTCCGGGTCGGCGGCGAGGTCGTCGGCCGGGTCACCACCGGTGGCTACGGGTACACGGTCGAGCGCTCGATCGCCTACGCCTATCTGCCCCCGCCTGCGGCCGAGCCCGGGACGGCGATCGAGGTCGAGATCTTCGGCGAGTGGGTCGCCGGAGAGGTTGCGGCGGAGCCGCTGTTCGACCCCAAGGGCGAGCGGATCCGCGGCTAGGAACGCGAAACGGCCGCCCGTGGGCGGCCGTTTCTCGAGGCTCGGATGTGCGCGTGCGTCACTCGGACCCGGCTGCCCCCGGAGGCGTCCTCGCTGTCGCCCTCGACGACGACGAGGCCGTAGGACTCGTCGAGGCGGACGTCGACGGTGTTGCCGTCCGGCTTGGTCACCTCGACCTCCCAGGTCGCGCCGTTCTCGGAGTCGCGCTCGACCGAGTTCGCGGTGCCGCCGTGGGTGATCTCGAGGGCCGCCGCGGTCGCCTTGTCGGCGGCCGGGCCGCTGACCGTCGCGTCACCGTCGTCGCCGCCGATCCCGCCGGTCGCCGCCGCGACGCCGACGCCGCCGGCGGAGATCGCGAGGATCGTCCCGCCGAGCACCAGATACTTGCGCTTCAGTTCCATGTTCTTCCTCCTGCTCAGTGCTGGTTGTCCAAGGTACATCCGTATGTCTACGGCGAGCCGATGAAACGCCGATGAAAGGGCGTGCGGGCCGTCTGAGACGATCTCCCGATGTCCCGCCTTCGTGGTGAGCCGAGGCCTGGCGCCGCGGTCACGGTCCTCTCGTTCGGGGATCCGGTGGCCGGCTTGGTGGTCGCGGTCAGCGACGACCGCATGACCGTCGAGGTCGCGATCGCCGCGGAGGAGCGGCTGATCTTCCGGCTGCGACGGGCGACCGGGCGGTTCGAAACCGCCGACGGGCGGCGGCTGCGCTTCGAGGACTGAAGGGTCAGCCCGGGGCGGCCGCGGGCAACTCGATCCAGACGTCGGCGCCGCCCTCCGGGCGGTTGCGCGCGTGCGCGGAGCCGCCGTGGGCGCGGGCGATCGATTCGACCACCGCGAGGCCGAGGCCGCTGCCGCCGCGGGCGCGCGCCGCGTCGGCTCGGCTGAAGCGCTCGAACGCGCGGCCGATGAATCCCTCCGGGATCCCGGCGCCCTCGTCGGTCACGTGGAGCTCGAGCGTCGCGCCGTCGCGTCGAGCCTCGATCCGGACCGTGCCGGCCCCGTGCACGAAGGCGTTCTCGACCAGGTTGGTGAGCGCCTGCTCGATCCGGGTCCGGTCGGCCTCGACCAGCTCGCCGCCGGCACCCTCGACCTCGACCCGCCGCCCGGCCCGGCTCGCCCGCGCCTCGAAGCGGGCCTCGATCGCCCTCAGCATGTCGTCGACCGCGAACCGCTCCGGGTTGATCGCGAGCTCGCCGTCCTCGGAGCGCGCGACGACCAGGAGCTGCTCGGCGAGCGAGATCAGCCGGTCGATCTCGTCGGTCGCCGAGGCGATCGCGGTCCGCAGCTCGGCCTCGTCGCCGGCGTGCAGCAGCGCCAGCTCGAGCTCGACCTTGTGGAGCGCGAGCGGCGTGCGCAGCTCGTGGCTCGCGTCGTCGACGAAGCGCCGCTCGCGCGCGAGCGCCTGCTCGAGCCGGGCGAGCATCTCGTTCAGGGTCTCGCCGAGGCGCGACAGCTCGTCGCGGGCCTCCGGCACGGGTAGCCGCGCTCCGGGCTCGTGCGCGGAGATCTCCGCGGCTCGACGGCGCATCGCCTCGACCGGCCGCAGCGCCGAGCCGGTCACCCAGTAGCCGGCGAGCGAGGCGAGCAGCAACGCGATCGGGCCGCCGATCAGGAGCAGGCGGGCGAGGCCGTCCACCGCCTCGTCGTGGTCGCCGAGCGAGGAGCCGACCACCGCGATCACCGGCCGCCCGTCGAGCTCGGTCGGCGCCGCCAGCACGCGGGCGTCGCCCTCGATCCCCGGCACCGCCGAACGGGTGAAGAGCGTCGCCCCGTCGGCCGCCCGGGTGAGCTGGCCGGGGTCGAGGACGAGCGTCTCGTCGAGCTGCGGGGTCGAGTCGAGCACGCGGCCGTCGGTGCCGACGATCTCGGCGAAGCTCTCGTCCTGTTCGATCAGCGGGTTCGCGGCGGCGTCGGCGAGCGTCCCGCCCGTCTGGCGGGTCAGCGCGGCGACCTCCGTCGCCCGCGAGCGCAGCGCCGTGTCGACCGACTCGCTGAGCTGCGCGTCGAGGCGCAGATACAGGAAGAGGCCGACCGCGACCAGCACCACCGCCATGACCGCGGCGAAGACCAGGGTCACCCGGACCCTGATCGGGATTCGCCTCATGGCTCGCGCAGTCGGTAGCCGGAGCCGCGCACGGTCTCGATCGAGTCGGTCCCGAACGGCTTGTCGATCTTGCGCCGCAGGAAGCGGACGTACGAATCGACGACGTTCGAGCGGTTCTCGTAGTCGTAATCCCACGCCTGCTCGAGCAGCGCGTAGCGCGACAGCACCTGCCCCGGGCGGCGCATGAACGTCTCGAGGATCGCGAACTCCTTCGCCGACAGCTCGATCTCGGTATCCCCGCGCGTGACGCGCTTGGTCGCCGGGTCGAGGCGCAGGTCGCCGACCCGAAGTTCGACCGGGCGCTCGACCGACCCCCGGCGCACGAGCGCCCGCAGCCGCGCCAGCAGCTCGGCGAACGAGAAGGGCTTCGTCATGTAGTCGTCGGCGCCGCCGTCGAGGCCCTCGACCCGGTCGCTGACGGCGTCGCGCGCCGTCAGCAGCAGGATCGGCGCCCAGATCCCGGCGGCGCGCAACCGCCGGCAAACCTCGAATCCGTCGATCCCGGGGAGCATCAGGTCGAGCACGATCGCGTCGTAGCTGGTCGCCTCGGCCATCCACAGCGCGTCCTCGCCCTTGATCGCGACATCGGCGGCGATCCCCTCGCCGCGCATGCCGCGGCGGATCAGGGCGGCCATCTTGACCTCGTCCTCGACGATCAGAACGCGCATCGCGCCAAGCCTAGGCGCGCAGATGAAAACCGCATGAAAGGCGTACGGGCACCGATCCGATTTTCATCTCGCTTTCATCCCTCGGCGGGATAAGGGGTCGGCAACCGAACGAAGGAGCAGTCGCGATGAATCGCACCACGAAGGTCCGCCTCGGCGTCGCGGCGCTCGCCGCGTGCGTCGTCGGGGCGCCGGCGATGGCGGCCGCCGACGGGCCCACGTTCAGCGACCCGACCCGGATCGACAACCCGTACCTGCCGCTCAGCAAGTTCCACCGCTGCACGCTGCGCGGCCACGAGGGCGATCAGCGGCTGCGGATCAGGCGCACCGTCCTCGATCGCACCCGCACCTTCATCGTCGACGGGGCCCCGGTCGAGGCGATGGTCGTCAAGGACCGCGTCCACGCCGACGGCGAGCTGATCGAGTCGACGCACGACTTCTTCGCGCAGTCGGACGACGGCGATGTGCACTACCTCGGCGAGCGGGTCGACAACCTGCGCAACGGGCACGTGGTCGACCATCACGGCAGCTGGATCTACGGTCGCGACACGAATCAGCTCGGCGTGCTGATGGCCGCCCGCCCGCATCCGGGCCGCCACTGGCTCTCGGAGGACGCGGCGCCGATCACGGTCGAGCACGACCGGGTCGTCGCGCGCGTGGGCCGGGTCGAGGTCGGAGGGCGCACCTACGACCACGTGATCAAGGTGCGCGAGTTCGCGCTGCCCGACAAGGAGGTCGAGTACAAGCTCTACGCGCGGGGAGTCGGCGTGATCGCCGAGCTGCCGCCGGAGGGCGAGGTCGACCTGACCGGCTGCACGGGGGCGTAGCTCAGACGAGCCCGGCGAGGATGTGCTCGGTGCCCTGGACGTGGTGGCGAATCAGCTTCGCCGCCGCGTCCGCGTCGCCCTCGCGCAGATGGGCGACCAGCTTTCGGTGCTGGGCGTTGGAGCGAGTCAGCACCTCCTCCGGGTGGGCGATCAGGGAGATCAGATCGCTCATCTGCGCCTGCACCTCGGTCATCTCGGTGACCAGGTAGGGGGAGTGGGCGGCGGCGGCGAGGCCGATGTGGAAGCGGATGTCGGCGCGCCGATACGCGTCGAACTCGGTGTCGGCGGCCATTCGCCTCACCCAGGAGTCGAGCGCGTCGAGGTCCTCGGGATCGGCGCGCTCGGCGGCGAGGATCGCCGAGCCGACCTCGATCGCGACGCGATGGTCGAGGACCGCCCAGGCGTCGCCGCCGAGCGGGTCGTCGGCCTCGTCGTGCTCGGCGAGCGGCGGGCGCTCGGCGACGAAGGTGCCGCCGGCGCGGCCGCGGACCGAGTTGAGGTGGCCCGACTGGACCAGGGTGGTGATCGCCTGGCGCAGGGTCGAGCGGGAGATCCGCAGCTCGTTGGCGAGCCGCCGCTCGGGCGGCAGCTGGGCGCCGGGGGCGAGCAGGCCGGTGCGGATCGCGGTCCCGAGCCGCTCGACGGTCTCCTCGAAGGTGGTTGGCGGGCGGACCGGCTTGAACACGGCCTCGACCGCGCGATCGCGCTTCACCCACCTACCGTAACGCGCCGCGGCAGGCTTCTAGCCGCTGAGGCCGAGCGCCGCTCGAATCTCGGGAATCGCCTGCTCGTTGGCGCGAAAGTGGACCGCGTGCATGCCGATCGCGCGCGCTGTCTCGATGTTCACGAGGACGTCGTCGACGAACAGGCACTGCTCGGCGGCGACGCCGCTGAGACGGGCGATCGTCAGCTCGTAGATCGGCGGGTCCGGCTTTCGCATGCCGACGAAGGCCGAGTCGACGACGAACTCGAAGATCTCGTCGACCGGGAGCATCGTGCGCCAGAGCGGCTCCCACTCGCGCACGTTGTTGGTCAGCAGCGCCATCCGCCGGCCGCTGCCCTTGAGCTCGCGCATCAGCTCGATCATCGGCTCGTTCGGCTGCAGGGCGTCGAAGTAGATCTCGCGGAAGCGGTGCATCTCGGGCCGGTGGCCGAGCTCGGGCTCGAGCGCATCCGTGAGCCGTGCCAGGAAGTCCGCCTCGGTCATCCGCCCCGTCTCGAGCTCGAACAGCGGGTGGGCGCCGTCGCGCTCGGCCAGCGCCTGCATCGCGTGTCCGAGCGACTCGCCCGTGATGCCGGTGTGGTCCTGAAAGGCGGCGAACGAGCGGAGCAGGGGAGTGGTCAGGACGCCCCCGAAGTCGGAGACGACGGCCGTGATCTGCGGCGACCTCACGCGCGGGTGACCAGGTCGAGGACGCCGCTGCCACCCACCGACAGCTCGACCATCGCCGAGACGCGCGCGACCCCGCCGTTGCTCGACCGGGAGATCGAGGCGACGACGCCGGAGGCGCGAATCGTCAGGGGCTCCGCCTCCGAGTAGAGCTCGAGCCCGATCCGGCGCAGCTCGCCGTCGGCGCCGTACTCCGCCGAGAGCAGCGCCTGGTCGAGCTGCTCGAAGCGCTCGCGATCGCCGATCGCCCCGGCGACCAACTCCTCGCCATGGCCCTCCGCCCCGGCGGGGAGCAGGGCCGCGATCGCCAGCAGCCTGCCATCGCCGAGTCGCGCCGAGAGCACCCGGACCCGCTCGATCTCGTCCCAGTCGAGCTCGCCCGCCAGCTCCCACAGCGGCCGGTCGGGCGGTTGCGCATCCAGCTCGGCGAGCCGGTCGGCGTCCCACTCGAAGCTGAGCCGGTCGCCCGTCGGGGCCTCGAACTCGAGCGCCACGTGCTCACTCACGGTCGTCGCCCGGCTCGAGCTCAGGGGGCTGCTCGTCGACCTCGCGGGCGCTGCCCTCGTAGTCGTAGCTGCGCGTCGGCCGCCGCCGCGCGCCCGCCGCGCCACCGGCGCCGGGGGCTCCGGCCCCCATCACGGTCCAGCCGACCGCGACCCGTCGCTTGGCGAGCCTCGCGACGACGCCGCGGAAGACCGCGCGCGTCGGCGGGATCAGCAGCGCGAACCCGATCACGTCGGTGATGAACCCGGGGGCGAGCAGCAGGGTGCCGCCGAGGATGATCATCGCGCCGTCGAAGGTCTCGTGGGCCGGGACGCGCCCGTTGGTGAGCGCCAGGTTGAACCGCTCCCAGGCGGCCCGCCCCTGCGAGCGGGCGAGCGCCGCACCGGCGAAGCCGTCGAGGATCAGCAGCCCCAGCGTCGGGACGACCCCGATCGCATCCCCGACCTGGATGATCACGTAGATCTCCGCGATCGGCAGGGCGAGAAAGAGGAAGAGCAGGACGATCGCCATCGCCTTGGACGATAGTGGTGGCGGTCCGCTTGCCGTTCGGCGAAGGGCCGTTCACTACGATGGGTGCATGACCACCGAAGACGATGTCTACGAGGCGCTCGAGGAAGTGATCGACCCGGAGCTCGGGCTGGACTTCGTCTCCCTCGGGCTCGTCTACGACGTCGACATCGAGGGCCCCGAGGTGTTCGTCACCTTCACCCTGACCACCCCGGCGTGCCCGATCGGGCCGCAGGTCTCCGAGCAGATGCGCGAGTTCGTCGGCGACCTCGAGGGAGTCGACAAGGTGCATCCGAAGATGGTCTTCGACCCACCGTGGTCCCCGGAGATGATGAGCGAGGACGCGAAGTTCGCTTTGGGCTTCTAGCGACCCGGATCGCGCTCGTTCAGGGCGTCGTTTGCGGGCTCTTTCGATCTCACGCCGAGGTGTCCGCGCGACTAGCGCCGGCGGTATCCGCGTCTGTCCACCGCTTGGACAGCGGCGGCTGGGACTGCATCCGCGTAGGAGATCCCCCCGCCCCACAGGGACTTGGCGGTCACCTCCGAGCTATCGAAGTCGGGTGTTGTCTCCGCCCATTCCGCGAGCCTCCCGTCAGCGTTTGCGCGCTCGTTCGACGGCGGGGGACCATCGACCCACCGTTCGCCCGCGTCCCATGCCCTCTGCACTAAGTCCTCGTCCGCTCCGATGCGATCCGGATCGAGTTGAGCGAGGTCGACGCGAGCGGTGCCCCACGGGAAATCCCCATCCCGCTGACGGCGGTGGCAGATCGCGAGGGTCGACAGATAGATCCGCCCTGACCGAGGCCGCCAGAACCGCTGCCCTTCGTTCGAGCGACCGGCGGCGCTGCCCGGCTCGATGCCCGAGTCCTCGATGCCCGCGAGCGAGTCTTCGGCTGTCGCGTAATACAGCCAGCGCCCGTTGGCCTTGACATAGGAGTCCAGTTCAGTTCGATCGAGGATGGACTCAGTCTCCCATCCCACCGCCTGATTGTCAGCCCGGGTTGCGTCGGGAGTACAGGGTGCGCAGGCGCAGCTACTCGGCGATCCCGGCGTGGTGCACAGGTTCCCTCCGCTGATCTCATAGGTGGCGGAGCCAGTGCCGAGCCGCTCCCTTCGCTTTCGTCCGGGCCGAGGCTTAGAACGGCAGGCGGGCGGTGATAGCGTTGCCGCGGATCGTCCAACGCCAACTCGAGAAGGGGTTTCGTGATGACGGAAACGCTCAAGGGAACATGCCTGTGCGGCGGCGTGGAGTACGAGGTTCAGGATCCTCAGGCACTGGGTTACTGCCACTGCACCCGCTGCCAGCACTGGACGGGCTCGAGCCTCGCGGGCGTGGTCGTGGCCAAGGAGAACTTCCAGTTCACCAAGGGCGAGGACCTGGTCACGACCTACGAGAGTGAGCTCGCGCCGCGCAACTTCTGCAGCAACTGCGGATCCAGTCTGTACGACGATCTCGGCGCGATCTACTTCGTGGCCGCCGGACTGATGAGCGACCTGGACCTCGAGCCGAGTTTTCACCAGCAGGTCGCCTACAAGGCGAGCTGGCACCAGATCGGTGACAGCGCGCCGCAGTTCGACGAGATGCCGCCGGGCTGACGGCTTCGGTTCGCGCCCGTCGCCGGGGCCGTCGTCAGTCGACGACGGCCCGGTGCGACTTGTCGCGCAGGCAGACGAAGATCGTTCCGGCGGTGCCCTCCGCGCGCTGCTTGACCACCGCCCGGTAGACCCCGGAGCTGAGCGGGTCGACGATCACTTCCCAGTGACCGGCGCTGTCGGTGTGGGTCTTGCCGAGCAGCTTGCGGCCGCCGCTGCGCTTCTTCTTGAACAGCTTCACGAGCCGGTTCTGCACGCAGGCCTCGTTCGAGGACTTCACCTTCCCGTGGAACGCGGGGAAGGTCTCGCGCATGATGATCTGGCTGTCGATCTCGACCGTGTTCGTCGCGTTCGCGGCCGAGATCGCCAGGCCTGAGCCGACGAGGGCGAGGATGGCCGCGACGGCGAGCTTCGGGGTAAGCGTGCTGGGCATCAGCTCATTCCTCCCGTTTTCGGGGTGGACCCCGAACCTATCCGCCCCTGGTCGAAACGCAACCCGCGAGCGCCAGTTTCACGCCGGCCCGGGGAGGCGGAATGGACGGATAGCTCAGTCCGGGAGGCCGATGCGCCGGTCGAACCCGGCCGGGGCGTGGAGGTTGAGCATCCGCACCGCGGCGCTGCCGTCGTTGCGAAACCCGTGCTCAACGCCCGGCGGGACGAGCACGAAGGTGCCCGGCCCGGCACTCACCTCGTCGCCGGCGAGGGTGAAGGTGAGCTCGCCCTCGAGGATGTAGAAGGCGTCGTCCTCGGCCTCGTGGACGTGCGCCTCGAGCTCCCGGCCCGCGACGATCTCGATGACCGAGAAGTTGAACCGCGGCGTGTCAACGGTGCGGGCGAGGAACTCGACGTTGCCGAGCACGTGGCCCTCGCCGGGTGCGACGACGATCGCGCGCGCTGCCATGCGCCCGATCGTATGCCCTCGCCTCAGGTCCAGCCGCGCGCCGGCTCGAGCTCGGCCTCGGCTGCGTTGACCGGCGCCGGGGTGAGGGCGGCGGCCACGATCACCAGGGCGAACGCGCACAGCCGCAGCACCACGCCGAGCGGCGAATCGGGGAACGGCTCCTCGAACACCAGCGGCCCGGCGGCGATCGTGAGCGCGTTCGCGGCGACGCTCGTGATCGCGATCACCGGGACCGCTTTGCCGATCTGCAGGCTGCGGGCCGAGACCACGAGGCCGACGATCGAGCCGACCGCGATCACGACCGCGAGCGGGCTGAACACGATCACCGCCCACGAGCTCTCCCCGAGCTCGCCCGAGAGCGCCTTGATCGAGGTGTCGGAGGCCGCCCAGAAGAGGCCCGCGGAGGCGCCGAGCAGCACGCCCTCGCGGACGCTGCGCCGGGCGCCGACCGCGACGACCACGGCGCCGACGCCGACCACGGCGAGGTAGGCGATCAGGCGGCCGCTCTCGTAGTCGGAGTGCGACTCGTCGCCGGTCCCCGACAGCGTCGCGGCGAGGAACGCGAGCCCGAGCGCGGCGAGCCCGACCCCGACCCACTCGCGGCGGGTGACGTGGTGGGCGAAGAGGCGGTCAGCGGTCACGGTGAGGAGCACCAGCCCGCCGGCGATCACGGATTGGACCAGCGAGATCGGCGCCAGCGCCAGCGCCCCCACGTGCAGGCCCCAGCCGGTGAGCGCGATCGCGAGTCCGAGCAGATACCAGCGCGACCGAAACAGGGCGAGCGAGCTGCCCACGGGCCGGCTCATCTCGACCTCCGGCGACTCGACCGCACCGCGGTGCTTGTAGAGGAAGCCGAGCACCGACGCGAACGCGGTCGCGAGCGCCAGCAGCAGGCCGATCTCGACCGAGAGGCTCAGCGGATCAGGCGGCGGCGCCCGGGTCGGGCTCCGGGTCGGGCCGAGCGTCCTTCGGCTCGAGTTCGGCGTCGAGCTGGATCGCGCGGATCGCATGCTCGTCGGGCAGTTTCGCCAGCACCTCGTGAATGATCTTGTGGATGCTCGGCTGGTCGTGACCGAAGTCGTCGAGCAGGCTGCGCAGCGCCGTATGCGCGATCTTGAGCTGCGCCGGGGTCAGCTCGAGGTGGTAGTTGATCGATTCCACGGGCCCATTATGCCGCCAGCACCAGCGTTGATTTCGAGATCCTGCAAATGGGGTCTCATCTCGCTAATTTCAATTGCTTGGCGGGAGACGTGGCAATCGAGACTGAGGGCCTGCGCAAGTCCTACGGCGATGTCGAGGCGCTGTGCGGGATCGACCTGGAGGTCGAGACCGGGACGGTGCTCGGCCTGCTCGGCCCGAACGGGGCCGGGAAGACGACCGCCGTGCGGATCCTGACGACGCTGCTGCCTCCGAGCGGCGGGACCGCGAGGGTCGCCGGCCTCGATGTCGTCGCCGACGCCGCGCGGCTGCGCTCCCAGATCGGGCTCGCCGGCCAGTACGCCGCCGTCGACGAGAACCTGACCGGCTTCGAGAACCTCGAGATGGTCGGGCGCCTCTACCACCTCGGCAAGGGGCCCTCGAGCGAGCGCGCGACCGAGCTGCTCGAGCGCTTCGACCTCGCCGACGCGGGCGATCGTCTCGCGAAGACCTACTCGGGCGGCATGCGCCGCCGTCTCGACCTCGCGGCCGCGCTCGTCGCGCGCCCCCGGGTGCTCTTCCTCGACGAGCCGACCACCGGCCTCGACCCGCGGAGCCGCCTCGCGCTCTGGGAGGTCATCGAGGCGCGGGTCGCGCAGGGCTCGACCGTGCTGCTGACGACCCAGTACCTCGACGAGGCGGACCGACTCGCCGACCGGATTGCGGTGATCGACCACGGCACCGTGATCGCCCAGGGCACCTCCGACGAGCTCAAGGAGCGGGTCGGCGGTGAGCGGATCGAGGTCAAGCTCGAGCGCTCCGGACAGTGCGGGGCGGCGATCGCGGTGCTCACCGAGCTGGCCGCCGAGGCGCCGACCTCCGAGGACGGCACCGTGATCGTCCCGGTTCGCGAGCACCGCGGCGCGATCGCCGCGGCGGTGCGCAGGCTCGACGCCGAGGGGATCGCGATCGACGACATCGCCGTCCGCCGACCGACCCTCGATGACGTCTTCCTCACCTTGACCGGCAAGCCGCCCGAGCCCGAGGCCGACGAGGCCCAAGCGGCCGCCGGCGATACCGGCGATACCGGCGAGCACGAGGAGCTCGCGGCATGACCGCGCGCTACGCGTTCAGCGACACCCTGATCCTGGCGATGCGGGCGCTGCGGCGGATTCCGCGCAACCCCGACCTGCTCACCTCGTACACGGTGCAGCCGGTGATGTTCACGCTGCTGTTCGTCGCCGTCTTCGGGGGCGCGATCGAGACCCCCGGCTATGACGACTACACCGACTTCCTGATCCCGGGGATCGTCGTCCAGCAGATGTCGTTCGGCGGCTTCGCGACCGCGCTCGGACTCGTCGACGACCTCAAGAAGGGCCTCGTCGACCGCTTCCGCTCCCTGCCGATGTCGCGGATGGCGGTGCTCACCGGCCGCACGCTCTCCGACATCGCGATGAACGCGATCGCGCTGGTGACGATGATCGTCGTCGGCTACATCGTCGGCTTCAGCTTCTCGACGTCCGTTCCCGAGGTGATCGCGGGAATCCTGCTCTGTTTGCTGATCGGCTACGCCTTCTCGTGGGTCTTCGCCTGCGTCGGGCTGTACGCCTCGACCCCGGAGGCCGCGAATGCGTTCGGCTTCATCGCGATCTTCCCGCTCACCTTCGCCTCCTCGGCCTTCGTTCCGCCGGAGACGATGCCGCCCTGGCTGCAGACGTTCGCGACGGACATCAACCCCTTCTCGACGATGGTCGACGCGGTCCGGGCGCTGTTCGTCGGCGGTCCGGGCGGCAACGACATCTGGGGAGCGATCGCCTGGTCGGTCGGCCTGGTCCTCGTCTTCGGGACCCTGGCGGTGCGTCGTTACCGCACCGCGGTGCTGGCGTAGTCGCCGCGGCGGCGGCGAGCGCGGGTGAACAGAGCGGTCAGCCCGGGTGGAACGCGCCCGTCGGTTGACAGCCACGAGCCGGCGATGATCAACAGCAGGCCGGCGATCGCCCCGGCGCCCGGGCGCTCGCCGAGCGCGACGACGCCGAGCGCGACGGCGACCACGGGCGCGACGTACGTGATCACCAGCGCCCGTCCCGGCCCGACCTCGATCACGAGCGCCCCGAAGAGCACGAACGCGGTGGCGGTGCACAGGACGCCCAGCGCGATCAGGGACGCGATCGCCTCGCCCGAGACGGGGCCGGCGGGGGGAGCGAGGAGCGCCCCGGGCGTCAGGACGATCGCTGCCACGGTCAGCGCCCCGGCCATCAGCGCCCTCGGGTCGACGTCGCCGAGGTGGCGCTTGAGCAGCATCGGACCGACCGCGTAGCCGACCGCGGCGAGCAGGATCGCGCCGGCCCCGAGCAGCTCGTCGCCGTTGCCGGCGACGTCGAGGCCGACGAGCGCGACGACCCCCGCGAACCCGATCAGCAGCCCGAACAGGCGCGTGCCGGTGGCCCGCTCGGCATGGTCGAAGCGCAGCGCCAGCAGGGCGACGATCAACGGCACCGAGGCGATCAGGATCGCTGCCAGCGACGAGGAGACGTGCTGCTCGCCGGCCGCGATCAGCGGGAACGGGATCACGATCTCGGCCAGTGCGTACAGGGCGAGGATCCGCCAGCGGCCCCGCAGGCTCGCCAGCAGCCCCAGCCGCCACGAGATCGCGCCGAGCAGCAGCGCCGCGAGCGTCACCCGTGCCCAGGCGAGGAAGACCGGCGGGACGCCGTCGTCGACCGCGACCTTGATGAGGAAGTACGGGATGCCCCAGAGGACTGATACCCAGGCGAACGCGAACCAGGCGCGCGCGCTCAAGCCGGCCCCACGCTCAGGAGGCGTCCCAGGTCGTCTTCAGCTTGCAGGTGTCGATCAGCGCGTTGCGCTTGTAGACCTTGGTCGACAGCTTCAGCTTGCCGGTCCAGGTCGCGCCATCCTCAGCGGCCGTGCCGGCGAGCGTCGACTTCGTCTTGAAGTGGTAGCCGCCGGAGTCGCTGGCGGTCGAGCGCTTGTCGGAGAACGAGCCCGGGTCGGAGGTGTCGAAGCCGGTGTAGGTGCCCGCGTCGTTGCTGAGCGTGCCGCCCTCGTCGCAGTGGACCTTCGTCTTGCCGACCTTGAACTTGGTCGCGTTGCCCGCGGTGGCGGCGGTCAGCTTCACCTTCACGCCCTCGGCGGTCGCCCCGGTGTAGACCGTGTCGCCGGGCGCGGCGACGGCCGGTCCGACGCCCACCAGGCCAATCCCGGCCGCGAGCGCGACGAGCGCGACGATCCTCTTTCCCTGCCTCATCCGTGTCTCCCTTTGGTCGCGTTGCTCAAGCGGGGGCCCGCTCGGCGTCCTGCGTCGCCTGCTCTGCCGCCTCCGCCGCCTCGAGTAGCTCGGCGGTCGAATCCTCGATCCCGCGGGCGATCTCGGCGACGTCATCGACTGCGTCGAAGTCGGCGAGCAGGCCGAAGTTGATGCCACCGTTGTAGCTCATGATCGCAACGAACAGCGCCTGCTCCGGCGGCAGGAAGCCGACCGGGAAGATGTCCTCGAGCTCGCGCCCGAGCACGTAGAGCGGGATCTGCGGGCCGGGGACGTTGGTGACCACCAGGTTGAAGAGACGAGTCGAGAAGTTGATCCGGGCGGCCTGCGCGAGCAGGGTCGGCGGGGCGAAGTCGTTGAAGCGCGAGATCACCTCGGCGCCGAGCGCCTGCTTCGAATGCTTGATCCCCTCCATCTCCTTGCGGCAGACCTCGAGCCGCTTGACCGGGTCGTCGACGTAGACCGGGAGCGGCCCGCGCACCGCGGCGATCCGGTTGCCGAGCTGGCCGCGCTCGTCCTCGGCGCGGATCGAGACCGGGACCTGGGCGCGCAGCTCGAGTCCCTCCGTCCGCACGCCGCGGGCGTGAAGCCAGTTGCGCATCGCGCCGGCGACCACGGCGAGGACGACGTCGTTGACGGTGCCGCCGAGCACGTTCTTGATCCGCTTGAACTGGGCGAGGTCGCCGCGCACCCACTCGAAGAGGCGATGCGATCCGACGGGCACGTTGAGCGGCACCTTCGGGGCCGGGTTGGCGAAGTTCCAGCCGACCTCACCCAGCGCCTCGGCGGCCTCCGAGACCTGATGCAGGGAGCGGCGGGGGTGCTCGACCGCCTGCTCGATGCGGCGCAGGGCGCGGACGGGCGCTCGGGCGATCCCCTCGGCGTCCTTCGCGAGCAGCTGCGCCGCCGACGGGGTCGGGCTCGGGATCCAGTCGCGCTCCGGCTCGGCGGGCTCCGGAACCGGCTTGACGTCGAACAGCACGGTCGCGATGTCGACGCCCGAGACCCCGTCGACGAGCGCGTGATGTGTCTTGGTCACGAACGCGAACCGCTTCCGGGTCAAGCCCTGCACCATCCACAGCTCCCAGAGCGGCTTGGTGCGGTCGAGCTTCTGGCTGAACACCCGCGCCGCCATGTTGCGCAGCTGCTCCTCCGAGCCGGGAGAGGGGAGAGCCGAGTGGCGGACGTGGTAACCGATGTTGAAGGCAGGGTCGTCGACCCAGAACGGCCGCCCGGTCGGGGCCGGCGGGTAGGCCAGCTTCTGGCGAAAGCGCGGCACCAGGTGCAGGCGCGAGCGCACGTGGTCGAGCAGATCGTCGTAGCTCGGCGGCGGGCCCTCGAAGATGCAGATCGCCCCGACGTGCATGTGGCTCGCCGACGACTCGTTCGTCAGGAAGGAGACGTCGAGCGCCGAGAGCCGGTCCATATGCCCCTGAGCCATGGCGCCTAACTTACCGCGCATGCGCCGCCTCGCGACCGTGCTCGCCATGCTCGTGCTGCTCGCCGGATGCGGCGGCGGCGACTCCGATGAGCAGGGCTCCGAGGCGCCTGGCTTCGACCCCGATCGGGCCTTCGCCGACCTGGCCGCGCAGGTCGACCTGGGTCCGCGCCCGCGGGGCTCGGCGGCGGCGGGGCGGACCGCCCAGTTGATCGCCTCGAGCTGGCGCGAGGCCGGGCTCACGGGGGTCGCGATCCAGCGCCCGTGGCGCAACGTGATCGCGACCGTCCCCGGCAGCCTCCCGGGGACCGTCGTCGTCGGCGCCCACTACGACACCAAACAGGGCGTGCCCCGCTTCGTCGGCGCCAACGACGGCGCCTCCGGCGTCGCCGTCCTGCTCGAGCTCGCCCGCGCGCTGCCGCCGCGGCTGGCGGGCCCGTCCGTGCAGCTGGTCGCCTTCGACGGCGAGGAGGCGCGCGGTGAGCGCGACTTCGAGCGCGACGGCATCCGCGGCAGTCGCCAGTACGTCGACTACGCGCGCGCCGGCGGTCAGCAGGGGACGCCGCCGCTGAACTCGATCCGGGCGATGGTCCTGTTCGACATGGTCGGCGACTGCGACCTGCAGATCCCCTATGAGCAGAACTCCGACAAGGACCTCTACGCGCTGTTCGCGGTCTCCGCCGCCGAGCTCTACGGCGCCCCGGATCCGTTCCGCTACAACACGTTCCCGGTCTCCGACGACCATGTCCCCTTCCTCGACGCGGGGATCCCGGCGGTCGACTTCATCGACTTCACCTACGGTCCGGGCGCGCCGCCCGGCGAGTACTGGCACACGCCCGCCGACACGCTCGACAAGGTCTGCCCGGCGAGCCTCGAGAAGGTCGGCGAGACGGCGCTGCGCGCGATCCCCCGCATCCGCTAAGACGGCCCGAACTGTGCGGCCGTCTACCCGCTTTCCGGGCAATCGGCCGCTCACTTGAGCCCGGGCCCGGCCGGCCGCGGACCTCCCACTCTGAAGAGTCGGCGCTCGGTCACCGCACGGCCAGCGCCCGGGCTAGCCTTTCGGCGTGGCGCTGCGCCCGCTCGCCGCGCACTTCGACCGGACCCCGTCGCAGCTGCCGCTCCACGCCGTGATCGGGCTCGCCGAGCTGGCCGGCTGAGCGCTCCTCGCCGTCGATCGCGGCGGGCGACCGCGACGCGCGGCTACCCTTGTCCCGTGGCCCCGGCAGCCAAAACGCACGCGCCGAACCGGATCCTGCTCGCTGCCCCGCGCGGCTATTGCGCCGGGGTCGACCGGGCCGTGCAGACGGTGGAGAAGGCGCTCGACATGCACGGGCCGCCCGTCTACGTGCGTAAGGAGATCGTCCACAACAAGCACGTGGTCGAGCAGCTGGCCGAGCGCGGCGCGATCTTCGTCGAGACCGAGACCGAGGTCCCCGAGGGCGAGCTGGTCGTCTTCTCGGCCCACGGAGTCGCCCCCGCGGTGCACGCCAACGCGGCCGCCCGCAGCTTGCGGACCATCGACGCGACCTGCCCGCTGGTGACCAAGGTCCACGTCGAGGCGCGCAAGTTCGCCGAGCAGGGATACACGATCATCCTGATCGGCCACGAGGGCCACGAGGAGGTCGAGGGGACCACCGGCGAGGCGCCCCAGAACATCGTCTTGGTCGAGACGATCGCCGACGTCGACGCGCTCGAGCTCCCCGATCCCGAGCACGTCGCCTTCATCACCCAGACGACGCTCTCGGTCGACGAGACCGCCGGGATCATCGCGCGGCTGCGCGAGCGCTTCCCCGCGATCACCTCGCCGAAGTCCGATGACATCTGTTACGCGACGACCAACCGTCAGATCGCGGTCAAGCAGCTCGCCCGCGAGTGCGAGCTCGTCCTGGTGATCGGCTCGACCAACTCCTCGAACTCCAACCGCCTGGTCGAGGTCGCCCGCGAGCACGGCGCCGCGTCACACCTGATCGACAACGCCTCCCAGGTCGACGAGGCGTGGCTCGACGGCGTCGAGACGGTCGGGATCACGTCCGGGGCGAGCGCGCCCGAGGAGCTGGTCGAGGCGCTGGTCGAGTTCTTCCGGGAGCGCGGGGCGACCGACGTCTCGGAGCTGCGCGCGGTCGACGAAGACGTCCGCTTCATGCTCCCGAAGAAGATCCGCACCGAGCTCGCGGCCCGCGCCTGACCGCGGATGAGCGAGCCGACGATCCAGCGAGTTGGCGCGGCGCTTGCGCTGGTCGGGATCGCGATCGCCACCTACATCACGATCGCTGACGCCGGCGGCGGCGCGCCGGCTTGCGTCGCCGGCGGCCACGGTTGCCAGACGGTCGCCGACAGCTCCTACGCCGACCTCGGCGGGATCGCGGTCTCGGTGATCGGCATCGGCGGCTACGTCGCCCTGCTCGCGGCGATGCTGTGGCCCGGCGACCCCGGCCGCTTCGCCGCCGCCGCCCTGGCGCTGGTCGGCTTCGGCTTCAGCATCTACCTCACGTATCTCGAGCTCGGCGTGATCGACGCGGTCTGCCAGTGGTGCGTAGCGAGCGCCGTCGTCATGACGGCCCTGTTCGCGCTCAGCGTCACCAGGCTGATCCGCTTCACCGGGGCCGAGCTGACCGCCCAGGGCCGGGGCACCTGATCTCAAGAAAGGAAGCAGGGATGGCTACCAACAAGCAGCGGCGCGAGCAGGCGCGCGAGGAGCGCCGGCGCCTGGAGGCCGAGCAGGCCGACGCGGAGCGGCGCAAGCGGCTGATCCAGTTCGGCGCGGCGGCGTTCTTTCTCGCCGTGGTGGTGGTCGGCGTGCTGATCGTGGTCAGCCAGTCGGGCTCGGACTCCGGCGGCGACACGACGATCGAGGGCGCCGACCGTATCGCCGCCGAGCTCGATGGCCTGCCGCAGGACGGGATCACCCTCGGCGATCCGAAAGCCGGCGTGACGATCACCGAGTACGGCGACCTGCAGTGCCCCGTCTGCGCCGCCTTCTCCGATCAGGTGATGCCGGACCTGATCAGCGACGAGATCGAGCCCGGCAACGCGAAGATCGAGTTCAAGAACTTCAACATCATCGGCCCCGAGTCCGAGGACGCGGCGAAGGCGGCGCTGGCGGCCTCCGAGCAGGGCCGCTACTGGCAGTTCATCGAGCTCTTCTACGCCAACCAGGGACCCGAGAACTCCGGCTACGTCACCGACGACTTCCTCGACGCCGTGGCCGAGGGCGCCGGCGTGGCCGACCTCGACCAGTTCAACTCCGACCGCGACGACCCGGCACTGGACCAGCAGCTGGCCGCGGTCCAGGACGAGGCCGCGAGCCTCGGGCTGAACGCAACGCCCTCCTTCGTGGTCGACGGCCCCGGCGGCACCAAGACGCTGGTCGCGCCGACGCTCGCCCAGCTGCAGCAGGCGATCGAGGCGGTCGGGTAGGCCGGGTACCTTGGGGTCATGCACGGCCCCGGCGCGCACCACCACTCCCACGGCGTCGAGCTCGACCGCGGGGGCTCGAAGCGGGCGCTGAAGCTCGTCCTCGCGCTCACGGCGGCGTTCATGGTCGCCGAGGTCGTCGGCGGCCTGCTCGCCGACAGCCTCGCGCTGCTCGCCGACGCCGGGCACATGCTTTCGGACGCGCTCTCGCTCGGGGTGGCGCTGTTCGCAGCCTGGCTCGCCGGGCGCCCGAGCGGCCCCAGCCGCACCTTCGGCTTTCGCCGCGCCGAGATCCTCGCGGCGCTCTTCAACGGGGTCACCCTGGTCGCGATCTCGATCTGGATCTTCATCGAGGCCGGGATGCGCTTCGGCGACCCACCCGAGGTCGAGGCGGGGCTGATGCTCGGGATCGCGATCGGCGGCCTCGCGGTCAACCTGATCGCCGCCCGGATCCTGGCCGCGCACTCGGGGGAGAGCCTCAACGTCTCGGCCGCCCTGCGACACGTGATCGCCGACGTCCTCGGCTCGGTCGGGGTGATCGTCGCCGCGCTGATCATCCTCGCGACCGGCTGGGAGTACGCCGACCCGGTGGTGAGCGTCGCGATCGGGCTGCTGATCCTCGCCAGCTCGTGGTCGATCCTGCGCGACTCGACCCAGATCCTGCTCGAGGGCTCGCCGCCCGGGATGGACGTCGAGCAGGTCGGCCTGGCGATGGCGGCGGTCGCCGGGGTCAACCAGGTCCACGACCTGCACGTGTGGACGATCACCTCCGGCTTCCCGGCCCTCGCCGCCCACGTGCTGGTCGATCGCGACACCGACTGCCACGCGACCCGCCGCGAGCTCGAGACGATGCTGCACGAGCGCTTCGGGCTCGACCACACGACGCTGCAGGTCGATCACGAGGGCGGCGAGCTGCTCCAGATCGCGACCGACGCCGAGCCGGGCGGAGCCGACGCGTGATCGCGGCCGCGGCGGGCTACGGCAGCCCGGCGGAGAAGCTGACCGAGTAGAGCTCGACCCCGGGCGAGGGCTCGATCCGCAGCCGATGCGAGCCGTGGCGCCGGTGCTCGGCGAGCTCGAACAGCCCGGGCGCGTCGACCTCGATCGTCAGCGGCGCGCCGTCGTCGATCGTGTACTCCAGGCGGCCCTCGCCGGCGACCGAGGCGTGGGCCCCGCCGGCCGCGTAGTCGAGCTCGATCGGCCCCGCGCGCCACGGTTCCAAGGCCGACCCGCCCGGGAAGACCTCCTCCGAGGGCGGGGCGACCATCGCCCCCGTGGCGTCGCTCGGCCGCAGCGGCTCGAGCGGCGCGGGCGCCTCGAAGCCCGAGTCGATCGCGGCGAGCTCGGCCGCGATCGCGCGCTCGGTGGCCTCGTACTCACCCTCGCCGAAGTGAAACCAGCGCAGCGCCCCGCCCTGGCCCCACAGGAACAGCGACGGCCAGCCGCGACAGCCGTAGTCGTGCCAGACCGCGTAGGACGCGTCGTCGCACACGGGGTGCTCAACCCCGAGCCGCTCGAGGCCGGCCGCCAGCGTGGCGCGCTCCGCCGTGAAGGGGAAGCGCGGCGAGTGGATCCCGAGTGTGGTCAGGCCGGCGCCGCGGTAGCGATCCGCCCAGGCGATCGCGTACGGCAACGACCGAACGCTGTTGAGCTGAGCGAAGTCGAAGAAGTGGACGAGCACCGGCCCGGCGGCGGTGTGCTCGGCGAGCACCGGGGCACGCTCGGCGTTGAGCCACCGCAGGCGCGGGGGCAGCACGGGGGCGGCGATGTTGTCTCGCTGCGGGCGCACGGCGGCGGATCGTAGAGCGGCCGATGGCGACCGTTATGCTGAGCTCCTCGTCGATTCAATCGTGCAGCGAAAGGGGAGACCGTGGTGGACGAACGGACTTGGGAGCGGATCGAGGCCAGTCGGCAGCGCTGGGACGTGCTTCGCCACCCCTTCTACAAGCGCTGGACGGCCGGCGAGCTGAGCGCCGACGAGCTCGCCCGTTACTCGGGCCAGTACCGCCATGCCGTCGAGGCGATCGCCACCCTGAGCGCCGACGCCGCGGACGAGATCCCGCAGCGCCCCGAGCTGGCCGCCCACGCGGCCGAGGAGCGTGAGCACGTGCGGCTCTGGGACGGCTTCGTGGACGCTGCCGAGGGCAGCGCCGCCGACGCGCCGACCGCGGAGACCGCCGAGTGCGTGCGCGCCTGGACCGCCGACGGCTCGACCGCCGCGAAGCTCGCGCGCCTGTACGCGATCGAGAGCGGCCAGCCGGATATCTCACGGACCAAGCGCGAGGGCCTGCTCGAGCGCTATGGGTTCGACGACGGCGCCGGGACGGCCTACTTCCGGATCCATGAGAGCCGCGACGTCGAGCACGCCGCCGAGGTTCGCGAGCTGATCGGCGAGGTCGCCACCGACGCGGACGCCGACCAGCTCGTCGCCGCGGCCGAGGGGGCGTTCCGGGCCAACTGGCGCCTGCTCGACGGGGTCTAGGCGGGAGTACGCTTGCGCCGGGGCGACCGCCTGATCGGGATCGCCGTCGGCATCGTGATCGGGATCGCGATCGTCGCGGTCTTCGTCTTCGTCTTCAGTGAGGACACCGTCGACGCGCCGTCGATCCACAACGGCGCGCCGTCGGAGCAGCCCTCGCAGCCCTAGCTGCCGATAATCGCGCCCCAACCCGGACAACCGGCCCCTTGGTTGAGGCCGGCTTTAGGGTCTGCGGGGTAACGTTCCGGACCCGATGGACGCAGCGCCAGGCCGCTCACTGCTCGGACTCGTAGCCGTCGCCGCGCTCGCCGCGGCGCTGATCGGCGCGATCGGCCTGCTCGGCGCCGCGCCCGCCGTGCTCGCGTTCGCGCTGTTGTACTGCGGCCACTACCCGGGGGTGAGGCGACTCGATCGCGCCATCGCCGCCCGCTGCGATCGGCGCCGGCCGCGCCGTGCGTGCCGGGCCCCACTCCTGCCATCCGCCTTCGTGCTCGTCTCGCGCGGTGGCGGGCTGATCGCCAGCTCGCTCGCCAAGCGCCCGCCGCCGCCACTCGGCTTCGCAACCTGACTTCGCACCCCGTGCCCACGGCTCGCGGTGCGTTCACCACGAGATTCGAAGGAGCACGAGATGCAATCCAACACAGCCAGACTGGCGATCGCCGGGATCGCGGTCGCGGTCGCCGTCGTCCTGTTCATCGTCCTGAGTGACAGCGGCGACGACGACTCGACCGACGACGACGACGCCGACGACCGCCGAGCAGACGACGACGTCGGGTTCCGGGAATAGCGGCGGCACGGCCAACGGCGGCGCGACGACCGCGGTGCCGACGATCGTGATCAAGGACGGCGAGCCCGTGGGCGGGGTCCAGGACCTGAGCTTCACCGAGGGCGATGACATCAGGTTCAAGGTCGAGTCCGACGTCGCGGACGAGGTCCACTTTCACGGCTACGACGTGGGCATGGACGTCGAGGCAGGCGGCTCGGTGACCTTCGACGTGCCGGCGACCGACACCGGGGTGTTCGAGGTCGAGCTCGAAGAGCGCGTCGTCCCGATCGCCGAGATCACGGTCAACCCGAGCTGAGCGACGGCATGCTCCTGGCGCCGTTCGAGATTCTCGGCCACGCTCTCGTCGGCCGCCAGGACCTGCCGATCCCCGAGTGGCTGTTCGCCTGGGCAGCCTCGCTCGTCCTGATCGTCTCGTTCTTCGCGCTCACCGTCGCCTGGCACACCAGCAAGTTCGAGGACTCACGCTGGCGGCCCGTCCGCCCGGCGATCTCGCGGGCGCTGCTCAACCCGCCCGTCGAGATCGCGTGCGGGCTGCTCGGCGTGTTCCTGCTCGGAGTGACGGTGTGGACCGGCCTCAACGGCACGGAGGCGCCCGACCGGAACTTCTCGGTCACCTTCGCCTTCGTCACCGTCTGGCTCGGTTTCGTCTTCCTCAGCGTCGCGTTCGGCGACGTGTTCCGCGCGTTCAACCCGTGGCGGGCAATCGCCCGCGTGGGCGGGGGCCTGTTCAAGGCCGTCGCCGGCCAGTCCTCGCCGCCGCCGCTCACTTACCCCGAACGGCTCGGGCGTTGGCCGGCGGCGATCGGCTTGGTCGCCTTCGTCTGGCTCGAGCTCGTCTACGGTCAGGGCGGCTTTCAGACCGTCGGCCTGACACCGCACACGGTCGCGGTCGCGACCCTCGCCTATACGGCGTACACGTTGGTCGCGATGACCCTGTTCGGGGCCGAGAAGTGGCTGGAGCGCGGCGAGCTCTTCTCGGTGTACTTCCACATGTTCTCGACGTTGTCCGGGTTCGAGGTCCGCGATCGCGCGCTCGGCTTGCGGCGGGTGCTCTCCGCCTCGACCAAATGGGTCGCCGAGGCGCCCGGCTCGGTTGCCTTGGTGCTGTTCACGATCGGCGCGACCACGTTCGACGGCGCCGCGGAGGGCACTCTTGCGAGCCCGATCCGCACGGTCGAGGGCTGGATCGGAGATCTCGGCTTCGGGCCGCTCGCGGCCCTGCGGATCACCAACTCGCTCTTCCTCGCTCTCTGCCTCGCCCTGGTCGCCGGGCTCTTCTGGGCCGGCATCTACGGCATGCACACGGTCCGCGCGAACCGCTCGACCCGCGAGCTCGGGCGCCTGTTCGCCCACGCGTTCATACCGATCGCGCTGGCCTATCTGGTCGCGCACTACTTCAGCCTCGTGATCTTCCAGGAGCAGGCCCAGTTCTCGTTCTTGATGTCCGATCCGCTCGGCGACGGCTCCGACCTGTTCGGGACCGCGGGCAGCGGGATCGACTATTCGGCGATCAGCGCCAACGCGATCTGGTACGTCCAGGTCGGAGCGCTGATCGCCGGCCACGTGACGGCGCTTGTGCTCGGCCACGACCGGGCGCTGAAGGTCTACGGCGATTCGCGGGTGGCCGCGCGGTCGCAGTACTGGATGCTCGCGCTCATGGTCGGCTTCACCTCGCTCGGCCTCTTCCTGCTCTCGCAGTCGAACGGGTAGCGCTCAGACCCCGGCGACCCGGGTGATCGCGAACACCGCGAGAAAGCCGGCGACGGTCAGCGCCACCCGCGCCCAGGAGGCGTGTTCACCATGCGCCTCGGGCAGCAGGTCGGTCGCGCCCATGTAGATGAAGAAACCGGCGTAGACGGCGAGCAACTCGCCGAGCGCGAACTCCGAGATCGTGATCGCCGAGCCGACGATCACGCCGAGCAGCGGCGCGAACGCGTCGATCGCGAGCCAGCGCTTCGCCTGGCGGCGGTCGTCGGACTGGCTGAGCACGAAGCTGACCGCGTTGAGGCCGTCCGCGAAGTCGTGGCTGACCACGGCGATGAAGACGAGCACTCCGGTCGCCGTGTCGAGCCCGAACGCGAGCCCGATCCCGAGTCCATCGACGAAGCTGTGGACGGAGAGCCCGAGCGCGCCGAGCACGCCGACGCGGGCGTGCGCGCGGGCGTGGTCGGGGTCGTCGCGGTGGTGGAGGACGAGCAGCCGCTCGATCAGGAAGAAGCCGATGAACCCGACGCCGACGAGCAGCGCGACTCGCTGTGGGTCGTCGACGGCCTCGATGCTCTCGGGCAGCACGTCGAACAGCGCCACGGCGACGACGATCCCCCCGGTCAGCGCCAGCAGCGTCGGCAGCGCGTGGGAGAGCCGCAGCGCCAGGGCCCCGCCGGCGAACGTCGCGAGCACCGTCACGGCGCCGAACGGGATCGCGATCCATTCCATAAATGAGAACGATACTCATTATCATCAGGAGTATGGTTCGCGACGTGGAATCCGGATCCAAACGCTGGCCGGAGCTGGCCGAGCAGGCGCTGCGCGCCGAGGGCGGCCGGCGCGGCGAGGCCCGCCGCGCGGTGGTCGCCGTGTTCGCCGAGCACGACTGTTGCCTGAGCGCCTCCGAGGTCGCCGCCCAGGCGGCCGAGCGCGGCGAGCGGATCGGTACCGCGAGCGTCTACCGCACGGTCGAGTTGCTGCGCGAGCGCGGGCTGCTCCAGCGGGTCGAGACCGGCGAGGGCGGCGCGCGCTACGAGGCGGTTGTGCCCGGCGGGCATCACCACCATCACGCGGTCTGCGAGCGCTGCGGGCGGCTGACGCCGTTCGAGGACCGGTCGCTCGAGCGCGCAATCGACTCGATCGCCGAGCGGATCGGCCATCGCGTCGACGCCCACGACGTCCTGCTCCGGGGCGTGTGCGAGCGCTGTGATACTTGATCGGTGCTCCCGCTCGCCCATGCCGGCCACTGGTTCCTATGGCTCTTGTACGCGGTCCCGGTGATCGTCGTGGTCGGCTCGATCCTCGCCTCGGTGCGACGTGATCGGCGCGAGCGGGATCGCGGCGCGCCCCCGACCGAGGAGTGATTTGCGCGGACACCGCCGGTTGGCTGTGCCCGCACGTGACCGGCGCGATGCTGCTCGACGCGCTCGCCGGGCGCTACCTCGAGCGGGGCGAGATCCGCGCCGCGATCAGGGCGCTCGAGCTGGCCGGGGAGCTGCCGCTCGGGCGGCCGCGCGGCGACCGGGTCCGCACGCGGCTCGCGAGCCTGCGCGCCGGGCTCAACTGAGCGCCCGCCTCAGGCGACCGCGAGCAGGCGCTCGAGCCGCTGCTCGAGCTCGGTGCGCAGGGTGTCGCGGATCGGCCCGTCGTGGGCGCGCTCGACGAGCTCCTGGAGGAAGCCCTCGACCACGAGCTGCTTGGCCTCGGCGTCGCCGAGCCCGTGCGCGCGTGCGTAGAAGACCTGCTCGGGGTCGACCTGGGCGACCGCCGCGGCGTGCGTGCAGCGGACGTCGTCGGCCTCGATCTCGAGCCCGGGGATCGCGTCGGCATGGGCGTCCGTGGAGAGCAACAGGTTGCGGCTCTCCTGGAAGGCGTCGGTGCGCTGGGCGCCCTTGTCGACCCGGATCATCCCCCGCCAGACCGCGGTCGCGCGCTCGGCGAGCACGCCCCGGAAGGCGAGGTCGGACGTCGTGTCCTCGGCCGCGTGCTCCTGGGTCGTGTCGTAGTCGAGGTGCTGGGCGCCCTCGCCGGCGTAGGCGCCGGTGACCTTGGCGTTCGAGCCTCGCCCGGCGAGCTTGGTCTCCATCCGCACCTTGCCGTTCGCCGAGCCGAATCCGAGCGCGACCCAGTCGAGGTTCGCATCGCGGCCGACCTCGGCGCGCTGTGTCGCGAATACCCAACCCTCGTCCGAGATCTCCTGCTCGCAGACGTAGCGCAGGTTGGCGCCGTCGCCGACGACCAGCTCGACCACCCCGTTGAACAGCCCCGCGCCCGTCGAGGCGTAGCGCTCCCAGACCTCCGCCTCGGCGCCCTCCTCGAGCACGATCAGCGTGCGCCACTCGGTCTCGGCCCCGGGGGCGCCGTTGACGGTCAGCTTCACCGGCGCCTCGGCGCGCGTGTTCGCGGGCACGTAGACGAGCAGGCCGTCGCGCCACCGAGCCTGGTTGCGGGTCGTGAACGCATCGTCTGCGGCGACGATCCGCCCGAGGTGCTCGCGGATGAGTTCCGGGCGCTCGGCGGCGGCTGCGGCCAGCGGCATCACGATCGCGCCGTCGTCGGAGGGCTCGAGCCCCTCGACCGTCGCGACCGCGTCGGTGTAGCCGTCGAGGTCGAACTCGCTCAGGTCAGTGAACTCCCAGCCCTTCTGCTTCTGGGTCGGCAGCGCGAGGCCGGCGCCGGCCTCCTTCGCGCGGTCGCGCGCCTCGCTGAGCCAGTCCGGTTCGTCGACCTGAGGCGCCGCCGCTCCGACGACGCCAGCGCGGGTCGCGCTAGCCAATTGAGCCTTCCATCTGCAGCTCGATCAGGCGGTTCATCTCGACCGAGTACTCCATCGGCAGCTCCTTGGCGATCGGCTCGATGAACCCGTTGACGATCATCTTCGACGCCTCTTCCTCGTCGAGCCCGTGGGCCTGGAGGTAGAACAGCTGGTCCTCGCCGACCTTCGAGACCGAGGCCTCGTGCCCGACGTTGGCGTCGGACTCGTCGATGCGGATCGTCGGGTAGGTGTCCGAGCGCGAATCCTCGTCGAGCAGCAGCGCGTCGCAGACGACCTTGGACTTCGTCTCAGTCGCTCCCTGCGCGACCTCGAGCAGCCCCCGGTAGGTCGCCCTGCCGCCGTCCTTGGAGATCGACTTGGAGAAGATCGACGACGTGGTCTTCGGCGCGGCGTGGATGATCTTGCCGCCGGCGTCCTGGTGCTGGCCCTTGCCCGCGAAGGCGATCGAGAGGATCTCGCCGTGGGCGCGCTCGCCGAGCAGGTAGATCGACGGATACTTCATCGTCAGCTTCGAGCCCAGGTTGCAGTCGACCCACTCCATCGTCGCGTCTTCCATCGCGATCGCGCGCTTCGTGACCAGGTTGAAGACGTTCTGCGACCAGTTCTGGACCGTCGTGTAGCGGACCCGCGCGCCGGGCTTGGCGACGATCTCAACGACGGCCGAGTGCAGCGAGTCGGTCGAGTAGACGGGCGCGGTGCACCCCTCGATGTAGTGGACGTCGGCGGCATCCTCAGCGATGATCAGCGTGCGCTCGAACTGGCCCATGTTCTCGGTGTTGATCCGGAAGTAGGCCTGCAGCGGCATCGCGACCTTGACGCCCTTCGGCACGTAGACGAACGAGCCGCCCGACCAGACCGCCGAGTTCAGAGCGGCGAGCTTGTTGTCGTTCGGCGGGATCACCGTCGCCCAGTACTCGCGGACGAGGTCCTCGTGCTCGCGCAGGGCGGTGTCCATGTCGGTGAAGATCACGCCCTGGGCCTCGAGCTGCTCGTTCACCTGGTGGTAGACGGACTCGCTCTCATACTGAGCCCCGACCCCGGCGAGGAACTTGCGCTCCGCCTCCGGGATGCCGAGCTTGTCGAACGTGTTCTTGATGTCCTCGGGAACCTCATCCCAGCTGCGCTCGCTCTTCTCGGACGCGCGGACGAAGTAGTGGATGTCCTCGAAGTCGATCTGGTTGAGGTCGCCGCCCCACTGCGGGGTCGGGCGGCTCTTGTAATGCTCGTAAGCCTTGAGGCGGAAGTCGCGCATCCACTGCGGCTCGTTCTTGTACTCGGAGATCGCGGCGATCAGGTCGCGACTGAGGCCTTTGGGGGCCTTGTAGGAGTAGCCGGTCTCCGGGTCGTGGAAGCCGAACTTCTCCTTGTAGTCCGTGCCGATGCCCTTCAGCGCGGCCTCGGCCTCGGTCAGTTGCTTGCCCGACGGGGTCGCGGTCTCGGGTGGTGTGGTCATCTGAGAATCAGAGCTCCAGCTTCACTTCGTCCGCTTCGACGCGGACCTCGTAGGTCTCGACCGGTCGATAGGCCGGAAGGGTCTTCGGCTTGCCCGTGCGGAGGTCGAAGAGCGAACCGTGACGTGGACATTCCACGGTACAGGAGGCCGGATCGAACTCCCCCTCGGCGAGCGGGCCGTCGTCGTGCGAGCAACGGTCCTCGATCGCGTAGAGCCCGCCGTCGGCGCCGTGAAAGACGCCGATCTTGCGCCCGTCGGCCTCGACCAAGCGCGTTTCGCCCACCGGTAGGTCGGCGAGCTTGCAGACGACGATGCTCGTGTCGGTGGTCACTATTCCTAGTCTCCCGGTCGGATTTTAGCGAGCCGCCGGTTGCCCCCTCGCCGGGCGGGCACCGATAGCGTGGCGCCGATGCCGGCCCAGCCGTCACCGCGCGGCCGAATCCTGATCGCGACCGCGGCGGCGGTGGCGCTGACCGCGCTGATCGTCGTGATCGCGGGAGCCGGCAGCGACGGCGAGGAGGGCGGCCCTGAGGCGATGGCCCCGCCGCCACGCTGCGTGCGCTCCTGGAACGCCGACCAGGCGGCGCGCGCCTACGGCCGTCACAACTACAGCTCCCACCACTACCTGGTCGCCATGGTCACGTTCCTGAATGAGGACGGCAGCGAGGTCGGCGCGGCCGACGGGCTGTGCGCGGTGATCTTTCCGGCGCAGGCGCTCGACCCGGAGCCGTTCGCGGCCGGGCAGGTGCTGAGGGGGCGCGAATGGATCCCGATCAGCTCGCTCGAGGGCGTCGAGCTCACCCGGGTCGCCGAGCTGCAGGTGATCGCCGCCGGGTCGCCGAACACGGTCCTCGACGTCACCGGCGAGCTCAAACCCACCGGCTAGATCAGGTCGCGCTCAGCCCGCGGGTCGCCGGTGGCGCCCTCGTCGTCCCAATCGGCGGCGTCGCCGAGCGCCGCCGACTTGACGACCTTGAGCCCGAGCAGGGCGCACTTCATGCGGGTTGCCGAGATCTCGATCCCGAGCAGGTCGAGGACGTACTCCTTGTCCAGGCGCAGCAGCTCCTCGCGGGTCTTGCCGGCGAGCTCCTCGGTCAGCATCGAGGTCGCCGCGGTCGAGATCGCGCACCCCTTGCCCTCGAACGAAACGTCGGTGACCTTGCCGTCGGGCCCCAGCGTGATGAAGACGTGCTGCTCGTCGCCGCAGAGCGGGTTCGTGTCCTCGAAGTCGAGGTCGAACTCTTCCGGGCGCCCGAAGTGGCGCGGCCGCTTGTAGTGGTCGAGGATGTTCTCGCGGTAGAGGTCGTCCACGCGACCGAGGTTAGTGGACCCCCCTCGCGCGACCGGGCGCCTCGCGGGTGGATTCATGCCACCATCCGGCCGTGGCCGAGCCCCAGACCGAGCCCACGATCGACGAGCTGCGTGAGTCGCTGGACCGCGACGGCTTCGTGATCTTCGACCCCGGCCTCGAGGAGTCGGTGATTGACGGCGCGGTCTCCGAGATCGAGACGGAGTTCCGCGCCGAGGGCTCGCTCGAGCGCACCGCGCGGCGCGCCCGGCGGGCGCTCGGCGGGCGCGGTAGGACGCTCTCGCACCGCGACGAGGTCCGGGTGCAGGATGCCTGGGTGATCTCCGAGAGCGTCAAGCGGATCGCGCTCGCGCCGCGGGTGCTCGAGCTGCTGCGCTCCGCCTACCAGCGCGAGCCGCTCGCCTTCCAGACGATCAACTTCCGGGTCGGCAGCCAGCAGCGCCCCCACAGCGACGCGATGCATTTCAACTCCGAGCCGCCGGGGCTGATGTGCGGCGTCTGGGTCGCGCTCGAGGACATCGACGAGGCCAGGGGCCCGCTGATCTACTACCCGGGCAGCCACCGGCTCGCGGAGGTGACGATGGGAGAGGTATTCGAGTCAGGGCTGCCCCCGGGCGCCGACTACGAGGACTTCGTCGGCGAGCTGATCGAGCGCGAGGGGATGGAGGCCCGCACCGCGACCATCCGCAAGGGCCAGGCGCTGCTCTGGGCATCGAACCTGCTGCACGGTGGCGCGCCGCAGACCGATCCTTCGCTCACCCGCTGGAGCCAGGTCACCCACTACTTCTTCGAGGGCTGTCGCTACTGGAAGCCGCTCGCCTCGGACCGCAACCACCGCGAGTACTGGCAGCCGACCTGGGTGCGCTGAGCGTCGCGGCCCAACCGGCTCGGCCCTAGTCCGACAAGCCGGCTGCCTTCAGGGCCTCGTCGCGATTTCGGAATGCCTGTTCGCGGACGATGCGGTCCCCCTTGAAGGTGAACACGAAGGCGAACCGGTCGTCCACCGCGATCTCGCTCGCCGGTCCGGAGCCCACCGTCTGAGCGACCGCGACCACCCGCTCGCCGACGTCGATGAGCTCGACCGGGACGACGTCGTAGCCGGACAGGTTCCTCTGGTTCTCCTCGTAGATCAGCCGGATGGCCTCGTTGCCGTGGTGGGTGCCCAGGAGCAGGGTCTCGAACACCGCCTCGGGGTCGTAGAGCTCGACCAGGGCGTCGAGGTCGCCGCGGTTGTGCGCCGCGAACCCCTCCCTGACCCGCTCGACGTTCTCCTGCGACATCGGGCGATTATCGCTCGTCGTGCGCGGGCGGGCGAGCTCGAGCGACGCTAGCGCGCCGCCCGGGGCAGGTTGAGCAGCGCTCTGGGGATGTCGCGGCGCGAGCGGTGGTAGGCGCGCTCCAGGCCCGCGCTCGCCTCGGGACCGTGCACGGGCAGTCCGTGGCCGGTGAGCAGGTGCTCGGGCTCGTAGCCGCGCAGCTTGCCCGGCGGTAGCGCCCGGAGCATCGGGTGCATCCCGACCCCGCCCGTGCCCGCGTTGAAGAGGCTGTTGGTGCCGACGACCTCGGCGACGACCAGTGCCCGCCGCTCGGGCCACCAGAGCGCGGTCTCCTTCCAGCCGGGCACGCGGACCGCCTTGATCGCCTCGAACGGCGAGCCGTCGACCTGGTCGGGGACGCGCAGGTGCGGGACCCCGAGCCGGGTCGCGACCGCCTCGCAGTCGCGGTTGTGGCGGTCGAGCAGCTGCAGCACGCCGGCGGGCTCGGCGAGCGCCGCGGCTCGGTCGATGACGTCGTCCACCTCGACCGGGTCGACGATCCACACCTTGCCGTCGGCGACGAGCGCGTGGCAACCGCGCTGCATCGGCTCGTCGAGCACCCAGGTGAACCCGAACTCGTACTGGTCGATGGGCAGCAGATCGCGGGGCACGGGCGTCAGTCGAGCCCGAAGACGCGCCGCGCGTCGCCGAGGCCGTCGAGCAGGCGGTCGATCTCGTCGCGCGTCGTGTAGATGCCGAAGCTGGCGCGGGCGGTCGCCGCGATCCCGAAGCGGTCCATCAGCGGCTGCGCGCAGTGGTGTCCCGCGCGGACCGCGACACCGTGGCGGTCGAGGATCTCGGCGACATCGTGGCCGTGGATTCCCTCGAGTTCGAACGAGACCGGCCCGAGCCGGGTCGGGGAGGCCGGCGGGCCGAAGACCCGCAGGCCGGGCACCGCGGCGAGCCGCTCGAGCGCGTAGCCGGCGATCTCGCGTTCGTGGGCGGTCGCCGCGTCCATCCCGAGCGAGTCGAGCCAGCGGAAGGCGGCGGCGAGCCCGATCGCCTGCGCGATCGCCGGCGTCCCGGCCTCGAACTTGGCCGGCGGATCGGCCCAGGTCGTCCCGGCCTTGGTCACCTTGCGGATCATCGAGCCGCCGCCGAGGAACGGAGGCATCTCGGCCAGCAGATCGTGGCGAGCCCACAGCGCCCCGATCCCGGTCGGCGCGTAGGCCTTGTGTCCGGTGAGGGCGTAGAAGTCGACCCCGAGCTCGGCGACGTCGAGAGCCAGTTTCGGCGCCGCCTGGGCGCCGTCGGCGAGCACCAGCGCTCCGGCGTCATGGGCGAGGCGCGAGATCTCGGCGAGCGGGTTCTCGGTGCCGAGCACGTTCGAGACGTGGGCGACCGCGACCACCTTCGGGCCGCGCTCGAGCAGCTTCGCGTAGCCGTCGAGGTCGAGTACGCCGTCGTCGTCGACCCCGACCCAGTCGATCTCCGCGCCGCTGCGCGCCGCGAGCTGCTGCCAGGGGACGATGTTCGAGTGGTGTTCCATCTCGGTCAGCACGATCCGGTCGCCGGCGCCGACGTTGGCGTCGCCCCAGGCGCGGGCGACCAGGTTGATCGCCTCGGTCGCGTTGCGGACGAAGATCACCTCGCGGCGGTCCGCCGCCCCGAGGTGGTCGGCCACCGTCGCCCGAGCGCCCTCGAAGGCGGCGGTCGCCTCGGCCGAGAGCGTGTGCGAGCCGCGGTGGACGTTGGCGTGGTGGCGGCGCTCGTAGCGGTCGACCGCCTGGATCGACGCGAGCACCCGCTGGGCGCTTGCGCCGGAGTCGAGATAGGCAACCGGACGGCCGTGGACCTCGCGGCTGAGAGCCGGGAACGCCGCACGGACGCGCTCGATGTCGAACTCGCCCTCGAGCGGCGAGCGGCGAGCGGCGAGCGGCGCCGAGCTCATGCGGCCGCCTCGACCTCCTCCTTGATCCAGCCGTAGCCCTTCTCCTCGAGCTCGGTGACCAGCTCGGGCCCGCCCTGCTTGACGATTCGCCCGTTGAACATCACGTGGACGAAGTCGGGCTCGACCAGGTGCAGGATGCGCTGGTAGTGAGTGATGATCAGGACGCCCATATCGGGGCCGGAGAACTCGTTCACACCCTCGGCGACGATCCGCAGCGCATCGATGTCGAGCCCGGAGTCGGTCTCGTCGAGGACGGCGATCTGCGGCCTCAGCATCGCCAGCTGGAGGATCTCGAGCCGCTTCTTCTCGCCGCCCGAGAAGCCGTCGTTGACGTAACGGCTCGAGAACTCGCGCGGAATGTCGACCATCTCCATCGCGGCCTCGGTCTTGCGCCGGAAGTCCTTGAGGCTGATCTGCGCCTCGCCGCGCGCCTCGCGGTGGGCGTTGATCGCCATCCGCAGGTACTTGGCGACGGTGACCCCGGGGATCGCGACCGGATACTGGAAGGCGAGGAAGAGCCCGGCGCGCGAGCGCTCCTCGGGGTCGGCCTCGGTGATCTCCTCGCCGTTGAAGTCGATCCGGCCCTCGGTCACCTCGAGCGCCGGGTGGCCCATGATCGTGTTCGCGAGCGTCGACTTGCCGGAGCCGTTCGGCCCCATCAGCGCGTGCACCTCGCCGCGCGAGATCTCGAGGTCGAGGCCCTTCAGGATGTGCTTGTCGTCCGCGGTGACGTGGAGGTCGCGAATTTCGAGGTCAGCCATGGTCTCCAGTTCGGTTCGTAGAAGTCGGTGGTTGCTAGGCGACGACCGCGGGTTCCGCGGTTGGCGGCGGGCCGGCGAACGCGACCAGGTCGGCGAGCGTGGTCGAGGTCAGCGCCTTGGTGACGCCGCCGTGGACGCGAGTCCAGAGCAGCTTGGTCGCGCACGAGTGGCCCTCGTCCACCTCGTGCGAGCAGAGCACCCGGCCCTCGCGGTCGGAATGAAAGCAATCCATCGGCGCGATTCGGCCCTCGAGGGCCTCGACCACGTCGAGCATCGCGATCTCGCCGGCCGGCTTCGCCAGCCGGTAGCCGCCGTGGGCGCCGCGGACCGAGGTGACGAGGCCCGCCTGGCGCAGCTTCGCCACCAGGTGCTCGAGGTATGACAACGGCAGGAGCTCGGCTTCGGCGACCGCCGCGAGGGCGACCGGCTCGGAGCGGTCCGGGTCGTCGCCGGCCCGCCGTCCGAGCTCGACCATCAACCGCACGCCGTATTCCGCCTTGGTCGAGAACAGCATTGCGTTCTAAATCCTAGCGGTGGAGTCGGAAAAAGGATCCGGGTCGTCCGCCGCTCGCCGCTCCCGCTCGGGCGGAGCTCTACGGCTCGATCAGGCCGCGGCGGATCGCGTAGCGCACCAGCTCGACCCGGTCGCGCATCCCCAGCTTGCGCATCGCGTTCGAGCGGTGGTTCTCGACCGTCTTCTCGGACAGGTGCAGGACCTCGGCGATCTCCTTGTTGGTGTGCGCCTCCGCGACCAACTTCACGACCTCCTGCTCGCGCGGGGTGAGCTCGTCGGCGCGAGCGGCGCCCTGGCCGAGCACGTCCTTGATCAGCGCCCGCTGCGCTTCCGGGGTGAGGAAGGGCTCGCCGCGCTCGACCGCGCGGACCGCCTCGAGCAGATCGACGTCCGCCTGGGTCTTGAGCACGTAACCGGAGGCGCCGGCCTTGAGCGCCTCGAACAGGTAGCGCTCGTCGTCGTACATCGAGAGGATGAGGACGGAGACGTCGGGGGCCTGCTCGCGGATCTCGCGGGTCGCCTGCAGCCCGGTCAGCTTGGGCATCTTGACGTCGAGGATCGCGAGGTCGGGCCGCTCGCGGATCGCGACGTCTCGCGCCTCGGCGCCGTCGGAGGCCTCGGCGATGACGTCGATGTCATCTTGCTGTTCGAGCAGCATCCGCAGGCCCGAGCGGACGATCCCGTGGTCGTCGGCGATCAGCACCCGCACGTCAGCTTCCCTCGGCTCGAGGTCCATCACCAGCTTCTATCGGCACGAACAGCCGAACCCTTGTGCCGATTGCCGGCCGCGACTCGATCTGGAACTCGCCCCCGACCAGCAGGGCACGCTCGCGCATCCCGGCGATCCCGAGCCCGCCGCTGGCCTGGTCGAAGGTGAACCCGCGCCCGTCATCCGACACGCTCAGGGCGACGCGGTCGCCCTGGCGGCGCAGCCCGACCTTGACGTGGGCGGCGTCGGAGTGGCGCACCGCGTTCGAGAGCGCCTCCTGCGCCACCCGGTAGACGACCAGCTGCACGTCCTGCGGCAGCGCGCCGAGCTCGCCGTCGGCCTCGAACGACGCCTCGACCGCGCCCTGGTTGGAGAGCTCGCGCACATTGCCGGCGAGCGCCGCCTCGAGCCCGAGGTCGTCGAGCGCCGTGGGGCGAAGCTGGCGGGCCAGGGTGAGCAGCTCCTGCATCGCCTGGTTGGCGAGCGCGCGGATCTCGGCGAGCTCGGCGGCGAGGCTCGGCGGCGCCTTCTCGCGCGCCGCCTCGAGCCGCAACAACAAGCCGGTAAGGGCTTGGTTGACCTCGTCGTGAAGGTCTCGGGCGACCCGGGCACGCTCCTCCTCCTGCGCCGAGAGGGCGGCGTTGGAGGCTCGGCGGCGCTCCGCCTCGAGCCGCTCGAGCATCCGCGCGAAGGCGTGGTGCAGACGGGCGACCTCCTCCGGGTCGGACGGGGTGCCGATCGCGCTCAGGTTCGCGCCGGGGCGCGACAGGTCGGCGCGCTCCATCTGATCGACCAGCTGCTCCAGCGGCTGGAAGCGGCGCTGGACCAACAGCACGTTGAAGAGGATCGTGAGGGCGACCGCGAGCCCGAGGACGATCGCCGCCTGGGGCGAGTCGGACAGCCCGGCGTCGGGGTTGGCGGCGAGCACCGCCGTGACCACCGCGGTGACGACGAGGAGCAGGTTCACGAACAGGACCTGGGTGAGGAGATCGCGACGGCGCATGTCACTAAGTATCGGCTCCCCCGCGGCGTTCCCCCGAGTCAAATCGAGAAGGGGTGGCGCCCCCAGGCGGAAATAGGGGCCAGCACCTATGTGTTCGCGGTCGGGCATCGTCAGAATGTCCAGGTACAGGTTCAAGTCCGGCCGCCTGTGTCTTGAGAGTCGGGCAGGCATCCAGGAGTCACCCTCGCGATGACAACCACCCGCAAGTCCAACTTCAGCGCCGCCCTGCGCACGACCATCTTGATGGCCACGCTCGGCGGTCTGCTGATCGCCATCGGCTACGCGATCGGCGGGATCCAGATCGCGTCCGTATTCCTCGTGATCGCGCTGGTCATGAACTTCGCCGCCTTCTTCTTCAGCGACAAGATCGCGATCGCCAGCGCCCGGGCCAAGCCGCTCTCCGAGGAGGAGGCGCCCGGCATCTACCAGATGGTTCGGGAGCTCACCACCCGCGCCGGCCTGCCGATGCCGCGCCTGTACATGATCCCCTCGGACCAGCCGAACGCGTTCGCGACCGGCCGCGGCCCGAAGCATTCCGCGGTCGCGGTGACCAGCGGGATCACGAAGCTGCTGTCCGAGGACGAGCTGCGCGGAGTGATCGCGCACGAGCTCGCCCACATCAGCAACCGCGACATCCTCACCCAGTCGGTCGCCTCGGCGATCGGCGCGATGATCACCTACCTGGCGTACTTCTTCATGTGGTTCGGGGGCGACGACGAGTCGCCGCTCGGGCTGATCGGAAGCCTCGCCCTGGTGATCCTGGCGCCGCTGGCGGCCACGCTCATCCAGCTCGCCGTCTCGCGCCAGCGCGAGTACTCGGCGGACGCGACCGGGGCCGAGTTCTGCGGCAACCCGGAGTCGCTCGCCTCGGCGCTGCTGCGGCTCGAGGAGGGTGCCAACGCGATGCCGATGCAGGTCAACCAGGCGACCGAATCGCTCTACATCGTGAAGCCGTTCAAGGGCGGCGGGATCGCGGGCCTGTTCTCGACCCATCCGCCGATCGAGGAGCGCGTGCGCCGGCTGCGCCAGATGCGCCCCACGATCGCCTAGCGGCTCGAAACGCATCAAGTACTCGGTCGTCGTCGTCACCTGGGAGTGCGCGGGCCACCTGCGCACCCTGGTGGCGACGATGAACCGGTTTCTCGACGGCGGCCAGGAGCTGGTCGTCGTCGACAACGCGTCGACCGACTCGCCGGAGGCCGCGGCGGCCGGCTGGAAGGGCCCGCACCGGTTCATCGGCCTGCCCGAGAACGTCGGGTTCGGCGCCGGCTCCAACGCCGGCGTCGCAGTGGCGGCGAACCCGGTCACGGTGTTGCTCAACCCGGATACCGAGCTGCTCGACGACGGGCTCGACCGGCTCGCGGCCGCGGCCGCGGAGCTCGGCGCGCTGGTCGGTCCCCGGGTGCTCAATCCCGATCGCACGATCCAGCCGTCGGCGAGCGGCCCCGAGGTCGGCGCGTGGCCCTGGGTCCGGGCGCTCGTCCCCGCGGCGGTGCAGCCCGCGGCCGTTCGCGCTCGCACCGAGCCCTACCGCCTCGAGCGCCGGCTCGAGGTCAGCTGGCTGACCGGCTCCTGCGTCGCCGGGCCGACCGAACTGCTGGTTCGCCTCGGCCCGTTCGACCCGGCGCTGCACATGTTCGGCGAGGACGTCGACCTCGGCCTGCGCGCCGCGGCCGCCGGGGTGAGCTCGTGGTTCGACCCGTCGGCGTGCCGGATCGTCCACCACGGGCAGGGATCGTCGACTCGCGTGTACGGCTCGCGCGAGGGCTGGCGCCCGACCGGGACGCTGAACTGGCGCGCCGCGGTGCGGCGGGCCTACGGGCCCCGCCGCGAGTGGTTCGGCTGGCTCGCCCTGCGGACGAACCTGCGCCTGCGCCTGATCGCCAAGCGCCTGCTCGGCCGGGCGACCGACCGCGACCGCGCCGCGGTGGAGGCGGTGCTCGCCGCCCGTCCGGCGCCCGAGCTGCCGCCCGCGGCGGCCGTCCCGCCGGCGCCTTGGGCCGGATCGAGCTCGTGATCCAGAACCCGGCCGCCAGTCACGCGTGGGAGGCCCCCGCGCTTGGCCTCGTTGCTACACTTTCTGAAGTAAACCTGTGATTCCGGATAGGGATTAGGAGATTTCAGGCAGATGGCGATTGAGATGCTCGATTTGGAGGCCGCGCGCGAGGAGATCGCGAACGGCGCGAAGCTGATCGACGTCCGCGAGCAGAACGAGTGGGACGAGTCCCACATCGCCGAGGCGGTGCTGGTGCCCCAGGGCGAGCTGGTCGAGCGCCTCGACGAGGTCGCCCCCGACACCGAGGAGCGCCTGCTGCTCCACTGCCGCACCGACAACCGCTCCTCGAAGATGGCCGCCGAGCTCGCATCGCTCGGTTACGACAACGTCGGCGTCGTCGAGGGCGGGATCGTCGCCTGGGAAGCGGCCGGGCTGCCGACCGTCAGCGACTCGGGCCTGACCAAGGAGCAGCGGATGCGCTACTCGCGCCACACCCTGCTCTCTGAGGTCGGGGTCGAGGGCCAGCTGAGGATGCTCAACGCGAAGGTGCTGCTGCTCGGCGCCGGCGGCCTCGGCGCGCCGACCGCCCTCTACCTGGCCGCCGCGGGCATCGGGACGATCGGCATCGTCGACGACGACGTCGTCGACGCCTCGAACCTCCAGCGCCAGGTGATCCACAACACCGAGCGGGTCGGGGTCGCGAAGACGACCTCGGCGAAGCTGACCATCGAGGCGCTGAACCCCGACGTCGAGGTGGTCGAGTACAACACCCGCCTCGACTCGTCGAACATCCTCGAGCTGATCGAGGACTACGACGTGATCGTCGACGGGGCCGACAACTTCCCGACGCGATACCTGCTCAACGACGCGTCGGTGCGGCTCGGCAAGCCGGTGGTCTCGGCGTCGATCCTCGGCTTCGACGGCCAGATCTCGACCTTCGTCCCGCACGAGGGGCCTTGCTATCGCTGCCTCTATCCCGTCCCGCCGCCCCCGGAGCTCGCCCCGAGCTGCGGCGCCAACGGCGTCCTCGGCGTGATGGCCGGGGTCATGGGCCTGCTTCAGGCCAACGAGGTCATCAAGCTGGTCGCCGGGATCGGCGAGCCGCTGATCGGCCGCCTGTTGCTCTACGAATCGCTCGGCACGCGGTTCACGGAGCTCAAGGTCAAGCGCGACCCCGAGTGCCCGATCTGCGGCGAGCACGCCCCCGAGGTCGCTCCCGAGGAGATGGGCAAGTTCCCCGATTACGAGCTCTTCTGCGGCGCGCCGGCCCGCGAGGAGACGCCGGCGATCGCCTAGCCGCGCCGTCCCATCGATCGATAGGTTTCAGCCGATGCCGACCGTGAGGATCCCGCCGGTTCTGCGTGCCCGCACGAATGGCGAGGCTGAGATCAGTGCCGCCGGTGGCACCGTCGGCGAGGTGCTCGAGGCGCTCGCTGCCGAGCACCCCGACACGCGCGAGCAGCTGTTCGCCGGCGACGGCGAGCTCAACCGCTACGTGAACGTCTACCTCAACGACGAGGACGTCCGGGTGCTCGACGGCCTCGGCACCGCGGTCGCCGACGCCGACACCGTGGTCATCCTGCCCGCGATGGCGGGCGGGCGCTAAGCGCCCGACGGGCTCGGCGGGCTACTCGCGCCGCTGCTTGCCGCCCGCGACGCGGACGGACCCGCGCATGAACGGGTGGATGCGGCAGAAGTACGTGTACGTCTTGCCGGCCTGCGTCAGCGGCGGCGTCGTGTAGGTGGCGCTCTGGGTCGTCACCCCGGAGCTGAGGCCGGTCCCGAACCCGAGCTGGCCGGAGTCGAACTTGATCGGGCCGCGGGCGAGCGGATAGCCGATCCCCGCGCCGCGGTTACAGGGGGCCTTGCACGAGGTGACGCTGTGCCAGACCTGGTCGATGTCGGACTCGCCGAAGAGGGCGTCGAGGTTGGTGAACGTCACCGTCTGGCCCGGGCGGATCACGGGCGGGCGCATCATCGAGGTGCGCGCGCCCCGGCTCGCCGTGTAGCCGCCGAGCGAGTAGAGGAAGTCCTGGATCTTGATCCCGTTGGGCCCGATCCGGCGGCCCTTGCTGCGCAGGTCGCGCGGGTCCGGCAGCTTCAGGTTCCGGCGCGCCTTCGCGTCGATGTTCTCCGGCAGGCGGCCGTGGGTGAGGATGCCGCCCGCGTCGTACATCGCCTCGACGGCCGCGGCGTCGTCGAAGGGATCCTTCGCGGCCGGGTCGTCGGCGGTGCTGACCTCGAGCGGGAAGAGGCCCATCGACTCATACCAGGAGGCCTTGCGCACGTCGTATGTGGCGTTCACCGAGACGACGTCACCGGCGTTCAGATGCACCCGCCAGTCGGGGCGCGTCGCGGTCATCCCCACGTCCCAGCTCACCGCGCCGGCGGGCTCGTAGTAGTGGGCCTCGGATCTGAACAACGGTCGCTTCTCGGACGGGTCGTCGCCCGGCGTCGTGCCGGCGTCCGGACCGTCGCGCGAGACCGTCATGTCCATGTAGAGACCGCCGGGGTGCAGGTGGCCGACGGCCCAGACGAGGGTGCGACCGCCCGCGGGGACCGTCCACTTGGCGGCGCTGCTGATGTTGGCGCGCTCCTCGTAGCCGGGCTGTGACGGGTCGGTCGGGACCTCGTCCGGGAACGTGTACTTGCCGTCGCCGTCACGGTCGAAGCCGCGCTCGGCGTCGAACACGGGGTAGACGTGCGGGGTCCCGGCGACGTCGAGCCCGGCGCTCTTCAGGGGGCTGATCGAGGCACCCGAGGGGCTCGTGGTCGGCACCCAGTCGATCTGCCAGGTGATCTGGACCTGGCGCCCGGTGGTCGCGGTCAGGTTGTGGATCATGTAGTTGATCCCCCAGGTCGCATCGCCGCCGACCTGGAAGCCATACCCCTGCGGCATCTTCCACTCGGTCTTCTCCTCCCCGGTGCCGTAGCCGAAGCCGTTCGGCGAGAGCCAGACGACGTGATGGAGGTGCAGGTCCCAGACGCTGGGCGTGGTCAGGCTGCCGTCCTCGTGGACCTCGACCATGCTCGGCTTGAAGCGGGTCACGTAACCCTGCGCGGCCGAGCCGGGGGCGAAGACGCCGGTGTCGCCCGGCCCGCTGACCTGCTCTGCGTTCGGGCAGGTCTTGGTCAGCCCGTAGAGGTTCAGGTTCTGGCCCGGATAGATCGGGATCGGGTCCGTGGCGCAGTTGTACGTGGTGGCGTCCGGGTAGCCGGCGGCATCGAGGACCGGGTCGGCGGCGAGCGCGGGTGGGGCGAACACCAGCGCGCCGACCGCGACCAGCAGGGCGCTCGAGACACGGGTGCCAGCGGGCAAGACGGCGCCATCATCGCCGATCGGGAGGCGGAAAGCGAGCCGACGGTCCCGAACCGCGCAGGGCCCGGTCGGGGTCGCTCAGGAGCCGCCGGTGAACGCGGTGAACGCGTCCCAGGCCGGCTTCGGCTCCAGCGAGGCCTCCTCGAACAGGCCCGAGCCTGGGCACCAGTCGCACTGGTTCGGGTCGCTGGTGTCGCGCCAGGAGTACCAGGTGACGCCCTCGATGTCCCAGGCGCGGCGCTGGTTGAGGAAGAAGGTGAACGCCTCGGTGAGTTGCTCGGCCTGGCCCTCCGGGCCACGCTCCAGCGGGCACGGGGTCTCGCAGTCGTCGCCCTCGTCAGAGGAGGCCCCGACCTCCGTGATCCAGAGGCCGGCATCGTCGTCGGCCCGCTCGATCTCGTCGTGCAGGAGGCGGACCTGAAGCTCGATCTTGCCCTCGTGGGCCGCGTAGGGGTGGGCGGCGACCGCGTCGAACTGCTCGCGCGCACCGTCGATCGCGTAGAGCTGGCGCAGAAAGTCGGGGGCGCTGAGCGCCGGCGGCTTGCCCTTGAACGGGGTCCCGAACATGCCGCCGAGGATCACCTCGGCGTCGGGGTCGCGATTCCTGATCGCCTCCGAGGCCGTCTCGAGCAGGCGCTCGATAGGAGACCGGGTCGACCTCGGGCTGGTAGAAGGTCGGCGAGTTCTGCTCGTTCCAGATCTGCCACGAGCGCACGGGCACGGGGTCGAGGTCGGGGTGCGAGGCCCAGAGGTCCCCGTCGGGTCCGTAGCGCTCGACCAGCTGGTCGACGAAGTCCTTCCAGGCCGCCAGCGCCTCGTCGGAGATCGGCGCGAACGGGCCGCAGCCGGGGTCGCACTTGTAGCCGTCGAGACCCTCGGCGACCCAGGTCGGGGTGCCGTAGACCGTCGGGACGACCCTGATCCCGTTCTCGGCGGCGCTGACGAGGATCGGGTCGATGCTCGAGAAGTCGACCCGCTTCGCGTCCTCCTCAACCGGCGCCAGCGCGCCCCAGGGGATCACCAGGCGGATCGTGCCGACCCGCCCCTCCTGCATCCGGTCGAGGTCGTCCTCGGTCAGCAGGCTCTGCGGCACGACGCCGAAGAACTCCCGCGGCGCATCGGCCGCCTGGGGCTCTTCGGGGGATGTGTTCGAGCCGCAGCCGGCGACTCCCAGAGCGAGGATGCCGGCGGCCGCGGCCGCGGCAAACAGAGCTTTCATCCGCGGGAAGGCTAGCTACCGGGCGGGAAGGTTCCGCCGGTGAAGTCCGTGAACGCGTCGAAGGCCGGCTTGGGGGAGCGATCCTCCTTGAGCAGCCCCGACTGCGGGCACCACTCGCACAGCTCGACGTCGTCGGAGGTGTTGTCCCGCCACGAGTACCAGATCAGCGCCTCGACGTTGAGCTTGCGGCGCTTGGCGATGAAGTACTTGAACGATTCGCGAAGCCGGTCGGCCTGGCCGGCGAGCCCGCGGTTGAGCGGGTTGGGCGCGCCGCCGGAGGCCCAGCCGATCTCGGTGATCCAGAGCTCGGCGTTGCGGTCGTGGGCGGCCACCATGACGTCGCGCAGGAGGTCGATCTGGGCCAGCACCTTCGAGAACTTCGACGCGTAAGGGTGTGGCGCGATGCCGTCGAAGTCGCGCTTCGCGCCCTTCTGGCGGTAGAGCTTCTCGAGGAAGTCCCAGGCCGAGATCGCCGGCTTGCGCCCCCCGAGCGGGGTCCCGAACATGCCGCCGAGGATGATCTTCGCCCCGGGGTCGGCCCCGGTGATCGCCTTGTGCGCGGAGTCGAGGAGCGTCGCGTAGGCCCTCACGTTCGGCTTGGGCTTCCAGAAGCTGGGCGAGTTCTGCTCGTTCCACATCTGCCAGGCGCGGATTGGCAGCTCCGGCAGCATCGGATGCGCGTCCCAGAAGCTGCCACCGGGCCCGTAGCGGTCGACCGCGTCGCCGAGGAACGTGCGCCAGGCGGCGAGGGCCTCCTTGCCGCGCGGGGCGTAGGAGGGGCAGTTGCCGACCTGGCAGCTGTGCCCGTCGAGGCGCACGACCCACTCCGGCACGCTGGTCACGAACGGCAGCGTCGTAACCCCGTTGCGCGCCGCCTCCGCGACCACCGCGTCCGAGGACGACCAGTTGTAGTCGCCCGGCGCCGAGGTCGGGTCGATCCCCGCCCAGTAGATCTCGAAGCGCAACGTGCCGACGTTGGCGGCACCCATCGTGTCGTAGTCCTGGGCGTCCAGCGGGCCCTGGGGCATGACGCCGAAAAACCGCTTCGGGACGGCCGCCGAGGCGCTCGCTGCGGCGCCCAACATCGCGATCAGCGCCAGCGCGAGCGCCAGCGCCGGGGCCGTGGCCCTGCCGAGGCCGCCGCTCACCGACGAGCCACTCTTACGAACGCCCGCCAGGCGGGCTTCGCGTCCCCGTTCTTCGCTCTGAGGCCGGCGTGGCCGCACCAATCGCAGATCGCGTCGCCGCCCTTCTTGTCTCGCCACGAGTACCAGAACACCCCGCGCAGGTGGAAGCTGCGCGCCTTCCGCTCGTAGGCCGAGAGGGCCCGGGTCAGGACTCGCGCCTGGCCGACCAGGCCCTTGACGTACGGGTTGTCACGAGGGCCGCGCCCGGCCCAGCCGATCTCGGTCACCCACAGGCCCGCCTTGCGGTCGCCGGCGGCAACGGCCACCCTGCGCGCCGTCTCGAGCTGGGCGACCGACGCGTTGGCGTTGTTGGCGTACGGGTGGATCGCGATCGAGTCGAAGTTGTCGTCGGCGCCAAGCTCGTACAGCTTCTCCAGATACGCCTTCGCCGGCATCACGACCTCACGCGCCGAGTTGGGCCCCCACATCCCGCCGAGCATGATCTCGGCCTTCGGATTGACAGAGCGGATGCCGGCGGCGGCACTCTTCAGCAGCTTGGCGTAGCCGCGGACGTCGACCTTCGGAGCGAAGTACTTGGGCGAGTTCTGCTCGTTCCAGATCTGCCAGACGGTGATCGGCCGCGGTTTGGTGCAGCCGCAGGGGGGCTGGCCGGGGAGCGGCGGATCGACCGGGGGCGGCGGTGGGGGCGGGGTCGGCGGGCAGACCGGCAGCAGGTCGCAGAGCCCGTTGCCGGTGTCTTCGGGATTCGCGGGCACGGGCTCGCCGGTGCTCCCGGTCTCGGTCGGCAGCGTGTTCACCGGGACGCTCCAGAAGTCGCCGCCGGGCCCGTAGCGCTTCGCCGCCGCCGCCGCGAACGCCTCGAACGCGGCCCGGGTCGCCGGCGTGCGGGGCGGATACACCGAGCAGGCGCCGGCGTGGCAGTTGCGCCCGTCCACCTTCGCCGCCCATTCGGGGGTGCCGTAGATGAAGACGAGCGGCGCGATCCCGCGGCTCGTCGTCTCGCGGATGATCGCGTCGGTACTGCCCCAGTCGTAATTGCCGGGCGACTGCTCGACCAAGCCCCAGGGCAGCATCGTGCGCATCCCGTCGATTCCGCCGGTGGGCATCAGGTCGAGGTCGGAGGCGTCGGGGAGGGCGCCGTCCTGGGGGACGATCCCGAACACCGGCTTCGCCGCCGCGGCGGTGGCGCTCAGCCCAAGCATCGCGATCGCGGCCAGCACCAGCGCCCAGAGCGCGGTCCGCCGAGCCGAGCCGGCCACGGGTACCCCGCCGGTACCGCCTGAGCGCGTCAACCCCACGCGCCTATTGTGACTCACCGGGCGCCGGCGGGGTGCCGGCTCCCAGCTTGCTCGCGCCACCGTCGGGACGGTTGCGCAGCCGCCAGGCGGCGACCCCGACGCAGGCCGCGGCGACCACTGCGAGGACGATCAAGAAGACCGGGAGGCCGCCGCCGTCGTCGGAGGGGCCGGTGTTCGAGGTCGGGGCCGCCGCGGTGGAGGCGACGTTGGAGCCCTGCTGCGAACCGTCCGCCTTGGCGCCCGCGCCCGTCGCGTTCGACTTCTCGTCGTTGGCGCCCGTGACGTCGTCGGATCCGGACGCCGTGGCGGCGACCGCGTTGTCATCGGCCGTTGCCGTCGCGGCATCCGAGTCCGGGGCGCTCGAGCCCTTGGCGGCGCCGACCCCGACGGCGCTCGCGCCGCTCGCCGACTGGGTGGACGCGTCGCCGCCGGAACCCTCCGCACCGGGCAGCGTCAGGTTGTACTCGTCGTCGGCCGCCTGCGCGGCTGCGAGCGCCGGGATGGCGAGCGCGACCAGCGCCAGGGCGCCGAGGAGTGCGAGCACGGTCTTAGACTTCCTGCCTTGCGTCATCCGTAAGTCCGTCCTTTGGGGGTTGCGGGCCGAGCAGGGTACAGGTTGGCGCCGATCATGAGCCGCATACGAGGTCTAGACGTCAAACACCTGATCGGGGGCGCAGTTGCGGCCTCCGCCGTCGCTCTGGCCCTCGCCGGAGGCGGGTTCGAGCCGACCGCCTTCGCGGCCGCCGGGCTGATCGTCTGGATCGCGGTCGTGGTCGGCCTCGCGGTCGGGGTGCTGCCCCGCTCGCAGCCTCCGACCGCAGCGCTGGTCGCCGGGATCTCGCTCGCCGGGCTCGCCGCGCTGACCGCGCTCTCGCTCGCCTGGGCGAGCGACGACGGCAACGGGTTCGAGGACGTCGTCCGGACGCTCGCCTACCTCGGTGCCTTCGCAGCGGTCGTGCTTGCCTCGCGGCGCGGCGAGGCCGCCCCGTGGCTCGCCGGGCTCGCGGTCGGGGTTGCCGCGATCGCCGCGATCGCGCTGCTCGCGCGGTTCGAGCCGTCGCTGTTCGGCAACCCCGACGCCGACCTCGCCGACCTGCCCGCGGTGCTCGGCCGCCTCACCTACCCGATCGGGTACTGGAACGGCCTCGCCGCGGTGATGGCCGCGGCGATCGTGCTGCTGAGCTGGTTCGCGGCGACCGCCGGCTCGGCCCGTGCCCGCGCCGGCGCGGTGGCGGCGCTCGCGCCGGTCGCGCTCGCGCTCTGGATGACCGACTCGCGCGGCGGGATCGCGGCGGCGCTGATCGCCTTCGGCGTCCTGCTCGTGGTCGGCCCGCGGCGCTCGTTGCTGCTCGCCAACCTCGCCCTGGGGCTCGTCTTCGGGGGGATCCTGATCGTGGTCGCCGAGACCTACGACACCCTGCTCAACGACCCGACCGCGCCGGCCGCCGGCGGCCAGGGCGACCGCATGCTCCTGATCACGCTCGCCGTCGTCGCGTTCGCGTTCGCGGCCCGGATCGCGCTCGACCGCTTCGTGCAGCCGCTGCTGATCTCGCGCCGGCTCGCGATCGCGGCCGTCGCGATCGCAGCGCTGCTCGCCGTGGCCGGCCTGATCGCGATCGATCCGATCCAGCAGTACGACGAGTTCAAGGCCCCGCCGAGCTCCGACGTGCTCTCCAGCGGCGACGTCGGCCTGCTGCGTGGTGGCGGCAGCGGGCGCTACCAGTTCTGGGAGACCGCGGTGGACGCGTTCGCCAGCGATCCGATCGGCGGGGTCGGCGCCAGCGGCTACACGCCCTACTGGTTCGAGCACCGCGAGATCCCGATCGCCGCGACCCGGGCTCACTCGGTCCTGTTCGAGACCCTGGCGGAGCTCGGGATCGTCGGGCTCGGCCTGCTGCTCACGTTCTTCGGGACCGCCCTGTACTGCGGCGTCCGCCGGGCCCGCGCCGCCGAGCCGGTCGCCGAGGTCGGCCCGGCGCTGGCGCTGCTGGTCGTCGGGCTCGCCGCCGCAGCCGTCGACTGGACCTGGGACCTGCCGGCCGTGTTCGCGATCACGATCGCCGCCGCCGCCCTGCTGACCGGCCCCGCGACCCTCGGCGGCCCGGACCCGGGACCGCCGTCGCGCGAGCCGCGCGACCAGGCGCGGCGTCGCCGCGGGTTCGCGGGCGGCGTCGCCCTGCTGCTCGTCGCCTGGATCTCGATCTGCGGGTCGGCCCTGCTCCTGCTCTCCGCCCACTCGCTCGACTCGAGCCGCTCGGACGCCGCCGACGGCGACGTCCAGGCGGCGGTTTCGGCCGCCAACGACGCGATCGACCTGCAGCCGTGGTCGGCCGAGCCGCGTACCCAGCTGGCGCTGGTCTACGAGCAGGAGGGCGACTACGCCCAGGCGCGGGAGGCGATGGCGGAGGCGGTCGAGCGCTCGCCCGACGACTACCGCCTGCACCTGCTCGCGGCGCGCATGGCGGCGGAGGACGGCGACCGCGCCGCCGCGCGGGCGGCGCTGCTGACCGCCCACGAGCTCAACCCGCGCGACCCCCAGATCGTCCAGGAGCTCGCGGCCTCGAGCTAGGCCTCAGGTGTCGTCCGCGACCTCGGGCGGGATCGGCAGCCGCTCGTCGAGCCACCGGAACTGCTCGCTGGCCGGATCGAACGGCGGATTGACCTTCGACAGCGAGTCGCGCATGTGAAACCACAGCCGGTAATGGAGGTGGACGATCTCGGCGAGGTCCAGCTCCACCGCGGCCGGCGCGAGCGCCGCCCGGTGGCGCAGGGGGTAGTTGTAGGCATCGGAGAGGATCCGGACCCGATCGTGGACGTCCGCCGTGACCGCGGCCAGGCTGAGCTGGTCCATGAAGTGGGGCCAGCGGTTGGCGACCACGTCGTTGTCGTAGAGGCGGGTCAGGGCGTCCTCCCAGGCGCCGAACAACCCCGCGCTGCGGCGGGCGCCGATCAGGCCGCTGTTCCAGTAGGCGCGGATCTCCATCTGGCCGACCGTGGTGCGGACGAAGGGGCGGTTGCGGACCCCGAGCAGGTCATACATCCTCTGCCAGTAAGGCTCGCCCTTGCCCTTGCCCCGGGACCCCGCGATCCGGCGGTCGACCGGTCGCACCGCGGCGACCCAGTCGCCCTCGGCGAGCTCGAGCGGCTCGCCCGTGAACACACAGTCGGTGTCGGTGAAGACGAGCGTCTCGTGGTCGAGCTCGCGCTCGGCCCACGCCGAGACCGCGATCTTGTTGAAGGTCGGCGTCTCGGCGAAGCGGTCGACCAGGTGCTCGTCGACGAAGGTCGCGCCGAGCGCGGTCAGTCGCTCGACCGTCTCCCTCTCCGGCTGAAAATCGGGCCGCGGAGCGAACGCGTACACCGGCGACTCGGCGCAGGAGCCGCCCCAGGCGCGCAGGCTCTCGACGAGCAGGATCGCCTCGCTCTCGAGCCGGCCGTGCTCGACGCAGATCAGGAACGCCGGCAATCCGGCCGCGTGTTGGTTGGCTTGCTCGCTCACGGGGCGAACGAGGGTAGAGGGCGCCGCGCGGTCGTGGGAGCGTGGCGCCAATTGCTCCATTGGGCGAGTCTTTTTCGGGTTTCGCGGGTTAACCTCTCCGAGATGGTCAGGGAAGGCCCCCCTCCCGTCCGCACTCAGCAGGGCCGTGAGGACGAGCCGGGTAGGCCTCGTTTCTGGCGCGACGCCCTGCGCCGCCGCATGCTCGCGCTCGCCGATCTGGTCGCGGCGGCGGCCGCCAGCATCGTCGTCGCCTCGACCTCCGCCGACGCTTTCTGGGCGTTGGTGCTCCTGCCCGCCTGGGTCGTGATCGCGAAGGTGATCGGGCTCTATGACCGCGATCACGTCGCGATCCGCCACCTCACGGTCGACGAGCTGCCGGCGCTCGCTGCCTGGGCGGCCGCCGGGGTCGCCCTGCTCGCGCTGATCCTCCCGCAGACGCCCGCCGGCGAGGTCACGCCGAGCGCCGCGGTCGGCGCCTGGGCGGTCGCCGCCGGCGGCGCGCTGGTCCTGCGCGGCGGCGCCCGCTGGCTGTGGCGGCGGCTGACGCCGCCCGAGGTCACCGCCGTGCTCGGCGACGGCGACCTCGCCGAGATGATCCGCCGCAAGCTCGAGCTCTTCCCCGACATGCACCTGAGCCTCGTCGACGAGCACGAGATCGAGGCCTTCGACGCGCTTGCGGGCGGGGTCGACCGCGTGATCTTCGCCTCCGACCGAATGGAGCCGGGAGAGGTCGGCGGGCTCGTCGCGCTCTGTCGCGAGCGCCAGGTCAAGCTGAGCGTGATCTCACCGCTGCACGGGCGGGCGGGCCCGGTGCGCCTCTCGCGGGTCGCTGATCTCCCGGTGCTCGAGTACGAGACCTGGGACCCGTCGCGCTCGACCGCGCTGATCAAGCGCGCCTTCGACATCACCGTCTCCTCGATCGGGCTGGTGCTCACGGCGCCGTTCTTCCCGCTGGTCGCGCTGGCGATCAAGCTCGACAGCCGCGGGCCGGTGTTCTTCAACCAGACCAGGGCCGGGCTCGACGGGCGCCCGTTCGAGATGCACAAGTTCCGGACCATGGTCGCCGACGCCGAGGCGCGCCTGCCCGACGTCGTCCGCCTCGACGACCTCCGCGACCCCGTCTTCAAGCTCTCCGACGACCCGCGCGTGACCAGGGTCGGGCGCTTCCTGCGCCGGCTGAGCCTCGACGAGCTGCCGCAGCTGATCAACGTCCTGCGAGGCGAGATGAGCATCGTCGGGCCGCGTCCCGAGCAGGTCGAGCTGGTCGAGCGCTACCGGCCCGAGCACCGCTTCCGGCTCAGCGTGAAGCCGGGGATCACCGGGCCGATGCAGGTCTTCGGCCGCGGCGACCTGACCTTCCACGAGCGGCTGGCGGTCGAGCTCGACTACATCGAGAACCTCTCGCTCGCGCGTGACCTGCGGATCATCGCCGAGACCGTCCCCGTGACCCTGCGCGGGTCCGGGGCCTACTGAGCAGCGGCCGGTGGCAGCCCGGCCCTGCCCGGCCTGCGGCCGGTCGTCACTGCGCCCGTGGCGCGCGGCGACCCCGTCGGACCCGCAGCTGGCCGGCGCCGGCCCGTTCTCCCTGCTGCGCTGCGACGACTGCGGCTCGGCGGCCACCGTCGGGGACGCTCCCGACCGCGCGGTCATGTACGAGGGCGGGACCTACGCGCCGGCGCGCGCCGGCGCGCGCCGCCTGCTGGCGCCACTGCGGGGGCTCGCCGAACGCGACCGGGTCCGCTTCAGCTCGCATCTCGATCGCGGCTCGCGGGTGCTGGAGGTCGGTGCCGGCGACGGCAAGCTGGTCGCCGCGATGCGCGCCGCCGGGCTCGACGCGCACGGGATCGACCCGTCGCCGGCCGCCTGTGCCGCCGCGGCGGCGATCGGCGCTCCCGTCGATGCGGTCGGGGTCGACGAGGCCGAGCTACCGGCGGCCGGCGAGGATGCGGTGGTCGTGTGGCACGCGCTCGAGCACTTCGACGATCCCGCCGCGGCGCTCGAGCGGATTCGCGGCTGGGTCCGCGACGACGGCGCCCTGATCGTCGCCGTTCCCAACCTCGGCTCCCTTCAGGCCCGGATCGGCGGCGATCGCTGGTTTCATCAGGACGTGCCGCGTCATCGCACCCACTTCACTCCGGCGGGCGCCGGCGCGCTGCTGGCGCGGACCGGGTTCGAGGTCGAGCGCATCCGGCATCTGCTGGTCGAGCAGAATCCGCTCGGTATGTGGCAGACGCTGCTCAACCGGTTGACGGCGCAGCGCGACTTCGCCTTCCGGGCGCTCAAGCGCGACCTCGAGCCCACCGGCGAGGGCGAGCGCGCCCGCGACCTCGCCGTGACGGCGATCGCCGGGCCGCTGCTCGCCCCCGTGGCGGTCGCCGTCGAGCTCGCCGCCGGGCTCGCGCGACGCGGCGGCTCGATCGTGGTCCAGGCGCGAGCCGCCCGATGAGCGCGCCCGACGCGTCGGTGATCGTGCCCACGCTCGGCGGTGAGCGGCTCGGGCGCATGCTCGCCTCGGTCGCCTCTCCGGACTACGAGACGATCGTGGTCGACAACGGATCCGCGGGCGCCGTCGCCGCCGCGTGCGGCGGGCTCCCCGGCGTCGAGGTGGTCGAGCTCGACCGCAACCTCGGGTACACGCGGGCGGTCAACCTCGGAGTGCGGCGAGCGGGCGGCGAGCGGGTCGTGCTGCTCAACGACGACTGCATCTGCGATCCCGGCTTCGTCGACGCGATCACGGCGCCGATCGATCCGGCGGCCGGCGTCGTGATGGCCGCCGGGGTGATGCGCGACTGGCGCGACCCGTCGCTGATCGACAGCGCCGGGATGGAGCTCGACCGCACCCTGCTGGTGTTCGATTACCTGAATGGCGAGCCGCTCTCGCGGCTCGACTCCGGGGTTCCCGACCCGGTGGGCCCGTCGGCCGCCGCAGCGGGGTTCGACCGCGCGACGTTCCTGTCGGTCGGCGGCTTCGACGAGCGGCTGTTCGCCTACTGGGAGGACGTCGACCTGGTCCTGCGCCTCCGCCGGCTCGGCTTTCGCTGCGCGCTCGCCCCGAACGCCCGCGGCGACCACGAGCACTCGGCCACGCTCGGTTCGGGCTCGGCGCGCAAGAACTACCTGATGGGCTACGGACGGGGGTATCTGCTGCGCAAGTGGGGGGTGCTGACGCCGCGCCGGGTGCCGGCGGTGCTCGCGCGCGAGCTCGCGCTCTGCGCCGGACAGGCGGTCCTGGACCGCAACCTCGCCGGGATCCGCGGCCGGGTTCAGGGCTACCGGGCGACCACCGCGCCGCAGCGCTACCCGGGCGGGCTCGAGCTCGAGCGCGCCTCCGGGGCGATCGAGACGCTCCGTCGGCGGGCCGCGCGGCGCAGGCGCCTGCGGGCGGCGATCCCGAACGGCGAACTGCGCTCGCTCGCCGTCTTTCACCTCGCGGACACCAGTGGCCCGTCGCGCTCGCTCGAGGCCGAGCTCGCCTGGCTCGCCGGCGAGGGGACGCTCGACGTGGTCACCCCGGGACCCGGGAACCTGGGCGACGTGCTCGGCGGCCGGGCGCGGATGATCCAGCTCGACTACGAGGCGCTGACCAAGCCCCCGCCGGGCATCCGCGGCCTCGTCCACGAGCTTCGCCGCCTCTGGCGCGACGTGCGCAGCTTCCGCAGGCTGATCCGGGAGCGTCGCCCCGAGCTCGTGCTCTCGGTGACGACCATGCTGCCGGCGGTCCCGATCGCGGCAAAGCTCGAGCGGGTCCCGTCGCTCGTGTACTGCGGCGAGCTGTTCGATCGCGGCGACCGCGGCGGTCCGGTGCGGGCGCTGGCGAGCCGGGCCCTCGCGGTGCTCACGGCGCGCCTCGCGGCGGTGATCATCGCCTGCTCGGAGACCGTGGCCGGCCAGTTCATCGAGGCCTCGGCCGAGATCGAGACCGTCTACCCGCCGGTCGGTCAGCGCTACTCGGAGGGCGACGCGCAGCCGCTTCGCGACCGCTTCTCGATCCCGCCCGACGCGCCGGTGCTCGCCTCCGTCGGCTACGTCACGCACGGCCGCGGCCAGGACGTCCTCGTGCGGGCGATGCCGCGGATCCTCGAGGCGCTTCCGGACGCGCGCTTCGTGCTCGCCGGCGATCCGTTCCCACGCCCTCAGGACATCGCCTTCCGCGACGAGCTGATCGAGCTGATCGCCGAGCTCGGCCTCGAGGGCTCGGTGATCGTCGCCGGCCACTACGAGCGGGTCGCCGACGTCTACGCGGCCGCCGACGTGATCGTCAACCCGGCGCGCTTCAACGAGCCGTTCGGCCGGGTGCCGTTCGAGGCGGCGATCGCCGGTAAGCCCGCTGTGGTCACCAACGTCGGCGCGATCCCCGAGCTGCTGACGGACGGCCGCTCGGCGCTGATCGCCGAACCCGAGGACGCCGAGGCGCTCGCCGAGGCGGTGATCCGGGTGCTCGCCGACTCCGAGCTCGCGGCGACCCTGGTGGCCGGCGCCCGCGAGATCGTCGCCGCGCGGCTCACTCCCGAGCACAGCCTCGCCGGCTTCCGCCGCGCGGTCGAGCTCACCCTCGCGCACGGGTAAGGGGGGTGCCCGCTATCGCTCGCGGCGCGCGCGGGTAGCTAGTCCGGGAAGGTCGGGTCGATGGCGGCGACCGCCGCGGGCAGGTCGGCGTCGTCGAGCGGATCGCCGGCCCGGCGCCGGGCGATCGCGCGCCGCCAGAGCAGGCCGCGCAGCATCCCCGCCTCGGAGCCGCCGCTGTCGTCGTGGCGCAGGCGGCGCAGCTGGCGCCCGGTGAGCCAGGCGAGCGCGGTGGTCGAGCGGTCGAGGCCGAGCGCAAGCGAGAGCGCGCGGCGGCGGCGGCGGTCGAGCGCCGGGCCGAAGCGCTCGCGCAGGGCGACCGCGGTCAGCGCCATGCGGCAGTACTCGGCGAAGTAGATCCGCCGCCACTCGCCGCGCAGCCGTCCGCGCTCGCGGCCGCGCAGCGCGATCAGCCGCCGCAGGGGCCCGCCCTCCGGCGGCCGGTTGGCGCCGGCGTGCCCGATCACCGCGCTCGGGTGCTGGACGTAGTCGTAAAGCGGACGGTCGACGTAGGCGATCGGCCCGTGGGCCGCGGCGACCAGCGCGAGCCAGTGGTCGTGGTACAGGTTGCCGATCCGCGGCGGCAGCGGCAGCGCCCGGTCGAGCAGCCGGCGGCGAAACAGCGACGCCGCGCCGGTCACCGAGTTGCCGAGCAGCAGCGAGGCGAAGTTGTCGTGGTTGGGGCGCCGGGTCGTCCAGTAGGTGTCCGAGAGCACGGTCCCGTCGGGCCGGGTGAGGCGCATGTCGCTGAACGCGAGCTCGGCGTCTCCGAGCGCGCCGATCAGCGTGGCCAGCTTCTCCGGGCGCCAGCGATCGTCCTGGTCGGCGAGCGCGACGTAGCCGGCTCCGGGCGGGGCCAGGCCGAGCGCGCGGGCGAAGTTCTCGTAGGCGCCCAGGCGCGCCGGGGCGCGGGAGAGATGAAAGCGGGGGTCGGCGCCGGCGAGGCGCTCGAGGGCCGCGAACGCCTCCGGGCCCGAGCCGTCGTCGGAGATCACGCAGATCCAGTCCTCGTGGGTCTGGGCGCGCAGTGAGTCGAGCTGGCGCTCGAGCAGGTCGGCGGCCGGCTCGAAGGTCGCCATGCAGATCGCGACCGTGTGCGGTCCGACCTGCGGCGCGCCGGCCGGGGTGGGCGCGGGCGCGGGCGCGGCGCGGATCGCGGCGAGGGTGAGAGCAGCCCGCTGACCGCCGCGCCCGACCACGCGAAGGCCGAGCTCGAGCGCCCCGGTGAACTCCGGCACCGGGACGATGCCCCAGAAGATCGCCCGGTCGCCGCCACGCAGGCCGGGCCGCTCGGCGGCCAGGCCGGGCGACGGCATCCGCCAAGCCATCGGCTCGACCGCGGTCCCGCCCGCGGTCAGCTCGAGCGCCGCGATCTCGCCGGCCTCGTGCGCGACCGCGCCGTGCACGAACAGAGCCCCGGCGCCCGGGCCGAGCTCGGCGGGCGCCGGGCTGCGCAACCAGGCGGCGAAACCGCCCTCGGTGGCCACCGGTTCTTCCCAGCGCGGGGCGGGCTCGCGAGCGGGCGTCATCGGGCTCGCCAGCGTAAGCCTTCGCTATACATCGGCGCCTGCTGGCACGGCTGGACAGCCCCTGGGTGACCGGCCTGTTCGGGGTCGTCGTCGCGCTGCTCACGTGGGACTACGTCCAGATCATTCCGGCGGCCGGCCTGGACGCCTCCTGGATCCTCGGCCTCAACCTGGCCGCCGACGCCGGTCTCGATCACGGCACCCAGTTCGCGTTCACCTACGGTCCGCTCGGCTTTCTCGAGCAGCCGATGGTCGTCGACGGACTGCAGGCCACCCTGGGTGCCGTTTACCTGTTCGGCCTGCGCGCGGCGCTCGCCTCGAGCCTGCTCTGGGCGGCTCGGCGCAGCTTCGGCTGGCCCGCCGCCGCGGCGATCGCGCTCGTCGTCGCCGCCATCGTGCCCCGGACGGTGGGCTCGGTGCCGCTCGCCCTCACGATCCTCTGGTGCCTGATCGCGCTGCAGCGCGAGGCGCCCGCCTGGACCGCCCGAGCGCTGATCTACGGCGGCGGCGCCCTGGCGGCGCTCGAGGCGATGGTCAAGCTCAACGTCGGCGTGACGGTGCTCGCGATGGTGCTGATCGCGACCCTCGCCCTCGAAGGCCCACGGCTGCGCAACCTCGGCCGGCTCGCGGCCACGTTCGCGGGGAGCTTCGCGATCCTCTGGCTCGCCGCCGGCCAGGGGATCGGCAACCTCGACGACTACGTCAGCACGTCGGTCGAGATCATCTCCGGCTACCAGCGGGCGATGCAGATCGAGAACGGGGCGGTCGGCTGGGATTGGGCCGCGGCCCTGCTGGTCGTCGCGGCGACGGTGGCCGCGGCCGTCGCGACGAGCGCCAGGGAGCGGGGCGCCGCGCGGATCGCGATTCCCGCCCTGGTCGCGGTGCTCTCGTTCTCGCTGCTCAAGTACGGCTTCGTGCGCCACGACGCCGGCCACGTCGCGGCCCTGTTCGGGGTGCTGGCGGTCGTCTGGCTGGCGCCGCGGTGGCGCGGGGCGGGGAGGGCGGTCGCGGTGGGCGCCCTCGTCGTGATCGCGATCCTCTACTTCCCGGCCGCCGACGAGAGCCTCGAGACCACCTTCGAGCCGCGGCTCGCGGTCGAGCAGCTCGGGGACCTCCTCGTCCCCGGCGAGCGCGACGACGCCGCCGACTCCGCGCGCGCCGCGATGGCCGCCGCCTACGCCGTCGACCCGCGCATCCTCGAGCGGATCGGCGACCAGCCGGTCGATGCCCGCCCGTGGGAGATCGGCCTCATCTGGGCCTACGGGCTCAACTGGGACCCGCTCCCCGTGATCCAGGACTACTCGGCCTACACCCCCGAGCTCGACGAGCTGAACGCCGACGCGCTCGCCGACCCGGCCGGCCCGCGCTTCGTCCTGCGCCACCTCGGCTACGACAACAGCTCGCTGGTCGGGATCGACGGCCGCCTGACCACGTTCGACTCGCCCCGCGAGGCGCGCACGCTGCTCTGTCGGTTCCGGCCGGTGCTGACCACTCCGACCAATCAGCTGCTGGAGCGCGGCGACGCCGACCGCTGCGGGCCCGAGCGCCCGCTCCAGGAGGTCGAGGCGGAGTACGGCGAGGTGCTGACGGTCCCGCGCGGCCGACCGGGCGAGGCCGTGTTCGCTCGGATCGAGGGGGCCGGGGGGGAGGGGATCGAGCGCCTGCGAACGTTCGCCTACCGGGAGGCATTGCGCTCGGTGGCGCTCGGGCCGACCGCGACCCGCTTTCAGACCGCGACCGCGCCGGACGGGATCCTGCTCACCGCCCCTCCGGACCTCGACCTCCCGAAGCCGTTCGCGCTCGCGCTCAACCAGCCGACGATCGCGATCGACTCCGAGGGCGGGTTCGCGACCTCGGACGGGCCGCTGCGGGTCGAGTTCTACGCCGTCCCGATCGGGCCGAGGCGAGCGGGCCGGTGAGCCGCTCGCGCCTCGACGGTCCGTGGGCGACCGCCGCCTTCGGGCTCGTGGTCGCCCTGCTCAGCTGGCATTACGTCCAGATCACGCCGGTCCCGGGCCTCGACGGCTCCTGGATCCTGGCGTTGAACCTGTCGGCCGCGGCGGGTGCCGACCACGGGACCGAGTTCATCTTCACCTACGGTCCGCTCGGCTTCCTCGAGCAGCCGATGGTGGTCGATGGCCTGCTCGCGACGCTCGGCGCGATCTATCTGCTGGCGATCCGAGCCGCGTTCGCCGCCAGCCTGCTGTGGGTGGCGCGGCGCAGCTTCAGCTGGCCGATCGCCGCGGCGCTGGCGCTGGTCGTGGCGACGATCGCCCCCTCCGCGATCGTCCCGCAGGCGCTCGCGGCGATCTGGTGTCTGGTCGCGCTCGGCGACGAGGCTCCCGGCTGGACGCGGCGGCTGGTGCTGATCGGCGGGCCGCTGCTCGCGGCGCTCGAGCTGCTGGTCAAGATCAACGTCGGGCTCACCGTTGCGGCGATCGTCGCGATCGCGGTGGTCGCGCTCCCCGGGGCCCGGGGGCGCCAGGCGGCGACCGCGCTCGGAGTCTTCGTCGGCGCGGTTGCCGTCCTCTGGCTGGTGGCCGGGCAGGGGCTCGCGAACTTCGACGACTACCTGCGCTCATCGCGGGAGGTGGTCGCGGGCTACTCGGAGAACTCCCAGGCCGAGGCCGGGGTGGTCGGCTGGGACTGGGCCGCGGCGCTGCTGGTCGGGCTCGCCTCGATCGCCGCCGCGATCGTCGCCGGCGCGCGCCTGCGGACGGCGCAGCGGATCGCGATCGTGGCGATCGTCGCGGTGCTCGCGTTCGCGCTCGAGAAGTACGGCTTCGTTCGCCACGACGCAGGCCACGTCGGAGCCTTCTTCGGCTGCCTCGCGGTCGTCTGGCTGGCGCTCGTCTGGCGCGACCGGCAGCGATGGGTCGCGGCGGCCGCGGTCGCGGTGATCGCCATCTGCTACTTCGTGACCACCGGTGAGCGCCCCGCCGACTCGCTCAGCCTCGATCGCGGCGCCGACCAGCTGCGGACCCTCCTCGTCCCCGGCGAGCGCGACGACGCCGCCGACTCCGCGCGCGCCGCGATGGCCGCCGCCTACGCCGTCGACCCGCGCATCCTCGAGCGGATCGGCGACCAGCCGGTCGATGCCCGCCCGTGGGAGATCGGCCTCATCTGGGCCTACGGGCTCAACTGGGACCCGCTCCCCGTGATCCAGGACTACGCCGCCTACACGCCGGAGCTCGACCGCGCCAACGCCGAGGCGCTCGCGTCCGCGGACGGGCCGCGCTTCGTCCTTCGCCACTACGGCTTCGGCAGCCCGTCGGTCGGCGCCGAGGGCCGCTACATCAACTTCGACTCGCCCCAGGCGGCGCGACAGCTCTTCTGCCGCTTCGACGCCGTGATCACCGCCGGCCAGTATCAGCTGCTGGAGCGGATCGGGGCCGACCGCTGCGGGCCCGAGCGCCCGCTGGAGACGGTCGAGGCGGACTACGGAGAGCCGGTCGCGGTGCCGCGCGGCGGGCCCCGCGACGCGGTCTTCGCGCGGATCTACGGCGCGGACCCCGCCGGGATCGAGCGCCTGCGCACCCTGCTCTACCGGTCGTCGATCCGGCGCGTGGGGCTCGGTTCGGCGCGGGCGCGCTTCGCGGCCTCGAACGCCTCGGGTGGCCTGCTGATCAGCGCCCCGCGGGCGCTGGACTACCCGCGGCCGTTCAACCTCGCGCCCGACGTCCGCTCGATCTCGGTCGACTCCGAGCGGGGGTTCGCGACCACCACCCCGACCCTGAGCTACGAGTTCTTCGCCGTCCCCGTAAACATGGGTGGCGAACCGAAGTGATCCTGTACGGCTGCGCAGTCACCGACGGCGAGGTCTTCGCCCGTTTCGCCGAGCCCGGCATTCGCCGCGCGCTGGCCGGCGATCCGGCGGGCGAGCTCCTGGCCCAGCCGAGCGCCGGCTCGATCGCGCGCAACTACAACCTGCTCTGCGACCGGGCGGCCGAGCGCGACGACCTCGAGGCGCTGGTGCTCGTGCACCAGGACGTCGAGATCGTGGCCGGCGACTTCGCCGCGAAGCTGCGCGAGGCGCTCACCGACCCGGAGGTCGCGGTCGCCGGCTGCGCCGGGGCGATCGGCGTTCGCAGCCTCGCCTGGTGGGAGGGCTCGGTGACCTGGGCCTCGCTGACGCAGCGCTACGAGGAGTTCGGCGGCGGCGGCGAGATCCCGGGGATCTCGTGGAACGGCGGCGACCGCCGCGCCTACGTCGGCACCGGCGAGGTCGACGCGATCGACGGTTGCCTGATCGTCCTCTCCGCCTGGGCGGTTCGCAGCCTGCGCTTCGACGAGGCGCTGGCCGGGCGCCACGGCTACGACGTCGACATCTGCATGCAGGCCGCGGCGGCCGGGCGCAAGGTGGTGACCGCCGACCTGCGGGTCGTCCACCACCACTCGCTCGACCTGCTGCCCGACCAGGAGGAGTGGGTCCAGGCCCACGTCGAGCTGGCCGAGAAGTGGGCCGAGCGGCTCGACGCCGGCGCCGATCAGGACTGGCGCCGACGCGCCCGGCGCGCCGAGGCCGAGGCGGCCGCGGCCCGGCTGCGGATGGGCGCCGCGGAGCTGCAGCGAAACGACGCCCGCGGCAAGCTGATGGACACCTGGAGAAGCTCGAGCTGGACCTGGACCGAGCCGCTGCGCCGGCTCGGCGCCCGGATCAGGAAGCCTCGCTAGCGAGGTCCGGGCCGACCGCCGGCAGCGTCGCCGGCGGGGAGGTCGGCTCGGGCTCGACGGTGCGCATCGGCACCTCGCCGTCGGGCGACTGCTCGGGATTGCGGCGCAGGTGCTCGACGTCGATGTCGTCGGCGGCGAGCTCGTCGAGCAGGGCCGCGAGGTCGCCGCGCGAGACGTTCGGGCGGCCGCGCTGCTTCACCGCCGAGAGCTTCTCGGCGAGCGCGAAGGCGCCGGAGTCGAGGATCGGCAGCAGGCGGCCGATCATCCGGTAGCGGTGCACGTAGTCGGCGGTGCAGAGGCCGTCGACGCGCTGCAGGTTCTGAAACTCGGCGACCAGGTGATCGATCCGCTTGGCCTCGACCCGCTCGAGCACCGGGTTGCGGTCCCACGGCGCGACCACCGCCTCGAGCGCCGGCGGCCCAGGGGGCCTGCGGGTGCCAGACCACCGCGAGGCCGAAGAACGGCGCGATGATCGCGGAGCGCAGCTCGGCGTTGGCCGCCAGGAAGTCCTCGAGCGCGGTCAGCACCCCGTTGCCCGGGCCGCCCTCCTCGGTCGCCGTGCACTCGTAGTAGAGGCCGCGATCGCCGACCCCGGGATCGCCCGGGACGAGGAAGGCGTCGTGGGCGAGCGGCCGGCGGTGCTCGTCGGGGATGCGCTCGGGCGCGTGGTAGCTGTCGCGCCGCCCGAGCGGCCAGCCGACGTCGTGGAGCAGGAGCAGCGGCATCCCCGGACCGGCGGCCCGGGCACCGAGCAGCTCGAGCTCGCCCGCGACCGTGAAGTAGTTGTGGTCGCCGTCGATGATCACCACGTCGGGGAGTTCCATCTCGGCGAGCGCCTCGTGGCTGGTCCCGACCACGAGCTCGAGCTCCGGGTGCTGGTCGGCGAGCTTTCGCAGCAACGGCCGTGGGGCCGGGTCGATCGCTGCGATCCGCTCCGCTCCCGGTGCGCGCGCCCCACCCGAGCAGCTCCTTGGTGAAGAGGCCGTGCTCGGCGCCGACCTCGGCGACCGACCGCGCGCCCGCGGCATCGAGACAGGCCCAGACGATCTCGCCGAGGTTGGCGAGGGTGCAGTCGAAGCTGTCCAGACGATCCGTGATCGTCCAGCCGGGGGTTTCTGGGGGCAACGTCTCTCTCCGAACGGTGGGCCGGGTTTGCAGGTGAAATCCTAAGGCATGGGCGCGGCGCGGCCGCGCCGGGTCAGTGCTCGAGAACGAGGCCGAGGAATTGTCGCGTGCGCTCGTGCTTCGGGTTGTCGAGGACCTCGGCCGGCGGGCCCTGCTCGACGATCACGCCCTGGTCCATGAACACGACCCGGGTCCCGACCTCGCGCGCGAAGCCGATCTCGTGGGTGACGACGATCATCGTCATGCCCTCCTCGGCAAGCTCGCGCATGACATCGAGCACCTCCTTGACGAGCTCCGGATCGAGCGCCGAGGTGACCTCGTCGAAGAGCATCACGGTCGGGTCCATCGCCAACGCTCGCGCGATCGCGACGCGTTGCTGCTGACCGCCGGACAGCCGGTCGGGGAACTCGTCGAGCTTGTCGGCGAGACCGACCCGGGCGAGCAGCGAGCGCGCTTTGTCGCCGGCCTCCTCCGAGGAGCGGTCGAGGACCTTCTGCTGGGCGAGGCGGACGTTGTCCATCGCGCATTTGTGCGGAAACAGGTTGAACTGCTGAAACACCATCCCGACCCGGCGGCGGACGAAGTCCACGCCCTCGGTCGCGTCGGCGCCGGTGATCTCCTGGCCCTCCAGCAGTATGTGGCCGTCCTCGGGCGGCTCCAGCAGGTTGATGCAGCGCAGCAGCGTGGACTTGCCCGAGCCGCTGGGGCCGAGCACGCAGACCACCTCGCCGCGCTGGATCTCGAGGTCGACTCCCCGCAGGACCTCGAGCCTGCCGAAGCGCTTGCACACGTTGTGCAGCGCCAGCATCGGGCCGCCGTTGGCGGCAGCCGCGGGCGTCGCCTCGGCGCTCATACAGTCACCCCGCCGCCTTCGCCGAGCGCCGGGTCGGCCGGGACAGTGTCGCCGTCACCGCCACCGGAGCCACCGCGGCCGACCTTACGTTCCTCACGGGCGATCAGGTAGTCGACCAGGCGCGCGAGCGGGATCGTGACGATCAGGAAGAGGATCGCGCCCATCACCAGGCCGGAGCCGTTGTAGACCTCCGACTGGATGTCGCGGCCGGCCTGGACCACCTCGACGGCCCCGAGGACGCTGACCAGGGAGGTGTCCTTCATCAGCGCGATGAAGTCGTTCAGCAGCGGCGGGACCACCCGGCGCACGGCCTGGGGGACGATCACGAACCGCATCGCCTGCCCGTGGCTCATGCCGAGCGAGCGCGCGGCCTCCATCTGGCCGCGCGGGACCGACTCGATTCCGGCGCGATAGACCTCGGCCATGTAGGCGCCGTAGGTGATCGTGAGCCCGAAGACGCCGTACCAGAACGGCGAGGTCTGCCCGAACCAGGTCGGGCTGGCGATCGACTTGGGCAGCACCTCGCCGCCGATCGGCGCGCCGAAGACCGAGAGACCGGAGATCAGCAGCAGGACCAGCAACAGGGGGATCCCTCGAAAGACGTCGATGTACCCGATCGCGAGCCAGCGGACCGGTGCCAGCGCTTTCCCCGGCAACTGGCGCAAGACGGCGAGGATCAGGCCCCAGGTGAGACCGAGGATTCCGGAGATGATCGAGAGCTTGATCGTGATCCAGAAGCCATTCAGGAGCGCTTCGAAGTTCCCGTCGGAGAAGACGACGTTCTTGAAGTCGAAGTAGTAGTCGATGATGAAGTTCATGGCTTCTCCAGGCTTTTGGCCACCAGCCTATTCGGAACGAAAGGGGGCGCCAACCTCGGCGCCCCCTGTCCAGTTCGATGGATGTGCGTCGACGTGGGCTCAGCTACCCGGGTTCGTCGTGGTCCCGTTGAGGACCGATTCCGGCGGATCCGTCTTGAAGTACTGCTGGTACAGATCCGTGAGCGTGCCGTCGTCCTTGAGGTCGCTGAGCGCGCCGTTGACGGCGTCGAGCAGCTCCGGGTTCTCCTTCGAGAGGGCGATCCCGTAGAGCTCGTTGGTCGGGATCTCGGCGGCGATCTCGACGCCGCCCTGCTTCTCGACCGCGTCGACCGCGACGGGCTGATCGATGATCGCCGCGTCGACCTGACCGGTGGTCACGGCCGCGATCGCGTCCGGGCCCTCCGGGTAGCCGCGAACCTCGGCGGCATCGGTCTCGTCGTTGGCGTACGTCTCGCCGGTGGTCGCGTCCTGCGCGCCGACGATCTTGCCGGCGAGGTCGTCGACCGAGGTGATGTCGGAGCCCTCCGGCACGACCAGCGCCTGCTGCGCCTCGTAGTACGGGTCCGAGAAGTTGACCGTCTTCTGGCGGCCTGGCGTGATCGTCGAGGCGGCGACGACGACGTCGAACTGATCCGCGGCGACGTTGCGGAAGATCGTGTCGAACGAGGTGTCCTGGAACTCCGGCGTCAGCCCGAGGCGGTCGGCGATGTCGTTCGCGAGGTCGATGTCGAAGCCGCCGAAGTCGGCGTCGGCCGGCGTCCCGATCTCGAACGGCGGGTACGGCGCGTCCGTGCCGATCAGGAGCGTCCCGTCGGTGATCGTGGAGAAGCTTCCCGAGCTCGCGGTCGTGTCGGAGCCGGAATCGGAGGTGGTGTTGTCGTCGCTACCGCAGCCGGCGGCGATCATGGCGGTGATTGCAATCGCCAGGGCGGCGATCAGGATCGGCAGACGCGATCTCATCTTGTTTTCAGTCCCCTCTCTGGGCCTAGTGGACGGCTTGTTCGGATTGAGTTTTACGCTTTTGCGCTCGCGGGATCAGCCCGGCGGACGTTCGGGCGCCCGTGCTTCGACGATTGCGGTGCCGGCAACGCTGCGTTGCGAAGCCGAAAGAGCCACGCGGTCCAGACCGCCCGCGCCCGACCCGGCCGACGGCCAGTTCGTCGCCGATCCGCTCGAACCCGATCTCGGCTTCGGCCTGCCAGCGCTCCAGGACCCAGCGCTCGCCGGAGCGGGCCGCGTCGTCGAGGACGACCGTCGCCCCGGGCGCCAGGCGCCGACCGAGGACGGGCAGCGCCGGGTAGCGGCTGCGCTCGCGCCCCGGCTCGCCGCCCGGAGGGCCGTCCACGAGGAGCAGGTCGATCGGCTCGCCGAGCCGCTCGACCGCTGCGGGCGAGTACCACTCGCAGCCCGGCTCCGCGAACGGGTTGGGCGTGAGCGGCGCGTCGATCACCTCGGTCCATCGGTCGAGCCCCTCGGCCTCGAGCCGCCGGCGGACCTCGCCCGCCCATGCCGGGTAGTGCTCCAGCGCCTGGAGGCGCCCACCGCCCCGCGCGCGCAGGAGCCGGGCGATCGCGATCGTGCTCTCGCCGGATCCGCATTCGACCACCAGCGGGTCGCCGGCCGGCACGAGGGTGAGCAGGGCCTCGAGCGCCGGCGCCGAGAGCGCCCAGCCGTCGAGTTGAAGCGGCCGCGCCCGATCGTGCAGGGAGCGCAGCAGCGCCCCCGCCCCGGCGGGCGGCCCGGCCGGGCGGTCGAGCCCGCGCGCGGCCCGCGCCCGGCGGCGGACGATCTCGGCGTCGATCGCCGCGGTCGGGCCGCCCGAGATGCGGTGCGGAGCGTCGGTCGCGTAGTAGGCGGCGATCGCCGGCAGCACGAGCGGGTCGGCGTCGGTGGTGAGCCGGGCGAGCAGGTCCCAGTCGCCCATCAGCGTCAGCTGCGGGTCGAAGCGCGCCTCCGGGAGACCGGCGCGATGGGCGATCGCCGAGGTGTCGGCCGGGTTCGCCTCGGTGATTCCCTCCCGGTCGTAGGGGTTGAGGTAGATACTCGGGAGCGTGCCGCCGATCGGGCTCGCGGTCCTGGCGATGTCGTCGACCACCAGAGCCCCGTAGACGACGTCCGTCTCCGGGCGCTGCTCGAACGCCCAGACGACGCTCTTGAGCCAGCCCGGGTGCATGCGGTTGTCGTCGTCGAGGTAGGCGACGAGCTCGCCGCGCGCATCGGCGAGCGCCGCGTTGCGCGCCGCGCCCGGGCCGCGCCCGTCGCCCTTGGTCGCCCGCAGGGACCGCACGCGCTCGTCGTCGATGGCGTCGAGCAGCGCCGCGGTCTCGTCCTCGCTCTCGTCGTCGGCGACCACGAGCTCGAACCGGCCATAGGTCTGGGCGAGCACCGAGTCGATTGCGCGGGACAGCAGCCCGGCCCGGTTGCGGGTCGCGATCACGACACTCACGAGCGGCGAGCTGCTCAGGGTCGCCTGCTCGATCCAGGCCATCGTCGGCGCGACCGAGTCGAGCGGTCGCCGCGCGAGCACGGCGAGCGCCGCCTCGGCCGCGGCGGCGCGCTCGCCGAGTCCGTCGACCCGGCGGTCGAGCTCGGCGAACCGGCCGTCCGCCTCGCCGCGGCCGATCAGCCGGCGGCGCGCCAGCCGCCGCCAGCCGCGCGCTGAATTGCCTCCCGGATCCTGCATGCGCAGGCAACCTACCGGCGCCCGCAGCGAGCCGGGAGCGCGCTCCGCGACCTCACTACACTTCCTGAAGTGATGCTCGAGTCGTCACTCAACCGGCCCTGCGGGGGCCGCTACGGCAACGTGATCGAGGCGGTCGGCAACACGCCGTTGGTCGAGCTGCCGCGCCTCTCGCCGAAGCCGGGGGTGAGGATCTTCGCGAAGCTCGAGGGCCGCAACCCGACGGGCTCGGTCAAGGACCGGGTCGCGAAGGCGATGATCGAGGCGGCCGAGGCCGAGGGCGCGATCGCGCCCGGCCAGACCGTGCTCGAGCCGACCTCGGGCAACACCGGGATCGCGCTCGCGATGATCTGCCGCCGCAAGGGCTATCCGTTCAAGGCGGTGATGCCCGACAACGTCACCGAGGAGCGCTCCCAGCTGCTGCGGATGTTCGGCGCCGAGATCGTCTACTCCGAGGGCGCCAAGGGCTCGAACGGATCGGTCGAGCTGGCACTCGACATGGTCGGCTCCGACGCGTCGTACTACATGCCGTACCAGTACGGCAACGAGGCGAACCCGCGCGCCCACTACAACGGCACCGCGGTCGAGATCCTCGACGAGCTCGACGAGGTCGCCGCCTTCGTCGCCGGCCTCGGCACCGGCGGCACGCTGATGGGCAACGGCCGCCGGCTCAAGGAGGCCGACCCCGAGACGAAGATCGTCGCCGCCGAGCCGATGCAGGGCGAGCTCGTTCAGGGCCTGCGCTCGCTCGACGACGGCTTCATCCCACCGATCATCGACCTCTCGGTGCTCGACCGAAAGATCATGGTCTCGAACCGCGACGCGATCCTCTGGACCCAGAAGCTGCTGCACGAGGAGGGCCTGTTCGCCGGCGTCTCGGCGGGTGCCGTGGCGGCGATCTGCGTGCGAATCGCCGGCGAGCTCGACGGTGGCAACGTCGTCTTCCTCGTCCCCGACGACGGCTGGAAGTACCTCTCCTCGGGCGTCTACACGACTCCGATCGAGGAGCTGGAAGGGATCGACGAGACGATCTGGTGGTAGGCGCGCCGCGCCCCGCGCGCCCCGGCGGGTGAGCGGACCGAAGCCTTCCGCCGGCTCGAGCGTTCGCTCTAACATGCGGCCGATGCCGCCAAGCGAGCTCGAAGCCCAGCGCGAACAGTTTCACCGCGAGCTGATGCGCAAGTCCATGCGGATCGCCGAGCTCGAGCTGCTGCTCGAGCTCACCGAGAACCGCTACCGGCGCTCGCTGAGCTGGAGGCTGACCCGGCCCCTGCGCCTCGCGCAGCGGCTGCGCTTGCGCGCCCGGTCCCCGAAGCCCGGCTGATGAGGTCGCGGATCCGCAGGCCGGCGCTGACCCCCCGGGGCCGCGCCCGACGGCGCGAGATCGCCGAGCAGCTGCACGCGCTGGCGGCGCGGCCGCTGATCTCGGTCGTGATGCCCACCTACGAGACCGACCGCCGGTATCTGCGCGAGGCGATCGAGTCGGTGCGCAATCAGCGGTACCCCGACTGGGAGCTGTGCGTCGCCGACGACGGCTCGCGATCGAGCGCGGTCCGCGCCGAGCTCGAGCGCGCCCGCTCGCAGGATCCGCGCATCAAGCCCGCCTATCTGGAGCGCAACGTCGGCATCGCGGCCGCGACGAACGCGGCCCTCGAGCTCGCGAGCGGCGAGTTCGTCGCCTTCCTCGACCACGACGACGTGCTCTCCTCGGACGCCCTGCTGCGGGTGGCCGAGGCCCTCGGCGAGGACCCTGAGCTCGACGTCGTCTACTCCGACTCGGACAAGCTGACCGCCCACGGGTCGCGCGCCGACCCGTTCTTCAAGCCCGACTGGTCACCCGTCTACGCGCTCGGCGCGATGTACATCGGGCATCTGCTCGTCGTCCGCCGCTCGCTCGCCGAGCGCGTGGGCGGCTTCGATTCGGCCTACGACAAGATCCAGGACTTCGAGTTCATGCTGCGCGTCTCGGAGCGCACCGAGCGGATCCGTCACCTGCCGCGGATCCTGTACCACTGGCGGGCGATCCCGGGCAGCATCGCGGCCGGCGCCGACCAAAAGGATGGGGTTCCCGAGTTGCAGGCGCGAGCGGTGAGCGCCCACCTGGACCGGATCGGCGCGCCGGCGCGCGCGGTCGAGCATCCGCGGATCCCTCACCGCGCCCAGCTCGCCGCCGATCCACGGCACACGCCGCCGCCCGACGAGCTCGCCGAGCAGGTGACGGTGATCGTTGCCTGGCGCGGCGGCGACGGCCTCGGCCGGCTGCTCGCCTCCCTGCACGAGGTCGGCGAGCGCCCGCCGGCCGAGGTGATCGTCGCGGGCGCCGACGTGACGGAGATCGAGCGCGCGGCGGGCGGTCACCCGGTTCATGCCCTCGCCGACGAGGGCGCCTTGCTCAACCGGGCCCGGGCGTTGAACCTCGCGGCGAAGGCCGCGAGCACGCCGTGGCTGCTGCTCTGCAGCGACGCCGCCGAGGTGGTCGAGCCGGACTGGCTCACCCAGCTGTGGCTGCACGCGTCGTTGCCCGGCGTCGCCGCCGCTGGGCCGCTGATCTCGCGTCCCGACGGGCGCGCCGAGGCGGCCGGGTTCGCGATCGGCCTCGACCACCCGGTCGAGCCGATGCTGCCCGGGCTCGGCGCCGACGAGGACGGCTACTACGGCTCGCTCGTCTGCTCGCGCGACGTCTCCGCGGTCAGCGACGAGTTCATGCTGATCCGCCGGGCTGCCTACGAGGCCGCCGGTGGCCTCGAGGAGAACTTTCTCACCGGCTATGCCGACTTCGATCTCTGCCAGCGGCTGCGCGCGGAGGGCGGGGGAGTGGTCTACGCGGCGCGCCCGCGGGTCGTCGTCCACGAGACCCCGGCGGCGCGACGCGAGTCCCTCGACATCGTCGATCGCGCCCTGTTCGTCGATCGCTGGTATGACCGGCTGGCCGACGGCGACCCGTTCTTCAACCCCAACTTCGCTCGCGCCGAGGCGAGCTTCGTCCCCGGATGAGCGCGCACTCCACACCGCCCGATCCGATGCGGCTCGTGATCGTCTACTTCGGCCCCTTTCACGTCAACAGCGCGATCCAGGCGTTCCACTTCGCCCGCGACCTGACCGACGCGGGCTGGACGGTCACGTTCGCAGCGATCGGCGACCCGGCGCGAATCCGCGAGGTCGGCGAGCCGAACTTCGAGTGCGTCACCCACCGTGATCTCGTCGACGTGCTCGAGCGTTGCCGGCGTGCCTCCGAGCCGACGATCGTGCTCGCCTGGACGCCGCGCGAGAACGTCCGCCGCGCCACCGAGGACTTCTGCCGCCGGCTGGGCGCCCCGTACGTCATCCACCTCGAGGACAACGAGTGGTACCTCTACGGCGAGGCGGTCCGGCGGCCGATCGAGCAGGCGCGCCGCCTCACCCTCGCCGAGCAGGACCGGATCACCCCGCCCACCCTGATCCACCCGACCCATTCCGAGACCTTCATGGCCGGCGCCGCCGGGATCACCGTGATCACCGAGGAGCTGAACGAGTTCAACCACGCGGGGCGCCCCCACCACATCGCCCGGCCGGGGATCGACTCCGAGAGGTTCCGCCCCGACCTCGAGCCGCCGCTGGGGCGGCGCACGCTCGGCATCGCCCCCGACGAGTTCGTGCTCGTCTACCACGGCACCGTCCACTACGCCAACCAGCACGAGATGCTGAGCCTCTATCTCGCGGTGAAGCTGCTGCAGCGCCGCGGCCGCAAGGTGCGGCTCGTGCGGCTGGGCGAGACCGACCTGGGCGGCGTCGACCCGCGCTCCTTCGGGGCCCTGCGCGACGGCGTGATCGAGCTCGGCGCGGTTGGCTGGCGCGAGATCCCGGGGTTTCTGGCGCTCGCCGACGCCTTCGTGCAGCCCGGTGCCCCGAACGACTTCAACCGCTACCGGCTGCCCTCGAAGCTGCCCGAGTTCCTCGCAATGGGGCGCCCGGTCGTGCTCCCAAACTGCAACATCGGCCACGACCTCGAGGACGGCCAGGACGCGCTGCTGCTCGAACGGGGCGACGCGCTCGAGATCGCCGAGCGGCTCGAACAGCTGATCGCCGACCGCGAGTTGCGCGAGCGGCTCTCCGCCGGTGCACGGCGCTTCGCGCTCGAGCGCCTGAACTGGAAGGATAATTCGATCGCCCTCGGTCGCTTCCTCAATCGGGTCGAAAACGAGCGCCCCTCGGAGCGCGAGCCCGCGCCCCTGGCCGCGTAGCCATGGCCCCGCGCGCGCTCGAGACCGCCCGCCGGGCGAAGGCGGCAGCCCGGCGGCGGCTGAAGGCCCGGTTGGCGCCCGAGGACGGGATCGCGGAGGGGAGCAACGCGTCGGCCGCGGCGATCGCCGACGCCGACCTGTGGCCGGCGCGCGACCTCTACCAGGGCAAGTTCGAGCTCGAGCCGATCGGCTATGGCACCGTGCGCGACTACGCCGACTCGACCGAGAACCTGCCCGGTCTCGCGGCCGCGAGCGCGGACATGAAGAACCTGCAGCGCTGCTGGACGCTCAAGGCGATCCTCGGCAACGTCCCGGTCGGCGGACGCCTGCTCGAGATCGGCGCCGGCGAGCCGCTGGTCGCCGGGATCCTCTCGCGGCTCGGCTACGACGTGACGGTCGTCGACCCGTACGACGGCAGCGGCAACGGGCCGCGCGAGTTCTCGCTGTTCACGGCCACCTACCCGGACCTCGACTTCATCCGCGACCAGTTCCCGCCCGGGCGCGGGCTCGACGGCGGCTTCGACTGCGTCTACTCGATCTCGGTGCTCGAGCATGTGCCCCTCGACGCGATCGACGGCGTCCTCGAAGCGGCTTCCGCGGCGGTCGCCGAGCGCTCCGGCGCGCAGATCCACGCGGTCGACCACGTGCTCGCCGGGTGGAGCGCCGACTCGCACCGCGAGGGCCTCGAGCGGATCGCCGCCGGGCTCGGGATCGGCCCCGAGGCGCTCGCGGCGACGATCGCCGCGATGGAGAGCGACCCGGAGACCTACTTCGTCTCCGCCGAGGCGCACAACCAGTGGCGCGGCTCGGTCCCCTACGACTCGTACCCGATGCGCAGGATCGGCTCGGTCGAGCTGTTCGCGCGCGGCGGCTAGAGCGCTTCGGCGATCCTCGGCGCCCGGCGGGTGAACACGCGCCACGCGACCACGCAGACGACGACGAAGATCGTGATCGCCGGGATCAGGCGCCAGACGCTGCCGGCCGCCTCCGCCGCCGTCGGGGCGTCCGGGTCGATGATCCACACGCGAGCCTGCTCGAAGATCACCGCGAGCGGGTTGACCATCATCGGCGCCCGGAGCCCGTCGGGCGCGACCTCGATCGGGTAGAGCAGCGGGGTCGCGTAGAAGAGCACGGTGGCCGCGACCGTCCAGATGATCAGCATGTCGCGGAAGCGCACGTACAGCGCGGAGAGCAGCATCGAGACCGCGGTGGTCAGCATCGTCAGCGGCAGCAGGACCAGCGGCATCAGCAGCCAGGTCCACATCGGGGCGACGCCGTAGGCGAGGATGAAGATGAAGACGGCGATCATGTTGAGGCCGAGGTTCATGAGCCCGGTGAGCACGATCGACAGCGGGATCACGAGGCGCGGGAACTGGGTCTTGCGGACGATCCCCTCCTGGGCAACGACGGAGGTGACGGCGGTGGTCGTCGACTCCTGGAAGAAGCCGAACAGGACGATGTTGAACAGCAGCAGGACCGGATAGTTCGGAACGTCGGAGCCGAGCCGGAAGATCTGCGTGAAGACGAACAGCAGGACCGCGAACAGCATCAGCGGGCGCAGCAGCGACCAGAAGTAACCGAGCACGGTGCCGAAGTAGGCGCGGCGGAACTCGGTCACGGCCATCAGCCAGAGCAGCTCGCCGAAGCGGCGGCTGCCGCCGCCGAGCGCCGACGGCCCGCGGACCGGGCGCAGCTCGAGCGATTCCGGCGAGGCGCTCACTCGGGCTCCCATCCGGCGCTCAGCTCGGCCTCGTCGACGAGGTCGACGAGGCCGACAGTGGTCCCGGTGCCGAAGACGACGAAGTCGAGGATCCGGGGCGAGGCGATCAGCGGCTCGGCGAACGAGTGGTTGCGATGCACCCAGCACTGAACCGAGTAGCGCCCCGGTGCGAAGCGGTTGGCGAGCTTCGCGCGCACGTGGACGTCGCCGCCGGCCGGGATGGAGTCGCCGAGCTCGTGTTCGGCCGACAGGCCGAGCCCGAAGCCGCCGATCTCGATCCCGTCGGCGTTCGTGATCACGAAGCCGAAGCTCGGCCCCTCGATCACGGTCGGTGCCTCGAACAGGGCGTGAAACTCGAGCTCCTGGCCGCGCTCGACGTTGGTGGTCCGCTCCCCGTCGGCAGTGATCCAGGCGTCGGTGAGCAGGATCTCGGCACCGTCGGGAGCGACGGGGTGTGCGTCCTCGCCGCCGCTCGGCTTCGCGAAGTTGAGCCGCAGGTAGCTGCGCGCGACCTCGTCGGGGGCGCCCATCGCGATGATGTCGCCGTGGTCGAGCAGCATCGCTCGATGGCAGTACTCCTCGACCGCCCCCATGTCGTGGGTGACCAACACCACGGTGCGGTCCGAGCCGCGGATCTCGTGAAAGACGTCCTTGCACTTCTGCTGGAAGGCGGCGTCGCCGACCGCCAGCACCTCGTCGATCAACAGGATGTCGGCGTCGGACTGGATCATGATCGCGAAGGCGAGGCGGACCAGCATCCCCGAGGAGTAGTTCTTGAGCTTCAGGTCGGCGAACTCCTCGAGCTCTGCGAACTCGATCACCGCCTCGAGCCGGCTCTCGGCGTCCTCGCGGCGCAGGCCCATCAATACGCCGTTGAGGATCACGTTCTCGCGCGCGGTCAGCTCGGGGTTGAAGCCGACCCCGAGCTCGATGAACGGGGCGACGCGCCCGGCCATGCGGATCGTGCCGGCCTCGGCGCGATAGATGCTCGCGAGGATCTTCAGCAACGTCGACTTGCCGGTCCCGTTGCGCCCGACGATCCCGAAGAACTCGCCGCGGTGAACTTCGAAGGAGACGCCTCGAAGCGCGTCGAGACGGCGCACCTGGCCCGACTGCCACGGGTGCAGGACGCGCTCCTTGATCGAGTCGACGCGCTGCAGCGGGATCTCGAAGCTCTTGACGAGATTGCGGACCTCGATCGCCAGCGGCCGGTCCTCGACCGTCGGGTCGGGCGCCTCGTGCTGGGGGGAGACGATCTCCTCGAGGGGGGTCATCGACGCTGACAAGTTAGACGCACCGGGGGTCACGCCCGGGGGCGGCGGTCAGGCGACCGCGGCCTCCCAGCGCTCGAGGTTCTGTTCATACATCTGGATGAGGATGTCGTCGATTCCGAATCGCGGCGACCAGCCCGGGTAGTCGGCCTCGAACGGGGCGAGGTCGGAGATCCACCAGCGGTGATCGCCGATCCGCGGCTCCGGCCCCATCTCCCACTCGAGCTCGCGCCCGGCGATCCGCTCGCAGGCTTCGATCGCCTCCAGCATCGAGCAGTTCGAGTAGCGCCCCCCACCGATGTTGTAGACCGCCGCCGCCCGCGGCGCTTTGCGAAACGCCTCGAACGCGGCCACGAGGTCGGCGGAGTGGATGTTGTCGCGGACCTGCTTCCCGTCGTAGCCGAACACCGTGTACGGGGTGCCGGTGACGACGCACTTCATCAGGTAGGCCAGGAAGCCGTGCAGCTTCGCGCCCGCGTGCTGCGGGCCGGTCAAGCAGCCGCCGCGAAAGCAGACGGTCGGCATCTCGAAGTAACGCCCGTATTCCTGCACCAGGAGGTCCGCGGCGGCCTTCGAGGCCCCGAACAGGGAGTGGGTCGAGAGGTCGATCGACATCGAGGTGTCGATCCCCTTGAAGTAGCGGTGCGACTCCGGCAGCTCGAGCCGCGTCTCGAGATCCTCCAGCGGCAGCCGGTTCGGCGTGTCGCCGTAGACCTTGTTGGTCGAGCAGAAGATGAAGGGCGAGTCCGGGCAGTGGGCGCGCGCGGCCTCGAGCAGGTTGAGGGTGCCGTTGGCGTTGACGCCGAAGTCGGTCTGGGGCTCGCGCGCCGCCCAGTCGTGCGACGGCTGCGCGGCGGTGTGGACGACGACCTCGATCGAGCCCGCATGCTCGGCGAACAGGCGCTCGACCCCGTCGGCGTCGCGGATGTCGAGCTCGTGCGAGCGGAAGCCGTCGAGGCTCGAGGTCAGCTCGGCGGTCACCGGCGAGGTCGAGGCCTCGGGCCCGAAGAACCGGCTGCGCATGTCGTTTTCGATTCCGGCCACGTCGAATCCCTGCGCGACCAGATGGCGCACGGATTCCGAGCCGATCAGCCCGCCCGATCCTGTGACTATCGCGGTTCCCATGAGCGAAAACGGACCGGCCCCCGCCGGTCCGCAACGCGGCCCATCTTAGCCGCCGGGTAGCCGGGCCGGGCCCGCTCCGCGTAGATTGACGCCGGTGGCAGCCGGTGTCGCAGGCGGGGCAGCGGGCGAGCGCGAGCGCTCGGCGCCGCGGGCTGCCTGGTTGCAGAGCCCGGCGACGCTGCTGCTGATCGCCGGCCTGTTCGCCTCGGCCGCGGTGCTGCTCTACGAGACCCGGAACATCACCTTCCTGCTCGACGACTGGGAGTTCCTGCTCGGGTCGGCCGGGGTTCAACGCCGACGCCCTCCTCACCCCGCACAACGAGCACCTGCATCTGATCCCGATCCTCGTCTACAAGTTCCTGCTCGAGGTGTTCGGCATGGACTCGGCGCGCCCGTTCCAGGTCGCCTCGATCGCCACCTTCCTGACCAGCGTCGCGCTGCTCTACGCCTGGCTTCGCGACCGCACCGGGGAGCTGCTCGCGCTGGGCGGAGCCGCCCTGGTCCTGTTCCTCGGCGCGGCCTGGGAGGACCTCCTCTGGGCGTTTCAGATCGGCTACTTCGGCTCGATGGCAGCCGGGATCGGGATGCTGCTCGCGCTGCGGCGCGAGTCGCCGCGCGGCGACCTCGTCGCCTGCGCGACTGATCGTCACCGCGCTCGCGTTCTCGAGTCTCGGGATCCCGTTCGCGATCGGCGCCGCGGTCGCGATCGCGACCGGCGCCGGACTGGCGGCGCCGCGTCTTCATCGTCGTCATCCCCGCGGTGCTGTACGGCCTCTGGTACCTCGGCTGGGGGCACGAGGCGGCGAATCACCTCTCGCTCCACAACGTGGCCAACTCACCGCTCTACGTCTTCAACGGGATCGCCTCGCGATCTCCTCGCTGTTCGGCCTGGCGACGCCGCGCGACGAGTCCGGCGTCGGCGCCTATGACTGGGGGCGGACGCTGGCCGTGTTCGCGCTCGCGCTCGCAGCCTGGCGGATCTACCGGCTCGGGTCGGTGCCGCGTTGGCTCTGGGTGGTCGGGGCGATCGCGCTCTGGCGTTCTGGCTGCTCTCCGCGTTCAACCAGATCCCGGGCCGCGACCCGAGCTCGAGCCGCTACCAGTACATCGGCGCGATCTTCCTGCTGATGATCGCCGCGGAGCTCCTGCGCGGTGTCCGCATCGGACCGGCCGCGATCGGCGTCGGCGCCGCGGTGATCGCGTTCGCGGTGCTCAGCAACCTCTCGTTCCTCAACCAGGCGGCGAAGTCCTACGCGGCGACCAGCGACCTGATCGGCGCCGACCTCGGCGCGATCGAGATCGCCCGCGACACGGTCGACCCGGGCTTCGTGCTGACCGAGGATCTCGCGGGGACCGGCTACGTCCACGTTCCGGCGGGTTCGTTCTTCGCCGCCGCGGATCAGTTCGGCTCGCCCGCCGACACGGCCGCCGAGATCGCGATCGCGCCCGAGCCGGCTCGCGAGGCGGCCGACCGCGTCCTGGCCGGGGCGCTCGGGGTCGCGGTCGTCCCGGCCCAAGCGCCGGCGAGCACGGCCGGCTGCTCGACGATCGAGGCGCGACCGGACAAGCCGGCGGTCGTCAACCTGCCGGCCGGGGGCGCCGTGATCTCCGGTGAGAGCGCGGCGACCGATGTCGATCTGCGTCTCCGGCGGTTCGCGGCGGTGTTCCCGATCGGCGCCGGCTCGCTGGCCGGCGAGCAGGCGGTCTCGATCCCGATCCCGCCCGACCGCTCCGACCGGGGCTGGCAGCTGCAGGCCTCCGGCCGCGGCCCGGTCGGCGTGTGCCCGCAGCCCGCACCGTGATATCCACCTCGTCCCGACGATGACCACCGCCGACCCTGAAGCCCCGCCCGTGCCCGGCGCGACCGCCGCCGAGCCGCGGTGCGCGTGGTGTCACGCGACGCTCGACCCCGGCGTCCCGCACCCGCGCGGACGCGTGCCCTGCTCAGCCTGCGGCGCCCAGACCACCTGGCCGCCGCCAACCGACGCGGAGCTCGAGCTCGCCTACGGCGGCTGGTACCGGCCCGAGGCCGGACGCTTCTCGGGGCTCGGCGACCGCGTCCTGCGCCGCCTGCGCGGCCGGCTCGCCGGGCGCCTGGACACGATCGCGCCGCCCGGGCTGGTGCTCGACGTCGGCGCCGGCGACGGCACGCTGCTCGATGCGCTCGCCGAGCGCGGGCGACCGGCGCTGGGGCTCGAGCGCCACTCCGACCGCCCGGACGTGCGGGCCGCCGAGCTGGGCGAGGTAACCGAGCCGTGCGCCGCGGTGGTCTTCTGGCACTCGCTCGAGCACCTGCGCGACGCCGGCGCCGCGGTCGAGCACGCGGCCGGGCTGCTCGAGCCGCGCGGCTCGCTCGTGATCGCGATCCCGAACCCCGGCAGCCTGCAGGCGCAGCTGTTCGGCGACCGCTGGCTCGCGCTCGACCTTCCGCGCCACCTCGTCCACGTGCCGGCGAAGGCGCTGTTGTCGAAGCTGGCGGCGCTCGGGCTGCGAGTCGAGCGGACCAGCTACCTGCGCGGCGGCCAGGTGGTGTTCGGCTGGCTGCACGGGATCGTCGGCGCGCTGCCCGGCAACCCGGACCTCTACGACGCGATCCGCCGACCCGAAGCCCGCCGCCGCCCCCTGTCGGGCGCGGCGCGGCTGACGACGCTGGCCGCCGCCGCGCTGCTGCTGCCGGTCGCCGGCGCCTGCGCGGTCGCCGAGGCTGCGCTGCGGCGCGGCGGGACCGTCTACGTCGAGGCGCGCCGTGTCTGAGCCGCGCGCGGCCCAAGACCGTCGTCGTGATGCCGGCGCTGAACGCGGCGAAGACGCTCGGGCAGCACCGTCGCGGCGATCCCGCGCGACTGCGTCGACGAGATCATCCTGGTCGACGATCGCTCCACCGACGAGACCGCTGGAGATCGCCCGCGAGCTCGGCGTCCACGTCGTCTGGCACCCGCACAACGTCGGCTACGGCGGCAACCAGAAGACCTGCTACCTCGAGGCGCTGCAGCGCGGTGCCGAGATCGTGGTCATGTTGCACCCCGACGGCCAGTACGAGCCGAGCCTGATCCCGAAGCTGATCGCGCCGATCGTCGACGGCGACGCCGACCTCGTGCTCGGCACCCGGATGGCCGAGCCGGGCGCGGCGAAGGCGGCCGGGATGCCGCTCTACAAGCGGGTCGCCAACCGCGCCCTGACCGCGATCGAGAACCGGATCATGGGCACCCAGCTGACCGACCTGCACACCGGCTATCGCGCCTACGGCCGCGATCTGCTGCTCACGGTCCCGTTCCTTCGCAACTCGATCGACTTCGTCTTCGACTCGGAGCTGCCTGATGCAGGCGTCGGAGTTCGGCTTCCGGATCGCCGAGGTGCCGGCGCGGACGCCGCTACTTCGAGGACGCGTCGTCGGTCGGCCTCTGGGCCGGCGACCGTCTACGGGGTGAAGACGCTCTGGTCGGCGACCAGGCTGCTGCTGCACCGTGCGAAGCTGCTCCCGTCGCGGAAGTTCACGGCCTAGCTCGAGATTTCGCGGCCGTGGAGGCGGGTGCCCATACAGGCGGTGTCGCCGAGCACCGCGCCCAGTCGGGCGCCCGTGAGGGCGTCGGCGACCGGGTTCGCGGCGTCGGCGCCGGGACCTGGGTCTTCTGCGCGGTGCTCTTGCTCGCCGGCGGGGCCCTGCTTCACTGGCTCACCCACCTGACTTTCTGGCGAGACGAGTGGGCGTTCATCCTGGACCGGCGCTCGGGGATCGACGTCTATCTCGACCCGTTCGTCGAGCACCTGTTGGCACTCTCGATCGGGATCTACCAGCTACCGTGGCGATCTTCGGGATGGATTCGGCGTCGCCGACCCAGGTGGTGCGGTCGGTCTTCTACGCGGCGACGATGGCGCTGCTGTTCGTCTATCTGCGCCGGCGCGTGGACGCGTGGCTGGCGCTGGCCGGCGTGCTCCCGATCCTCTTCTTCGGGCCCTCGTGGGACGACCTGCTTTTCCCGTTCCAGATGGCCTTCTTCGGCTCGATCGGCGTGCGGGATCGGGGCACTGCTGGCGCTCGACGGCGAGTCTCGCCGCGGGGACGTGATCGCGACGGCATTGCTCACCGTGGGTCTCCTGTTCTCCGGCCGTCGGTGATCCCGTTCGTGGTTATGGCGACGAGTCGACATCGCCCTCACCCGCGAGCGCTGGCGGCGCGCCTTGGTGGTGCATGGTTCCGACGGCGCTCTACGACGCTTTGGTATCTGCGGCTGGGGCCGCGACGCGAGACACCTTCATCTCCTTCCACAACTTCCAGACCTTGCTCGGATACGTGAGCGACGGCCTCGCGGCGAGTCTCTCGAGCGTCGCTGGGCCTCGCGGTGCTCGCGCGACGAGATGCCGGTGAGCGCGCTCGACTGGGGCCGGCCGCTGCTGGTGATCGCGATCGTCGTCGCGGTCTGGCGGATCGCCGGGGCGGGGTTCGCGGCGATGCCGAGGCGTCTGTGGTCCTTGGTTGCCGGACTGCTTGTGACTTCTGGTCGCTGACTGGCCTCAACGCCTCGTTCTTCGGCCAGGCGACCTCGGGTCGCTACCAGCTCCTCGGTGCCGTGCTCTGGGTGATGATCGCCGCCGAACTGCTGCGCGGGGTGAGCAGTTCGACGCTGGGTCGTCGCCGTGGTGCTCGCGGTCGCGTTGCTCGCGACGATCGCCAACTTCTCGCTGCTGCAGCCAGAACGGCGGACGGGCTCGCCGGGATCGCCGAGAAGCAGCGCGGCGGGCTCGCGGCGCTCGAGCTAGACGAGGGCGGAGGTCGACCCGGCGTTCTTGCTCACCGAGCAGAACTCAGGGGTCGACTACCTCGGCTTCGTCGACGCGGCTTCGTACTTCTCGGCGGTCGACGCTCATCGGTTCGCCCGCCTACACCGCCGACGAACTCGCCGCCGCCTCTGATCGAGCGCGCATGTCCGCCGACCGGGTGTTCGCCGCGGCCCTCGAGCTTCGGCTCGAGCCGGTTCCCGCCTCCACGACTCGCGCGTGCGCGCCGGCGCCGGCGACCGGCTCCGAGCCGATCGTCGTCCCCCCGGGCGGCACCGTGATCCGCGCCGGAAGCGCGCCGGTGCGGGTCAGCCTGCGCCGTTACGCCGATGACGAGTTCCCGGTCCGGCTCGGCACGATCGCCGCCGGCGCGGCGGCGGCGCTGGCGATCCCCGAGGATGCGTCCCCGCTGCCCTGGCGGGTCAAGCTCGATGGCGCCGGGACGGCCGTGGTCTGCCCGCTGGGGGCGGGAGCGTGAGCGCCGCCGCCGAGGCGAGGCCGGTGCGCGCCGCCCGCGGGCTGCTCGCCGACCCGCGGCTGCCCGTCGCCCTGTTCGCGTTTGCGGCCGTCGTCTCCGCCGGGCTGCTGATCGCGCTGAGCGCGCGGCTCACCTTCTTCATCGACGACTGGGACCTGCTGCTGCACCGCCGGGGCTTCAGCGTCGACGCCTTCTTCACCGACCACGCCGGGCACCCGTCGATGAGCCTCGTTGCGATCTACAAGTTCCTGCAGGCCACGTTCGGGATGGACTCGCTGACCCCGTACGCGGTTGTCTCGACCCTCGCCTTCATCGCCAGCGTCGTCCTCCTGTTCATCTGGATGCGCCGCCGGGTCGGCGACTGGCTGGCGCTCGCCGGAACGCTGCCGCTGCTCTTCCTCGGCGCCGCCTACGAGGACCTGCTGACCCCGTTTCAGCTCGGCTACTTCGCCCCGATGGCCTGCGGGATCGGGGCGTTGCTGGCGCTCGAGCGCGCCGACCGGCGCGGCGACATCCTCTGCTGCGCGCTGCTCGTGGTCGCGATCAGCTTCCAGACGGTCGGGCTGATCTTCGTCGCCGCGGCCGCGGTCGCGATCGCCTGGGACCGCGAGCTGCGCGCCCGCGCCTGGGTCGTCGTCGTCCCGGCCGCTCTCTACGCGCTCTGGTATCTCGGCTGGGGCGACTCGGACGCCAACCAGGTCTCGTTCGAGAACGTCGCCACATCGCCGGGATTCATTCTCGACGGCTACGCGGCAGCCATCTCCTCGTTGTTCGGATTGACCTCAATGAGCGCCGATGCGCCGGTCAGCTCGCTTGATTGGGGCCGGCCGCTGCTGGCGCTGGCGATCGTCGCCGGGGCGGCCGCGGTAATCGCCCGCGGCCGGATCCCGAAGTGGCTCGCCGTCGTCGTCGTCGCAGGGCTCGCGTTCTGGTTTCTGACCGCGATCAACGCGAGCATCGGTCGCACGGCGACCACCTCGCGCTACCAGTACATCGGCGTCGTGCTCGTGCTGATGACGGTCGCCGAGCTCGCCCGCGGGGTGCGGCCCAGTTGGCGGGTGATCGCCATCGCGGTCGCCGTCTCGCTCGCGGCGACGGCCGCGAACCTGTCGGCGATGCGCGACGCCTACCACGGCCTCAAGGGCGTCGTGCCGGCCGTGCGCGGCGACCTCGCGGCGCTCGAGATCGCCGCCGACAACGTGGACCCCGGGCTCGTCCTCACCCCGAAGAACTCGGACTTCAACTACTTCACGCTCGTCGACGCGGGGTCCTATCTGTCGGCCGTCGACAAGTTCGGCTCGCCCGCGTACACGGCGGAGGAGCTCGCGAGCGCACCCGAGCCGGGCCGCGCCGCCGCCGACAAGGTGCTCGCGGCCGCCGACGGGGTCACGCTGCGACCCGTCGGCGGGGCGGCCGGCTGCCGGCCGGTCCCGGCCGCCGCCGGCGAGCCGGCGATCGTCCAGCTCGAGCCGGGCTCGACGTGGATCGTGCGCGCGAGCGGGGGGGAAACAGACCTCGCGCTGAGGCGCTACGCGACCGAGTCGTTCCCGGTCGAGCTCGGCTCGCTCGCCGCCGGCGAGGCCGCGGCGCTCGAGTTGCCCGCCGATGGCTCGGCCGAGTCCTGGGAGCTCGCCGCGACGGGCGCCGGGCTCGAGGTCTGCGAGTCCTCGAGGACGTCCCTGCGGTAGTCGCCGCGGCTGAGGTGATGCTCGAGGAAGACGTAGAGGACGATGAACAGGTAGCGGCTGCCCATCTCCTGGATCGCCAGCTTGCTCTCGCCCGTCGTGCGGTTGCGCCATGAGATCGGGATCACCGCGAAGCTGTGCCCGCGGACGACCGCCTTCAGCGGGATCTCGACGGTCAGGTTGAAGTGGTTGGAGAGCAGCGGCTGGATCGTCTCGATCACCTCGCGCCGGTAGGCCTTGAACGCGTTCGTGGTGTCGTTGAAGCCATGGCGGAAGAGGATCCGGATGAACCAGTTCGCGAGCCGGTTGAGGACCAGCTTCACCCGCGGGTAGTCGTACACGCGCGACTCGGGCATGAACCGCGAGCCGAAGACGCAGTCGTAGCCGCTCTCGAGCAGCTGGTGATAGCGGACGAGATCGGCCGGGTCGTCGGAGCCGTCGGCCATCATCACGACCACCGCGTCGCCGCTGAACCGCTCCAATCCGGAGCGCACGGCGAAGCCGAAGCCGCGCGGGTAGTGGGAGCGCAGGCAGCGAACCTGAGGATGGTCCGCGGCGATCGCCTCGACGATCGCCGGGGTCCCGTCGACGCTCGCGTCGTCGATCACCAGGATCTCGTGCTCGATCCCGGCCGCGTCGAGCCCGTCGATCGTCGCGGTCAGGGTCTCGGCCATCGAGCCGGCCTCGTTGTGCGCTGGGACGACGACGGAGAGCTTCATCCGCGCAGCCCCAGCGATGCGGCGACGTCGTCGGTGTTCTGTTCGACCCAAGCCAAGATGTCGGCGAGTACCTCCCTGCCCCCCCTGGCCGGGCGCCAATCGGTGTGACCGAACAGGCGCGAGCAGTCGGAGATATATAGCGGAACGTCGCCGGGCCGCCCCTCGCCGGCCGGCTCGATCGCGACCTCGGCGCCGGTCAGCTCGCGACAGATCTCGGTCGTCTCTGCGAGCGAGAGGCTGACCTCGCGCCCGCCGCCGACGTTGCCGACGAACCCGGACCAGTGCCCGGGGTCGCCGAGCTGCTCGTCGATCAGCTCCACCAGGTCGGCGACGTGGAGCAGGTCGCGCACCTGGTGCCCCGTGCCGCCGTAGCCGATGTAGCTCAGCGGCTTGCCGAAGTAGTGGTGCAGGAGCCAGAAGGTGAACACGCCCTGGTCGACCTTGCCCATCTGCCACGGCCCGGCGATCACGCCGCAGCGGTCGACGACGGCGCGCAGGCCGAAGTTGGCCGCGTACTCGGTGACCAGCAGCTCGGCGGCGAGCTTGGTCGCCCCGTAGAGCGTCCGCGGCCCGTCGAGCGGAAAGTCCTCGGCGATCCCGGCCACGCCGGCCCCCGGGACCGGTTGCTCGGGCTCGAGCTCGAACCGGGTCGCCGTGTCCCGCAGCGCGAGGTCGCCGAGCGCGGCGTAGGGATAGACCCGGCTGGTGGAGAGGAAGACGAACTGGGCGTCGTCGCGGCGCGCCAGCTCGAGGCAGTTGTACGCGCCGACCAGGTTGGTCTCGAACGGATAGGAGGTGTCGCCGCTCATCCCGACGAGCGCCGAGGGCTCGGCCGAGCACTCGATCAGGGCGTCGATCGAGTCGATTCGCCTGAGCGCGTCGCGGTCGCGGACGTCGGCCTCGACGAACTCGACCCCCGCGGCCTCCAGGCGCGGCACGTTCAGCTTCGATCCCGGCCGGTAGAGGTTGTCGAGCGCGACCAGATCCCAATCGGGGTGACGATCGGCCAGCGAGGTGGCGAGGTTGGCGCCGACGAAGCCGGCGCCGCCGGTGATCAGAATCCGGGTCAAGGCTGCCGCAGGCTAGCGGGCGCCCCCTCTACCCTCCGGCGCCGATGGACTATGAGCGCCTCTACTCGTATCGCTTCCGCAACGTCGACCAGGACCGCCGGCGTGAGGTCTGGGCCGAGATCGCGCGCTACGTCACCGAGCGCTCGCTCGCCTCGCCCAAGCGCCTGCTCGACCCGGCGGCCGGGCGGCGCGAGTTCATCGACGCCGCGCCGGCCCCGGAGCGCTGGGGCGTCGATCAGGTAGACCACTTCGAGGCGGGCAACGACCGCGCCGTCAAGTTCGTCGTCTCCGAGGTGATGAGCGCCGACCTGCCGCCGGAGTACTTCGACGGGATCTTCGTCTCCAACTTCCTCGAGCACCTCGACAACCAGCAGCACGTCCACCGGTTCCTGCACCGGATGTACGAGCTCAGCAGCGACGGCGGCCGGATCGCGATCCTCGGGCCCAACTTCCGCTTCTGCTCGCGCGAGTACTTCGACTACGCCGATCACAGCGTCGTGCTCACTCACAAGGCGGTCGCCGAGCACCTGCACACGGCCGGCTTCAAGGTCGTGTCCAGCGCGCCCCGCTTTCTGCCCTACTCGTTCACCGGACGGCTGCCGGCCTCGGCCGGGCTGACTCGGGCCTACCTCAACCTGCCGCTCGCCTGGAGGGTGCTGGGCAAGCAGTTCCTGGTGGTCGGACAGCGGTGAGCTCCTCCGCGCGCTCGATCGAAGCTGAGCTCGCCGAGCTGGCCGACCCCGCTCAGGCCGAGGTCCTGCAGCGCTTCTTCAAGACGGGCCCCGGTGAGTACGGGCACGGCGACGTCTTCATCGGGGTCCGCGTCCCGGTGCTGCGGCGGGTCGCGCGCGCACATCGCAACGCCTCGACCATGACCTGCCGGCGCCTGCTGGACAGCGCGGTGCACGAGCATCGGTTCGTCGCCCTGGCGATCCTCTGTCGCCAGTACGAGGGCGCGGACGCCGCCGGGCGCGAGCGGATCGCCGGCTTCTATCTCGACCACCGCGACCGGGTCAACAACTGGGACCTCGTCGACAGCTCGGCCGAGTACCTGCTCGCCGACCGGGTCGCCCGCGCGCCTCGCAAGCTGCTCGACCCGCTGGTCGGGTCGGACTCGGTCTGGGATCGCCGGATCGCCGTGCTCGCGACCCACGCGCTGATCAAGCGCGGCAGCTTCGACCAGACGCTTCGCGTCTGCGAGGCGCTGCTCGACGACGAGCACGATCTGATCCACAAGGCGACCGGATGGATGCTGCGCGAGGTCGGCAAGCGCGACGAGGAGCAATTGCGGGGCTTTTTGGATCGCAACGCCGACCGGATGCCGCGCACGATGCTGCGCTACTCGCTCGAGCGGTTGCCGGCCGCCGACCGCGAGGCCTACATGGCCCGCGGGCGACGCCGGGCCCGCCCGCGCGGCTGAGTGGCGCGGAGCGCGCCAGAGCGCCGCGCGGCCGACCGCGTCCGCGAGCTCTTCGCCGCCTACGAGCCGCCGGACTTCGCCCACGTCCCCGACCCTGACGCCGCCCTGTACCTCTGCGCGGTCGACCACAAGACCGGCTATCAGCGCGCGCACCTCGTCGATGGCGAGGGGCCGTTCTCGGGCAGCGAGCTGATGTGGAGCGTGGCGCTCGCGGCGGCGACGTCCACGCCCGGCCTGCTGACCGCGGCGCGCCTCGCTGACATCGATGCCGCCGCGGTCGCGGCGCTGTTCGCGATCGACGACGAGACGGTCGCCGATCCGCAGCGTCGCGCGGCGCTGTGGCGCGGGTTGGCGACCGGGGTCGAGCGCGGGTACGAGGGCGAGGCGGCTGCGCTGCTGGCCGCGTGCGACGGACGGCTCGGCGGCCCGGGCGGCCTGCTCGATCGGCTCGCGGCGTTCGAGGCCTACTCCGACCCGCTGGCGAAGAAGGCGCAGCTGTTCGCGAAGATCTGCGCGCGCCGCGGTTGGTTAGCGGTCGCGGATCCCGAGGCATGGGAGGTCTCCGCGGACAACGTCCTCATGCGCCTCGCGCTGCGCAGCGGGCTCGTCGAGCCGGGCGGCCTCGACTCGGTGCGAGTCGCCACCCGCGACGCGTTCAAGCGGCTGGCCGCCGCGACCGCGATCGCGCCGCCGCTGCTCGACGACATGCTCTGGGAGCTCGGCCGCGAGGATCCCGACCTGCTTGGAAGGGCGGCCGGAGACCTGCGCGAGCCCGAACGCGACCCGGGCTCATCGTGGTACTGATCGGAGGACGAAAGGGCCGATTTCGGCGCTGGTAGCCTCGCCCCGTGCGTCTGACGCGGGCCCTTCACGACGAAATGGAAGCCCACGCGCGCGCCGAGCTGCCCAACGAGTCCTGCGGGATCGTCAGCACGCGCGATGGCGAGCCGGTCGCCTTCCACCGCGCCCGCAACCTGTTCGAGAGCCCGATGCGGTTCGAGATCCACCCCGAGGACATGTACTCGATCTACACGGCGGCGGAAGCGGCCGGCGAGGAGATCGGGATCCTCTTTCACTCCCATCCGAGGACCGAGGGGCGGCCGTCGCAGACCGACATCAACATGAACGCCAACATCGCCCAGGTGTGGGGCAGCGTCACCTGGCTGATCGCCTCGCTCGCCGGGGGCGAGTTCGTCCTCCGTGGATTCGAGATCGAGGGCTCCGAGGTCAAGGAGGTGGAGTTGGTTGTCGAGTGAGCCTGGCGACCAGCCGGTCGAGCCGCTCGCCTGCCCGACCTGCGCACGCAAGTACCCGCTCTCTGAGCGCTTTTGCCCGGACTGCGAGATGCCCCTCGTCTACGTCGGGCGCGGCGAGCAGGAGCCGATTACGGACGCCCACGAGAAGGCGCGCAAGGTGAAGCCGGAGTTCACCGGCGGGGAGCCGGTCAAGGTCGGCTTCGCGCGCAACCTGGCGGAGGCTCAGATGATCCAGGGGATCCTGCTCGAGGAGGGGATCCCGAGCTTCGAGCGCCGCAGCCGCGGGTTCGACGTGCCCGACTTCCTCGCCGGCGGCCCGCGCGACATCCTCGTGCCCGGAGCCGCCGCCGAGGTGGCGAGCGGCCTCCTCGCCGACACGGGCGAGCACCTCGTCGCTGGCGGCGCGGGTGCGATGGCAGGCGACGAACGCCCGCTGCGCCTGCTCGCCGGGATCCTGATCGCGCTGGCGATCGGCGCATTGCTGATCTGGCTCGTGTCGCTGGCCGTCGGCTGACGGCCTCGCTCAGGCGAACGGATCCTCGTCGCCGAGGTCGTCGAGTGAACCGGACCTCGGGAGCTCCTCGCGCAGGTAGCGGCGCCATTCCTGCTCGACGTTGCGGAAGCGCTCGTCGAAGGCGAGCTCGAGCGCCCGCTCGGGGCCCTCGCGGCGCAGGCGCGAGACGAGGATCGCGCAGGCGTCGGGTCCGCGCTCGCGCTCCAGTAGGTCGAAGACGGTGCCGCCGAGCAGGATCGCGTCGCGCGCCGAGGGCGGGAAGCTGGGCGGGGAGCCCTGGCGCATCCGGGTGTTGACCGCCGCGCGAAACACCGCGGCCTGGCCGGCGTAGTACTGGGCCCCGCCCTCGATCAGCCACGCCCAGCGCAGGTACCGAGCGAACCGCCGCGGTCCCCAGGGCGGCGGCAGATGGTCGTTGTTGGCTGCGATCACGATCTGCGCGTAGAGGCGCTCGGCGGTGCCGCGCAGGGCGGCGAGCGAGTCCTCGCCGGCGGCGCGGCGATCGGTGTACTCGTCGTTGAGGATGTGCAGCTCGGAGGCCATCGCCCAGCCGGCCAGATAGCGGCGGCCGGCCGGGGCGGCGGCGAGCCTTGCCCCGGGCAGAAACGGATGCGCGGCGGCGAGCCAGCCGGGGGAGGGGTGGATGACCACCGTGATCCCGCCGGGCGCGTCGTCGAAGCGGTCCTCGAGGCGCAGGCGCAGGTCCTCGAGCCGATCGAGGGTGCGCTGCGCGCAGGCTTCGTCATCCGTCTCGTGACGGGCGGTGAAGCTCAGCGATTCGGTCTCTACCCAGGCCATCGGAGGTGCGAGGTTATTGTCTGCAAGCGTGGCTGATCTCACACTTCCCCCCGGCGGACTGGAGGACCCTGCCCCGTGATGAGAGCGAGCCTGCCCCCCGGGCCTCGTTATCCGGCGCTTGTTCAAGCGCTCGGGTTCTGGTCGCGCCCGCTCGCCTACCTGGAGCGCTGCCGCAAGCGCTACGGGACGCCGTTCACCCTGCGGCTGCCCTTCGGGCCGCCGTTCGTGACGATCGCCGACCCGGAGCAGATCAAGCAGATCTACACGGCGCCCGCCGACGTCCTGCATCCCGGCGAAGGCGCCCGGGTCCTGCAGCCGATCGTCGGCTCCAACTCCGTGCTGCTGCTCGACGAGGGCGCGCACATGAGCCAGCGCAAGCTGATGCTGCCCGCCTTCCACGGCGAGCGCATGCAGCGGCTCGAGGACCTGGTCGCCGAGGTGACCGAGCGCGAGGTCGCCTCCTGGGGCGCCGACCCCGACCTGGCGCTGCACCCGCGGATGCAGCGCCTGACGCTCGAGGTCATCCTGCGCGCCGTCTTCGGCCTCGACGAGGGCGAGCGCCTCGAGGCGGTGCGCGCGGCGCTCGGCGACATGCTCGCCTTCGGGGAGAAGCCGATGGCGCTGTTCGGCCCGCGGTCGGAGCGGCTCGAGCCGCTGTTCAACCGGGCCGGCCCGATGGCCGGCTTCGTCGACCTGCGCGAGCGCGTCGACGCGCTCATCTACGAGCTCGTCGACGAGCGGCGCGCCGCCCACGAGGGACGCGACGACGTGCTCTCGGTCCTGCTCGAAGCGCGGCACGAGGACGGCTCGCCGATGTCGAACCAGGAGCTGCGCGACGAGCTGATGACGCTGCTCGTCGCCGGCCACGAGACCACGGCGACCTCCCTCGCCTGGGCGTTCGAGCGCCTCGTGCGGGCCCCGGACGTCAGGCGCCGCCTGGTCGCCGAGCTCGACTCGGGCGAGGGCGACGCGTACCTGACCGCCACGGTCCAGGAGACGCTGCGCAGCCGCCCGGTGCTGCCCAACACCCAGCCGCGGCTCGTGGTCAAGCCGATCGACGTCGGCGGGTGGCACTTCGAGCCCGGGGTGGTGCTGGTCGCCAACGGGTACCTGCTTCACCACGATCCGACCTACTACCCGGACCCGTACACCTTCCGGCCCGAGCGCTTCCTCGACAACCCGCCGGGCACGTACACCTGGATCCCGTTCGGCGGCGGACGCCGGCGCTGCCTCGGGGCGTCCTTCGCGCTGCTCGAGATGCGGATCGTGCTCGCCGCGGTGCTCTCGACCTACGAGGTCGGAGCCACCGCCCGCGGGCCCGAGGTGGCGCGCCGGCGCAACATCACGATCCGGCCCGCTGAAGGCGGGCGGATCAGCACCGGCGTGCGCGAGCGCACCGCCGTCGCGGCCTGAGCCGGTGTCACGTCGCTGATCGCGCGGCGCGGTCGCGCTCGTAGTCGAGCTCGGTCGACACGCCGAGCGCGTTCAGTGACTCGCGAGCCGCGTCGAGCCGCTCGCTGCCGGCGACCGCGGCGGCCAGCGGCAGCTCGGCGGCGGCCGCCGCGAGGTCGAAGTACATGCCCAGCGCCCCGAGCGGCCCGAGCGGGACGCGGCGGCGCCCGCCGCGGATCTCGGCCTCGCCGCGCTCGCCGCGCGCGCAGCGGACGACCTGCATCGACGCCTCGGTCCCGGTCGCGGCGGCCGCGCGCTCGATCTCGTCGGCATGCGCCGCGCTGACGCTCGAGCTGCCGATCCACGCCCCGGCGGCCGCGAGCGCGGCCACCCTTCCGAGCACCTCGTCGATCGTCAGCTCGCCGTCGCACCCGGCGCCGAGCAGCGCGAGGGTGCCGTCGATGCGGGCGTCGAGCCCCGTCCCGGCGGCGATCATCAGCGCGTCGCACAGCGGGCTCCCGAGGCCGGGCTCCGAGCCGTTCGCGATCGCGTCGCCGCCGATGTCGACGTAGATGACCAGATCGCACCCGAGCAGGCCCGCCGCGGCGGCGATCCCCTCGGCCGCGCCGGCTGCGCCGCCGGTGATGTCGATCAGCACGGTCGGGCTGCCGAGGTGCTCGGCGACGTGGGACTCGGAGAAGCGGACGCCCTCCGGGGTCGACGTCTCGGCCCGCGCGAGGACCGCGTTACGACCGAGCGGGTCGGCGCTGTGGATCTCGGCGACCGGCCGAGGCCCGGGCTTCGGATCGATCGGAAGCCGCTCCCAGGCGACGCCGCCGATCACGAACGGGGTTCCGAGCTCCTCGCAGCGTCGCGCGATCGCCAGCGACCCGACCACGTCCCCGCCGCCCCCGATCCCGAGGACTAGGGCCCGCTGGGCCCGCTGGACCCGTCGATCGAAGCCCAGCAACCGGCTCTACGCCAGCGCGGGCTCGGCCGAGCAGATCTCGCGAATCGCCTGGGCGGCGCGGTCGAACTCCTCGTCCGCCATCACCGGGGTCCCCTCGAACGGCAGATCACGGTCGATCTCGACCCACGAGCGGCAGCCGTGGTACTCGTCGCGAACGCGGACGGTCACCGGGCGCGGGATCCGGTGCACCCGCAGCAGCAGCACGTGCAGGGGGTGCGTCCGCTTCCAGCGCAGGCGCTTGATCGCGTAGTCCTGAGTCCAGACGTGGTACGGCGAGAGCGCGTCCACGATGCGCGGGTCGTCGGTCTCGAAGTGGTCGGCGACCTCGGCCCAGGCGCGGATCCGGACCCGGTCGGGCTGGGCGATCCCGCCGTCCTGGAGCAGCGCGCGTGGCGGCGGCTCCTCGTCGGGCCAGACCCCCTCCTCGAGCGCGCGGCGCAGCTCGGGATGGTGGGACTCGCGGACGAGGTCGTTGCGCTGATGGTCGAAGGTCGGATAGAGGAAGAACTGCTCGTGCTCGAGCTCGAAGTGCTTGTCCTCTTCACGGATTCCGCCCTTGCGGAGCGTGACGAGCTGTTCTCCCTCGGAAAGGGCGCGAACCGTTACGGCCCACTCTTTAAAGGCAATAGGCATTGATTGGTTGGTTTCGGGGGGAGGTTCGTGAACGTGGGTCCGGGCCGAAAACAAGCCCCGCGAGGGTGCTGGAGACCCGGTCGAGGGGCCGGAGTCTAGAGAAGGGGTCTAAAAAAGCCAAGTTTGTGTCCGATGTTGCAATTGCTGAGCGGATGAATCACCCCGGCGGCCCGTAGCCGCCGCCCCCGGGGGTTTCGAGCCGCAGCCGGTCGCCCGGGCGCAGCGCGCCCGCGCCCTTGGCGGGCAGCTCGGCGCCGTTCAGGGAGTTGCGACCCGGGGCGCCGTCCGCGCCCCCCACGCGCCCTCGCGGGGCGCGTGCGCGGCGCTCGGTGATCAGCGTGTAGCCGATCGGGGCGAGCGCCTCGAGCTCACGGATGATCCCGTCGCCCCCGCGGTGGCGCCCGGCACCCCCCGAACCGCGCCGCACCGCGAGCTCGCGCACCCGCACCGGGTAATCGCTCTCGAACGCCTCCACCGGGGTGTTGAGCGTGTTCGACATGGCCACGTGGATCGCGCTCGGGCCGTCGGCGTGCGGGCACGCGCCCTGGCCGCCGCCGATCGTCTCGTAGTAGGTCCAGTCCTCACCCGCGAGGGTGAAGTTGTTCATCGTCCCCTGGCCCTGGGCGGGGACCTCGACCGCGCCCCCGAAGGCGGCCAGCACGAGGTCGGCGATGCGGCTCGACGTCTCGACGTTGCCGGCCGCGACGGCCCCCGGCGCCACCGCGTTGAGCAGCGTGGAGGGCGCCGCGACCACCTCGACCGGGCGATGGGCGCCCGCGCTCGGCGGGCCGTCGGGGTCGGTGAGCACGCGGACCGCGAAGAAGGCCGCCGACTTGGTCACCGAGAGCGGGCAGTTGAGGTTGCCGTCGACCTGCGGCGGGCTGTCGAACTCGAGCCGCAGCGAGTCGCCGCTGACGCGGAGGCGCAGATGCAGGCGAAGCTCGCCCTCGTCGGCGCTCTCGAGCACATCCTCGGCCTCGTACTCGCCGTCGGAGATCCCCTCGATCGCGGCCCGCGTGCGGCGCTCGCTGTAGTCGAGGATCTCGGCCATCCCGCCGCGCAGCCGCTCGAGCCCGAGCCGCTCGACCAGCTCCGCCACGCGCCGCGCTCCGGTCAGGTTCGCCGCCCGCTGGGCACGCAGGTCGGCGAGTCGCTCCTCGGGGCGGCGCATCTGCTCGGCGAGCTCGCGCAGGAGCTCGTCGGTCGCCCTGGTGGGCTCGATCACGACGCCTTCCTGGTCGAGCCGCGTCGAGTCCGCCGGCATGCCGCCCGGGGTCGGCCCGCCGATGTCGGCATGGTGGGCGCGGCTGGCGGCGAACCCGAGCAGCTCGCCGCCGCCGAACAGAGGGGAGATCAGGGTCACGTCCGGCAGGTGGGTGCCGCCGCGATAGGGGTCGTTGAGGATCCAGACGTCGTCGGGTCGCTGCTCGAAGCCGAGCACCGCGGCGACCGCGTCGGGCATCGAGCCGAGGTGGACCGGGATGTGCTCGGCCTGCATCACGAGCTCGCCGGAAGCATCGAAGAGCGCGGTCGAGCAGTCGTGGCGCTCGGTGATGTTGGGCGAGTACGCGGACCGGATCAGCACCGCGCCCATCTCGTCACAGGCCGCGCGCAGGGCGCCGACCAGGACCTGTAGCGAGACCGGGTCGAGGAGGCTCATCGGCTTCGCTCCGCGATGATCGTGCCCGCCTCGTCGACCTCGGCCCGCCAGCCGGGCGGCACCACCAGCGTGGCCTCCGGGAGCTCGAACACGCATGGGCCCGCGGCGGTGAGACCGGACTCGGGCTCGCCGCGCAGGGTCTCGGCGTCGAGCCACTCGCCGCCGAAGCGGGCCCGGCGCGAGCCGCGCTGCAGCGCGCCCGCCGGCGCCGCGCGCGGGCGCGGGTCGGGGCCGGGCTCGATCACGGCGACGTTGATCCCGACGAGCTCGACCTCGGCGTCGGGGTTGCGATAGCCGTAGCGGCGCTCGTGCTCGGCGGCGAACGCCTCGATCAGCCATTCGGGCTCGGGTCGTTCGCCGGCCTCGACCCCGAGCTCGAACGCCTGGCCGCGGTAACGCAGCTCGTAGCCGACCTCGACCCGGCCGCGATCGAGGCCGCGCGCGAGCGGCTCGCGCAGCGCCGCGACCTCGGTGGCGATCCGCTCCGCGGTCAGCTCGGCGCCGCGCAGCATCACCGTGTGGGCGGTGTCGCGGCGGCGCTCGGAGGCGAGCAGCCCCAGCGCCGACAGCACGCCGCTGGCGCGGGGGCAGAGGATCCGGTCGATCCCGAGCTCCGCCGCGATCGCCGCCGCGTGCATCGGCCCGGCGCCGCCGAAGGGCAGCAGCGCGAACCCGCGCGGATCCACGCCACGCTCGACGGTGACCACCCGCAGGGCCCGCACCATCTCCTGGTTGGCGACCCTGACGATGCCCTCGGCGACTTCGAGCCGGTCGAGACCGAGTTCCTCGCCGAGCCGGGCGAGCGCCCGGTCGGCCGCCTCGTGGTCGAGCGCGACGCCGCCGGCGAGGCTCGAGCCGGGCCCGAGGTAGCCGAGCGCGAGGTCGGCGTCGGTCACCGTCGGCTCGGTGCCGCCACGCCCGTAGGCCGCGGGCCCGGGCTCGGCGCCGGCCGACCGCGGGCCGACGCGCAGCGCGCCGCCGCTGTCGCGCCAGCCGATCGAGCCGCCGCCGGCGCCGACCGTGTGCACGTCGACCATCGGCAGCTGGATCACCCGTCCGCCGAGCCGGCGCGAGTCCGTCTTGCGAACCCGCCCGGACTCGACCACGCAGACGTCGCACGAGGTGCCGCCCATGTCGAACCCGAGCGCGTCGTCGCCCGACAGGCGCGCCAGCAGCCCGGCGCCGATCGCCCCGCCCGCGGGGCCGGAGAGCACGCTCCAGGCGCCGGCGGTCGAGGCCTCCTCCATGGGGGCGATCCCGCCCGAGGAGAGCATCACCGCCGGGTCCGGCAGGCCGCGCTCGGCGGTCGCTTCGCGAAGCCGGTCGAGGTAACGCCCGAGCAGGGGGGAGAGGTAGGCGTCGATTACCGTGGTCGAGCAGCGCTCGTACTCGCGAAACCGCGGCAGGACCTCGTGCGACGCGGAGACGTGGACCGCCGGCAACTCGGCGCGCAGGCGTTCCGCGATCGCCCGCTCATGCCCCGGCTCGAGGTAGGAGAACAGCAGGCAGATCGCCACGGATTCGGCGCCGCCGGCCCGGATCGCCTCGACGACGCGCTCGAGCTCGGCGGGCTCGAGCGCCGCGACCACGCCGTCGGCGCCGACCCGCTCGGCGACCTCGACGCGGTCGTCGTCCGCGACGAGCGGCGCGGCCTTGGGCTCGCAGAGCCGGTAGAGGCTGGGGCGGTCCTGGCGCCCGATCTCGAGCAGGTCGGCGAAGCCCGCGGTCGCGATCAACGCGGTCCGCGCGCCGCGCTCCTCGAGCAGCGCGTTGGTGCCGACCGTCATCCCGTGCGCGAAGCGCTCGATCTCCGACGGCCTCGCCCCGGCGCGTTCGATCGCCGCCTCGACCGCCGCCAGCACCCCCTCCGACTGATCCTCGGGGGTCGTGGGCGCCTTCGCCGTGAACACCTGCTCGCCGTCGAACAAGACCGCGTCCGTGAACGTCCCACCGACGTCTACTCCCAGCAGCACGCCCCGAAGCTATCGAGCCGCGGGCCACGAGGAAATGCGCGAGGCCCCGGCTCTCGCGACCGGGGCCTCGTCCCCATCCCCACGGCCGTTCCCCGAACGGCATGTCCCGTATTCATCGATCGAATGAGTCACCTATCTCATCCGATTGGAGAGACGGATGTAAGAAGGGACTAGATCCAGCGTTCGCGACGCAGCGCGCCGGCGGCGTCGATGACCAGGTGGATGCCGTCCAGGGACGGGTCGGGGAGCGGGAAATCGGCACGTCGATGCGCGCCGCGCGATTCGGCGCGGTCGAGCGCCGCCGCGGCGATCATGCGCGCCAGCGGGTAGGCGTCCGTGAGCAGCGGCTCGAGGCCGGCGGCGTCGCGCATCGGCCCGGCGTGCTCCCAGACCGCCTCGCGGGTCGCCATGGTCGGCGGCTCGAAGCGCCACTCGGGAAGCTCGGCCGGAGCGCCCTCGCGCGGCCCGTCGAGCGCGGCCCGGGCGGCGCGGCTGCCGAACACGAAGCACTCGCTGAGCGAGTTCGAGGCGAGCCGGTTGGCGCCGTGCAGGCCGCTGCAGGCGCATTCGCCGACCGCGAGCAGGCCCGGGAGCGTCGTGCGCCCGCCGAGGTCCGCCAGCACCCCGCCGATCAGATAGTGGGCGGCCGGGGCGACCGGGACCGGCTCGCGATCCGGGTCGAGGCCCGCTCTGCGGCAGGTTGCCCAGACGTTCGGGAACCGGTTCGGGTCGAGACCGCGGAGGTCGAGCAACACGTGCGGCGAGCCGTCGGCCGCCATCCGGTCGAGGATCGCGGCGCTGACCTGGTCGCGCGGGGCGAGCTCGTCGGTGAAGCGGCGCCCGCCCGCGTCGAGCAGGGTGGCGCCCTCGCCGCGGACCGCCTCGGTGACCAGCGCCCCGTCCTCGGGCTGGCCGGGCAGCGCCAGCGCGGTCGGGTGGAACTGACAGAGCTCCAGATCGGCGAGCTCGGCCCCGGCGGCATGTGCGAGCACCGATCCGGCGCCGATTGCGCCGCGCGGGTTCGTGGTCCGTGACCACAGCGCCGCCCCGCCGCCGGTGGTCAGCACGGTCGCCGGCGCGGCGAGCGCGGCGGCGTCGGTGACGACCCCGCCGCACCGATCGCCGTCGCTCCACAGGGCGACCGCGGAGACGCCCTCGAGGACCTCGATCCCGGGCTCGGCCGCGGCCAGCTCGGCGAGCCTCGACGTGATCGCGCGGCCGGTCTCGCTGCCGCCCGCGTGGACGATCCGTCGCGCCGAGTGCCCGCCCTCGAGCCCGAGCGCGAGCTCGCCGTCGTCCTCGGTGTCGAAGCGGACGCCGCGCTCGCGCAGCTGCTCGACCGCGGCCGGCGCCTCGCGGGTCAGCACCTCGACCGCGCTCGTGCGGCAGAGCCCGCGCCCGGCGGCGAGCGTGTCGGCCGCGTGGCGCTCGGGCGAGTCATCCGCCGCAAGCGCCGCTGCGAGCCCGCCCTGGGCCCAGAAGCTCGAGCTCTCGGCAAGGGGCTTACGTGCGACGAGCGCCACCTGGGCTCCGAGCTCCGCGGCCTCGAGGGCGACGTGAAGGCCCGCGGCGCCACCGCCGACGACGACCAGATCTGCTTCTCGGGGCGCGCTCACCAGCGGGGTACGGTATCCGGGAGCTTCGCCGATGGCCCTCTTCTACTCACACGAGTCCTCCTACCGACACGACACCGGGGCCCATCCCGAGAACGCCGCGCGCCTGCGCGCGATCGAGGCGGCGCTCGCCCAGACCGGTGGCCCCGGGATCGAGCGCGTCGAGGCGCCGGCGGCCAGCCGCGAGCAGATCGTCCGCGTCCACACCACCGACCATTACGCCGGGATCGAGCGGATCTGCAACGAGGGTGGCGGCATGATCGACATGGACACGCTCACCTCGCCGGACTCGTTCGAGGCGGCGCTGCACGCCGCCGGCGGCGCCGCCGCGGCGGCGGAGCGGCTGCTCACGGGCGACGCCGACGCGGCCTTCACCTCGCTGCGCCCGCCCGGCCACCACGCCGAGCGCGACCGTGCGATGGGCTTTTGCCTGTTCAACAACGCCGCGGTCGCCGCCGCGCACGCGATCGAGGCCTGTGGCGCCGAGCGCGTGCTGATCCTCGACTGGGACGTCCACCACGGCAACGGCACCGAGGCGATCTTCGCCGACTCGGCCGAGGTCCTGTACGCGAGCATCCACCAGTGGCCGCTGTACCCGGGGACCGGGGCTGCCGAATACGAGGGCGTCGGCGAGGGCACCGGCTACACGGTCAACCTGCCGGTCGCCGCGGGCGCCGACGGTGAGACCTTCCTCGCGCTGGTCGAGCACGTGGTCGCCCCGATCGCCCGCGCCTACGAGCCCGGACTGCTGCTGATCTCGGCCGGATACGACGCGCACCGCGACGACCCGCTCGCCTCCTGCGCGGTGGACACCGGCGCCTACGGCGCGATGACCGCGGTGATGCGAGGGGTCGGCGACGAGCTGGGGGTGCCGACGCTGGTCTGCCTGGAGGGCGGCTACTCGCCGGCCGCGCTCGCCGACTCGGTGCTCGCCACCCTCGACGCCCTGGACGGTGGCGCCCCGGCGCGGTCCAGCTCGCCCGAGGCGGCCGAGCCGCACCGCAGCCGCCTGCGAGAGCGCTGGCCGCTCTGATCAGGGAACGAGCCGGCTCCTGATCTGGTCGAGGAAGCTGCGGGGGAAACCCGGCAGGTCGCCGAGCTCGTCGACGCTTCGAAATCCGTCGCGCTCCTCGCGGTAGCGGACCACCCGCTTCGCCTGGGTCACCGACATCCCGAGTGACTGCAGCTCGTCCAATCCGGCCTCGCTGAGGCTGACCACGCCGCCGGCCTCGCCACGCGGGCGCAGCAGGCCGGGGGCCCGCAGGCTGGTGTGCCGCTTGCCGCCCTCGCCGACTGGGCCGGCCGGTTGCTGCGACTCATCCGGCGTCTCGTTCCCGGCGGCGCGGCGCTCGGCGGTCGCGGCGCGCTCGTTCGCCTCGTCCAGCTTGCGTCGGCCGGCGGCGGCCTCGGCTTCGAGCGCTGATGCTCGGGCCCTGAGCTCTGCCTCGCGCTCGCGCAGTCGCATGCGCGCCTCCGCCTCGCTCGCCTCGCGTGCCGCCGCCACCTCGCGAGCCACTCGCGCCTCGGTTTCGGCGTCGGACGCGGAGTCGTGCACCTGCGCTTGGGCGCGGCGCTCGCCCTCGCGCCGCAGCGCCTCGGTCTGCGTGCGCAGCCAGTCCGACGCCGCGGCGCGCACCTCGACCGCGGAGCGGGCGGCGACCTCCTCGGCCGCGCGCGCGCGCTCGGTCGCTTCCTGCAGACCGCTTTGGGCCTCGGTCAGCGACTCGGCCTTGGCCGCCCGCTCGGAGCCGAGCTCGGCCCTCAGCTCGGCTTCCCGCACACCGGCCTCGCGCTCGGCCTCCGCGATCGCCTCGGCGACCGCGCGGCGGCGGGTGTCCTCGGCCTCGGCGGCGATCCGTTCGAGCTCCTGGGCGTGCTTGGCGCGCTCCTGCTCGCGGGCCTGGGCGTCCGCCGCCATCCGCGCCGACTCGACCTCGGCCGCCGTCCGTTGCTCGACCTTGGTGGTCACGTCCGCCGCCTGTGTCTTGGCTCGCTCGACGGCCTCGCGGCCGATCCGCTCGGCCTCGGCTCTCGCCTGCGCGGCAGCCTCGCGCGCCCGTTCGGCCTCGGCCTCGCGTTCGGCGACCCGGGCGTCCGCCTGCTCGCCGAGCTCGCGCTCGAGCCGGTGGCGCTCCTCGGCGATCCGGCGCTCGGCGCTCTCCTGCAACCGCGCGGCCTCCGCCGCGAGCTCGCGCTCGGCGGCGTCGACTCGCTCGGCGGTGGCCAACGCACGCCGCTCGATCTCTCGCAGCCGCTCGTCCGACGCCTCGACGATCCGCATCTTCTCCTCGCGCTCGATCTCGAGCTCGTCCTCGCGCCGGCGCAGCTCGGCGTTCAACCGTTCCTCGATCGCGGCGCGCGCTGCCTCCGCCTCGGCCCGGGTGCGCTGCTCGCCCTCCGCCCGGACCCGCTCGACCTCGGCCTCGGTGCGCTCGCGAGCCTCCTTCAGCGCCCGCTCCTCGATCTCGCGGCGTGTCGTTTCGGCCGACTGCAGGGCCATCTCCTCGATCTCACGGCGCGCCGCCGCGGTCGCCTCGCCGGCGCGCCGTTCGGCCTGCTCCTCGGCCTCGGCCCTGGCGGCCGCGGCGGCCTCGCGAACGCGCTCGTCGGCCTCGGCGCGCAGGGTCTCGAGCTCGCGACTGAGGTCGGCGGTCCGGGCCTCCACCTGGCGCTCGAGCTCCTCGCGTGAGCGCCGCTCGGCCTCCGCCTGAGCGCGCTTCGCCTCCGTCGCTCGCGCCTCGGCCTCGCGGACCTGGGTCAGCGCTTCCTGGATCGCCGTGTCGGGCTCGGCCTTCGCCGGCGGACCGACCGCGGCGCGGGCGCGCTCGACCTCGAGCTCGGTTCGCGCCGCGTCGAGCTCGGCCCGTAGGCGCTCCACCTCGGCCGCGTGGGCCTCGACGAGGGCCGCGCGGGCCTGGTCGCCGTCGGCACCGGCGCTCAGCTTCTCGGCCAGCTCGGCGCGCGCCGCCTCGACCGCCGTCGCCTGGGTTCGCGCAGCTTCCTGACGGGTCGCGTCGAGCTGTCGGCGCAGCCACTTGGCGGCGGCCGCTCGGGCCTCGTCCTCGGCGACCGCGCGAACCGCCGCCAACTCGTCCGGGTCGGGCCCGGCGTCCGGCGCGGGCGCGGTCGCTGCCGCCGGCGTCGCGGCCGCCTCGAGTTCGCCGATCCGCGCCTCGGCCGCCTCGGCGCGCTGCTCGGCTTGGTCCGCGATCCGCTGGGCCTCGCTGGTGCGACGCTCGGCCTCGGCCAGGCGCCCTTCGACGACGTCGAGCTGTCCGGCGGCGTCGTGCCTCGCGCGCTCGAGATCGCCCTCGAGCGCCAGGATCTCGCCCATCGCCCGTTGCTCAGCGTCCTGCGCGGCCGTCTCGGCCGCGGTGCGGATCCGTGCCGCGACGTCGACACCCGGGCTTGGCTGCGGCTCGGACGGCTGCGGATGTGGCTCGGACGGCTGCGGCTGCGGCTCGGACGGCTGCGGCGAGTCGGGCTCCGGTGGCGAGGCGACCGCGGCTCGCTCGGCGGTCTCGTCGGCCCCGTCCCACTCGGCCGTCTCGGTGGCGGGCTCGCGCGGCACCTCGTCCGGGGACAAGGGTTGGGGTGCCCCGAGGTCGGATGCCCGCCCGGCGGCCGGCTCGTCCGTGGGCCCTTCGGCGCTCGGCGCCTCGTCCGCGGGCGCCTCGTCCGCGGGCTCGCGCCGCCGCCTGAAGATTCCGAGTCGCCGCCGCGCCATCGGCGGCGGACTCTACGACAGACACAGGGGTCGTCGGGCCGTCCGCGAGCGTCGACCAGGACTGCGCGGGCCGCCGGGGCCCGACCCGGCACGCGCCAGCCGTCGCGGCGGCTTCCGCCACCGTCTCGGCGCGCTCTTGGCACCTCCGCGTCTAGTCGCGCGCGCCGCCGCGGTCGACGATCCGCCCAATGCAACTGCGAACGAAGGAGACCCGGTGAACGAACTGCTCATCTCCACCTCGATCCGGACCGCGGCGGCGCTGCGGGGACTGGCGCGTCGCGCCGGCGAGGAGCGAGCTCAGGGGACGGTCGAGTACGTCGGCCTGATCCTCTTGGTCTCGATGCTGATGGTCGGCATGGTGGCGGCGATGAAGGGCTTCAACGGCACTTCCGGCACCGAGATCGCCGAGGTGATCATCAGCAAGATCAAGCAGGCGGTGAACGCGATCACGTTCCGCTGAGCGCGCGGCGGCGCCTCGCCGAGCGGCCGCGGTTCCGCGGAACCGCGGCCCCGCGGCGGCGCCTCAGGCGCGCGCGAACGACGCGGCGCGGTCTGCCAGACTCGCGCCATGGCTCGCAGCTACGACCGCACCAACGCCGACCACCGGCCGGTCTCGATCGAGCCCGGGTTCGTGCGCACGGCGACCGGCTCGTGCCTGTACTCGCAGGGCGAGACGCGCGTGATCTGCACGGCCTCGGTGTCGACCTCGGTGCCGCGGTGGCTCGAAGGAAAGGGACGCGGCTGGGTCACGGCCGAGTACGCGATGTTGCCGGCGTCGACGGGCGAGCGCAAGGAGCGCGACTCGAAGAAGGGCCGCCCCGACGGGCGCTCGACCGAGATCCAGCGCCTGATCGGCCGCTCGCTGCGCGGGGTCGTCGACCTGACGGCGCTTCCGGACCGCTCCGTCTACGTCGACTGCGACGTCCTGCAGGCCGACGGCGGCACCCGGTGCGCCTCGATCACCGGCGGCTACATCGCCCTGCGGCTCGCCACCCAGAGCCTGCTCGAGGCGGGCGATCTCGAGCGCGACCCGCTGACCGGCTCGGTCGCGGCGATCTCCTGCGGGGTCGTCGGCGGCGAGCTGCTCTGCGACCTCGACTACTCGGAGGACTCGACCGCCGAGGTCGACGCCAACGTGGTCATGACCGGCGACGGCGGCCTGGTCGAGGTCCAGGCGACCGCCGAGCGCACCCCCGTCTCGCGGGCCTCGCTCGACGAGCTCCTCGCGATCGCCGAGTCGTCGATCGCGGCGCTGCGAGAGGCCCAGGCCGACGCCTGCGGCGGCCCGCTGCCGGGGTGAACGCGAAGCCGCGGCTGGTCGTCGCGACCCGCAACGACCACAAGCTGCGCGAGCTGGCCGAGATCCTCACCGAGGTCGAACTGGTGCCGCTCGCCGAGGAGATCGTCCTGCCGCCGGAGACGGGCGTCACCTACGCCGACAACGCCCTGATCAAGGCCCGTGCCACCCACGCCGCCGCCGGCGAGCCGACGATCGCCGACGACTCGGGGATCTCGGTCACCGCCCTCGGCGGCCGGCCCGGCGTGCACTCGGCCCGGTTCGCCGGGCCGGAGGCGACCGATAAGCAGAACCTCGACCTCCTGGTCTCGCAGATCGCCCGCCACGAGGATCGCTCGGCCGCCTACGTCTGCGTGATCGCCCACATCGACGCCGACGGCACGGAGCGTCTGTACGAGGGCCGCTGCGAGGGCACGCTGATCACCGAGCCGCGCGGCGCGGGCGGCTTCGGCTACGACCCGGCCTTCGTCCCGGTCGACACCGGTCCGGGCGACGAGCGCACGATGGCCGAGCTCGAGCCGGCGGAAAAGCACGCGATCAGCCACCGCGGCCGCGCCGCCCGGGCGCTCGCCGACGCGCTGTGGCCGACTCCCGGGTAGCCCGATGTTCCAGACCAAGAGCGCAGCCGCCGGCCTCTCGATCGCCTCGAACGCGGCGCTGATCGTGCTCAAGCTCGCCGCCGGCGCGATCACCGGCTCGATCGCGATCATCACCGAGGCAATCCACTCGGCGATCGACCTGCTCGCCTCGATCGTCGCGTTCTTCAGCGTTCGCGCCGCCGACGAGCCGGCCGATCGCGAGCACCCCTACGGCCACGAGAAGGTCGAGAATCTCGCGGCGGCGATCGAGGGCATGCTGATCCTGGTCGGCGCGGGGATCATCATCTTCGAGGCGACCCGGCGGCTCGTGATCGGCTCGGAGGTGGAGGACCTCGGGGTCGGCATCGCGGTGATCGGCTTCTCCGCCGTCGCCAACATCGGCGTCTCGACCTTCCTCTACCGGCGCTCCAAGGCGCTGCACTCGCCGGCGCTGGAGGGCGACGCTGCGCATCTGCGCACCGACGCGATGACCTCGGTCGGGGTGCTCGTCGGGCTGCTCTTGGTCGAGATCACCGGCGAGTCCGCCTTCGACTCGATCGCGGCGCTCGCGGTGGCCGGGGCGATCGTCGTCGCCGGGGTGCGGATCCTGACCAGGTCGAGCCGGGCGCTCGTCGACGAGGCTCCCCCGGCCGACGAGCTCGACGCGGTCGAGGACGCGATCGCCGCGGCTCGGGCGCGCGCGCCCGAGATCGTCGGCTACCACAAGCTTCGCGCCCGCGGCGCCGGCGCCCGCCGCTACATCGACCTGCACCTGCAGTTTCGCTCCGGGACCACGCTCGAGCACGCCCACGAGGTCGCCCACGCCGTGCGCGAGGCGATCGAGAGCGAGATCCCGCGCTCGGAGGTCCTCATCCACACCGAGCCCGAGGAGTCGTTCCACCCGCCCGAGGAGGGGTCGAAAGGCCCCTACCGGGCGGGGTAAACGCGCTCAGAGCAGGTTGATCGCGGCCGCGAGGCCGACCGCGCAGACCACGATGCTGTAGCCGCTGTAGCCGCTGATCGCGAGCAGGATCGCGATGATCGCGCAGGCGGCGACGACGGTCAGCCACGATGCTCGCTGCAGGGACACGGCCGGTATTGTCGCCCAAGTGCCGGACCCAGCCGCCACCGCCACGCCCAGCGCCGCCGACGCCGAGGTCGCCGTCGCCCGGCTCGAGTCGATGTCGGTCGACCTTCGGGGCTGCGTGATCCTCGATCCCGAGGGCGAGCCGCTCGCCGCCAGCGGGGCGCTCGAGCCCTGGGGGGAGGCCGCCCGCGGCCTGCTCGCCGCCGCCGACGGAGCCGCCGGCGAGCCGATCACGCACGCGCACGTCGGCACCGAGGACGGCGAGGCGTTCGCGGTCCGCCTCGACGGCTACGCGCTGGTCGCCGCCGCCGAGCGCTTCGCGCTCGCCGGGCTGATGCTCTTCGACATCCGCGCCGTGCTGCGCGATCTCGCCCGCGGCGCCGGGCCGGCCGGGGCCACCTGATGCCACCGAAGCCGCACCGGGTCCTGCTCGACCGCGTCACGGGCTACGCCGACGAGGCCTCCGCATACCTGCGCCGCCGCCGGCTCACGCGCCAACCGTTCGCGCGCGTCCACGCCCCCGGCGGCCGAACGCTCGCGCTGGCGCCCGAGACCGAGCAGGGCCGCGAGCTCTTTCTCGCCGCGTCCCGGGTGCTCGACGCGGCCCGCGACGAGGAGCGCGGCTGAGGCCCGCGATGGCCCGGAGCGCCTCGTTCAGCCTCGCGGTCCTCGGGCTGCTCGCGCTCGCCGGGTTCGCGCTCGCCGCGCCGGCCGCCGAGCGCTCGGTCAAGCCCGGGTCGCTCGGGGCCAAGTGCGGCGTCTTCCCGCGCCCCGACGTCGCCGCCGACTCGCCCTCGCTCGACGACCAGCGCGCCTGGAACCAGGACGTCTCCGGCTCGCCGGTCGACCCGGACTCCGCCGGGATCATCCGCGGCCTCGACGGCGACCTGCACCCCGACTTCGGCTCGCCGCGCGAGTATGGGATCCCCTACAAGGTCGTCGGCAAGCGCGCCAAGCGGGTCAAGGTCCGGTTCACCGCCTACGGCGACGAGGCAGACCACGGTAAGTACAGGGTGCCGCTCAACGCTCCGGTCGAGGGCGGCGCCGGCGCCGACGGCGACCGCCACGTGATCGCGTACGACAAGGCGCGCTGCAAGCTCTACGAGCTCTACCGGGGCTTTCCGGACAAGCGCCGCCATCGCTGGGACGCGGACGTCGGCGTGATCTGGGACCTGGGAAGCGCCGCCCTGCGACCGGATGGCTGGACCTCGGCCGACGCCGCCGGGCTGCCGATCTTCCCAGGGCTCGTTCGCTACGACGAGGTCGCCGCCGGACGCGTCGACCACGCGATCCGGGTCACCTTCGACACCACCCGCGACGGCTGGATCCACCCGGCGTCGCACTGCGCGGGCTCGACCCAGAGCGCCGACGCGCCGGCGATGGGGATGCGCCTGCGGCTCAAGGCCGGCTACGACATCTCGTCGATCGGCGGCCAGGCGAAGCCGATCGCCGAGGCGCTGAAGCGCTACGGGGTGATCGTCGCCGACAACGGGTCGAACTGGTACTTCCAGGGCAGCTCGGACCCGCGCTGGGACGACGACAGCCTCAGCCAGCTGAAGTCGATTCCCGGCTCGGCGTTCGAGGTCGTCCGCTCGCAAGCGGACTACCACGCCTGCTGAGGCTTCGGCTCCGGGTCAGCGGCCGGTCGCCGGTGCTCAGCTCCCGTCGCGCAGCGCGATGATCCCGCCGATCACGCCCAGGTAGGCGGTCCCGTCGGGGCCGAGCGCGAGCCCGGCGTAGTTGTTGTTGAACGTCAGGCCCGAGCCCGCGTACTTGCTCCACGCGGTCTTGCCGTTGGAGAACTTGAGCGCGGTCCAGTAGTAGCCCTCCGCGGCCGGGTCCTCGGGGCGCGCGTAGGCGTAGATCAGGCCGTTCTTGGTCGAGAGCTTCGGGACCACCGTCGGCGCGCGGACCTCGGTGTTGGTCCACTTGAGCTTGCAGTCGGTGAGCTTCTTGTTGACATCCACGCGGGCGAACCCGGGCTCTGTCACGGCGCCGGAGTTCGGGCCGAACGGGTCCTGATAGCCGTAGTTGTTTTCGACCAGCAGCGAGCGGCCGGCCGTGATCAGCGAGTTCTCGGTCGCGCTCGCGCCCTTCGAGAACACCGGCTGCTTGCAGACGATCCGCTTCTCGCCCTTGTCGAGGTTCTTCTTGTTGCGGTAGACGACGACGTTCATCGGGTCGGCGTTGTCGGTGATCGCGACGAGGCCGTTCTCCATGATCGTCGGCGTCGTCCCCGAGCCGGCGTTGACCTGGCTCGGCTTCACGATCCCCGAGTTCGGATAGCCCTTCTGCCAGACGATCCGCGGGATTCCCTTCTTCGTCGCCTTGAACCGGTACATGCGGTGGTCGGAGACGATGTAGACGCCGTCCTCGCCGACGGCGAACGAGTTCTCGATCTCCTCGTGCATCGTCTTCACCTTGATCGTGCCGGTCTTCGTGTTCAGGGTGCCGATCTTGCCGTCGACCTTGGAGACGAACCAGATCAGGCCGTTGAAGTCCGGCAGCGCCGAGGTGATCCGCTGCGTCGCGGGATCGAGGACCCCGGTCAGGTCGTAGTCCTTTTCGAGCGTCAGCGTCTTGCCGTCGGCGCCCTCGTTGAGGACGAAGATGTGGTCGGTCTTGGTGGGCACCCACAGCCGGTTCTGGTCGTCGAGGAAGTAGTAGCCACCCCCGGTGAAGTTCTGGTACTCCTTCGTCCCGGGCGGGTTCGGGGCGGTCGGGAGGGTGTACTCCGAGATCACCTCGAGCGTGTTCGGATCGAACATCCGAGCCACGGGCGGGGACACCGAGGACGGGCAGACGCTCAGCAGCCGGCCCTGGGTGTCGAACGAGATCGAGCCGCACAGCGACGGCGGCGTCGCGCCCGAGGTCGCCTGCAGGTTGTCGCCGAGCGGGCCGGTGCGCTGGTAGGCGTCGGTCATCCACGTGTCGTTGTGGATGTTCGAGTTCGGGTTGGTCGCCATGAACGGGTTCTGCGGCGCCTTGGTCGGGTCCTTGACCTTCTTCGCGGTCACAGGCGCGCCGCTGAAGTTGGGCAGCGAAGGGGTGCCGGTGTCGGTGATCGGCACGGCGACGGCACTGGCGCTCAGCGCCAGGGTGGCGGCGGCGGTCGCCACGGCGACGACGGACGCGCGAACTCGAACAGCAGCCACGTTTCGGAACTCCCTCTCTCTCGTTGGCTCTGGTTGTGAAACATATGCGCAGCGGTGAAGTTCCGGCGGGGCGAGCCGTAGCGGGCGTACGCCGCGCGCGGGCCGACGGGTTGAAATCGCCAGACAGCACAACGGTTTCAACCCGTCGGCGCCAACGATCTCGGGCGGTGAAGAACTTCGCGCAATTTGCGGACTTGCTTGCGCGGATTGGTGCGAAGTAAGGCTCGGATTGACGCGCCGCGCCGACTGCCGATCTTAGGATCGGGACGAGGCGACAGTTCGATCAGGGAGAGCGGTTGAGTTCGGGAGCAACGGTGGTCGCGCGTACGGTCGAGGGCGGGTTCGCGCCGCGTGGGGGGCGCGCGCGAACGCGACGGGGTTGTCGACGACGGGAAGCTCGATGAAGCCCGTCGCCACAGCCAGAGCCACGGCCGTTGCCCCGCTGTCGGCGGCCGACGCCGATCGGTGGCGCGAGCGCTCCGGCCGGCTGTTCGCCGAGTTCGAGCGCCCCGCCAAGGCGATGGTCCGGCGGGCCTTTCGCGGCGCCTTTTCCGACGACGAGCTCGACGACATCTACTCGAACGCCTGGCTCGGCACCCTGCGCGCGCTCGCCAACCGCCAGTCGAGGCTCGCCGACGACGAGATCCGCTCGTATGTCCTCACCGCGGTCGCAAACCAGGCCGGCAAGGAGCTGCGCCGGCGCAAGCGCAAGCCGACGGCGCCGCTCGAGCTGGTCGGCTCGGTCGCGGCGAGCGGCGACTCTCCGGAGGAGCGCGCGGCCAGCGCCGAGCAGTCGCGCGTGACCCGCGACCTGCTCGCATCGATGCCGGCCCGCCGCCGTGCCGTGATTCTGTTGCGCTACGGCTGGGGTCTCGAGCCAAAGCAGGTCTGTGCGCTGATCACGGGCCTCTCGCCGCGCGCGTACCGCAAGGAGATCACCCGCGGCGTCGACGAGTTGACGGAGAAGCTGCGCGCGGTCGAGGCCGGTCGCTGGTGCGCCGACCGCGAGCCGCTGCTGAAGGCGCTCGTCGCCGGCGTTGCGGGCGAGGACGAGGAGCGCCAGGCACGTGCGCACCTCGCTCACTGCCGGCAGTGCTCGCAGTTCGTGGCGCGACTCAGCGGGCACCTGCACGATCTCGGCAGCAGCGCGGCGGCGGTCGGGACCATCGACGGGCTCGACGGCCACCTCGCGATCGCCGACCGGCTCGGCGACCTCGGCGAGCGGGCGGGATCGTTGGTCGGCCGCGGCTCGACGGCCGCGAGCGACGGCGCCGCGCAGATCGCGGGATCGGGCGGAGCGCGCGGCGCCGGTGTCGCCGGCGCGGGACTGGCGGCCAAGGTCGCGAGCCTCGGCGCGGCCGGCAAGGTGGCGCTTGCGTGCGTTGGCGGCGGTGTCGCCGCGACGGCGTGCGTCGCCGCCGGCATCGGCCCACTCGGCATCGGCATCGGCGACCCCGATCCGAAGCCCCCACCGGCCAAGTCCGCGAAGCTGCGACCGCGCGCCCAGCGCTCCGCCCCTGCCACCGTCGAGACGGAGACGATGCCCTCGCAGGTCGGCAACGAGTTCGTCCCGCCCCCGCCCCCGCAGGCTGGACCGGCCGAGGTCACGCCCGAGCCCGCCGCGTCGGATCAGGAGCCGGTCGAAACCGAGACCGCGGTGCCCGAGGTCGCCGCGACGGCCACGCCGCAGGAGCAGGAGTTCGGCGTCGCGGCCGCTGCCGTGCCTGCGCCGCCGCCGAGTTCGTCGTCGGGTGCAGGCTCCTCCGGGAGCGCCGCGGCGCCGTCAGCCGGGTCGCCGGAAGCCGCAGCGGTGCACCAGGAGTTCGGACCGTGAGGGCCGCGATCGCCGCTGGCCTGCTCGCCGTCGCCGGCGCGCTCGCGTCGGCGCCGTCGGCCGAAGCGGCCGGCGGGATCTACAACGTCGTCAAGTGCCATCCGTGGCACATCGAGGCCGACGAGGTCGAGAACACCGGAGGCCACCCGAGCTACGCGTTCGAGAACGACTGCTACGGAGCGTCGCCCGACCCCAAGATCGGGCTCTTCAATACCGGTGCGGCGGGCAACAACGCCTACCGCCAGATCATGCTCAGCGCCCCCGCCGGCACCCACATCGAGACCGCTTGCCTCGACTACAAGCTCCGCCGCGACAGCCATCACCGCGCGGAGATCCTCGCCTTCCCGGGCTTCGCCGTCCTCGCCAGCGGCGGCGACGGGCCGGACGGTTGGGTGGGCCGCTGCTTCGACATCAGCAGCTCACAGCTCATCGTGCGCCTCGCCTGCAACGAGCCCGGCGGCTGCCCGTCAGGCCCGAACGCACACGCTTGGGTGCGGAACCTCACCATCGCCCTCGCCGACGACCACGACCCGTCGATCACCGCCTTCGGCGGCGACCTCCTGGCGCCCGGCTGGATCCGCGGCACGAAGACGCTGATCGCCGACGCGGCGGACCTGGGCTCGGGCGTCTACCAGCTCGTGGGGTATGTGAATGGGGTGGAGGTTGGGCGGGGGCCGAGCCGAATGCCACACCGAGCCGCTTGGGTTGGAACTTCTCGCCGACGGTTCGACCCGTGTGACGCCAGGACCGGGACATCGGTATCTCGAATCTAGACACCGCGACGCGCCCGTTCGTCAATGGGCTCAACCGCGTTCAGGTCTATGCCGCGGACTACGCAGCGAACACGGCGACTCCAGTGAGTCACGCGTCTCGAGTAGACAACGCCGACCCGAGGCGGCGTTCGTCGGACTCAGCCGCCGACGATCCGGAGGTCATTCATGCGCTAGCGTCGTGGACGCGCATTCGGGCGTCGAGCCAGCGCATCGATCGCGTACCGCGCGGTCGGCGCCGAGGATTGGCAGCCGCTCGCGACCCGGATCGTCGGGAGGGAGGCACGTGCGCGGGTCGATTCATCGGCGGTGGCGCCGGGGGAGTACGAGTTCGTCGTTCGAGTCACGGATGTGGCCGGCAACTCGATTCGAGACGACCCTCCGGGACGACGGGACGCCGATGCGACTCCATTTCCCGTTGCGGGCCGCTGCCAAGCTGCGCGCAGGGCTGGGGGAGGGGCGCTCGACGGGACAGACGGTCCCGTACGGCGTCGCCTCGTCGGTACATGGACGCCTAACCGACTCGGCCGGAGAGCCGCTCGCCGGCCAGCGCGTAGTAGTGGTCGACCACTTCAGCAACGGAGCACTCTTCCCACGCGCGGAGCGCCCGGTCGTAACCGACGATGAGGGCCGGTTCACCGCGCCCGAGCCCGCCGGTCCGACCCGGTCGGTCGAGGTCGAGTACCCGGGCAACTCGAAGTATCTGCCGGCAACAGAAGGGGTCGGCAGGTTCGCGGTCAAGGGTGCGGCGAGCTTCAAGACGTCATCAGATGTGGTGAGGGAAGGCACAGCGATCGTCTTCAGCGGCCAGGTCAAGCACCGCGGGGCGCGGATTCCCGTAGGCGGCAAGCTGATCGAGGTTCAGTATCGGCTGAAGACGGGCCGCCAACGAACGCTCAAGGAGCCCTTCCGCACGGCGCCGGACGGTTCGTACCGACTCTCGTACCGGTTTTCGAAGGCGCTGACTGCCGACGCCTTGTTCCGGTTCAGGGTCAAGGTTCGCGGCGAGGGGAACTGGCCGTTCAAGGGGTCGACCTCGAAGTGGCGCAAGGTCATCGTTCGTGCCCATTGACTTGTGCGCAACCCGGTCGGCGTGCGACTGTTAGAGCGGAGGGAGGGAGATGAAGCTCAGAACGCCGAGCCACGCCACCGTTGTCGCCTACCTGGCGCTCTTCGTCGCGATCGGAGGAAGCGCCTACGCCGTCAGCAAGATCGGCTCTGCGCAGATCGAGAACCGCTCGATCAAGGGGAAGGACGTCGCGGATGAGGCTTTGGGCCCACGGCAGGTCGACGAGGCGAAGCTGGCGGGACCGATCGCGGTCGGCGACGCGACGATCGAGTCGTCTGTGACCCACCGCCGAGCGGTGAGATTGACTGCATCGGCAAGACGATCCGGCTCGCTCGCGAGGTCCAGCGTTGCTGATCGTCGCGACCGGTGTCGGCTCGGCTGGGACTGGTGCGTGCGCGATGCAAGTCGACGGCGCGACGTCTAACGGGCAGAGTCCTAGGAGCGGACGACGCGGACCGATCGCCTCACGAAGCTGACCACCACCGCTCCCGAAGGGCCAGCACACGGTCGCGCTTGACATGTCACAGAGGCGGTACGCCTTGACGTGTGAAGCGACCTCGCCATCGTCCGCGATCGCCGTCACCAACGCCGATCTCGGCTAACCGCCGCTCCCGTCGCCGCCCCGACCCGCCCTACAACCGATACCGCGCCAGATCCGCGTCCAACCGCTTCGAGTCCGCTTCGTCCATCGCCTCCGCCGGCGGTTCCGCGGAACCGCCGAAATCGTCGCCCCCCTCATCGCCCCCGCCCTTCCGCCAGCGCCTGAGCCCCACGACGATCGCCACGAGCGCCGCGAGGATCGCCGCGCCCGGCACCAGCCACGCGACCAGGTCGAACCCGGAGTCGTCCGGCGTCGCCAGCACCTCCGAGCCGAACTCGGCGACGAGGCGGTCCTTGATCTCGTCCTTGGTCAGGCCCTCGGCGATCAGCCCGCGGATGAAGTCGCGCTCCTGGTTCGCCTGCGGGGCCTCGGTCGCGAGCTCGAGCGGGACGCCGCAGACGATGCACATCACCTCGTCCTCGATATCGGGGAGAGAGGTCTGGGGCTCGGCCGACTGCGCAGCCGCCAGCGGCGGAAGCGCGAGCGTCGCGACGGCCACGAGCAGCGCCACCCGCCGGACCATCACGCCCCCTCGATCATCGGCGCGACCTGCTGGTTCAGGAACGACTCGGTGACCTGCCCGGGCAGCTGCAGCGCGAGGTTGCCGTCGGGATCGACCAGAAACGACTCCGGGACCCCGGTCGTCTTCAGCCCCTCCTTCGCGTAGTTGCCGTCGCCGTCGTGAAGCTGGGGGTAGGTGAGGTTGAACTCGTCGACGAAGCCGAGCCCGCCCTCGCCGGTCTCCTGGGTGTCGATCCCGAGCACCTCGAAGTCGTCATCGCGGTGGCGGCGATAGAAGCTCTCGAGCGCCGGCGCCTCGTCACGGCACGGCCCGCACCACGAGGCCCAGACATTGACGAGGACCCACTTGCCCTGGTGATCGGCGACGGAGCCGGTCTCGGATTCGGAGCCGAGCACCGGCAGCGAGTCGGTCGGTACCTCGTCCCCGACCGACAGCCGCGCCTCGCCCTTCGACACGAGGCCGAAGACGAGCAGGCCGACGATGGCGAGGACGCCCATGAAGACGGCGAAGGCCCGCGCGCTCACCCGCCGAAGCGTAGAGAGGCTCAATCACGGTCTAGACTGCGGCGCTCTGCGGGAGTAGCTCAGTTGGTAGAGCACCAGCTTCCCAAGCTGGGGGTCGCGGGTTCGAGACCCGTCTCCCGCTTTCGCCTCGCGGCTCGCGCCCGCCGAAGGCCTCGCGCCGCTGGGGCATCACCGCGCCAGGGAAGGTTCGCGGCTGCGAGGCGCGAAGTGCCCCTGTTGGTAGTCCAACCGAACCCATTTAGGGGAGGAGCGCATGAACAAAAAGGGGCTCGTCGTCGCGATCGCGGCGACTCTGACTCTCAGCCTGATGGTCCCGATCTTCGCGTCAGCGGGGACCGCGATCACCGCCCACGCGACGGGCGATCAGGTCGTCAACCCGGCCGGCGGCGACCCGAAGGGCGTCGCTGACTTCCGGCTCAAGGTGAACCGGGTCAAGCAGCGGATCTGTTACACGATCACGTTCTCCAAGATCGACGACGTGACCGGAGCCTTCCTGCACAAGGGCGGCCCGAACCAGATCGCGCGTCCGATCGCGACCTTCTTCACCGACAAGCAGGGCGCGACCAGCCCCCGCAAGGGTTGCGTGAAGAACCTCAAGAAGCGGATCGTCAAGCGCCTCAAGCGCAAGCCCGATGCGCACTACGTCGACCTGACCTCGAAGAATCGCCCCAACGGCGCGGTTCGCGGCCAGCTCGAGGAGTAGTTCCCGACGGTCGAGGGGCGCGCCGGCATCGTCCGGCGCGCCCCGCCGACCTTCCTCCGGGCGCGGCGGGCGGCCACTAGGCTGGCTCGCCGATGATCGTCTGTCTCGGCGAAGCCCTGGTCGACCTGATCTGCGAGCGGCCGGTCGGGTCACTCGGCGAGGCCGACTCGTTCTCGCCGCACTTCGGCGGCGCGCTCGCCAACGTCGCGGTCGCCGCCCGCCGCGCCGGCGCCGACTCGGCGCTCGCCGGCGCCGCCGGCGATGACGAGTGGGGTCGCTGGCTCGCCGAGCGGCTCGAGCGCGAGGGTGTCGGCCTCGACTTCTTCGAGCTGATCGAGGGCGAACAGACGCCGCTCGCCTTCGCGACCTTCGGCGCCGACGGCGAGCCGAGCTTTCAGATCTATGGCGACGCGATCGAGCTCGCGGTCGCCGCGGTCGCGCCGCGCATCGAGCCCGCGATCGAGGCGGCGACCGCCCTCGTCTTCGGCTCGACCACGCTCGCCACGCCGGGCGAGCGCGAGGTCACGCTGCGCGCCCGCGAGCTCGCGCTCGAGCGGGGCGCTCGGATCTGCTTCGACCCCAACATCCGCCCGAACCGATGGGGCGGTGACCCCGAACCCGCGGCGGCGGTCTCACGCGAGCTGATCGCCGGTTCGGCCGTTGTCCGCGCCAACCGCACCGAGGCGACCCGGATCGCCGGCGTCGAGGACCCGCGCGAGGCTGCGGAGGCGATCGCCGCGCTCGGCGCCGACCTGGCGGTCGTCACGCTCGGCGCGGAGGGGGCGGTGATTCGCGGCGCTTGCGACGCCGAGGCGCCGGCGCCCGAGGTCGAGGTGGTCTCGACGATTGGCGCCGGGGATGCGTTCATGGGAACGCTGGTCGCGGGGCTCGCGAACCTCGACTGGAACCTGGAGCGGGCCGACGAGGCGCTCGGTCCGGCGCTCGACGCCGCGGCAGCCGCGTGTACGCGGATGCCCGCGCTCGACTAGGGTGGTCGCGTGAGCGGGGAGCCCATCCAGTCGCGCGTCCGCGTCGGCAAGGTCATCAGCGAGACGTTTGCGCTTTACGGCGCCTACGCCGGTCCGCTGCTCGGCAGCGCCTTCGTCGTCTTCGTGCTGACCGGCGTTCTGCAGGCGCTGCTGCGCGATTCGGGCGGCTTCGTGCTCGCGCTCGTCGCCACCGTCATCGGCCTGGTCGCGAGCGCTCTCTACACCGGCTTCGTCGTCTCTTTGGTCAGCGACGTGCGCGACGGCAGGCGCGATCAGAGCGTCGGCCAGCTGTTCGCCGCGGCCAGGGACGTGATCTGGCCGCTGATCGGCGCCGCGGTTCTCGCCGGGATCGGGATCACGATCGGGCTCGCGCTGCTGATCATCCCCGGCCTCTTCTTGCTCACGATCTGGGCGGTGATCTCGCCCGCGATCGTGATCGAGCGGGTCGGCGTCCTCGGCTCGTTCGGGCGCAGCCACGAGCTCGTCCGGGGCAATGCCTGGGAGGTCTTCGGCGCGATCCTGGTCGGCTTCTTGATCTCGATCGTGGCCGGCTTCATCGCCGCTGCGATCGGCACGAGCATCGGCCTCGGCGCCCTGATCGTGCTCGTGATCGCCGTCAGCGTGCTGACCGCGCCGATCCCGGCACTGATCGCGAGCATCCTCTTCTTCGACCTCGGCGGCGGCACCGCGGCCGCGGCCAGCACGGCGCCGCCGGGCGAGTCCCCGCCCGAGCCTCCCGCGACCGCCTAGCCGCTACCTTCGCTCGCGTGAGCGGCGGCGCACCGATCGAGGTCGTCAAGACCTACCTCGAGATCACCGATCTCTCCGACCTGCGCCCGCCCGAGCGCCCGCCCGGGCGGCCTTTCGACCTTGAGCGGGTCAGCGACCCGGAACTGAATCGATGGTTCTACGAGCGTGTCGGTGCCAACCATTACTGGGTCGACCGGCTGGGCTGGACCGACGGGCAGTGGGCCGACTGGGAGCGGCGGGTCGAGACGTGGGTCGTGGTCGTCGAGGGCGAGCGGGGCGGCTACTTCGAGCTCGAGCCCTACTCGCGCGGGCGGCTCGTCCAGCTCGCCTACTTCGGCCTGCTGAAGCCCTTCCAGGGGCTTGGGATCGGTGGCCACGCGCTCGCCCAGGCGATCCGGCGCGGGCTCGAGCTCGGGCCCAAGGTCGCGGTGAGCACCAACACCCAGGACGGCCCGTACGCGCTCGCCAACTACGAGGCCCGGGGGATGCAGCCCGTCCGCCGCGAGCGGGGGACGATCGGGTAGCTAGGTCGGCTGCGTCGCCGGGCGGATCAGGATCTCGTTGACGTCGACGTTCGCCGGCTGCGAGAGCGCGAAGATCACGGCGCGCGCGATGTCCTCGTCGGCCAGCGCGCCCTCGGGGCGGTTGTCGAAGAACGGCGTGTCGACCATCCCGGGCTCGATCAGCGTCGTGCGGATGCCCTGGTTGTCGTGCATCGTGCGCAGCTCGCCGCGCAGCGCCTCGCCGATCGCCGTGACCGCCCACTTCGTCGCGGAATACAGCGAGCCCGGCAACGCTCGTCGGCCGGCCACCGAGCTCGTGATCACGTAGTGGCCGGTGCCACGCTCCAGCAGATGGGGCAGCGTGGCCCGGATCGTCAGGGCGACGCCGTACACGTTGGTCAGCACCATCTCGCGCCAGAACTCCGGGGACTCCTCCAGGAATCCGCGCTTGGCGCCGAAGCCGGCATTGGCGAAGACGGCGTCGATGCCGCCGAAGGCGCCGATTGCCGCCGCGGCGATCGCCTCGTTGTCCTCCCATTCGGTGACGTCGCAGCGGACCGCGATCGCGGCCTCCTCGCCGCCCAGCTCATCGGCGAGGGCCTGCAGCTTGTCCTCGCTGCGGGCTCCGAGCACGAGGCGGTAGCCCTGCTGCGAAGCGGCGCGGGCGGTGGCGGCGCCGATTCCGCTCGACGCCCCGGTGATCAGCAGTACGGGCTTGTCGGTCATGGCGCGCAAGGTACCCGACCGCGATCGCCATAATCTGAGGACAGTGGATCCCGATCGCAAACGAAGGGTTCGCCTCGTCGTGGCGATGTCGGTCGCGGTGCTGCTCGCCGCCGGCTTGGTCTATGTCTCGTTCTCGGCATCGAGCGAGGCGAAGAGCCCCTCGGAGCTCGACCAGGTCGAGTCCGGCGGCCCGTACCAGCTCGCCGGCAAGGTCGACAAGATCCTGAGCGGGAGCGCCGACGGTTACGGCCCCGTCAAGTTCAGGGCCGTCGACGACGACGATCAGGCCGCCGGGGGGCTGGTCGTCAGCTACACCGGCGAGCGCGCCGACGCCTTCCGCGAGGGCCGCGAGATCGTCGTCGACGGCTCGATGCACAACGGCGTCTTCGTCGGCGATCGGGACACGCTGCTGACGAAGTGCCCGTCGAAGTTCTCCGAGCAGGCGAAGAGCGACACCAACGTCATCATCGAGTAGCCGGGCCCCTACTCCGCAGCCCGGCGACTTCGACGGCCTGTTCACAGGTCCATGAACCGATCAAGGCCTGCACGGCGAGACCTAGGCCGCCTTCACGACCTCGACGTTCTCCTGCGACATCGCCCGCGCAGTATCTCGCTCTTGCAGTGACCCGGCTCGCTCGCTTTCAGTGAAAGCGGGGCGCTCTGCGAATCAGCCCGGGTGGCGCGGCCGGCAGGTGTTGGTGAGCGGCTGAGGCCGCATGGGCACGCGCTCGGTGCCCTTCACGTGGATCCTGGTCTGGGAGAAAATCTCGCGATCACAGCTGTTGATGAAGTGCGGCCGGCCGAGGTGGATCGAGATCGGGATGCAGCCCGCCGGCCCAGGGCACATCTGACCGCTGCCCTGGGCGTTGGCCGAGGTCCAGTGATTCCAGCTCAGAACGGTCAGCTGGACGCCGTCGCCTCCCCGCTCTGTGAGCAGGCACCAGCGCCGGGGCCGTCGCTTCGGGAGGCGTTCCACCTCAGGTGTCCCGGGCTGCCCGCTGGAACAGACAACTGACGGTGTCGTCTTCGCCGAATTTCGAGATGGCCTGACCACCGCAGCCGAGGCCGAAAACGCAACCAAGGCGGCCGCGAACGAAGACCCCCGCCGCTGCGCGGGGCAGTGTGCTCGCGAGTCCGCGGAGTAAAGCCTTCACGCCATGATCTTCTCGACCGTGCGCCGCGGCGGCATCCGCAGCGCGTACGGGCCCGGCTCGGTGGCCTCAACGGAGGCCACGCGTGGGCCCAAAGCGCTCACCACGTCGCTCACCTCGAGAGGCGGTTTGTTGGCGCGTAGCGGTAGAAACCCGCCTCTCGGCGCGCTCGCGCCGGAGTGCGCCGGCTCTGCAAGCGAGGTCGAAGTCACGCCGCGAAGCGGTGAGCGTCCCCGCTAGCTCTCGAGCTCGGCGTTGATCCGGTCGATCAGGCCCTGAATCCGCTGCTGGGCCCGGGTCGTCTGCTGCTGCAGGTCCGCCGCGGCCTCGGCGGCCTGCTGGGCGTTGCCGCCGGCGAGCGCCCGCTGCGCGTCGCGCAGGCGATCCGACAGCTCCCGCATCCCGTCGACCATCTGCGCGTGCAGGTTGGCGACGTCCTCCGGGGGGTCGACCGCCTCGATCTCGTTGGCGCTCGTCGCGAAGGCACGCGACAGCCGGCCCGCGACCTCGGCCGCCTGCTCCGAATTGGTCGGCGCTGGGCCGGAGACGATCTTGCCGATCGAGTCGAGCAACTGCGTCTGCTCGGCGTTGACCTGCTCGACGTAGTCATTTTGCTCGGCGACCGAGCCGCATCCGGGGGCGACGATCGCGATCGCCACGGTGGCGGCCAGCGCGGTGAACTTGGTCATCGGACTCCCCCTCTTCGGCGGTCGATCGGGCCGGCCGAATCTAGCCGCAGGCGCGGCGTTGCGATAATCGGCGGGTGCTCCGCGGTCAGAACCCCCGCTAGATGGTCGAGCTCGGCGCCGCCTGCCTGATCGCGGCCCCGTTCGTCTGCGCCTACGCCGCGATCGCGGCGATCGTCGGCGCGCGGCGTTCCGACCGCCGGCTGGTCGACTCCTCCCGGCGGGCGATCTACGGCCTCTGCGCCCTGCTGACGATCTCGGTGGTCGTGCTCGAGGCGGCCTTCGTGCGCTCGGACTTCAGCGTCGCGCTGGTCGCCGAGCATTCGTCCACGACGACCCCGCTCGGCTACAAGCTGACCGCGATGTGGTCCAGCCAGGGCGGCTCGCTGCTGCTCTGGGCCTGGGTGCTGTCGATCGCCTCGAGCGGCGTCCTGTTCCTGACCCGCCGCCGCGATCGCGAGGTGGTTCCGTACGCGACCGCGGTGCTCGCCGGAATCGGCCTCTTCTTCACGGCGCTGATGCTGCTCGCCCCGGACGTGAACCCGTTCGGCCGCCTCGACCCGGCGCCGAGCGAGGGCGTTGGCCTCAATCCACTGCTGCGCCATCCGGCGATGGCGATCCACCCGCCGATGCTCTACTCCGGCTACGTGCTGTGGTCGATCCCGTTCGCGTTCGCGGTCGGGGCCCTGATCACCCGCCGCCTCGACGCGAGCTGGATCCGCCAGACGCGGCGCTTCGCCCTGGTCGCGTGGATCCTGCTCTCGATCGGGGTCCTGCTCGGCAGCCGGTGGAGCTACTCCGAGCTCGGCTGGGGCGGCTACTGGGGCTGGGACGCGGTCGAGAACGCCTCGCTGATGCCGTGGCTGGTCGGCACCGCCTTCCTGCACTCGGTGATGGTCCAGGAGAAGCGCGGGATGCTGAAGGTCTGGAACGTGTCGCTGATCGTCGCCACGTTCAGCCTCGCCCTGCTGGGCACGTTCCTGGTCCGCTCCGGGATCCTCGAGTCGATCCACGCCTTCGGCGCGTCGACCGTCGGTCCCTGGCTGCTGGGGCTGATCGCGGTCGTGATCGTCGGCTCGGCGGCGCTGATCGTCGCGCGCCTGGACGACCTGCGCTCGGAGCGGCGGATCGAGTCGCTGGCGTCGCGCGAGTCGGTCTTTCTCATCAACAACCTGCTCCTGGTCGGGCTCGCCGTGGTGATCTTCTGGGGCACGTTCTTCCCGCTGATCTCGGAGGCGTTCACCGGCGAGAAGTCCTCGCTGGGCGCCCCCTGGTTCGACCAGTACACGACGCCGCTCGCGATCATCCTGGTGCTGTTCACCGGGATCGGCCCGCTGCTTGCCTGGCGCAAGATCAGCCCGGGGTCGCTGTGGCGCCTGATCCGCGCGCCGCTCGCGGTCGCCGCCGCCGGGACGGTCGCCGTGCTCGCGTTCACCGACGCCGCCGACCACATCCCCGCGCTGATCCTGTTCGCGTTCTCGTTCTTCGCGCTGTCGGCGCTGGTGGCCGAGTTCTGGCGCGGCGCCGCGGCCCAGCGAGCGTTGTCCGGCGGTAGCCGGATCGCCGCGCTCGGGCGGGTGATCGGTCGCAATCGGCGCCGCTACGGCGGCTACATCGTCCACGCCGGGATCGCGGTCCTGTTCATCGCGGTCGCCGCCTCGTCCAGCTTTCAGACGAGCAGCGACGTCCAGCTGAAGCCGGGCCAGACCACCGAGGTCGGCGACTACACGATCACCTACACGAAGCCGACCCAGGCGATCGACGGCGCGGAGCAACGGCTGACGTTCGGCGCGTTGCTCGACGTCGAGCGGCACGGCAAGCAGGTCGCGCTGCTGCACCCGTCGCGCAACTACTACTCGACCACCGCGACCGACGCGACGATCGCCGGCTTCTTCGAGGGCGAGGCGACGAGTGAGGTCGGGCGCCGGACCACGGCCGGCGGCGACCTGTGGACCGCGATGCGGCCCGACCTGAGCTCGCTCGACCCGGTGATCGCCGGAGTCGACCGGCGGCTCGAGCGGACCCTGCCCGATGTCGGCGCCGGCGGCCCGACGCCGGAGCAGGTCGACGCGATGCGGTCGTACACGAGCCGCCAGGGGGAGGCGATCCGCAACCTCGCCGCGCTCTACGTAGCCAACCCGCTCCCGGTCGACTTCCGGATCAACGTGAACCCGTTCGTGATCTGGATCTGGCTGGGCGGCGCGATCGGCATCGTCGGCGCCGTGATCGCGGCCTGGCCGGCGCCCGAGGCGCGCCGCCGCCGGGTCTCCGACGTCTACGCGGCCCGCCTCGCCCGCGACCTCGGTCGCGCCTGAGCGTCGCCGGCGATGGAGATCGTGATCGCGCTCGTGATCCTGGTCGTGCTCGCGGCCTTCGTCACCGCGCCGCTTCGCCACCGCGCCGAGCCGCTCGAGGACGTGGGCGAGAGCCCCGAGCGCGCCGATCTCGAGGCGCGCAAGGAGGCGCTCTACCGCCAGATCCGCGACGCCGAGCTCGACCGCGAGCAGGGCAAGCTCACCGATGCCGACTGGAAGCGCCTCGACACCGAGCTGCGCCGCGAGGCGATCGAGGTCCTGAAGCGGATCGACACGCTGTCGGCCGCGCCCCGGTAGTCATCTACACTGCCCGGCGATGGAAAGCATCCTCAACGTCGTTCAGGTACTCATCTCGGTCGTCCTGATCTTCTTGGTGCTCCTGCACTCGGGCAAGGACGCCGGGCTCTCGGGCGCCTTCGGGATCGGGGCCACCGGTGGCTCGATCGGTGGCTCGCTGGTCGAGCGAAACCTCGACCGCTGGACCATCTTCTTCTCGATCCTGTTCGTGCTCAACACGCTCGTCCTGCTGAAGATCTGACGCGGCCCACTCGGGGTCGAGCGGTCGGTACGCGGGATCCCGCCCGACGACCCGGCGCCGTCGCTGAACGCCGCCTGGCTGACCGGCATCGACAGCGGCTGAGCTAGGGCGCGGGCAGCGCCAGTGCGGCGAACACCGCCCGATGGTCCGAGCCGGGCAGGTCCTCGACCGAGTACTCGCGGATCCCGATCCGCTCGTCCACGAGCACGTGGTCGATCGCGGCGAACGGCGGCATCCGCCGGTTTGCCGGCCAGGTGCCCGTGAGTCCGTCTCCGAGGGTCTCGCCCGCGTCGGCGTAGCCGCGATCGAGCAGATCGCGAAACGGCTCGTGGTCGAGGGTCGCGTTGAAGTCGCCGAGCGCGATCCGCAGTTGCGCGTCGACCGGGGGCGGGATCCCGCCCAGATCGGCCGCCCAGTCCTCCGTCTGCCCGCTGATCGGCGGAACCGTGTGCAGGCCGAGCAGCTCGATCGGCGCCGCACCCGCGACCGCGAGTCGCTGGCGGATCAACGGGAAGCCACCGGGTAACCGGCCCACGTCCCCCGGTCCGAGCCCGGAGCGCGCGTAGAGGCCGCTGCCGCCGGAGCGCTCGTCGGTCGCGAGGACGCGATCGGGCAGCAGCGCCCGCAGTCCGGTTGCGTCGAGCTTCGCCGCCAGGTTGGGCGTCAGCTCCTCGACCGAGAGCACGTCGACGTCGAGGTCGCGGACCAACTCGACCAGGGGCTCGGGCTCGGCCTTGCCGAGCTTCATGTTCGCCGCCAGCACCCGCAGCTCGGCGGCCTCGCCGCCCTCGGCCTCGGTCGGTCCCCCGAAGGCCCGGGGCAGGACCACGATCGCGAGCGCGATCAGCGCCGCCGCGGCGACCGCGGCCGCTGCCCAGCGGCGCGCGAAGGCCGCGACCGCCAGCGGCACGATCGCGGTCGCTGCCACCAGCGGCGTGAACGCGAGCATCGCCTCGAGCGGAAAGCCCGAGCCGATCCCGAGCGTCCGGATCAGCGCCCACAACGCCCAGGGGGCGACCGTGCCCCAGACCGCCACCGTGATCAGGCGGTCGCGAGTCGCGGCGCCCTGCCAGGACCTCATCGGTGGACTTTGTACAGGCACGGCAGGGGCGGGCGTCGACAGGGGCGGTTGCGCCACCATGGGGCGCGATGACCGATCGCAACGGCCTTCGCTCGACCGCCACCGGCGTCGTCGTCTCGGCGGTTCTGATCGCGGCGGTGACGGCGATCATCTACGCACTTCGCGACGTGATGCCGGTCGAGGCCGCCGGCGTCCTCTACCTGTTGCCCGTCCTGCTCGCCTCCAGCTACTGGGGCCTGGCGCTGGGCATCCTGACCTCGATCGCGAGCGCCGCGGCGTTCAACTTCTTTCACATTCCGCCGACCGGGCGGTTCACGATCGCCGAGGAGGAGAACTGGGTCGCGTTGGTCGTCTTCCTCGTGGCTGCAGCGGTGACCGCGACCCTGGCCGGGGCGGCGCGGGCCCGCGCCGATGAAGCCGAGCGGCGCAGCGCCGAGGCCGACCTGACGGCGGAGATGGCGCGGGTGCTGCTCGGCGGCCAGAACCTCGACGACTCGCTGCGGGTGGTCGGCCAGCGGATCGCGCAGGCGTTCGTCCTGCCCTGGGTCGAGGTCGAGACCCGCTGGAGCGACAGCGATCACCGGCGGCGGGCGCTGCCGGTCGTCGTCGACGGCCAGCGTGCCGGGACCGTGGCGGTCCCGCGTGCGACCGACGAGGAAACGATCGGTGAGCTCGAGCGGCGGGTGGTGCCGAGCCTCGAGACCCTGCTGACCGCGGCACGACGGCGTGAGGGCCTCGAGGCCCAGGTGATCGAGACGCATGCGCTGCGGCGCTCGAACGTGGTCAAGACAGCCCTGCTGCGATCGGTGTCGCACGACCTGCGGTCGCCACTCACCGCGATCACCGCGGCCGCCGGTGGGCTCGCCTCCCCGACCCTCGACGAGCCGGCGCGCGCCGAGCTCATTTCGGTGATCTCGACGGAGTCGGACCGGCTCACGCGGCTGGTCGACAACCTGCTCGACCTCTCGCGCGTCCAAGCCGGACAGCTCAACCCGCAGGCCGACTGGACCTCGGCCGAGGAGCTGATCGAGGCTGCGATCGCGCACGTCGAGACTCCGCCGGCGGGGTTCGAGCTCGCAATCGAGCCGGAGCTACCGCTCTTCGAGACCGACTCGGCGCAACTCGAGCGGGCGCTCGCGAACCTGATCGAGAACGCGGTTCGATACGCCAGCGACGAGCCGGTGACGATCGCGGCGCAGCGCATCGGCCGCGAGATCGCGATCAGGATCACCGATCACGGCCCGGGGGTTCCCCGCGCGGACCTCGACCGCATCTTCGAGCCGTTTCACAGCTCGGGCGACCACGGGGGCGCCGGGCTCGGCCTGGCGATCGCGCGCGGCTTCGTCGAGGCCAACGGCGGCAAGCTGCGCGCCCAGTCGCTTCCCGGCCAGGGCTCGACGTTCTCGATCCACCTGCCGGTGAAGGCGCCAGAATGACCTCCCGCCAGCGCGTCCTGATTTGCGACGACGAGGCCCAGATTCTCCGGGCTCTGCGCGTGATCCTCGGCGATGCCGGGTTCGAGGTCGTCCCGGCGATGACCGTCCGCGAGGCGCTCGACGCGGTCGCGGTGCGGCCGCCCGATGCGGCGATCATCGACCTCGTCTTACCCGACGGCGACGGGGTCGAGGTGACCAGCGCGATTCGCGAGTGGAGCAAGATGCCGATCCTGGTGCTCTCCGCGATGGGCGACGAGCGCGAGAAGGTGCGCGCCCTCGATGCCGGCGCCGACGACTACATCACGAAGCCGTTCGGCCCCAATGAGCTGGTCGCCCGGCTGCGGGCCGCCCTCCGACGCTCGGAGCCGTCGGGCGACGACGACCCGGTGATCGAGGCCGACGGCCTCGTCATCGACCTGCCCGCCCGGCGGATCACCAGGGGCGGGGAGGAGATCCACCTGACCCCGACGGAGTACGACCTGCTCCGCCACCTGGCGCTCAATCGCGGCCGGCTGCTGACCCACCAGGCGCTGCTGCGCGAGGTCTGGGGGCCAGGCTTTCAAGACGACACCCAGATCCTGCGGGTTCACATCGCCAACCTGCGGCGCAAGATCGAAGCCGGCGGCGGCGCCCCGCGGCTGATTCGGACCGACCCCGGGGTCGGCTACCGGTTCACCGCCTGAGGACCCGGTCTTCACGACACCTTTATGCGCCGCGGCCAAGTCTTGAGGTCCGCTTGACGCGAACGCCCCCAAGCTTGATGCATGGAAGTTCACCCGCGCATCGACCTCGCGATCGCCGCCCGCCACGGGCTCGGCCGCCGGCGACGACTGCCGCTTTCAGGCCGCGTCAGGGCCCGGATGTTCACGACCGGTCTCGATCGCGACCTCGCCGCCGGAGCGGACCCCGGCGGTGACCCCACCCTGACGCTTCGAGCCCAGCATCTGCGCTCGGCCCACGTTCGCCATCAGCTGGCCGAGGGCCTGCGCGACACCGTTCGCCGCGCCCACCGCCCGTCGCGGCTGAGCGCCGCGGCACCGATCTCCCGAGCGGCCGTGCGATCGAATGAGAGCCTCCTCGCCGAGCTTGCCGATCGCCTCGACTCCGAGCCGGCGGCCGAGGCGGGTGGGATCGCAGCGGCCAACCTGCTGCTCACCGACGGCACCTCGCCGCTCTGGGTGAATGGCGACCCGCGCGAGCTTCACGACCTGCTCGGCATGGCGCTCTTCCGCCTCGGCCGTGCCGGAGGCGAGCCGCGATGAACGCCGTCGAGATCCCCGAGCGCGCGCTCGCCGCCCTGTGCAGCTGCGAGCTCGATCGCGCGCTCGCCGGCGGCACGGACCCGGCCTCCGACAGCCTCCTCGCCCGCCGGGCAGACCAGCTTTCGACCGATCACGTTCGCCGTACGCTCGCCGCCGATCTGCGCGCGGCGATCGTCAGCGCCGAGCACCCGCGCCGGTTCAGCGGGCCGTCGCCCGCCGCCGCCGCAGCGATCCGTGGCCAGCGCTCGCGCCTCGAGCGCCTTGTGGCCCGTCTCGAGTCGGGCGAGCCGGCCGGCCTGCGTGGCGTCGCCGCCGTCGCCGCCCTGGTCGAGGACTCCGAGTCGCCGCTTTGGAACGGGCGCCGCGCGACCGACCTCGTCGCCGAGGTCAACTGCGCCCTGAACGGGATCGAGGACTGAGATGGACCTGATCTCGATCGTCTTGGCCGTTGCCTTCTTCGCGCTCATGTGGGCGCTGGTCGAGGGGCTGGATCGTCTATGAGCGCCGCTGAGGTCATCGGTCTGGTCGTCGCGTTCGCGCTCTCGCTCTACCTGCTCTACGCGCTGTTCTTCGGTGAGGAGCTCTGAGCATGACCGCCGAGGGGGTGCTCCAGCTCGCCTTCTACGTCGTCGTCTTGACGGCGGTCGCCGTGCCGCTCGGCCATTACATGGCCCGCGTCTACGAGGGCGATCGAGTCTTTCTGACCCGGATCCTCGGGCCGCTCGAGCGGCTCATCTACCGGATGCTCGGACGCAGCGCCACGGTCGAGCAGGACTGGAAGGCCTACGCCAAGACGGTGCTCGTCTTCAGCCTCCTGTTCTGGCTCCTGCTGTACGTGATCCTGCGCGCGCAGAGCGTCCTGCCCTTCAACCCGGAGGGGTTCGGCGCCGGGCCGGCGGACCTGACGTTCAACACGACGACCTCGTTCGTGACCAACACGAACTGGCAGTTCTACGGCGGCGAGACGACGCTCTCGTACTTCTCGCAGATGGCCGGGCTCACGGTTCAGAACTTCGTCTCGGCCGCGGTGGGCATGGCCGTGCTCGTGGCCGTGATCCGCGGGATCCGCAGCCGTGCCGGCAAGTCGCTCGGCAACTTCTGGCAGGACATCACCCGGACGCTGCTCTACATCCTGCTCCCGCTCGCGATCGTCGGCGCGCTGATCCTCGTCTCCCAGGGCGTGATCCAGAGCCTCACCGGTTACCAGGACGTCAGCACCGTCACGGGTGACAGCCAGACCCTGGCGATGGGCCCGGCGGCCTCCCAGATCGCGATCAAGCAGCTGGGCACCAACGGGGGCGGCTTCTTCAACGTCAACTCCTCCTTCCCGTTCGAGAACCCGACCGCGTTCTCGGGCTTCGTCGAGCTGCTGTTCATCCTCATGATCCCGGCCGGGCTGGTGTTCACGTACGGCCGCATGGTCGGCAGCCGCCGCCAGGGCTGGGCCCTGTACGGAGCGATGGCGGTGCTGATGATCGGCGGGATGGTCACCGCCACCGCCGCCGAGCAGCACGGCTCGCCCGCCCAGGACAAGGCCGGGCTCGAGCTCGCCGCCGCCGACGGGACCACGGGCGGCAACATGGAGGGCAAGGAGGTCCGCAACGGGATCGCCAGCAGCGCCATCTGGGCGAGCTGGACCACGGACGCCTCCAACGGCTCGGTCAACTCCGCCCACGACGCGTACACGGGGATCGGCGGCGCCGTGCCGCTGGCGAACATGATGACCGGCGAGGTGATCTTCGGCGGGGTCGGCTCCGGCCTCTACGGGATGCTGCTGTTCGTCCTGCTGACCGTGTTCATCGCCGGGCTGATGGTCGGGCGCACGCCGGAGTACCTCGGCAAGAAGATCGAGGCGCGCGAGGTCAAGTTGGTCCTGGTCGGGGTGCTGGTGATGCCGATCGTCGTGCTCGGGTTCACGGCGATCGCGGTGGCGACCAAGTACGGCGATCCATCGATCTACAACCCAGGCCCCCAGGGCTTCTCCGAGACCCTCTACGCCTACGTCTCGCAGACCAACAACAACGGCTCGGCGTTCGCCGGCTTCACCGGCTTCGTCCAGCCCAACGCCCCCGGCAACGCCGGCTCCTACACGATCACCTTCGCCAACCTGGTCGGCGGACTGGCGCTGTTCTTCGGCCGCTACCCGATCATGATCGGGCTGCTGGCGATCGCCGGCTCGCTCGCCGGCAAGAAGGTCTCGCCGGCGGGCCCGGGCACCTTCCGCACCGACACGCCGACGTTCGTCGTCCTGTTGCTGGCGATCGTGCTGATCGTCGGCGCCCTGACCTTCTTCCCCGCCCTGCTCCTCGGCCCGATCGTCCAGGGCCTGTCAACCCAGCTCTTCTAAGACCATGAGAAAAGACTTCATCGCCTCCGCAATCGCAGTCGTCATCTTCACGGTGCTGTTCGGCCTCGTCTACCCGCTGGTGATCACCGGCGTCTCGCAGGTCGCCTTCCCCGGCAAGGCCGACGGCAGCCAGATCGAGCGCGACGGCAAGGTCATCGGCTCGAGCCTGATCGGCCAGGAGTTCACCAAGCGCGTGCCGCGCGACGGCAACCCGAAGAAGTTCCACCGCGTCCCCGACCCGCGCTACTTCCAGGGCCGTCCCTCGGCGACCGGTTACTCCGCCGACGTCACCTACTTCAACAACCTCGGCCCCAACAACGCCGAGCTATCGCAGATGTTCAAGGACAACCTGGCCGCCTACCTGGAGCTCGAGGGCCCGCTATGACCCGGGCCTCACCGCCGCCGACGTTCCCGTCGACGCGGTCACGACGTCGGCCTCCGGGGTCGATCCCCATATCTCCGAGGCGAACGCCCGGATCCAGGCGAACCGGATCGCCGAGGTCCGGGGCCTGCCGCTCGACCGGGTAATGGAGCTGATCGACGAGCACACGGCCGGCCGCGCGCTCGGCTTCCTGGGCGAGCCCGGGGTGAACGTGCTCGAACTCAACATCGCGCTTGACGAGGAGGCATCGTGACGGAGCGTGCGCAGCAGTCAGTCTTCAACGCCGCAACCCTGCGGACGGCGATCCTCGCCAGCGTGCGCAAGCTCGACCCGCGGTGGATGGTCCACAACCCGGTCATGTTCGTGGTCGAGGTCGGCGCCCTGTTCACGACCGTCGGGTTCCTGATCCAGATCTTCGGCGGCGATCCGCTCGGCGGCGGCGACGAGCCGTCGTGGTTCACGGGGGTCGTCTCGCTGTGGCTCTGGCTCACGGCCGTGTTCGGCAACCTCGCCGAGGCGCTCGCCGAGGGCCGCGGCAAGGCACAGGCCGACGCCCTGCGCGCGATGCGGACCGAGACCGTTGCCCGGTTGCGCGACGGCGGCACCGTGGCCGCGAACGAGCTCGCGAAGGGCGACGTGGTCGTCGTCGAGGCGGGCGAGGTGATCCCCGGCGACGGGACCGTGATCGAGGGCATCGCCTCGGTCGACGAGTCCGCGGTCACCGGCGAGTCCGCGCCCGTGATCCGCGAGGCCGGCGGCGATCGCAGCGCGGTGACCGGCGGCACCCGGGTGCTCTCGGACCGGATCGTGGTCGAGATCACCCAGGAGCCCGGCAAGAGCTTTCTCGACCGGATGATCGCCCTCGTCGAGGGCGCCAGCCGGCGCAAGACCCCGAACGAGATCGCGCTCGGGATCCTGCTTGCCGGCCTGACGCTCGTCTTCCTGGTCGTCGTCGTCACCCTGCGGCCGTACGCCACCTTCGCCGGCACGAACGTCTCGATGACGACGCTGATCGCGCTGCTGGTGGCGCTGATCCCGACCACGATCGGCGCCCTGCTCTCGGCGATCGGGATCGCCGGCATGGACCGGCTCGTGCGCCGCAATGTTCTGGCGCTCTCCGGGCGCGCTGTCGAGGCCTCCGGCGACGTCGACGTGCTCCTGCTCGACAAGACCGGCACGATCACGCTCGGCAACCGCCAGGCGACCGAGTTCCTCCCGATGCCCGGGGTGACCGAGGTCGAGCTCGCCGAGGCCGCCCAATACGCCTCGCTCGCCGACGAGACCCCGGAGGGGCGCTCAATCGTGGTGCTCGCAAAGCAGTACGGGATCCGCGAGCACGAGCTCTCCACACATGCGAGCTTCGTCCCCTTCAGCGCCGAGACGCGGATGAGCGGCGTCGACCTCGACGGCAGCCGGATCCGCAAGGGCGCCGGCGACGCGATCCTCGCCTTCGTCGAGGAGGCCGGCGGCCAGGCGCCCCCGGAGCTGCGCGAGACGCTCGACCGGATCGCCCGTGAGGGAGGCACCCCGCTTGCCGTCAGCCGCAACGAGCAGGTGCTCGGCGTCGTCTATCTCAAGGATGTGATCAAGGAGGGGATGAACGAGCGCTTCGCCCAGCTGCGGGCGATGGGCATCCGCACGGTGATGGTGACCGGCGACAACCCGCTCACCGCGGCAAAGATCGCCGGCGAGTCCGGCGTCGACGACTTCCTCGCCGAGGCGACCCCGGAGCGCAAGCTCGAGCTGATCCGCGAGGAGCAGGTCGAGGGCAGGCTGGTGGCGATGACCGGCGACGGCACCAACGACGCACCCGCGCTGGCGCAGGCCGACGTCGGGGTGGCGATGAACACGGGCACCCAGGCGGCGCGCGAGGCCGGCAACATGGTCGACCTCGACTCCAATCCGACGAAGCTCATCGAGATCGTCGAGATCGGCAAGCAGCTACTGATCACGCGCGGCGCGCTGACCACCTTCTCGGTCGCCAACGACATCGCCAAGTACTTCGCGATCCTGCCGGCGATCTTCGCCGCCACCTACGTCGCCGCGGGCGCCAGCACCGGAGCGGACTCGTTCGGCGGCGGGCCGCTCGACAAGCTCAACATCATGGACCTGGGCACGCCCGAGTCGGCGATCGTCTCAGCGATCATCTTCAACGCGCTGATCATCCCGCTGCTGGTCCCGCTGGCTCTGCGAGGCGTCCGCTACCGGGCCGTCGGCGCGACCGCGCTGCTGCGCCGAAACATGCTGATCTACGGGCTCGGCGGCGTGATCGCCCCGTTCATCGGGATCAAGCTGGTGGACCTCCTCGTCCACAACGTGTTCGGCGCCTGACGCGGGCGGCGCCTGACAGGAGGACAATCCGGCCCATGGTTCGAGCCGGCCGCGGCCATTACAAGATCTTCCTCGGGATGGCGGCCGGGGTCGGCAAGACCTTCCGGATGCTGCAGGAGGGCCAGGCGGAGAAGGCGGCCGGGCGCGACGTGGTGCTCGCCTACCTCGAGCCGCACGGCCGGGCCGAGACCGAGGCGCAGGCCGAGGGCCTCGAGCAGCTGCCGCGGCGCCAGGTGACCTACCGGGACACCGAGCTCGAGGAGATGGACCTGCCGGCGATCTTTCGCCGCGCTCCGGACCTGGCGCTGGTCGACGAGCTGGCCCACACCAACGCTCCCGGGCTCGAGCACGCCAAACGCTACGAGGACATCGACGACGTCCTGGACGCCGGGATCGACGTCTTCTCGACCGTCAACGTCCAGCACCTCGAGAGCCTCAACGACCGCGTCGCCGAGCTCACCGGCGTGCGGGTGCGCGAGACCTTCCCGGACACCGTCCTCACCTCCGCCGACGAGGTCGTGTTGCTCGACCTCACGCCGGAGAACCTGATCGAGCGCCTGCGGGCCGGCAAGATCTACCCGTCCGAGCGGATCGAGGCCTCGCTCAACAACTTCTTCCGGATCGAGAATCTGGCCACACTGCGCGAGCTGGCGCTGCGCCAGACGGCCGAGGAGGTCGAGGCGAAGGCGCGGCCGCGTCGCACCGAGGAGGCGCTCGGAACCCGCGAGCAGGTGATCGAGGCGGCGCCGCAGGCAGTCGCCGAGCGCGTGCTGGCGCTGGTGCGTCCGCGGACGAGCTCGCAGCGCCTCGTGCGGCGGGCCTGGCGATCGGCGCAGCGGCTCGGCGGCGATCTGGACCTGCTCTACGTGGCGGAGCCTGGGTCCGAGCCGACGGCCGAGGAGCGGGAGCAGCTCGGCGCCCTCGGGCGCCTGGCGGCCGTGCTCGGCGCCCGGCTGCTGGTCGAGGAGGGCGATGACGTGGCGGACGTCGCTGCAGCGGTCGCCGCCGAGCGGGGGTCGACCTACGTGCTGATCGGCCAGCCGCGGTTGCGGACCGGCCTCGGGCGGCTGCGCGAGTCGCTGCCCGAGCGCCTGGTCCGCAAGATGCCCGGGGTCGACGTCAGGATCGTCGCCGACCGCTCGCTGCTCGAGGAGCGCGAGCCATGAGCCCGCTGTTCGGTCGCGGACGCCGCCAGCCTGGCTCCGAGCGCCGGATCCTGTTTCCGTTCCTCGGCTCGGTGCTCTCCGAGCGCAGCCTCGACTCGACCATCCGACTCGCCCGCGCCCAGGACGCGATGCTGATCCCGGCGTACCTGGCGATCATCCCGAAGGAGCTCGCGATCGAGGCGCCGCTCGGGATCGAATGCGAGGGCGCGCTGTCGCTGCTCGAGCTGATCGAGCAACGGGCCGCGAAGGCCGGCGTCGCGGTCGACTCGCGGATCGAGCGCGGGCGGACGGCGCGCCATGCGCTCGCATCGCTGATCGAGCAGGAGCGCTTCGACGCGATCGTCCTGCCGGCGCGGACGAGCCACTCGGACGGCTTCACGCCCGCCGACATCGCCTGGGCGCTCGAGACGGCGCCCGGCGAGGTGCTCGTCCTGCGGCCCGGCCGCTCGGATTCGCGTCCAGACGCGGATTTGCAGCCGCCCACGCGGGTAAAGTCTGCGCCATGACTATGGGCAGCGGACTCTTCTTGATCGCCGTCGGCGCGATCCTGCGGTACGCCGTCAACGACGAGTGGGACGCGGTCAACCTCGAGACGGTCGGGCTGATCCTGATGATCGTCGGCGCGATCGGGTTCGTCGTCGGCGCGATCTATGCATTCGGCCGCGACGGCCGCCGCGATGCGGTCGTCGTCGAGCGCGACCCTCGCGACCCGCGCTACTAGGGACCCTCAGCGTCGAGCCGAGGAGTCCTCGCCAGGCAGCCGCGTGGACGCGTGCGCGAGGAGCCTGAGATCCGTGTGAAGCGCCGGCAGGAACGGTGAGTTCGGGGTCACCCGCTCGATCAGCGCAACCGACTCACGGTAGTGGCCCTCCATGCTGCTCACGCTGGTGCCGAGCCGCTCCTCGAGCGAGCTGCCGAACGCCGTGATGCCCCAGCGCAGTCCGCGGATGTCAGAGAGCTTGTCGGCGGCGAAGACCGTTGCCGCCCGCTCGCCCGCTGCGGCGACCTGCTCGCGCAGCGCCGCCTTGCGCCGCTCGAACGATTCGATCGTGGGGTCCTCGGTGAGCGCGAGGACGAGCGCGCAGACGCCGTCGCTCATCTCGGCGCGCAGGGTCTCCTCGGTCAGCGTTCCGCGCTCGACCGCGTCGTGCAGCAGCCCGGCCGTGACGAGCTCGTCGTCGAAGCCGGCATTGCGCAGCAGGCGCGCGACCTCCGTCACGTGATCGAGAAACGGGCGGCCGTCGTTGTTCCGATTCTGGCCGTCGTGGGCGGATTCGGCCAGCACGAAGGCGTGAGCCAGAATCGGTGAGTCCGCGATCCAGATTGGAGCGCGACGCATCCCCACAGGCGCCGGCCGCCCATCGCGCCCGCCCGCGGGGGCAAGCGATGCGTGGCTCACGGCTCCGCCGTTGCGGCCGCCTCGACCTCGCGCTTGAGCTCGGCCGCGTCGGCGTCGATCTGCTTTTCGATCAGCTTCGTCGCGCGCTTCGTCGCTTTCTCGATCTGTTCGTCGATCTTCGACTCACCGATCACGATCAGCGCCGCTTCGCCCTCCTCGAGCGCCTCGCCGAGATCCTTGAGATCGCTGCGCGACAGGCCACCCCGCAGGTGCCCGACCACCCCGCCCGCGGTGCCGCCGACGACCGCCGCGCCGATCAGCGACGGCGGAAAGAGGATCCCGGCGAGCGCTCCGACCGCGATGCCGGTCCAGGCCCCGTGCTGAGTGGGCTTCTCGGTCTTGTGGACGTGAACCTTCCCGCCCTCCTTCTCGATCACGGCCGAGTCGAACGTCCCGATCGCCCCGGCGGCGTGGAGCTCGAACACGGCCTCGTAGTCCGCCTCGGCAGTCGGAATGTCGGGATAGATTGCGGCGTACAGAAAGACCGGTCGGTCGGCCATCGGTGGCCCCCCTTTGCGCGTAGCGGTTGCAGGGACGACGCCCACGTCGGGATCGCCCGTAAATCTAATGCGTCGTCGCCCTGAGCACACACCGAGGACGCCCCGGACAGGACTGCGTAGTTGCTACTCACCAACGGTCGCGCCTGTCGCGGCCTTCTCCAGCGCCACGGCGATCCGCTCGCATTCGTCGAGCAGTCGCCTTGACGGGCGGGAAGTGCGGCTGAGAGGAGTCGAACCTCCACGGGCTTGTGCAGCCCACAAGGCCCTCAACCTTGCGCGTCTACCAGTTCCGCCACAGCCGCTTGAGGGAGAGGCGATTCTAGACGGACGCGGGCCCGCGACCCGCGCTCGCGCCGCACGGCGCTTGCATCCGTCCGGAGGGGTGTCTATTCTACGAACATATGTTCTGTCCAACGACCCAAGGAGCGAGCTGAGCCGTGGACCTGACCAAGCGTCAGAAGGAGATCTTCGACTTCATCGGCAAGTACGCCTCGAAGTACGGATATCCCCCGACCGTTCGGGAGATCGGCAAGGCCGTCGGCCTGCATTCCTCGTCGACCGTGCACGCCCATCTCGCCAACCTGGAGAAGATCGGGCTGCTGCGGCGCGATCCCACGAAGCCGCGGGCGATCGAGCTGCTGGTCGGCAAGGCGAAGAGGGCGATGGCGCCCGCGGGTCTGCCGCTCGTCGGCCAGGTCGCCGCCGGCACGCCGATCCTCGCCGAGGAGAACATCGAGGAATACCTCGAGGTCCCGGACGTGATCGGCGGCGAGACGGGCGACTACATCCTCAGGGTCAAGGGCGACTCGATGATCGGCGCCGGGATCCTCGAGAACGACTACGTCGTCGTCCGCCCGACCAAGGTCGCCGACGAGGGCGAGATCGTGGTCGCGATGATCGACGACGAGGCGACGGTGAAGAGCTTTTACCGGGAGAAGGACGTGGTGCGCCTCGAGCCGGCGAACCCCGCCCACAAGCCGATTCGCTCGGCCGACGCCCAGGTGCTCGGCCGCGTCGTCGGGGTCTTCCGCTCGGTCTGACGATGAGCGCCGTCGCCACACCAGCGCGCGCGACTCGCGTCACCGATCCGCTCGCAACGGAGCGCTCGGCGCCGCGGCTGTTTCAGCCGCGGACCGGCGGGGTCTCGCTGGAGGACACGATCCTCCGCGCCTGGGAGGACCTCGTCGATCAGGGCAGCGCCGGGTGCCCCGTCTGCGGCGGGCGGCTCCGGGTGATGGGCGGGTGCGAAGCGTGCGACGCGGCGCTCGACTGACTCGACTGATCGCTTACTGCGCCTCGCACCGCTCCTATGTATAAGTACATAATGTAGTAGCACATAGCTGAGTCTATGTAAGTCAGCATAGATCTAGCTATACTCGGGGGATGGCGAGCGTCGCCGACACCCCACACAACCCGTTTCGCTTCGGCGCGCTGGCGATCGACGACGCGTTCGCCGACCGCGAGGCCGAGGTGCAGGAGCTCAAGTTCGATCTGCTGAACGGACAGGACGTCGTCGTGTTCGCTCCGCGGCGCTACGGCAAGTCCTCGCTCGTCTGGCGAGTGATGCAACAGCTGAGCGCCGACGGCGTCCTCGTCGCCTACGTCAACCTGATGTCGGCGCCGACGAAGGCGAAGCTGGCGGAGAAGCTCGCCGGCGCCGTCTACGAGAACATCGCCTCGCCGCTGGCGCGGGTCCGCGAGCGCGCGCTGGCCCCGTTTCGCGGGCTGCGGATCTCGCCGACGATCACGGTCGACCCGGAGGGCGGCGAGTACAGCTTCTCGTTCGGCTTCGACCATCGCGCGCCGGACGTCGACGCAACGCTCGAACGGCTGCTGGCGCTGCCGGCCGAGCTTGCGGCAGAGCACGGCCGCTCGGTCGCCCTGATCCTCGACGAGTTCCAGGAGATCGAGACGATCGACCGCGCCCTGCCGAAGCTGATGCGGACCGTGTTCGAGCAACAGCCGGAGGTCGGCCACGTATACCTCGGCAGCCGCCGCCACCTGATGGAGCGCCTCTTCAACGATGAGAACGAGCCGTTCTGGCGCAGCGCGAAGAAGCTCGAGCTCGGCGTGATCGCGCCGGACCACTTCGCTGGCTTCATCGCGAAGCGGTTTCGCGCCACCCGCAAGGCGGTCTCAGAACCGGTGATCGCCGCGCTGCTCGAGCGCACCGGCGGGCACCCGTACGCGACCCAGGAGCTCTGCTACTTCCTGTGGGAGCAGACGCCGTTCGACGGCGAGGCGGGGGAGGATGAGCTCGAGCTCGCGACCGCCGCGGTGCTGCGCTCCGAGAACGCCCACTTCCAGCTGCGCTGGGATGACGCCTCGGCGACTCAGAAGCTGCTCCTCGAGGCGCTCGCCCACGAGCCCGGCCGCCCGATGACCGCCGCCTATCGGGCCGCGCACGGGCTGCCGTCGGTGAGCTCGATCCAGGCGGCGCTGCGGGCGCTCACCGAGCGCGAGCTGATCGCCCGCGGGCCCGGCGGCTCCTACGCGATCGCGGAGCCGTTTCTCGCTGAATGGATTCGCTCGATCTGAGCGCCGTGCGGCCGTACACTTGACGGGCTGGCTGAACAGTCGCGGGAGGTGAATCTCTCGAGGAAAGTCCGGACACCGTAGGGCGAGGCGGTGGGTAACGCCCACCCGGGGAAACCCGCGGGACAGTGCAACAGAAATGACACCGCCGATGGCGCGCCAACACGTGAGGTGCGCACAGGCAAGGTTGAAATGGTGCGGTAAGAGCGCACCGGCGTCGCGGTGACGCGGCGGCCAGGCAAACCCCGCCCGGTGCAAGGCCAAGCAGGATCGATGACCCGGCCCGGCGAGATCCAGGTGGGCCGCAGGGCGAGAGCCCAGCCGGTGCCTAGGCACCGGCGAGATGGATGGCTGTCCAAGACAGAATCCGGCTTACAGGCCAGCTACGGAAGGGGCCCCGAGAGGGGCCTCTTCTATTTTTCACCCTGAGTCGATGTCGCTAGGGGTCTATGGGGAGCTGCTGAGAAAGCGCCAGGTCCAGGTCGTGGTCGGCTCGAGCATCGTCGCCGGCCTCAGCGTGGGCGTGGCGCTGCCGATCGTCCTCCTGATCCACGATGAGACCGGATCGTTCGCGTCCGCCGGGGCGGTGACCGCATCCCTGGCGATCGCTTCGGGAATCTCGTCGCCGCTGCGCGGGCGCCTCGTCGATCGCTACGGGCAGACCGCGACGCTGCCGGCGATGGCGGTCGCTTCCGCCGCCTCGTTGCTCGCCCTGGTCTGGGCGGCGCTCGCGGGCGCGCCGCTGGGGGTCCCGATCGCCTTTGCGGCGCTTTCCGGGATCACGCACGCCCCGATGCTCTCGTCGACGCGGCCGCTGTGGGCCGACCTGGTCGATCACCCGGGTCAGCTGACGGGTGCCTACGCGCTGCAGGCCGTCCTGCTCGAGGTCTTCTTCATCGGCGGCCCGCTCGCCGCCGCGGCGCTGATCGCCTTCGCGTCGCCGGCGGCGGCGGTGGTCGGGCTCGCGCTCGCCGAGCTCATCGGCGTGCTCGCGTTCGCGGCGACGCCGGCGTCGCGCGCCTGGCGCGGCGAGCGCCACTCGGTCGCGGGCTTCGGCGCGATCGCCGGCGCCGGGATGCGCGCGCTGGTCGCGGTCGACGTCCCGATCGGCGCGATGTTCGGGGCGCTCGACGTGGCCGTGCCCGCGTTCGCGAAGGCCCACGGGGCGGAGGCAGCCGCGGGTGCGGTGCTGGCTGCCCTGGCGCTCGGCAGCATGCTCGGCGGCCTCGCGTACGGCGCACGTGCCCACCGCGCTACCGCGACCCGGTACGCGCTGCTGATCGCCGTGCTCGCCGCCTGCACCCTGCCGCTGGCGGCGGCCGGGACGATCGTCGCCCTCGGCCTGCTGATGGGCGTCGCCGGGCTGATGGTCGCGCCGATGAACAGCGTCGGCCTGGCCCTGATCGACGACGTGGCCCCGCCCGGGACGGCCGCCGAGGCGACCTCGTGGATCGGCGCGGCCTACCAGGGCGGGCTCGCGATCGGCACCGCGCTCGCCGGTGCGGTGGTCGACGACGCGGGCACGACCGCGGTCTTTCTCGGCGCGTGCGGCTTCGCGGCGATCTCGGCGGTGCTCGCCTGGACGTGGCGACGCCAGCTCGCCCGTCCTGCGCTCGCCTAGGGTCGAGAGGCGGCTTTGTCTCGCTGGGCGGTAATAAGCCGCCTCTCGGCGACTGACATCGCCGTGCTGTTCGCGTTCGGCCGGGGTGTCGCTCGTAACCACGCCACGCCGAGGAGCGGGTTTCTTACGCATGGCGGGAGAAAACCGCCTCTCGGCTCGCCCGCGCGACGGCGCCAGGGCAGCCGCCGCGGCGCACGCTAGGGACCGCGACCGGCTTCGATCCGTTGCTTCCAGCGGCGCTGGCGGCGCTGGGCATCGCGCATCCACAGGGGCACGATCCGCGCCGTCAGCCCGGGCATCAGGTCGAAGAGCCGCACGAGGGCGCCGCGCCGGCGCGGGATCGTCAGCACGGCCCGTGGCCGGTCGAGCAGGCCCGCGACCTTCGCGGCGACCTCCTGCGGGGTGAGCAGCACGCCCGAGAACGACGGGGCGGCGTCCGGGTCGTCGAGCTTGTCGTGGAGCATCGGGGTCCAGATCCCGTCCGGGCACACGGCCGAGACCTGGATCGCGCGCGAGCCGGAGCGGCGCAGGTCCGCGAGCGTGCCGAGCGTGAACGCCATCGCGCCATGCTTGGTCGCGGCGTAGAGCGCTTCGCCCGGCGGGGCGCCGAGCCCGGCGAGCGAGACCACGTTGATCAGGTGGCCGCGGCCGGCGGGCCGCATCAGCTCGAGCGCGGCGAGCGAGCCGTTGATCGTCCCAAGCGTGTTGATCTCGAACAGCGTCCGCCGCAGCTCGGCGTCGTGCTCCCAGACGTGGCCGGTGACGAGCACTCCGGCGTTGTTGACCCAGACGTCGAGCGCGCCGGCCCGCTCGGCCGCCGCCGCGGCGACCCGGGAGCAGGCTTCCGCGTCGCGGACGTCGAGCCCCGAGCCCCATGCGGTCGAGCCGATCGAGGAGGCCGCCGCTTCGGCGGCGCCCCGGTCGACGTCGGTGACGTTGACGGCGAGCCCTCGCGCGGCCAGGGCGCGGGCGATCTCGAGGCCGAGCCCCCGACCCGCACCGGTGATCACGGCCGCGCCCATCGGCGGCGATCCTACGGCGGCGCGGCGCGAGCCTGCTTGCACGCCTCCAGCCGCACCCGAACGGCGCCGAAAGCCGAGGGTGTCACAGGAGCCGCTCCGGCCGTGTCGAAGCGCTCTCGGGACGCTCATAAAATGGAAACCCGACGCTCAACTTTGATAGCCTCGCGCCGCGCTCAATTCCCGCCACATATCGCGGGGAGCGGGGGACCCACGAAGGGGGATCCCTTTTGAACCCGGGGCGAATCGCAGGCATCAGCCGCGTAGCGCCATCTCTTTCGGCGCGAGCCCGTCAGCTAACCCCGTCAGCGCTCGGAAGAGATATGCACGACCTTTCACGGCGCCGCGCAGCGGCTGACAACCGAGACCGTTCACGCCCGCGCCGCCGGCGGCCCAGCCGAGGCGCCCTGGTCGCATCGCTCGCTTCGCTGGCCGTCCTCGGCGCCGGGGTCGCGGTCGCCAACGCGTCCGGCGGCGGGATCAGCGCCTCCGGGGGCGTCGGCGGAACCGCGGCCGGATCGACGACCACCGACGTGACGCCCGGGTGTCCCAACAAGCAGCTCGGCGCGGCGCACCCTGAAGGTCGGCGATTGCGGCGGCGACGTCGCGACGCTGAACTGGATCCTCCGCGCCAAGGACTATGGCGACGCACCGCTGGCCGATGAGTTCGAGGATCCGACCAAGTCGGCGGTCGAGGCCTTCCAGGCGGACGCCGACCTGAGCGACGACGGCGTCGTCGACGCCGCGACCTCGCAGGCGCTCGTCAACGCGATGCCGCCGCAGCGGGCGACGTGGTACGGCCCGGGCTTCTTCGGCAACGAGACCGCCTGCGGCCAGCGGCTCACCCGCACCACGCTCGGCGTCGCCCACAGGACGCTGCCCTGCGGTTCGAAGGTGGTCCTGCGCTACAGGGGCCGCTTCGTCCGCACCACGGTGATCGACCGCGGACCCTTCGCCAACGGCGCCAGGTGGGACCTGACGCAGGCGACCGCGCAGCAGCTCCGCTTCGAGTACACCGACGACGTCCGCGTCGCGAAGCTCGGCCGCGTCGCGAAGTAGCCCGCCCCGCCCCGACGCGCCGAAGTTCATCCTGACCACCCCTGGGGTGGTTGAGATGAAACTCGGCGCGCCGTCCGCGCGTCCGCGCGGGCGCCGGGCGCGTCGTCGCGCGTCCGCGCGGCCCTAGGCTGCGGCCGGGAGCACCGCGGCGTCGGCCTGGTCCTGGGGGAGCGCCGCCGCGTTCGCGATCAGGCTCTGGAACTCGTTCAGGGCAACGTGCGCGACCGCCTCGAGCAGCTGTTCGTCGGTCCAGCCATGCTCGCGCGCCTCCTCGCCGAGGTGCTGCGCCGGCCGGCCGCCGGTCGCGAGCAGCGCCTCGAGGAAGGTGAGCAGCGAGGCCTCCTTCGGATCGGCCGAGGCGAACTGGCGCGCCGCGGTGATCTCGTCGAGCCCGAGGCCGGCAGCGCGCGCCGTGCGCGCGTGCTGAGCGATCGAATACGGGTCGCCGCGGCGCTCGGCGACGGCGAGCCCGATCCGCTCGCGGGTCGCCTGGGGCAGCGCGCCGCCGCGCAGCTCGTGGCGCATGCGCGCGTAGGCGCGCAGCGCGGCCGGCGCTCCGGCGAGCACGCCGATGAACTTGGAGATCTCGCCGGCGGCTCCCTGCACGCCCTTGAGGATCGCGACGCTGCCCTCCGGGGCGGTGAGCTCGTCGTGGATGTGAAACCGGCTGACGTCTGTCTTGATGGTCATGGCCTTTTCCTCCGCCCGGCCGCTTTATGCGGCCGTTATCCCGCCTTTACTTTACTTTTAGCCTGTTACTTACCTGCGGTAAGCAAGGTACTCGATCTTGGCCAGATGCGCAATCCGAGCGGCCGATTTCTGTACCACCTACTAATACGCACGAGAGGCCGTCACGGATAAGGTTCGCGGCCGATGCCTGATCAGCCCCAGCGCCCGCAGACGCCCGGCGACGTGATCGCAGCCGTGCGCCAGCACGACGTGCGCTTCATCCGCCTCTGGTTCACCGACGTGCTCGGCCAGCTGAAGTCGTTCTCGATCAACTCGTCCGAGCTCGAGGATGCGTTCGAGGGCGGGATGGGCTTCGACGGCTCGTCGATCACCGGGTTCAACCCGATCGAGGAGTCGGACATGATCGCCATGCCCGACCCGTCGAGCTTCGCGGTCATCCCCTGGCGACCCTCGGAGAACGCGACCGGGCGGATGTTCTGCGACGTCCAGATCCCGGGCGGCGAGCCGTACGAGGGTGACCCGCGGTGGATCCTGCGCCGGGCGCTCAAGCGGGCCGAGGAGATGGGCTTCGACGCCTACAACATCGGTCCCGAGCTCGAGTTCTTCTACTTCAAGGACTCGCGCACCGGCGGGGCTCCGCCGGAGGTCGTCGACGAGGGCGGCTACTTCGACCTGACCACGCTCGACGCCGGCTCCGACGTGCGCCGCGAGACGATCTTGGCCCTCGAGCAACTCGGCATCCATGTCGAGTACGCCCACCACGAGGTCGGGCCTTCCCAGCACGAGGTCGACATGCGTTACAAGGACGCGCTCGCGATGTCGGACGACTGCATGACGTACCGGATCACGGTGAAGGAGTACGCGATGAAGTACGGCATGCACGCGACCTTCATGCCGAAGCCGCTGTTCGGCGAGAACGGCTCCGGGATGCACGTCCACCAGTCGCTGTCGGCCGATGGGCGCAACGCCTTCTACGACGCCGACGACCAGTACTTCCTCTCCGATACCGCGAAGGCGTTCATCGCCGGCCAGCTGCGCCACGCGCGCGAGATCGCGCCGCTGTTCGCCCAGTGGGTGAATTCCTACAAGCGGCTGGTGCCCGGCTACGAGGCTCCCGTCTACCTCGCGTGGTCGCGGCGCAACCGGTCGGCGCTGATCCGGGTGCCGCTCTATCACCCGGGCAAGGAGCAGGCGACGCGCGCCGAGCTGCGCTGCCCGGACCCGAGCGCCAACCCGTACCTCTGCTTCGCCGGCATGCTGCACGCGGGCCTGGAGGGGATCGAGCAGGGCTACGAGCTGCCCGAGCCGATGGAGCAGAACCTCTACCACCTGACGCCCGAGGAGCGCGCCCAGCGCGGGATCGAGCAGCTGCCCGAGACGCTCGGCGAGGCGATCGAGATCGCCGCCGAGTCCGAGCTCGTGCTGCGGATCCTCGGCGAGCACACCTTCAAGCGCTTCATCGAGATCAAGCGCGAGGAATGGGAGGAGTACCGCGTTCAGGTCACTCCCTGGGAGCTCGACCGCTTCCTCTCGATCCTGTAGGACGTCCAGGCGCCTAAAGGGCCGTCCTCGGCGGCCGATTACATACCCGGATGGCAGGAAAGCCCGGGAATCACCATCACGGGGGTGCCGATCTACCCGTCTATCACGGGAAGTTCGGCGAGCGCGAGGCCTCGCGCCTGCTGTGGCGCGCGGGCTTCGGCCCGAAGCCCGGGGAGGCCGCGAAGCTCGCCCGGCGCTTCAACCTCAAGGGCGCCGTCCACTCGCTGACCCGGCCGAAGGGCAAGGAGCGGCTCAAGGGCCCGGCCCCGGTCGACGGCGACGGCCTGCCGCTGGCCCCGTTCGACGCCTACGGCCACGACCTGCTCTGGTGGCTCGACCGGATGGTCCGCACCAACCACCCGCTGGTCGAGCGGATGGCGTTGATCTGGCACGACTGGTTCGCGACCGCCGACGTCAACTCACAGCAGCTCTCGATCGAGCAGGCGCAGCTGTTCGAGCGCCGCTGGATGAGCCCGTTCCCGGAGCTGCTCCTGGACGTGACCACGAACCCGGCGATGCTGATCTGGCTCTCGGGGCTCGACAACACGCGCCGCGCTCCGAACGAGAACTACGCCCGGGAAATGATGGAGCTGTTCACGCTCGGCGCGTCCGACGACTCCGGCTTCCCGTATTCCGAGGACGACGTCCGCGAGCAGGCCCGCGCCCTGACCGGCTGGGACGCGGACTGGGAGGACGACGTCGGCTACGTCAACTTCCACTTCGACCCGAGGCGCCACGACACCGGCTCGAAGACGATCTTCGGCCAGAGCGGCAACTTCGACTGGACGGACTCCTGCCGGCTCTGCATCAAGCACTCGGCCCACAAGACCTTCTTCGTCAAGAAGCTGTGGAGCTACTTCATCCCCGTGCCGCCCAACGCGAAGACGCGCAAGGCGCTCGAGCGCCTCTACGTGAAGAGCGACTACGCCGTCCGCCCGCTGGTCGAGGCGATCCTCATGCACCCGACCTTCTACCGCGGCCCGGCGATGGTGAAGCCGCCCGCCGTCTTCATCGCCGGCCTGTTGCGGTCTCGCCGCCGCGGCGTCCAGAGCGACTGGTCGTGGATGTCCGACCTCGCCGGGCAGCGGCTCTTCAGGCCGCCGAACGTCGCCGGTTGGGACGACGACCGCTGGCTCGACACCTCAACCTTCCGCGGCCGCTGGATCGCGGCCAACGAGATCGCCGGCTACGACGTGATCGACGACGAGACCGCCTACAGCGCGACCGAGAGCTCGAAGCAGGCCGTCCGCCAGGCGCTGCGCTTCTGGGGTGATCCCGGGGTCAGCGCCACGACGCGCAAGACGCTGGAGCGCTACGCGGGGGCCGTGGCCGCCTCGGCGACCGCCGACTGGCAGCAGGACACGTTCCGCCTCCTGCGCCAGAACGCGCTGCGCATGCTGATCGCCACCTCACCCGAGATGCAGAGCTGCTGAGGAGGACGCGATGGGCTGCAACCACTGCGAGGAGTTCAGCCGGGCCCACCTGGTCCGTCGCGCCGTTGCCGAGGCGGGCCGCGGGCTGCCCTCGATCGAGCCCGGGATGCCGGCTCCGGCGGGCACCGGGCTCAACCGGCGCTCGTTCCTGCTGCGCTCGAGCGCCGCGATGCTCTCCGTGTACGGCGCCTCCAAGCTTCGCATCGGCGACCTCGAGGCCGGGATCGCGAAGGCGGCCGGGAGCAGCGACCGGGTCCTCGTCTCGATCTTCCTCGACGGCGGCATCGACTCGCTCTCGGTGCTCTCGCCGACCTCCGATCCCACGTACCGCTCGCTGCGCCCGAACCTGGCGCTGCCGGTCGATGCCGGCACCGCGTTCACCGAGGACCCGCGGCTGCGCTGGAACCCCGCCGCCTCGGCCTTCGACGACCTGCACCGCGCCGGCAAGATGAGCGTCGCGCCGGCGATCGGATACTCGAGCCCCGACCAGTCCCACTTCACCTCCCGCCACTACTGGGAGGTCGGCGGCCTGTTCCCGAACGAGGTCACCGGCTGGATGGGGCGCCTGCTCGATCAGATCGGGACGGTCGACAACCCACTTCAGGGCCTTTCGCTGGACGGGTCGCTCTCGCCGGCGCTCGCCACCGGCTCGGTTCCGGTGGCGGCGATCAACGGGCCGTCCTACGACCTCTGGGCGCAGGGCGTGTGGGGCCAGCCCGAGGATCTGATGTTCGGCGCGATCGCCGAGCTCGGCCGCACCAGCGCGCGCTCGAAGGACGCCGGGATGCGGACCGCGGGCGGCGCGGCAGCGCAGGCGATGCAGCTGAAGGCGCAGCTGGAGCCGTTCTCCGGCGAGGAGATCACGCCGCCGGTCAGCTATCCGACCGGTGACGGCGACTGGTTCGGCGAGAGCCTGTCCGCGCTCGCGGCGATGCTCGGCTCCGGGCTTCCGATCCGCTGCGCGGCGCTCTCGGCCCCCGGCTCCTACGACACCCACGACAACCAGGCCGAGAGCTTCGACGCCGACGTCAAGATCACCACCGACTCGATCGCCGCCTTCCAGGCCGATCTCGAGGCGCGCGGGCTCGCCGATCGGGTGGTCACGCTGGTCTGGTCCGAGTTCGGCCGCCGCCCGGAGGAAAACGACTCGGGAACCGATCACGGCGCCGGCGGCGCCGCCTACGTGATCGGCACCCAGGTCAAGGGCCAGATGATCGGCGAGTTCCCGGGCCTGGATCAGCTCGATTCCGACGACAACCTGCGCGCCACCTCGGATTTCCGCGGCGTCTACTGCTCGCTGATCGAGCAGTGGTTCGGCGTCGACGCGGGCGCCGTGATCCCGGATGCCGCCGGCTTCGGCCGTGCGGCGTTGATCGGGTGAGGCGCGGCGCGCTGGCGCTGGCCGGGGCGGCGCTGGCGCTGGCGGCGCCCGCCGCGTTCGCCGCGAAGCCGGCCCCGGCGCCCGAGCGCGTCCAGGTTCAGGGGTCGGAGTACGACCTGATCCTCTCGAAGGCGAAGCTCGCCCCGGGCCGGGCCATCGTCCAGTTCGTGAATGCCGGCGAGGACGCCCACGACCTCCAGCTGCAGCGCCTCGATTCGTCAGGGGTTCAGGTCGGCCCGGTGGCCGGCGCGGGCGAGGTCGAGCCCGGCGAGTACTCGAACATCGACACCCGCCTGAAGAAGCGCTCGCGCTACGTGCTCTGGTGCTCGCTGAAGGAGCACCGCCAGCTCGGCATGGAGGCGACGATCCGGACCCGCAAGCACCGCCGCTGAGGGTCGCGCTTCACCGCTGTCAGGCGGGATAATGGCCCAGCATGTCGCAGGCGAACGTCGACGTTGTGCGAACCATGGTCGAAGCCTTCAACCGCGGCGACCTGGCCGCCGTGACCGCCGCGTTCGCCGAGGATTGCCGCGTCGACGAGCCTCCCGAGATGCCCGATCAGCCCGCAGGCGGCTACCGCGGACGGGACGGCATCGGCGAGTGGATGATGAACCTGCGGGACCTGCTCGGAATCCGGTTCGAGCCGATCGGTCTCGAGGCCAGAGGCGACGTCGTCGTCTCCGAACTGGTCGGGCGCGGACTCGGGCAGGCGAGCGGGGCGCCGGTCGAATGGACTACCTTCGTCGTGATCGAAGTGCGCGACGGGAAGATCGTCCGGGTTCGCGCTTTTCTCAGCCGCGAGCAAGCGCTCGCCGCCGCCTCCTCCGCCTAGCGCTCGGCGCCCGGCGGGGTCATCGCTGAGCTCAGCGGTCGCGGAGTTTGCGCAGCGCGTCCGCGGCGGCCGTCTTCGCGTTGAAGGCGCCGGTCATCACGCGGTCCGCGGTCGAGCCCTGCGCCGGGAGCAGCCCGAGCTGCTGGGCGATGATCGCTCCGTTCGTGTACGCGTTGTTCTCGACGATCTGGCCGTCCTCGACCCGGAGCATGTCGCAGCCCTCCATCTCGATCGCGCCCCCGGTCGGGGCGAGGCCCTGGAAACGCCCCGGCCCGCGGAACGTCCCGGTCACCCGCCAGCGACAGGCGGCATTCTTGCCGCTTGCCGCGAGCTCGAGGATCTCGAACTTCCAGTCGGGGAAGGCGGCGAACTGGGAGTTGAAGAAGGCCTTGATCTCGGCCGGGCTCCGCATGTCGGCGATCCCGTGGATGTGGTCTCGCGATCCCGACTTCCACAGGGCGACCGCGGCGTCGAGGTCGCGCTCTGCGATCGCCCCGAAGTACGCCTTGGCGATCTGGGCGGTGGTCTTCTTCGGCTTCTCTTTCTTGGTGTCGGTCGGCATCGACCCGACTCTATTGATCGCGAGCCGCTCAGGTGTATCGTCGGCTGGTCGCGTCGCACGCGAAGCGGAAGGAGACCCCGGTGACCAGGGTGCTTACGGTTTGGCCGGCTTTGCCCTGATCCACGGTGCCTGGCACCAGAGCTCGTGCTGGGATGAGGTGGTCGGCTGCCTGCGAGCGCGCGGCCACGACGCCGTCGCCCCGGATCTCCCGCTCGACGATCCGGCGGCGGGGTTCGAGCAACGCGCTGCGCCGGCGGTCGAGGCGCTCGACGCGCTCGCCGACCCGGTGGTCGTCGTCGGCCATTCGATGGGATCGGCGTACGCGACGCTCGCGGCGGCGGCGCATCCGGGGTCGGCGCTCGCTTATCTGTGCCCGAGGCTCGGCGGCTTCGACCCGCCGCCGGGGGCACCCCAGACCTTCAGGGACGGCTTTCCGTTCCCTTCGGAGCGCCCGGACGGAACGAGCGCCTGGGATGCGCAGGCGGCGATCGATGCGATGTACGGCCGCCTGTCCCCGGCGGCCGCGCAGGCGTTGGCCGAGAACCTGGTGCCGATGGCGCAGCCGCCCGACCGGTACCCGCTCGCGGCGCCGCCGGCCATCCCGACGGCACTGATCTATGCCGCCGACGACGAGATCTTCGAGCCCGATTGGGAGCGGTTCATGGCCCGCGAGCTGCTCGGGATCGAGCCGATCGAGATCCCCGGCGGCCATTTCCCGATGGCCGAGGATCCTGAGGGGCTCGCCGTCGTGCTCGAGGGCGCCGCGAGCCAGCTGTAACGGTCCGGGTCAGGCGTCGAGTGCCGCGGCGAGCGCTTCGGGCGCGGTGACCGGTGCCCGGCACGCGAACCGCTCGCACACATAGGCCGCGGCGTGGCCATCGATCGCGGTGCGCTCGCGCAGCAGCTCGGGTCGCTCGGTGCCCTCGGCGCCACCGGCGAGGACCACGTGGGGCCGCAGCACCGAGCGCACGACCGCGGCGAGCTCGCCCAGATCGGCGCCGGCGTCGGGCCCGACCAGCGCGACCTCCTGCACGGCCGAGGTCTGGAAGTCGATCGCCAGCAGCAGGTGCGCGACCGCGTGCGGGTGGCGGGAGCCGACCCGGTGAAAGAGGGAGATCACGCCCTCCGCCTGCTCCTCGTAACGATGTTCGCCGGTCAGCGCAGCGAGTCGCAGGAGGCCGTACGCGGCGGCGGAGTTGCCCGAGGGGATCGGGTGGTCGTCGATGTCCTTGCGGCGCACGATCAGCTGCTCATGGTCGGCGGAGGTGGTGAAGAAGCCGCCGTTCTCGGGGTCGGCGAAGCGCTCGATCATCGCGTCCGCGGTCGCGCGGGCGGCGTCGAACCAGCGCGGCTCGAAGGTCGCCTCGTAGAGCGCCAGCAGCGCCTCGACCAGATAGGCGTGGTCCTCCAGATATGCATTCAGCTTCGCCTCGCCGCGGTTGAAGGTGCGCAGCAGCCGGCCATCGGCAGCTCGCATCGCGTCGAGCACGAACCCGGCGCAGGTGCGCGCCGCGTCGAGGTAGTCCGGCCGGTCGAGCACGGCGCCGGCGTCGGCGAGCGCGGCGATCGCGAGCGCGTTCCAGGAGAGGACGCGCTTGTCGTCGAGGCCGGGCCAGACACGCCGGGCGCGGGCGTCGTAGAGCGTCCGGCGCGCGTGATCGAGGCTCGGCGGCGCGGGGGCTTCGAGCCCACCCGGAAGGTGGAGGATGTTGGCGCCATCGAAGTTGCCCCGCTCGGTGACGCCGTAGTACTCGATCACGGGCTCGGCGTCGTCGCCGAGCAGCGCGCGAATCTCGGCCGGCGTCCAGACATAGAACTTGCCCTCGACCCCTTCCGAGTCGGCGTCGAGCGCCGAGTAAAAGCCGCCCTCGTCGCCGCGCATCTCGGCCAGGATCCAGTCGAGGGTCCGCTCGCAGACCAGCCGCCACCGCTCGTGGCCCAGCGCCTGGTAGCCGTGCAGGTAGGCGCGCGCGAGCAGGGCGTTGTCATAGAGCATCTTCTCGAAGTGGGGGACGAGCCAGCGATCGTCGACCGAGTAACGGGCGAAGCCGCCGCCGATCTGGTCGTTGATCCCGCCTGCCGCCATCCGGTCGAGGGTGAGCTCGACGATCTCGGTCTCGCCGCGCGCGAGCAGGAACTCGAGCGCGGAGGCGGGCGGGAACTTCGGCGCCCCGCCGAAGCCGCCGTTGCCCCGGTCGGCCGCCTGGCCGAGCGCCGCGACCGCTGCGTCGAGCAGGCCGGGGTCGGCGCTCTCCGCGGTGGGCTCGACCCGGCCGACGGCTGCGAGCTGGTCTCGGATCCGCGCCGCCGACTCACGGATCTGCTCTCGCTGGGTCGTCCACGACTGGACGATCGCCTCCATCACCATCGGGAAGCTCGGCATCCCGTGGCGAGGCTCGGGCGGGAAGTAGGTGCCGCCGTAGAACGGCACGCCCTCGGGATCGCAGAAGACCGTCAGCGGCCAGCCTCCCTGGCCGGTCATCCCCTGGACCGCCTCCATGTAGATCGCGTCGAGGTCGGGGCGCTCCTCGCGGTCGACCTTGACGCAGACGAAGTGATCGCCCATGTACCGGCCCACCGCGGGATCCTCGAACGATTCGCGCTCCATCACGTGGCACCAGTGACAGGACGAGTAGCCGATCGAGATCAGCAGCGGCCGGTCGAGCTCGCGGGCGCGCTCGAGCGCCGGCTCGCCCCACGCGTACCAGTCGACCGGGTTCTCCGCGTGCTGGAGCAGGTAGGGGCTCGTCTCGGCGGCGAGGCGGTTGGCCATTGGCTCGAGGCTACCCGGGCGGCTGCGCCTGCTCGGCTCCCAGCTCCTTGGCGGCCTCGCCCAGCGCCGCGGTCGCCTCGCCGATGCCGGCGCCGGTCTCCTGCATGTAGAGCTTCGCGGCCCGGCGCGTCTCGCCGGCGCGAAGCAGCTCGCGAACCGCGTCCGAGACCGGCGGCGCGGAGCGGGCGTCGAGCTCCCAGTCGGCCGCCCCGGTCTGTTGGAACAGGACCGCCACCCGGCGCTCGAGCTCCTCGACTCGGGCGCGCAGCTCGGAGACCTCGTCGCTCATCCGCTCAGTATGCGCGCGGGAGTGCGCCGATGCGATCGATCCAGGCTCGCAGCCGCGGATGCGAGTCGCCGAGCGGCTGGTGATCGTCGAGGATCACGTGAAAGAGCTCGGTGTCGGCCGGGTCGCGGTGGGCGGCGTACTTGAGGAACGGGTAGGCGATGAAGTCGCCGGCCCCGAGCTCGCCAAGCAGGAAGTCGCCGCCACCGAGCAGGCCCTCGAAGAGGTCCAGCCGCGCCGCCATCTCGGCGCCGAGCTGCTCGATCAGGACGTCGTCGGGAGGATCGCGCTCGAGCTCGGCCTCGATCGCGTTCGGGGCGCGCTTGTACACGCGCTCGAACCACTCGATGAAGATCTCGACCCCGGCGCGGTGCGCGGCCTCGGCCGGAAACAGGGGCGGGTCGGGGGTACGGCGATCGAGGTGGCGCATGATGGCGACGGAGTCGTGGATCACCTCGCCCGCATCCTCGATCACCGGCACGAGGCGTTGGCCGCTGACCGACTCGACCGGGCGCCGGTTCGAGTACTCGATCAGGATCGACTGCGCCTCGATGCCCTTGTGGGCGAGCGCGAGGCCGACGCGCTCGCAGTTCGTCGACCATTCGGCGCGGTACAGCCGCACCGCGGGACCTCCCGCCACCTTGGGTCCGGCCCTAGCTCGCCGTCACGTCGCGCGCGAACGCCTCGAGCGCGTCGGCGAAGACCTGCAGGTCCTCCTCGGAGTGGGCGACCGAGATCGTCCACTCCTCCTCGACGCCCGGGGTCATGAAGACGCCGTGGTTCATGTGGTACAGCCACGCCAGCGTCGCGAGCTCCGCGTCGACCTTGGTCAGGTAGTCGCGGTACTCGTACAGGCGCTCGGGCGAGAAGACGACGCATCCCTTCGCGCCGAGGCCGGAGGTGTAGCAGGGGAGGCCGTACTGATCGATGATCTCGTCGCAGCGGTTGAGCAGCCACTGGTTCGACGACTCGAGCTTCGCGTAGGCGTCGGCGGTCAGGACCTGGGTGAGGGCCGCCTCGGCGGCGGCCATCACCATCGGGTTGCCATTGAAGGTCCCGTACTGGACGACCGTGTCGTCGGCGATCGCCTCGCCGAGCTCGGCGGTCATCCCGATCGCGCCGCCCGGGTAACCGCCGCAGATGGCCTTGGCCAGCGTGACCACGTCGGGCTTCACGCCGAAGCGGTCGGTCGCGCCGCCGGGGGCGATCGTCGCCCCTGTCTTGACCTCGTCGAAGATCAGCTTGACGCCGTGCTGTGTGCAGAGCTCGCGCACCCGCTCGAGGTAGCCCTCGCGCGGCGGGATGATGTTGATGTTCATCATCGCCGGCTCCATGATCAGCCCGGCGACCTTGCCCTCGAGCTTGTCGAGGACGCTGGCGAGCGCGTCGGCGTCGTTGAAGGGGACCGCCCGCGTGAGCTCGGTCAGCGCCAGCGGATAGCCGGCGCCGTAGGGGACCGAGCGCGGATCATCGCGCTCTCCGAGGGCTTCGAGCGGCGGATAGACGCTCACCATGACCGAGTCGTGGTGGCCGTGGTAGGAGCCCTCGATCTTCAGGATCACGTCGCGACCGGTGACCCCGCGGGCGAGGTGGACGGCGTCCATGGTCGACTCGGTACCGGAGTTGGTGAACCGCCACTGCGGCAGACCGAACCGCCGGGCGAGCTCCTCGGCGACCACGATCGAGCCGTCGGTGGGGGCGGCGAAGTGGGTGCCGAGGTCGATTCGCGCCTTGACCGCGTCGCCGATCGTCGGGTTCGCGTGGCCGACCGCCATGACGCCGAAGCCGTTGTGAAAGTCGACGTACTCGCCGCCGTCGACGTCCCAGACCCGGGCGCCCTTGCCGCTCTCGAGGTAGACCGGCCACGGCTTGTTGACCTGGAAGGACGAGGGCACGCCTCCGGGCATCACCTTGACCCCGCGCTCATAGCGCTGCTTGGACTGGGGCGTCCGCTCGGCGAGCTTCTGCATCTCGCGCTCGGTGAGCTCGGCGACGCGCTCCCTGTCGATGGTCGGCCTTCCCTGGGCAGTGGATTCGAGAGTCATGCAGGGCAGCCTAGCGGCCGGATTCAGGCCGCTTCGTCCAAGCCTGGAGATTTGGCTTGGCCTTGCAGGCGGCGCCAGATCCCCCCGAGATCGTCGATCTGGGCGGGATCGAGCTTTGCGATGAAGTGTGTGCGGACGCCGTCGAGGTGGTCGGGGCGGGCGGCGTCGAGCTTCGCCCGGCCCGCCGCGGTGAGCAGCGCGAAGTATCCGCGACCGTCGTCGGCGCAGCGCTCGCGGGCGATCAGTCCCTGTCGCTCGAGCCGGTCGGCGAGCCGGGTGATGCCGCTGCGGCTGAGCAGCAGGCGGTCGGCGAGCTCGCCCATCCGCAGTCTGCCGCCATCGGCTGCCCCGAGGTTCATGAGCACCTCGTACGAGCTGAGCGGCAGCCCGTGCTGGCGCTCGAGCTCGGCATCGAGCTCGGCGACGATCCTGCTGTGGGTCTCGAGCAGCCCGCGCCAGGCCGCGAGCTCGCGCTCGCTGAGCAGGGAGGAAGATGGGTCCATGGTCCGAGGGTAACAGTGCTTGCAGGCGCAACTATCTGATATAGTTGTGCAGACAACTACTTTGGCAACGCGACGGGAGTGACAATGAAGCTCGAGGGCATCCACCACATCACCGCGATCACCGGCGACGCGCAGGCGAACGTCGACTTCTACGCCGGCACCCTGGGGATGCGGATGGTCAAGAAGACGGTCAACCAGGATGCGCCGAGCGTCTACCACCTCTTCTACGCGGACGAGCAGGGCAGCGCCGGCTCCGACATCACGTTCTTCGAGTTCCCGGGCGCCGTGCGCGGCCGTCCCGGCGCAGGGATGGTGCACCGGATCGTGTGGCGGGTCGGCTCGGCCGAGGCGCTCGACTTCTGGGCCGAGCGGCTCGCGGCGGCCGGGGTCGAAACCGAGCGCGACGGCGACAGCCTCCGCTTCGCCGACCCCGAGGGGCTCGGCCATGAGCTCGTCGTCGCCGGCGTTCCGGACCAGCCGCTGATCGCCGACCACCCCGAGGTCCCGCGCGAGCTCGCGCTCCAGGGGTTCCACGCGGCCCGCGCCTACGCGGCCGATCCGGAGCGCAGCGCCGGGCTGCTGGAGCAGCTCGAGTTCGAGCGCTCAAGCGATGGCTGGGAGGCGCGCGGCGACTCGCGCGGCGGCCTCTGGACCTACGACGAGCCGCCGGCCGAGCCCGGGCGCGAGGGGGCGGGTACCGTCCACCACATCGCCTGGGCCTCGACCATGGACGAGCACGAGGATTGGCGAGCGCGCGTCAGGGAGGGCGGCGCACGGCCGACCCCGGTGATCGACCGGTTCTGGTTTCGCTCGATCTACTTCCGTGAGCCGAGCGGGGTCCTGTTCGAGATCGCGACCCTCGGCCCGGGGTTCGGCGTCGACGAGGATCCCGAGCACCTCGGCGAGAAGCTGATCCTGCCGCCGTTCCTCGAGGACCAGCGCGAGCAGATCGAGGCGGTGCTGACGCCGGTCGTCAACCCGCGCGCAGCCGTCTCCTCGTGAGCGCGCCAGACGGGCTCGTCCACCGGCTGCGCGAGCCGGCGGGCGAGCCCGAGGGCGCGCTCGTCCTCAACCACGGCCGCGGGGCCGACGAAAACGACCTGTTCGGGTTGCTCGACGAGCTCGATCCGGAGCGGCGGCTGCTCGGCGTCACCACCGGGGCGCCGCTGACCGGGATCCCGCCCGGCGGGCGCCACTGGTACCTGGTCCCGCGGGTGGGCTACCCGGACCCGGTCACCTTCGCCGGCAGCTACGCGGCCCTGACCGGGTTCCTGGACGGCCTGCTCGCGCAGCGGGGGATCGACTGGCAGCGGACGGTGGTCGGCGGCTTCTCGATGGGGGCGGTGATGTCGTACGCGGTCGGGCTCGGGGCCGGCCGGCCGTCACCGCGCGGGATTCTCGCATTCAGCGGGTTCATCCCGACCGTCGACGGCTGGGCGGCGGATCTGGATTCGCGACCCGGGCTCCCGGTCGTGATCCATCACGGCCGCAACGATCCGGTGATCTCGGTCGAGTTCGCGCGCGAGGCGCAGCGGACGCTGGCGGGCGCCGGGCTCGCCGTCGAGTACCTGGAGACCGGCGCCGGTCACTGGCTGCCGCCCGAGGCGATCGACCCGGCGCGGCGCCTGGTCGCGGACGGTTGAGCGGCTCAGGCCGCGGCGAGCTGCGGGGCCGCTGAGCTTCAGGCCGCGCCGGCGAGCTCTGCGGGCGGCAGCTGGAAATCGCGCCCGGCGGGGCGTCCGGGCCTTATGCGAACGTGTGTTCGTGCGATGGGAGAACTTGGAGAAGGGAGCGGGCACGCAGGGTTTGCTGCCCGGTACCGGTGAGTCCACGGTGCGCACTTTCGACGCGCCCGAGGCGCTCGGGATTCGCTTTCACGAAGTGGAGGCGAGGTCCGGGCTCAATCGGGTTCCAGCGCGTTCGAGGATGCCGTTTCGGTGGACGATCAACCCGTACCGCGGCTGCACCCATGCGTGCGCTTTAGGCGTACTGCTTCGCCCGCCCCACCCACGCTTATCTCGACTTCAACGCCCGCGAGGACTTCGAGCGCGAGATCGTCGTCAAGGTGAACGTGCCGGAGGTGGTGCGCGCCGAGCTCGGCCGGCCGTCGTGGAAGCGCGAGCACGTCGCCCTCGGGACGAACACCGACCCGTACCAGTGGGTCGAGGGTCGCTATCGGCTGATGGAGGGGATCTGGGAGGCGATGCGCGACTTCTCGAATCCGTGCTCCGTGCTCACCAAGTCGCCGCTGCTCCTGCGCGACATCGCGCTGATGAAGGAGATCTCCGAGCGGACGGAGTTCGTCGCCAACCTCTCGATCCCGACGCTCGAGGAGAAGGCGTGGCGCGCGACCGAGCCGCACACCCCGCACCCGCGCAAGCGGATCGAGGCGCTCGCCGAGCTGCGCCGAGCCGGGATCGCGACCGGGGTCCTGATCGCGCCGCTGATCCCGGGCGTCAACGACGCTCCCGGTCAGGTCGAGGAGCTGGTCGAAGCGGTCGGCGAGGCCGGCGCGCAGAGCGTCGGCGGGGTCGGCCTGCACCTGCGCGGCGAGGTGCGCGAGATCTGGTTCGACTGGCTGCGCCAGTACCGCCCCGATCTGGTCGAGCGCTACGAGGAGCTCTACCGGCGCGGTGCCTACATGGCGACGGACGAGCGTGAGCGGCTCGCCGCGCGCGCCCGGGGCGGCTCGCGACCGCGCCGCTTCACGGTCGCCCGGCGCGGCCGGGACGGATCGCCGCAGGTCCCGGGACGGCCGCCCGAGCCGCCCTCGCGGCAGCCGACCCTGTTCGAATGACGAGTTCCGTGACGGTCGATGAGATCGCGCGGCGCGCCCGGTCTACAGTCTCGAACCGATGAGCGGCGTCGAGAACAGCGACAACGCGATCGAGCTCGCGAGAGTGGTCAAGAGCTTCGGGTCGATCACCGCGGTCGACGGGCTCGATCTCGACGTGCCCGCGGGTATCTGCCTCGGGCTGCTCGGCCCGAACGGCGCCGGCAAGTCGACCACGATGCGGCTGCTGACGGGCCAGGCGATCGCCGACTCGGGGTCGATCAGGGTGCTCGACTACACGCTGCCGGCCCAGGCGAAGGCGGCGCGGGCGGAGATGGGCGTCGTACCGCAGCTCGACAACCTCGATGTCGACGTCACCGTCGAGGAGAACCTCGCGGTGTTCGCGCGCCTGTACCGGGTCGGCGATGTCGGCGCGGCCGTCGACCGCGCGCTCGAGCTCGCCCGTCTGACCGGGCGCCGCCGCGACGCTGTCGACGAGCTCTCGGGCGGCATGCGGCGCCGGCTGCTGCTCGCTCGCGGCCTCGTCCACGATCCGCGCCTCGTGTTGCTCGACGAGCCGACCGTCGGGCTCGACCCGCAGATTCGCACCCAGATCTGGACGCTGGTCGACGACCTGCGCACCCGCGGCGCGACCATCCTGATGTCGACCCACTACATCGAGGAGGCCGATCGGCTCGCCGATGACGTGGCGGTGATGGCGGCCGGCAAGGTCGTCGCCCGCGGCCGTCCGGCCGACCTGATCGCCGAGTACGCCGGGCGTGAGACGGCCGAGGTGTACGGGGCGCCGGACCGGCTCGCGGCGGCGCGGGCGCGCGCCGAGTCCGACGGGCTCCGGGTGCGTCCGGCCGGTCCGGCGATCGCGATCGTCGGCTCCGAGCGCTCGACCAACGGCAGCGTCCCCGACGACGCCGTCCGCCGGGCCGCCTCGCTCGAGGACGTCTTCGTGATCCTCACCGGGGAGGAGGCGGAGTGAGGCGGGGCGAGGCCCAGGGCATCGGCGTCCGGCGGCTCGAGCCGGCGGCGATCGCCGGGGTGATGAGCCGCGAGGTCGCGAACTTCCGCACCTTCTGGAAGGCGACGACGTTCTCGAGCCTGCTCGAGCCGACCATCTACCTGCTCGCGTTCGGGGTCGGGCTGGGCTCGACGATCGTCAGCGGGGTCGACGGCCTCTCCTACGTCGAGTTCGTCGGCACCGGGATGGTCGCGACGGCGGTGATCTTCGCCAGCGCGCTGCCGGCGATGTTCGGGACCTTCGTCAAGCACCGCTTCCAGCGCACCTACGACGCGATCCTCGCGGCGCCGGTCGATGTCGAGGAGCTGGTGACCGCGGAGATGCTCTGGATCGCCCTGCGCGCCGGGGTCTACGGCTGCTTCCCGCTGCTGGTCTCGTTCGCGTTCGGGCTGGATCCGACCTGGGCGATGCTCCTGGTCCCGTTCTTCGGCTTCGTGACCGCGCTCGGCTTCGCCGCCTTCGGGATCGCCGTCGCCGGCACCGTCTCGAAGATCGACCAGTTCAACTACGTGACCACGCTCGTGATCACGCCGCTGTTCCTGGTCGCCGGCACGTTCTTTCCGATCGACCAGCTTCCGGAGGGCCTCCAGGTGCTCGCGAACCTGAACCCGCTCTACCAGCTCGTCGAGCTGGTCCGTGGCGCCGCGTTCGGGTTCGAGGCGGTCGACATCCTGCGCCTCCTCGGGCTGATGGCCTTCTCGCTCGCCATGTGGCGCCTCGCGGTGCGCCAGATGACCCGGCGGCTGGTCGACTAGCGACCAGGCCAGCCGCGCACGACCGGACCACGATCCACCCCGTCCGATGCACGCGGGCATTGTGACCGGCCCCGGGGCTTCGCGTCCAGTCGGCAGAGCTAGCCCGAGGCCGACGCGGGCGCGGGGGCAGCTGCGGCGACGCCACGAAGCGAGAGCCCGACGACGATCGTCGCGAGCGCGCACGCGGCTGCGAGGACGAAGGCCGCCTCATAGCCGCCGATCGCGGCCGCGGCGCCGGCGACCGGGCTGCCGACACCCATCCCGAGGTCGAAGAAGGCTGTGAATGTGCCCATCGCGACCCCGCGGCGGTCCTCGGGCACACGGTTGACGACGAGCAGCGCGAGCGAGGGGAACAGCAGCGAGAACCCCGACCCCATCGCGGTCGCGCCCAGCAGGGCCAGGGGCAGCGAGCCGGCGCCGGCGATCACCAGCAGTCCGGCGGCCTCGCTGAGGGCGGCCCCGACGATGCACGGGATCGACCCGAAGCGGTCCGGGAGCCCGCCGCCGATCAGGCGCATGCCGACGACGCTGGCCGCGAACGCGGCGAACACGGCGGCGCCGTGGCCGACCCCGTTGTCGTCGAGGTGCAGGACGACGAAGGCGGCCATCGTCGCGTAGCCGACGATCGCCAGGGTCAGTCCGAGACCTGGCCGCAGCGCCTCGCGGGAGATCAGCCGGCGATCGACCTGCAGCTCTGGGTGGGGGACGAAGCTTTCGGGAATGCGCAGGGCGAGCGCGGCGCCGGCGAGCGGCGCGGCCGCGGCGAACGCCCAGACCGCCTCGTAGTCGGTCGCATGGAGGATCAGCTCGCCGATCGGCGGGCCGAGCGCGAGCCCACCCCAGATCGCGAGGCCGTAGAGCCCGATGATCCGTCCGCGGCGGTCGGGCGGCGCCATGTCGACCACCCACGCCGATCCCGCGGTGTAGACGGCGCCCTCGCCGGCGCCCAGGAAGAGGCGGGCGATGATCAGGCCGGGAACCCCAGCCGGGACGAAGTACAGGAGCGCTGCCACCGCGGTCGAGATGCTCCCTCCGATCACGACGAGCTTGCGCCCCCGGGCATCGGCGAGGCGTCCGGCCAGCGGGCGACAGGCGAGGCCGGTGATCGCGAACGCGCCGGTCACCAGGCCGACCTCGAAGTCGCCGCCACCGAGCGGGCCCTTGACGTAGCGGGGCAGCACCGGCAGCGTCGCGCCGATCGAAAGCAGGCCGAGCGCGGTGACGGCGAAGATCCCCGCGAAGGCGCTCCGGGCCGGCGTGATCGCCGGCCATCGCCGCCCGGCGCCGTGTGAGTTCCCCCGCATCGGGCAAGACCTTACGGGGGACAAAATCGCTCCAGAGGAGGAGAGCACCGCGCAGCGCAATCGCCATAGGCTTGCGCCAGGATCAATCCAGGAGGAGACGAGATGAGCACTGAGGCAAGGCCGCAGGATCTCGAGCAGGAGCTAGGCGATCTGCTCGACCAGGAGACGTTCGAGCCGTCGGAGGAGTTTCGCGGGCGTGCCCTGGTCACCGACGAGTCGCTGTACGAGGAGGCCGCGCGCGACCCCGAGGCCTGGTGGCTGAAGCTCGCGGGCGACCTCGACTGGTTCGAGCAGCCGACCCAGGGCCTCGACGACTCGAAGGCGCCGTTCTTCAAGTGGTTTGCCGACGGCAAGATCAACGCCTCCTACAACTGCGTCGACCGCCACGTCGAGGCGGGCAACGGCGACCGCGTCGCCTTTCACTGGCGCGGCGAGGAGGGCGAGGAGCGCGCGATCACCTACGCCGACCTGCACCGCGACGTCCAGCGGCTCGCCAACGTGCTGCTCGACCGCGGCGTCAAGGCAGGCGACGTGGTCGGCATCTACCTGCCGATGATTCCGGAGGTCGTCGTCTCGATGCTCGCCTGCGCGCGAATCGGCGCGCCGCACAACGTCGTCTTCGGTGGCTTCTCGCCCGGGGCGGTGAAGGAGCGGATGCAGTTCTCCGAGGCGAAGGCGCTGATCACCGTCGACCGCGCCCGCCGCAAGGGCAAGAGCGCCGAGATCAAGCCGGTGGTTGACGAGTTCCTCGGCGAGGTCCCCTCGATCGAGACCGTGATCGTGGTTCGCAACGCCGGCGACGACGTCGCCATGGACGATGGCCGCGACCTCTACTACGACGAGGCGCTCGAGGCCGCCGAGCCGGAGTGCCCGCCGGCCGTGCTCGATGCCGAGAACCCGCTGTTCATCCTCTATTCGTCGGGCTCGACCGCGAAGCCGAAGGGGATCCTGCACACCACAGGCGGCTATCTGACCGGGGTCGCCTGGACCATGAAGCACGTCTTCGACCTGAAGCCCTCAGACGACGTCTTCTGGTGCTCGGCCGACGTGGGCTGGGTCACCGGCCACTCCTACATCGTCTACGGGCCGTTGCTGAACGGTGCCACCTCGGTCATGTACGAGGGCGCCCCCGATTACCCGGACAAGGACGTCTGGTGGCGGCTGTGCGACGAGCTCGGGGTGACGATCTTCTACACCGCCCCGACCGCGATCCGGGCCTGCATCAAGTGGGGGGCCGAATACCCCGGGCGACACGACCTCTCGAAGCTGCGGCTGCTCGGCACGGTCGGCGAGCCGATCAACCCGAAGGCCTGGCTTTGGTACTGGAAGGTGATCGGCGGCGGCCGCTGTCCGATCGTCGACACCTGGTGGCAGACGGAGACCGGCCACATCATGATCACGACGCTGCCCGGCGCCCAGTACTCCAAGCCCGGATCGGCGGGCAGGCCGCTGCCGGGGATCGAGGCAGCGGTGCTCGACGAGGACGGCAACGAGGTCGAGGGCGGCCAGGGCCTGCTGGCACTGCGCCGCCCATGGCCCGGGATGCTGCGGACGCTCTACAGGGACGACGACCGCTACGTCGAGACCTACTTCGGCAAGTTCGGCCCCGAGACGTACTTCGTCGGGGACGCCTCGCGCCAGGACTCCGACGGCTACTTCTGGGTGATCGGGCGGGTCGACGACGTGATCAACGTCTCCGGGCACCGGCTCTCGACCGCCGAGGTCGAGTCGGCGGTGGTCTCCCACCCGAAGGTTGCCGAGTGCGCGGTGATCGGGCAAGCCGACGAGGACACCGGCCAGTCGATCTGCGCGTTCGTCACGCTCGAGGGGGACCTCCAGGGCGACGACGAGATGGTCGCCGAGTTGCGCGAGCACGTCGCCGTCAAGATCGGCAAGCTCGCCCGCCCGAAGCGGATCGTCTGGACCGACGATCTGCCGAAGACTCGTTCGGGGAAGATCATGCGGCGGCTGCTGCGCGATATCGCCGAGGGCCGCGAGCTGGGCGACGTCACCACCCTGCGCGACCCGGACGTGGTCAAGGAGCTCGACGACGTCGTCAAGCGCCGGGCGGCCGCCGACGAGGAGTGATCAGCCGGGGGCGACCGCCGAGGCGGGTGCGGGCTGCTCGGTCGGGCACGAGCGCGGCGTCGACTGCGGCCCGGACGGAGGCTCGCCGCCGGTGACGGTGTCGGCGGGCGCGTTCTGGCGCCGCGACAACGCGACGAACGGCAGCGCCAGCGCCGCGATACCCGCGCTGAGCAGATAGGACGGCGCGTAGCCCCAGGCGTCGGCGGCGCGGCCCAGCACCGGCTGTGCCCAGACCCCGCCGGTCGAGCTCATGAGCGAGTCGAACGACAGGATGGTCGCCCGCTGGCGAGACGGGATCATCCCGTTCATGTAGGCCTGGCGGATCGGCGAGGCCGCGGCGAACAACAGCCCCCAGACGACGATCAGGGCGAGCACGGCGGCGAAGCTCTCGATCAGGCCGATCAGCGCCAGCGCGCCGACGCCGATCGCCGAGGTCACGAGCAGCGCCGAGGTGCGACGGCGAAACAGACGCCGGACCCGGGGCGCGGCGATCCCGCCGAGGATCTGCGCGCCGGCGATGATCGCGGCGACGAGCCCGGCGATCGAGTACGCGTTCGGGTCGCCGTACAGCTCGAGGAGATACGGCTGGAGCGCGTAGAAGGCGTAGATGCCGACCCCGCCGCTGAACAGGGCCGCAACCATCATCCACTTGATCGCCGGGACCCGCCAGCCGTACTCGATCGAGTTGTGGGCGATCTTGCGCATCTCGGCGAGCGGGCGCTGGCCGCGCTCGGGCTGAAAGCCGACGTCGTGCATGAGCCGAAACGCGATCACGAACATCAGTGCGAGCACCCCGGCACGGACCAGGAACGGAACCCCGAGGCTGGTCGCCTGCGCGATCAGCCCGCCCGCGACCGAACCGACCAGCATCGCGATCCCCGCGACGACCTGGCCGCGACCGAAGACCGCCTCGAGGTCGCCGTCGAATCCGGTTGCGGCGAGCGCGTCGACCAGCCAGGCCTCGACCGCGCCGGAGAAGAACGTGAAGCCGAGCCCGAGCAGGATCGAGGCCAGCGCCCAGGCCCACAGCGGCGCCTCCAGCTGCCAGAGGAGGACGTAGAGCCCGGTGGACGCGGCCAGGGTGACGGTGCCGAGCAGGTAGGAGATCCGCCTGCCGATCGTGTCGGCGACGATCCCCGTGGGGACCTCGAACAGGACCATCCCGGCGGTGAAGAAGGCGTTGGCGGCGAACGCCTCCGCGTTGGAGAGCCCGGCGTCGAGCAGGAAGATCGTGTTGATGCCCCAGATGAACGAGGCGGCCAGGGTGTTGCCCAGCATCAGCGTCAGGTAGGTGCGCTGGATCGAGGCGGGGGTCGGCATCGCGCCGGCGCGGTGCTCAGCCGGCCCGCAGCGCGGCGCGCTTGATCTTGCCGCTGGCGGTCTTCGGCAGCTCAGGGGCGAACTCGACGATCCGCGGGTACTTGTAAGGGGCCGTGATGCCCTTGACGTGCTCCTGGAGCTCGCGCACGAGCTCGCCGGAGCCGTCGCCGTCGCGCAGCACGACGATCGCCCGGACAACCGAGCCGCGCTCGGGGTCGGGCGCGGCAACCGCGGCGGCCTCGGCGACCGCCGGGTGGGTGAGCAGGGCCGACTCGACCTCGAACGGCCCGATCCGGTAGCCGGCCGAGAGGATCAGGTCGTCGTCGCGGCCCTCGTACCAGAGGTAACCGTCGGCGTCGGCTCGGACGACGTCCCCCGTCGACCACCACTCGGCGTCGTAGGGGTCGGAGCCGAGATAGCGGCTGAAGAAGGTCGGGCAGCTACTGACCCGGACCTCGAGGATCTCGTCGACGATCCGCAGCTCGAAGCCGGGAAGGGGCTTTCCCATCGAGCCGGGCCGGATCTCGGCCCCGTCGAGGTTGCCGGCCAGGTGCCCGGTCTCGGTCTGGCCGTAGCCATCGGCGATCTCGATCCCGGTCGCCTCGCGCCAGGCGTCGATCACCTCGGGGTTGAGCGCCTCGCCGGCTGAGACCATGCGCCGCAGCGACAGGGACGGGCCGAGCTCGCCGCGCTTCGCGAGCACCCGGTACTCGGTGGGGGCCTGGCAGAGGACGTCGACCGACTCACGCTCGATCAGCTCGAGCCGCTCGCGCGGCTCGAAGCGGCCGTCGACCAGCATCGCCGAGGCGCCGCACAGCCACGGTGCCAGGAAGACGTTGCGCGCCGACTTCGACCAGCCGGTCGCCGTCGTGCACCAGACGAGCTCGCCCGGGCGAGCGCTGAGCCACCGCTCGGCCTGCGCCCGCTGTCCCGGCAGGTAGCGCTGTGGGTGGAGCGCGGCGCGCGGCTCGCCGGTGGTGCCCGAGGTGAAGACGATCAGCGCCGGGTCCTCGGGGCCCAGCGCCGCGATCTCGACCGGGGGATGCTGCGGCAGGTCCTCGTCGAGCGTCGCGGCGATCTCGGCGAGGGTCATGTACGGGATCCCGTCGGGGAGCTCGCCGAGCAGGCCCTCGTCGCCGACGCAGAGCGTGGGAGCCGCGACCGCGGCGCGCAGCTCGAGGTCGTGGCGGCGCAGCTGGATGTTGCACGGCAGCGCCACGGCCCCCATCCGCCAGCAGGCGAGCATCGCCAGGACCCACTCCACCCGGTTGCCGACCAGGGTCATGACGACGTCGCCGCGCCCGACCCCGCGGGCGGCGAAGGCGCCCGAGAGGCCGGCCGACATCGCGATCAGCTCGCCGAAGTGCCAGACGCGCCGCGCACCGTCGCGATCGATCGCGATCAGGGCCTGCTTGGAGGCCGGGAACGTTTCCAGCAGGTCGGAGATCAGGTTCATCGGGTCCCACAGTCTGCCGGGAGCGGTGCCCGCGGGGTGTGAGCGGTTCCACCCCTGGGGTGTCTGGCCGGGGCGTCCCTCACGGCGGACGATCGACTGGTCAATCCACACCACTCAGGAGGACCGAGAAATGTTCAACCGGACCCGGACCCAGACCACCACCGACCAGTCCGATCGCAGGCCGCGCCGCTTCAGTTACGCGAACCTGATGTCGACGCTTGCCGTGTTCCTCGTCGTGGCCGGCGGCACCGCGATGGCCGCCTCGCTCGCGCCGAACAGCGTCAACTCGAAGTCGATCAAGGACAACGCGGTGAAGACGATCGACCTCAAGGACGGCAAGGCGGTGACCACGGACGACGTCGTCGACGACTCGCTCACCGGCGTCGACATCGACGAGTCGAGCCTCGGCCAGGTGCCCGACTCGGCGAAGCTGGAGGGCCGCAGCGCCGCATCGTTCCTGTCCAACAACGTCTACAAGGCCGAGTCGGCGATCGGGCCCGGCCAGGCGCTCGGCGACGGCACGTTCGTGCTCAGCAAGGCCTGCAACCCCGGCGACGTGCTGCTCTCCGGTGGCCCGGCGAACATCGCTGCGACCACCGACATGGTCGAGAGCTTCCCGAGCCCCGGCACCACCAACAGCTGGACGGCCCGGGTCGACAAGAACGCGCAGACCGACAACTTCAGCGTCGTGATCCTGTGCATCGACCAGTAATCCGGAACAGCTAGCGCCACGACGCGGCGGCGGCCCGAGCGGCCGCCGTCGCGTTCGCGCGCTCAGCAGTCGTTGGGGACGGCGAGCGCCCCGGACGCGACGCCGGTTCGCCCCGCCGCCTTCGCTGACACGGAGATCGTCGCGCCGCGGCAGGTCTGAGCGGCGAAGTCGAGCACCTCGAGCTGGCGCGGGCTGAGGCCAAAGCGCAGCTTCGCCTGCCGGTCGCGCACCTTCGCGTCCACCGGCCCCAGCCGGAAGCTGAAGTCATCGGGGTAGCCGTCGACGACCAGCTGCGCCTTCGCGCGCACCTGCTTGGCCCGCTTCGCGAGGACCTCGGCCTTGATCGCCTCGTGGCGCAGCGCCCCGTCCTGGTTCGACGTCAGCAGGGTCACCGTCGGCTTCGGCGGCTTCGGCGGGTGCGGCTTCGCCGCGGCCGCTCCCGTGACCACGAGCGCGACGACGACGGCGCCGCTGAGCGCCGCGAGCCGCCTATTCGGAGCGTCTGCAGGCATGACCAAAGGGTTGCATGCTCAGCGGCGCAGCTCGGTGCCGTCGTAGAGCTTGCGAACGACGACGGTGCCGGGCGGCGCCGCGTCCAGGCAGAGCTCGCAGAGCACGCACTCGTCGAGGTTCGAGCGCACGATCTCGACCCCGGAGGCCGCGGCCTTGAAGATGTCGACCGGGCAGACCTCCTCGAGCTTGCGCGCGAGCTCGGGGTCGGTCGCCGCCTCGGCGGCCACCTCGACGTCGATGAAGGTTCCGTCGGAATCCATGCCTGCCGGCTGCTCCGCTTCGCGTCCGCTGCCGTCAGGGTCGGTCACAGCTTCTCCTTCACCACGTCCGGGATCTCGTGGATGCGCTCGACGACCGGGATCCCGGCGGCCTCGAGGCGGGCGATCTTCTCGGTCGCCGAGTCCTCCTTGCCCTCCACGATCGTCCCGGCGTGCCCGAAGCTCATCCCCTGCATCTCCTCGTCGTCCATGAACTTGCCGGCCATGAAGGCGACGATCGGCAGGCGCGAGTTGTTGGCCTCGCGCCAGTCGACGAGCTCGGCCTCCATCCGTCCGCCGGGCTCGGTGTAGATGACGATCGCCTCGGTCTGCTCGTCGGCCTCGAACAGCGGCATCAGCTCGGCGTAGGTGGAGCCGATGATCGCGTCGCCGCCGATCGAGACCGCGGTCGAGACGCCGAGGCCGGCCGCGGTCAGGGTCGAGGAGATCTCCGTTGTCATCCCGCCCGAGCGCGACATCACGCCGACCCGCCCCGGCTCGTAGGCCTTCGCCGCGTCCTTGGCGGGGCCGCCGATGCCGCCCATCTTGGCGACGCCCGGGACGATCACGCCGAGGCAGTTGGGGCCGATGATCCGCGCCCCGCGCTCGTTGGCGAGCTCGACCATCTGGGCGACGTCGGCGCGCGGGATCCGCTCGGTGACGACCACGATCAGCTTCACCCCGTTCTCGATCGCCTCGAGCACGGCATCCTTGGTGAACGCGGGGGGAACCGTGACCACGGCCCCGTCGGGGGCCGAGCCGTGGTGCTCGACGACCTGCTCGACCGTGTCGAACACCGGCACTCCGTGGACCTCGCGGCCCTTGCGCCCCGGCGTCACGCCGCCGACGATCTTCGAGCCGAAATCGAGGCACTCCCGCGTCAGGTTCACGGCCTCGCGCCCCGTGATCCCCTGGACGATGAAGGTGAAGTCTTTGTTGAGGAGGATGGACATCAGTCGCCGTTGCAGTTGGCTCGTTGCCAGTTCGCTTCATCGAGGGCTGGAGCGGCGGGCGACTAGGGACTAGCGAACTTCTCCCTGGATCTTCTTCACGGCAATCCCGGCCGCATCCCACATGCTCGTGCTGCGGTCCGCGTACTCGACCCCGTACTTGTCGAGGATCTTGTAGCCCTCCTCCTCCCAGGCGCCCGGGATGCGGAAGATCGCGATCGTCTCGCCCGGGTCCTTGCCGAGCTCGAGGCAGGCCTTGATCACTCCTCGGGCGACGATGTCGACCCGCGTGTTGGAGACGATCGACATCATCACGGCGATCTTCTCGACCCCGTCCTTTTGCAGGACCTCCATCGCCAGGCCCTTCGACTTCGCGACCGAGGGGTTGCCGCCGATCTCGGCGTAGTTGGCGGGCTTGCCGCCCTGGCTGCGGACCGCGTCGGTCAGGGTCAGGGACCCGCCGCCGGCGCCGATCACGAGCCCGAGGTTGCCGGTGAACCCGTGGTCCTTGCCCTGGATCACGCCGCGGTGGTCGGCCGAGTCGATCGCCTTCACGTTGCGCTCGAAGTCCGACGGCTCGTACAGCTCTCGCGGCTCGTCGAGATCGACGCCAATCTCGGTGAGCATCTTCTTGTGCCGCCCGACCGCCTCGTCCTCCATCTCCATGTGGGCGTCGAGGGCGACGAAGGAGCCGTCGGCGAGCCGCGCGAGCGGGTTGATCTCCGCGAGCGTCATGTCGTAGTCGCGCTGCAGGCGGGCCAGGCGCGCCAGCACGGCGGTCGCGCGGTTGAGCGCCGAGCCGGTCATCCCGCAGCGGGCGACCGCCTGCTTTGCCTCGAAGTCGGCGATCGGATGCAGGTTCGAGAGGTGGCCGCGGCCGACGTGGTCGGGATGCTCCTCGGCGACCTGCTCGATGTCGATCCCGCCCATGTCGCTGAACAGCATCATCGGCCGCTTCGCGCGCCCGTCCCAGAGCACCGCCGCGTAGTACTCCTGCTCGATCTCGGCCTTCGGGTCGACGAGCACCCCGACCGGCATGTGGCCGCCGATCTCGAGCTCGAGGATGGCCGCCGCGTGTTCGGCGGCCTCCTTCGGCGTGTCGGCGAACTTGACCCCGCCCGCCTTCATCCGGCCGCCGGTCAGCACCTGGGACTTGATCACCGTCGGGCCACCGATCTCCTCGGCGGCCTGGCGGGCCTCGTCCGCGGTGGTGCAGAAGCCGTACTTGGTGACCGGGATCCCGGCCCGCTCGACGATTCGGCGTGACTCGTATTCGTAGAAGCGCATCGTGCGGCGCGGGAGACTAGATGATCGAGCGATATCGTCGGCGCGGTGGAAGAGCGGACCGCCGATGTGATCGTCGTCGGCGCGGGCTTGGCAGGGCTCGCGGCCGCCCGCGAGCTGCGCGCCGCCGGGCGCGACGTGATCGTGCTCGAGGCCCGCGATCGGGTCGGCGGACGGACCCTGAACGCGCCGATCGGCGACGACAAGGTGGTCGAGCTGGGCGCCCAGTGGGTCGGCCCGACCCAGGACCGGGTGCTGGCGCTGATCCGCGAGCTCGAGCTCGAGACCTTCCCGACCTGGGCCAAGGGCAAGAGCATCTTCGAGCGGGGCGGCAAGCTCGGCCGCTACTCGGGCACGATTCCCCGCGCCAATCCGGTCGGGCTCGCCGAGGTCGGGGTGGCGATGAAGCGCCTCAACCTGATGGCGGCCAAGGTGCCGCCGCACGCCCCGTGGCAAGCGACGAGGGCCGCCCGCTGGGACTCCGAGACCTTCGCCACGTGGATGCGGCGAAACGTCCGCACGGAGGTCGCCCGCGACATCCTGCGGCTCGCGATCATCGGGGTCTGGGCCGCCGAGCCCCGCGACGTCTCGCTGCTTCACGTCCTCTTCTACATCCGCTCGGCGGGGTCGCTGGAGATCCTCACCGACACGGAGGGCGGCGCCCAGCAGGACCGGATCGTCGGCGGCTCGCAGCTGATCTCGCTGCGGATGGCCGACCAGCTCGGCCCGACCGTGGTCGAGCTCTCGACCCCGGTCCGCTCGGTTCGCCACAGCGATGCAGGGGTCACGGTCGTATCCGACCGGGTCACGGCGAGCGCCAAGCGGGCGATCGTCGCGATCCCGCCCACCCTCGCCGGCCGAATCGCATATGACCCGCCGCTGCCGGCGCGTCGCGACGGGCTCTCGCAGCGGATGGCACAGGGGAGCGTGGTCAAGTGCATGGCCGTCTACGAGCGCCCGTTCTGGCGCGACCGCGGCCTGTCGGGCGCGGTGACCAGCGTCAGCGGCCCGGTCTCGGTCGGCTTCGACAACTCGCCGCCCGACGGTTCGCCCGGCGTCCTGCTGGGTTTCCTCGAGGGCCGGGCGGCGCGCGAGGCGGCCGACCTCGGCGCCGAGGAGCGGCGCGGGCTGGTCGCGGGGTCCTTCGCCCGCCTGTTCGGCCCCGAGGCCGCCGATCCGGTCCACTACGTCGACCGGGCGTGGGGCGCCGAGGAATGGTCGCGAGGCTGTTACGGCGGCTTCATGCCGACCGGGGCCTGGACCGACTACGGCGCCGCGGTGCGCGAGCCGATCGGGCCGATCCACTGGGCCGGGGCCGAGACGGCGCTCGTGTGGAACGGCTACATGGATGGCGCGGTCGGCTCCGGCCAAGAGGCCGCGAGAGCCGCGATCGCCGCCGTCTCGTGAGGCCGCGAAGCCTCCGCAAGAGCCCGCAGGCAGCGTCAGTGGTCACCCCCGATGCCGAAAACGCCCGCGACGGGTACAAAGTAGGTGGCGCCGAGGCACTGCGACGTGCGGCACAATTGTGCCCCCTATCTCGGCGTTGATAAGCCGGTAACAAGCGCTACAAGCGCTTCACGGGCCACAATCAGAGATAAAGGAGTTGAACCTCAAGTTGTCCGAGACCACGGCCGCGACCAAGCAACTGACCGATAACCCGAAGCTGATCTCATGGGTCGAGGAGATGGCTGAGCTGACTCAGCCAGACTCGATCCGCTGGTGTGACGGATCGGCAGAGGAGTACGACCGGCTGTGCCAGGAGATGGTCGACGGCGGCACCTTCGAGCGGCTCTCGGATGCGAAGCGCCCGAACTCCTACCTCTGTCGTTCCGACCCCGGCGACGTCGCCCGGGTCGAGGACCGGACCTTCATCTGCTCGGAGCGCGAGGAGGACGCTGGGCCGACCAACAACTGGACCGAGCCGGCCGAGATGCGGTCGCGGATGCGCGACCTGTACCGCGGCTCGATGACGGGCCGGACGATGTACGTCGTCCCGTTCTCCATGGGCCCGCTGGGCTCCCCGATCGCCCACATCGGCGTCCAGCTCACCGACTCGCCCTACGTCGCGGTCTCGATGCGGATCATGACCCGGATGGGCGAGGGCGCGCTCGACGTGCTCGGCACCGACGGTGACTTCGTCCCCTGCCTGCACTCGGTCGGGATGCCGCTTGCCGAGGGCGAGTCGGACGTCCCGTGGCCCTGCAATCCGGACAACAAGTACATCGTCCACTTCCCGGAGAGCCGCGAGATCTGGTCGTATGGCTCCGGATACGGCGGCAACGCGCTGCTCGGCAAGAAGTGCTTCGCGCTGCGGATCGCCTCGGCGATGGCTCGCGACGAGGGCTGGATGGCCGAGCACATGCTGATCCTGAAGCTGACCTCGCCCGAGGGTGAGGTCAAGTACGTCACCGGCGCCTTCCCGTCGGCATGCGGCAAGACCAACCTGGCGATGCTGATCCCGACCCTCGAGGGCTGGACCGTCGAGACGGTCGGCGACGACATCGCGTGGATGAAGTTCGGCGCCGACGGTCGCCTGTACGCCGTCAACCCCGAGGCCGGCTTCTTCGGGGTCGCGCCGAACACCAGCCACAAGACGAACCCGAACGCGATGGACACGGTCGAGCGCAACTCGATCTTCACCAACTGCGCGCTCACCGACGATGGCGACATCTGGTGGGAGGGGATGACCGGCGAGCCGCCGGCGCACGCGATCGATTGGAAGGGCAAGGAGTGGACGCCCGACTCGACCGACCCCGCGGCGCACCCGAACGCGCGCTTCACCACCCCTGCGGCGCAGTGCCCGTCGATCGCGCCCGAGTGGGAGGACCCCGCCGGCGTCCCGATCGACGCCTTCCTGTTCGGCGGGCGCCGGGCGACGGTCGTGCCGCTGGTCGCCGAGTCCTATGACTGGGAGCACGGACTGTTCCTCGGCGCGACGATGTCGTCGGAGACGACGGCCGCCGCAGCCGGCGAGGTCGGCAAGCTGCGTTTCGACCCGATGGCGATGCTGCCGTTCTGCGGCTACAACATGGCCGACTACTTCGAGCACTGGCTCGAGCTCGGCAAGGCGCACCCGGACCGGATGCCGCGGATCTTCGTCGTCAACTGGTTCCGCAAGGACGAGGACGGCAAGTTCCTGTGGCCGGGGTTCGGCGAGAACAGCCGCGTGCTCGAGTGGGTCTTTCGCCGGTGCAACGGCGAGGGCGAGACGGTCGACACGCCGGTGGGGATGGTCCCCGCGCCGGGCGACCTGCAACTCGACGGGCTCCAGATCTCCGACGAGGCGATCAGCGAGCTGCTCACGGTCGACGCCGAGCAGGTCGAGGCCCAGCTGCCGCAGGTCGAGGAGTTCCTCGCCCAGTTCGGCGACAAGCTGCCGGACGAGATCTCCACCCAGCTCGAGGCCCTGCGCGATCGCCTCGGCTGAGCTCCGGCGTCAGGGCGCGTAACGAGCGAGACCCTCGCGGGCTCCCTCGGGGACCGGCTTGGTCCCGCCGCGCTCGAGGTCGACGAATACGTGGCGCAGCTCGCCCTCGGCGATGAGCTCGCCGCCGCGTTCGATCGCCAGCTGGGTCGTCATCGAGGTGTTGCCGAGCGCGACCGAGCGGACGACCAGGTCCGCCTCCTCGTCGAAGCCGAGCGAGGCGACATAGCGGATCCGCGCCTCGTGGACGACCATGTCGGTCCCGTCCTCGATCATCGCCACGTAGCCACCGAGCTCGCGCCACAGCTCCGTCATCGCCAGGTCGAAGTAGTTGAGGTAATTGGCGTTGAACACGTGGCCCTGCGGATCGCACTCGCTGTAGCGGACCCTGATCGTGTGGCGAAATTCCGACATCGGCGCGGAGGCTATTCGAGCGGGGCAAGGCCGTGGCTGCGGTAGACGGCATCGAGGGCCTCCGCGAGCACCGGGCCCGAGAAGCGGCGCTCGAAGGCGGCGTGCGCTGCGGCGCCGAGCCGGGCGCGAAGCGCGGGGTCGGCGCCCAGCCGGGCGAGCGCCTGGGCCAGCCCGGCGGAGTCTCCGGGCGCGACCAGGAGCCCATCCACGCCGTCGGTGACGTCCTCGACGATCCCATCGACCGCCGAGGCGACGACAGGGAGCCCGTATTGCATCGCTTCGAGCAGCGCCATGGAGCCACTCTGTTCGGCGAGCGAGGGGAGGGCGAAGATGTCGGCCGCGCGCAGAAACGGCTTTTGGTCCGGCAACCACCCGGTCGCAACCACCGAACGCGCCAGCCCGAGCTCGCGGATCAGCGCCCGATGCGGCTCCAGCAACCGCCCGGCGCCGAGCAGGCAGCCGCGGATCGGGGTCCCCGAATCGCGCGCGAGCGCCAGCGCCTCGATCAGCGTCCGCACGCCCTTGCGGCCGTTGTGGGAGGAGGCCGCGACCAGCAGCGGTGCCCCGGCCGGCTCCAGCGGGCCGAGCGGCGCCGGCAAAGCTTCGTTCTCCGGGATCGCCTCGAACGCCGACTCCGGCGCGTACGGCAGGTCGCCGAGCTCGATCTCGCTCCCGAAGCGGTCGCGGACGAGCCGGCGGACCGAGTCGTAGTTGGCGTAGACGGCGTCGGCGCGGCGCAGGGCGGCGGATTCGAAGCGAGAGACCGCGAGCCTCGACCACCCCGCCTGTGCCAGGTACGAGACCCGCGCCGCGAGCGGCTCGTCGTGGATCCCGAGCAGCTGCGACCGGGCCTCGTCGGAGTGTGTCGCGTAGACGCTCATGACCGACGCCGCCTCGCGCCCGGCGGACCGGACCCGGAGGCAGCCGTATACCGCGCCGCTGCTCCAGTAGGAGAAGCCGTGCCCGACCACCGGCTCCGGGAGGCGACGCGACAGCGCCGCGAATCCCCGCGTGAGCAGCGGGGCGTGCATCGGGATCATCAGCGCCCGCACCGGCTGCGCTCGCGAGGCGAGCCGGACCACGGTCCCGTATTCGGTCTCGGTCACCGCCCGCGAGGTGCCGACGCAGAGCAGGACAGGCTGGTAGCCCGCGGCGACCGCCGCGCGGGCGTGGGCGCGGACGTAGGAGGAGTGGCCGGCGTCGTTGCTGAGCGGGTCCTTGCCGGCGACGATGATCAGGGAGCCGGTCATCCGCGCGCGCGGATCACCTCGCGCACCACGTACTCGATTTCCGCCTCGGTCAGGCCCGCGCCGGACGGGAGGTAGAGGCCGGTGCGGCCGAGCTCCTCGGCGACCGGGTAGCGCTCGCCGCGATGGCGGTGAAAGTAGGCGGGCTGTAGGTGGATCGGGACGAAGTAGGTGCGGGTCTCGATCCCGCGCGCAGCGAGCCGGCGGCGCAGCTCGTCGCGCGAGATCCCGAACTCGTCGTCGACCGTCACGCCGAACATCCAATAGACGTTGCGGACCCCGGCCCGCTCGATGGGAAGCCCGATCCCCGGGATCCCGGCGAGCCCTTCGCTGTAGCGGCGGGCATGCTCGCGGCGCGCCGCGACCAGCGCGTCGAGGCGCTCGGTCTGGGCGACGCCGACCGCGGCCTGGAGGTTGCTGAGGCGGTAGTTGTAGGCGACGGAGCGATGCCAGAAGTGGCGCTCGGCCGAGAAGGCGTGGTCGCGCAGCTCGCGGGCGCGGGCCGCGATCGCGGCGTCGTCGGTGGTCACCATGCCGCCCTCGCCGGTGCTGATGATCTTGTTCGCGTAGAAGGAGAAGGAGGCGACCTCGCCGAGGCTGCCCGCCGGCCGGCCCTCGTGGGTGGCACCGTGGGCCTCGGCCGCATCCTCGATCACCTGGAGGCCGTTGTCCCGCGCGAACGCCCCGATCGCGCCCATCTCGGCTGGGTGGCCGTACACGTGGATGGGGACGATCGCCTTCGTGCGAGCGCTCAGCTTTGCGGCCAACAGCGCGGGGTCGAGGTTGCCCGTCTCCGGCTCGGAGTCGACGAGGACGGGGTCGGCACCGAGGAAGCGCACCGCGTTCGCCGTCGCGATCATCGTGAACGCGGGGATCAGGACCTCGTCGCCCTCGCCGATGCCGGCGGCCGCAAGCGCCAGGTGAAGGGCGGCCGTGCCGCTCGAGCAGGCGACCCCGTGCCGGCAGCCGACCGCGGCCGCGAACTCGCGCTCGAAGCGGCCCACGAACGGGCCCGCCGACGAGATCCAGTTGCCGGCCACGCACTCGGCGACGTAGCGCGCCTCGTTGCCGTCGAGCAGCGGCTCGGAGACCCGCAGCGGGCGAGCCGGCGCCGGCGCCCCGCCGATCGAGGTCGGCTCGGCGAGCTGCGGCTCGGGGTCGGGGATCAGGTGGCTGATCGAGTCGAGCTCGGCAGCGGTGAGGCGCCGGGGGGTGATCACGCGCTCACCCGAAGCGGCTCGCAGATCCTGTCGATCAAGGCCGCGGCGCGCGCGGCGTCGGCCTCGTCGGCGCCTCCGCCCTCGCGCTCGAACTCGGAATCGAGCAGCTGCTCGAGCCGCGACCGCCAGCGCTCGTCGACGAAGCGCAGGTAGGCGTGGCGGTACCCGCTCGCGGGCACCTCATCGGCCTGGTCCGCGACGCGGCCGCGCAGCCACGCGTAGCGCCGCAACGTGTGCGTGGCCCCCCGCCCTGTGAGCTGGCGGGGGTCCGTGCGGGCCAGCCGCGCGGCGAAGCTGCGGGTGCGGATCGCGCTCAGCTGGCGAACGCTGGCGCCGTGCAGCTCACGCTTCACCCGCTGGTCGGGGAGCTCGCCGCCGTCCAGCAGCGGCTCCCAGTCGCCCATCCGGATGAGCAGCCGGCGGACGTCGATCCCGGCGCGCGACGGCGCGACCCGGTGCTCGAGCGCGTTCAGCGTGATCGTCAGGCAGTCCGTGCAGCCGCTGCAGGCGCCCTCGCCCCGGTCGTGGCGCCAGCACGAGTACTGGAGCGTGCGCAGCTGCGGGTAACGGCCCCAGAGCAGCCGCCCGACCTGCCACGCGTGGGCCGGATAGGTGAGCGACCCGTGGGCGAGGCCGCGCCGGGCGAGCAGGCGGCTGACCGCCGCCTGGGTGATCGCCGAGTAGGCGAAGTGCGGATGCTGGACGAGGATGCCGTCGCGCACCGCGGTCACCTGAACCTCGGCCTCGGACGCGAGCAGCAGCCGGTTGGCCCCGCGCGCCCAGCCGACGGCGAGCGTCGCCGCCAGGTAGACCATCGTGTCGCTGAGCTCGTTGATCGCCAGCTTGTAGCCGCGGCGGTGGGCGAAGCTGTTGTCCCAGCACTCGCGGAAGTTCGAGCGGACCTCGAAGTGGTCGACGTCGGGCCGGGCCGAGACGGCTTCGATCGCGGTACGCCGCCGCGGCGACGCGTGGTCGACCAGCGGCCACATCGGCGAGGTCGTGGTCACCGCGAGCGGCCGCTCCCCGAACTCGAGCAGCATCCCGAGGTGGGCGAGGCTGTCCTTGCCGCCGCTGAAGGAGAGCGCCACCCGGTCGCCGTCCGGGGCGGCCGCGGGGACGAGAGCCGGCCCGCGGTCGACGATCTCGACCGAGCGCGCGACGTCGCTGCCGCCCCAGGTGAGCTCGAGCGTCTCGACGGCGGCGTCGACCATCCGCAGCCAGAACTCGCGCTCGCCGGGCGGCAGCTCGACCGGGAGCTCGACCCGGCAGGGCCGCAGGAGCGCCCAGTGCGGGTGCAGGCAGAGCAGCGCCACCGTCCACCAGATGTCCTCGGGCAGCTCGCGGGGGCTGAGCTGGTCGCCGAAGCGCAGGTTGAAGCTCTCGCGGGCGTACAGCTCGCTGGCCGGCTCGACCCGCCACGAGAACCCGACCTCGCGGTCGCCGATCTGCGGCGGGTCGAGGACGATCGTCCTCATGGGGTGCTCCCGAGGATCGGCTCGAGCTCGCCCGCGTACCAATCCGCGAGCACGCGGTGCGGTCCGCGCTCCCGCAGCAGCGCCAGCAGCCGCCGGCCGCGGTCCGGCTCGCGGTCGAGCTCGGGCAGGGCTTCGAACAGGTCGGCGAGCACGACCCCGTGGCTCGTCTCGACCAGCGCGACCTCACGGGCGATGGCGAGCCGTCTCATGCGCTCGGCGAAGGGGATCGCGTGCTCGGGTCGCGGCCGCTCGACCCGGCGCGCGATCGCTTCGCGGCTGCGGCGGATCCCGAGGCCGCGGCGATGCGCGCGAAGCGCCCATTCCCGATCCGCCAGCCGGTCGAGCTCGGTCGACGGGGGCAGCTCGCGCAACGCCTGCGCGCGGACCAGGAGCGCCGCGTGGGGGGCCCAGCCGCACGGCCCCGAGGGTCCGAGCTCGTCCGCGGTCGGCAGCGCGCCCGCGGCCAGCGGGGCGAGGGTCACCAGGTCACCGTCGCGCTCGAGGTCCCCGCCGCTGTGCTCGACCCCGCCCGCGGGCGCCAGGACCGTCGCGGTTACCGCGTCCGCCTCGGGGTGATCGTCCAACTCCCGCTGCAGGGCGGCGAGCGCCCCGGGATCCAGCTCGACCTGGTCGTCCAAGAGCAGGACCCGCTCCGCCCCGGCGCGCTCGATCCCCGCTGCGAGCGACGCGCCGAAGCCGCGATTTCGCTCCAGTTGGATCAACTCGGCGCGGTCGCCGATCGCGGCCCCGAGCCGGTCGCGGGCGGCGGGGGCCGAGTTGGCGTCGACCACCACCGCGTCCGCGCCCGGGCCGGCGAGCGCGGACGCGAGCGCCCCGGCGGCGCGCTCGGGGCGATCACGGGTGACGATCACGGCGCAGACGTCGGCGCGCTCGGCCGAGGGGGCTCGCGCCGGCGCGACGGGGTGGGGTGGGGCCGGGGGCCGCGGCTCGATCGGGACGACCGGGAAGCTGTCGAGCGACCACGTGGCGATCGCGGGGAGCTTGTGGTAGCTGGAGAGCGCGTACTCCACCGGCTTGCCGAGCATCGCGGCGGCGATCATCACGTGGGCGCGGTCGGTGCGGACCCGTTCGGCGCTTGCGATCGCGTGAAGCCACTCGTCGAGCGAGCCCGCGGTGGCGCTGATGTCCTCGCTGCCCGGGGGCCGGTCGAGGCCGGCCGCCTCGGCGTCGGTGCGAAACGCGTTCAGGGTGCCGCTGCCGCGGTAGGAGGGGAAGCGCCCGTAGTCGTGAAAGAAGGCGGTGTCGAGCGCGAGGCGCGCATCGCAGAGCGACTCGATCGCGTCCAGGGACTCGAGCTCGCGAGCGAAGACGATCGCCCCGGTGCGCTCGATCGCCTCGCGGACCGCATCCTCGCCCGGGTCGAGCGACGATGGCAGCACGACGACCCGCTCGAAGCGCAGCTCGGCGATCGCGATCACGTGCACCATGAACTCGTGGAAGGGGCGACACAGGGCGCCGCTGCCGGTGATGACCGCGACCTCGCCGCTCGAGGCGCCGATCTCGTCGTATGAGATCTCGCGATCGGCGACTCCGGCAAGCAGCTGCCGGGCGCCCGCCCAGATCAGATGGTCGCCGAGGTTGCCCGCCCCGCTGACGAAGGTGACGTCGCCGGCCGGCCCGATCGCCTCGAGGATCGCCGCGCGGCTCGATTCCATCCGGGCCGCGAACTCGGCCGGGATGCGCGCCGACGGCGACGGGCCACCGTCCGGGGCGGCTGACGGGCCGCCATCGGCCCGTGCGTGGAGGTGCTCGCGCGAGGCCCGGCGCCGCAGGTGGGGCGCGACCGCGTCGCGCAGACGCCGGTCCCGAGCCAGGCTGCGGCGCTCCCCACCGACGACGAGGTGGCCGCCGCGATTGGAGTTCGCCCGCCACAGCCGCTCGACCTCGGCGTCGTCGCCGTCCAGGTCGTGGTTCTGCCACGCGGTGTCGCTGGCGCCGCCCGCCGCGATGATCCGGCGCGCGGTCAGCACCCGCTCGGCGATCGCGGAGCGGGCGCGCAGCGGGGCGTGCAGGCAGACGATCCCGCCCGTCGCCTCGATCGGCCCCGCCGGGTTGCGCAGCGTGTGGGCGCCGGTCCCGATCCACGTCGCCTCGCTCAGCCGCACGATCAGCTTCCGGTGCCAGGCGACCTCCACGATGCTCCACTCGCCGACCCCGACGTGGTACTGCGCCTCGGCCTGCGGCAGGGTCCGCTTCGCCCGGTGGTCCATGGTCAGCAGACCCCGCGCCGAGGGACGGCGCCGGCTGTGGTGCTGGACGAAGTTGACGACCTCGATCGAGAGCGCCCCGGCGGCGGTGCCGGTGACCGCTGCGGGTATCACGTCGTCGGCGACGAAGAACTCGTCCGCGTCGATCGGCAGGGCCCACTCGGCGCCCTGGAGGCGTGCCTCGTAGGCGAGCCGGTTGGTCAGGTCGGCCTGGCGGTAGGGCCCGAGGTCGTCCTCGACGTCGACCGGCAGCCGCAGGGCGAGCTCGCCGAGCAACTCGCGGGTGCCGTCGCGCGAGCCGTTGTCGAGCACGAGCATCCGCTCGAGGCCCGCCTCGAAGTGGTGGCGGAGGTTGACCTCGATCAGGTCGGCCGCGTCGCGGACGACCATCAGGCCGAAGACCCGGGGGCTCACCGGCACACCCCTCGCCGGCGGCTCAGAGCTCGTACGCGGCGGCGAGCTCCGGGTCCTTGCTCGCGAGCATCTCGGCGAGCTCGACCATCACCTTGCACTGTTTCCAGGTCGCGTCGTCCTGCATCTTGCCGTCGATCATGTGCACCCCGCGGCCGTCGGGGATCGCCTCGATCACCTTCTTGGCGAACTTGACCTCGTCGGGGTCCGGGCTGAAGACCTGCTTCGCGATCTCGATCTGAACGGGGTGCAGCGACCAGGCGCCGACGCAGCCGAGCAGGAAGGCGGCGCGAAACTGCGCCTCGCAGCCCTGGACGTCCTTGATGTCGCCGTAAGGCCCGTAGAACGGCAGGATCCCGGCCGAGGTGCAGGCGTCGACCATGCGGGCGATGGAGTAGTGCCACGGGTCCTGCTGCGCGGTCGCGCGCGGCGCCTCGGGATCGTCGGGATCGGGGTCGTTGATCACCAGGTAGCCGGGATGTCCGCCGCCGACTCGCGTCGTCTTCATCCGCCGCGACGCGGCGAGGTCGGCGGGTCCGAAGCTCATCCCCTGCATCCGGGGGCTCGCCGTCGCGATCTCCTCGACGTTGACGACCCCCTGCGCGGTCTCCAGGATCGCGTGGACGAGGATCGGGCGCGAGACCTTGGCCTTCGCCTCGAGCTGGGCGAGCAGGCGGTCGACGTAGTGGATGTCCCAGGCGCCCTCGACCTTCGGGACCATGATCACGTCGAGCTTGTCGCCGATCTCGGTTACGAGCGTGGAGATGTCGTCGAGGACCCATGGGCTCGAGAGGTCGTTGACGCGGGTCCACAGCGCCGTCTCGCCGAAGTCGACCTCGTTCGCGACCCGGACCAGGCCCTCGCGGGCCGCGACCTTGTTGTCGACCGAGACGGCGTCCTCGAGGTTGCCGAGCAGGATGTCGGCCTGCTTGGCCATGTCGGGGACCTTCGCCGCCATCTTCTCGTTCGAGGCGTCGAAGAAGTGGATCATCCGGGACGGCTTGAACGGGACCTCGGTGACCGGATCGGGCGCGCCGATCGCGAGCGGCTTGAAGAAGTCTCTTGGGTTTCTCACGGCGGCCAATCTACAGAGCCCGCGCGCGCCAGCCGTTTACGATGCGGGCGTGGAGGTGACGGGAAGGCCGGCGCTCATAACCGGAGTGACGGGCCAGGGTGGCTCGTATCTGGCAGAGCATCTGATCGACCTCGGCTACGAGGTCCACGGCTTGGTCAGGCGCACATCGGCAACCAACCTGAGCCGGATCGAGCACCTGACCGGCCACTCGAACGGCGATCGGCCGGCGCTGCAGCTCCACTACGGCGACCTCTCCGACTCCGCCGGTCTGGTCTCGATCCTCGACCGGGTCAGCCCCGCCGAGATCTACCACCTGGGCGCGCAGAGCGACGTCGCCGTGTCGTTCGAGCTCCCGGTTCAGACCCTCGACATCACCGGGACCGGGACGGTCCGCCTGCTCGAGGCGATCCGCGAGTCCGGGATCGAGACCCGCTTCTGCCAGGCGTGCTCCTCGGAGATGTTCGGCGCCTCGCCGCCGCCGCAGTCCGAACGGACCCGGTTCGCGCCCCGGAGCCCGTACGGGATCGCGAAGCTGGCCTCGTACTGGGCCGCGGTCAACTACCGCGAGGCCTACGGCATGCAGATCGCCAACGGGATCCTGTTCAACCACGAATCGCCGCGTCGCGGGACCGCGTTCGTGACGCGCAAGATCACCCGGGGGGTGGCGGCGATCCGCGCCGGCCGCCGGCAGCGGATCCCGCTCGGCAACCTCGAGGCTCATCGTGACTGGGGCTATGCCCCGGACTACGTCCGCGCCCTGCGGCTGATCGCGACGGCGCCCGAGCCGGGCGAGTACGTGGTGGCGACCGGCGAGCAGCACTCGGTGCGCGAGTTCCTCGAGCTTGCCTGCGAGTTCGCCGGCATCGATCCCGAGCAGGCCTACGAGATCGATCCGCGCTTTCTGCGCCCGACCGACGTCGACTCGCTCTGCGGCGACGCGACCCGGATCCGCGAGGAGCTGGGCTGGGAGCCGACGCTGAGCTTCCCGGAGCTGGTCAGGGCGATGGTCGAGGCCGACCTTGCAGAGCTCGAGCGCGAGCCGGTCGGCGCCGGGTACGACCCGGTCGGATGAGCGGCTTCGTCGTGCGTGTCGCCCGCGCCGACGAGGTGGCGGCCCTGCCCGCCCTGTACGAGTGGCTGTTCGCGCCGCCGGGCTCGCGGCCCGCGGCGTGGGACGAGCGCCGCGCCGTGGTCGCCCTGCGCGACGCGATCGAATCCCACGATGCATGCGTGCTGGTCGCGGCCGGGGACGACGGGGCGCTGATCGGGATCTGCACCGCCTATCAGGACCTGCACTCGGTCCGATACGGCTACCGGGTCTGGGTCGAGGACCTCGCGGTCGACCCGCGGCGGCGATCGCAGGGCGTCGGCAAGGCGTTGCTCGACGCCGCGAAGGACTGGGCCCGCGAGCGGGGCGCCACCCACCTCGAGCTCGATTCGGCGCTGGCGCGCCCCGACGCGCACCGGTTCTACGAGCGCGAGGGCGCGGCGTACAAGTCGTTCAGCTTCGGCTGGGAGCTCTAGCGGACCCGCTCCCTCCCCATGGCGCCGAGCGGCGGGTTTCTACCGCTGGGCGCCGGTAACCCGCCTCTCGGCGAGATCAGCGGTCTAGCCGCCGAGCGTCGCCGAGGCGCTCTCGATCTCAGCGTCCGAGTACCAGACCGGCGGGCCCGACTTCGGCCTCGCCAGCAGATAGATCATCTGCTCGCCCGTCCACTGGGCGGCGACGGCGTAGCCGATCCCGTCCGCGGTTCGCATCGACACCGGGACGGCGAGCGGTGAGATGTCGGTACTGGACGGCGTGGTGGGCACTGGCGACCTCCGATCGAGAGTTGTCGCCGACACTCTGAACGAACGCGGCTAGGCGGGCTCGCGCGCCGAGGCGAGCGCGGCGGCGCGGTCGAGGTGGAACTCGACCCGCGTGATCTGCCCGTCGCTGAACTTGAACACGGCCGCGCTGGGCTGCTCGACCGCCACCCCGTGGCGCGTGGTGCCGACCTGGCGGGCGACGAAGATCGCGTTCTCGCCAACCGGTTCGACGCCCTGGCCCTCCAGGCTCACGGACTCGAAGCCCCCGACCCAATCGACCCAGGCCGACTGGAGCCCGACCGCATCGTCGTAGCGCTGGGCGACCCCGCCGCGGGCGGTCATCGAGCCGCCCGCGAAGTTCGGCGAGACCAGCGGCGCGAGGGATTCGATCATCCGGTCGATCGTGCTCGCGTCCACTCCGGTCTCGACGCCGGCCGGGAAGACCCCCTCGAGCGCCGCGGCCAGTCGCTCTGCATTGCTCATCGCCTCGGTATTCTCCGCCTTCGGGAGAGGCGAAACCAGCCAACTACACGAGCAGGAGCCAATGGCCGTAGCGACCGCGACTTATCAGGACATGACCGACGATCAGCAGGCGATCGTCGAGATGGTGCGCAGCTTCGTCGACAACGAGATCATCCCCGTTGCCGAGGAGTACGACCACGAGGACAAGTTCCCGGAGCCCATCGTCGAGCAGATGAAGGAACTTGGCCTGTTCGGGGTCACGATCCCCGAGGCGTACGGCGGCATGGGCCTCGATCTGTCGACCTACACGCTGATCGTCGAGGAGCTCTCCCGCGGCTGGATCTCGATCTCGGGCGTCGTCAACACCCACTTCATCGGCTCCTACCTGCTGATGAAGTTCGGCACCGACGAGCAGAAGGAGTACTTCCTTCCGAAGATGGCGACCGGCGAGATCCGCGCCGCCTTCTCGCTCTCCGAGCCCGAGGTCGGCTCCGACGTGCAGGGCATCAAGTCGACCGCGAAGCAGAACGGCGACGGCGACTGGGAGCTCAACGGCCAGAAGATGTGGGTCACCAACGGGCTCGGCTCCGGGGTCGTCTTCGTGCTGATGAAGACCGACCCGAAGGCCGACCCGCCCTACAAGGGGATGACCTGCTTCATCACCGAGAAGGAGCCCTGGAAGGACATCAACGAGGGTGACTTCAAGGGCCTCGAGGTCCCCCCCAAGATCAAGAAGATGGGCTACAAGGGCGTCGAGTCGACCGAGCTCGTCTACAGCGGCTACGTGTGCTCGGAAGACCGCATCCTCGGCGGCGCCGACGGTGTCGGCGAGGGCTTCCGCCAGATGATGGATGCGCTGGAGGTCGGTCGCGTCAACGTCGCTGCCCGCGGCGTCGGGATCGCCCAGCGCGCGCTCGAGCTGGCGCTGCGCTACTCGCAGGAGCGCAAGACGTTCGGCAAGCCGATCGCCGAGCATCAGGCGATCCAGTTCAAGCTGGCCGAGATGGCGACCAAGGTCGAGGCGGCGCGCCTGCTGACGCGCAAGGCGGCGCGGCTCAAGGACGCCGGCGAGCGCTCCGACCTCGAGGCCGGGATGGCGAAGCTGTTCGCCTCCGAGACCGGCAAGGAGTGCGTCGAGGAGTCGTTCCGGATCCACGGCGGCTACGGGTACTCGAAGGAGTACGAGATCGAGCGCCTGTATCGCGATGCGCCGCTGCTCCTGATCGGCGAGGGGACCTCCGAGATCCAGAAGATGGTGATCGGCAAGAAGGTGCTCTCCCGCAACAAGATCTAGGTGCCGGTCGCGCTCGTCACCGGGGCGAATCGGGGCATCGGCGCCGAGATCGCCGCGCAGCTGTCGCGCGATCACGGGTTCACCGTGATCGCCGGGGCGCGCGATCCGTCCCAGGTCGAGGCGGCGGACAACGTGCTCGCGCTCGAGCTCGACGTCACCGACGACGACTCGGTCGGCGCCGCGATCGCCGGGATCGAGGAGAACCCCGGCGAGCTCGACGTGCTGATCAACAACGCCGGCGTCTACGGCGAGCCGACCGGCGCGGCCGACTACGACCTCGCCGCCGCCCACGAGGTGTTCGAGGTGAACGTGTTCGGCGCCTGGCGGCTGGCCCAGGCGGCGCTGCCGCTGCTTCGCGTCAGTGACTCGCCACGGATCGTCAACGTCTCCAGCGGCGCCGGCCAGCTCGCCGAGATGGGCAGCGGTCGCGCCGCCTACCGGCTCTCGAAGGCGGCGCTCAACGCGCTCACCCGCACGCTCGCAGCCGAGGAGCCGGCGATCAAGGTCAACTCGATCTGCCCGGGCTGGGTGCGGACCGACATGGGCGGCGGGTCGGCGACCCGCTCGCCGGCCGAGGGCGCCGACAGCGCCGTGTGGCTGGCGACCGCGACCGGCGATCTGCCGACCGGCGGCTTCTTCCGCGACCGCAAGCCGATCCCCTGGTAGAACCCTGGCTGCGATGGCATCGAGCACGCCCGATCTGATCAAGGCCGCGGTCGAGGGGCTGCAGGCCGAGGTCCCGGCGCTCGCGCGCCTGAAGCTCGTCTTCGGGCTCGAGCTCAAGGGGCGCGGCGACGTGCAGCTGTATCGGGTCGAGGTGCCGGGCCCGAAGATCTCGAAGGGGATGGGGGACGACGAGCGCGTGCACGTCGCGATCCCCCGCGCGACCTTCAACGAGCTCGTCGCCTCGGGGAAGCTCTCCGCCTGGCACGCCGCCTGGGACCACGGCGACATCAAGGTCGAGGGCGACCCGAACATCCAGAAGCTCGTCGGCCAGGTGATGGCGCACGCGGAGGCCCGCGGACGTCTGCGCAAGGCGCGCTGAACCGGCCGTGGCCTCGACCTCCGATCTGATCGTCGTCGCGGTGCAGCGTTTCGTCGCGGGCGTGCCGGCGTTCGCGAAGCTGAAGCTGGTGGTCGGGCTCGAGCTGACCGCCGGCGGGCTCACCGGCCCGAGCAAGTCGGAGACGTACCGGATCGAGGTCCCGGGGCCGCAGGTGAGCGAGGGGGCGGCCGACGACGCCCGCCTGCAGCTGACCCTGCCGAAGCCGATGTTCGACGTGCTCGCCGAGGAGGCGGAGCTCGCCGACTGGAAGGACGCCTACTACTACGGGCATCTGAAGGTGGTGGGCGACGGGCGCGTCAAGCGGCTGCTCGGCAAGGCGATCGACTCGGCTTGAGCTCGAGCGCGACCGCGCCCGAGCGCCTCGCTCGGCTTCGCAGCGCGGCCCAGGCGCTGCATCGCCCGACCGCGCTTCGCCACCCGGTCGATGTCGTCCGGGCGTCGGGCCCGGTGCAGGCGCAGGAGCCGCGCGCCGCGCGGCTCGCGTTCCGCGCCCGGGCGCGCTCGCTGACCGCCGAGGACGTCGACCGCGCCCGTACCGAGGAGCGCTCGCTGCTGCGCGCGTGGGTGATGCGAAAGACGGTCCACCTGATCGCGGCCGAGGACGCGGGCTGGATGGTGCCGTTGTTCGCGCCGTCGACCGTGCGCTGGTCGCGCGGGCGGCTCGAGCACTTCGGGCTCGACCGTCGCGCCCAGGATCGGGCGATGAAGCTGGTCCATGACGCCGTCGACGCCGAGGGCGCGCTGACCCGCCGCGAGCTCGGCAAGCGCCTCGAGTCGGCCGGCTTCGAGCTCGCGTCGGAGTTCAAGGTCCACCTCTGGCTCCTCGCGACCCTCGACGGCGATCTCTGCCTCGGCCCCGACCGTGGCTCTCACACGTGCCTCGTCCGGACCGCGGATTGGCTCGGCGAGCTCGAGCGGCGCCCGCGCGAGGACTCGCTGGCCGAGCTCGCGCGCCGCTACCTGCGCGGCTACGGGCCCGCCGACGAGCGCGATCTGGCCCGCTGGGCCGGGTTGCCGCTTCGCGACACGCGGCTCGCCTTCGAGCGGATCGCGGCCGAGCTGGAGCCCGTCGGCAAGCTGTTCACGCTTGGGCGCCCGCCGCGGGCGGCGCGCTCGCCGGTCGTGCGCATGCTCGGCGCCTTCGACAACTCCAACCTCGGCTATGTCGACCGCGGCCACGCCGTGGCGCCCGAGCACGAGCAGCAGATCGTGCCCGGCGGCGGCATCGTCCGCCCCGCGATCACGGTCGACGGGCGGTTGGTCGCCACCTGGGCCTCGCGGCGCGCCGGCGAGCGGCTCGCGGTCACGATCGAGCCGTTCGAGCCGCTCGACCGGGAGATCGAGGCGGCGATCGAAGCGGAGGTCGCCGATCTCGGGCGATTCGAGGGGCTCGTCGCTACGATCCCGCGCCCATGACTGACACAGAACACAAGCTTTCAACCGACCAGGCCGAGCGCGAAGCCTCGGGTGCCCACGCCTACGGCCGCTACCTCGAGGAGTTCGAGGAGGGGGCCGTCTACAAGCACTGGCCGGCGAAGACGGTGACGGAGTCCGACGACCACCTCTTCTGCCTGATCACGATGAACCACCACCCCCTGCACCTGAACGACGTGTACGCGTCGGAGTCGCAGCAGGGCCAGAACGTCGTCGTCGGGCCGTTGGTCTACTCGCTGGCGCTCGGGATGTCGGTCTCCGACGTCTCCGGCAAGGCGATCGCCAACCTGGCCACCGAGGAGCTCTCGCACCCGAACCCGGTCTTCCACGGCGACACGCTCTACTGCGAGTCCGAGGTGCTCGAGGTGAGGCCGTCGAAGTCGAAGCCCGACCGCGGGATCGTGAAGGTCCACACCCGCGTCTACAAGCAGGACAACACCCTGGTCGCGGAGTTCAAGCGCACCGTGCTGATCCCGAAGCGGCCGAACGGCGACACGCCGAAGGCCGAGGGCGACGTCGAGTAGGCTCGCGGCGATGGAGGCCGCGACGCAGAAGCTGGGCGCCGGCGCCGAGCCGATCGAGAGCGTCGAGTGGCTGCGCGGGTTCGGGGAGCGCTACCTCCGCGCCTGGAACGCCCATGATCCCGACGCGGTCTGCGCCTGCGCGACCGCGGACGTGGTCTGGGTCGACCCGGCGCTCCCCGAGCCGGCGCGCGGCCATGCCGGGCTCGCCGCGTTTGTGCGCGACTCGTGCACCGCGTTCCCCGACATCTCCTTCGCCGAGCTCGGCGAGCCGGCGATCTCCGCCGACGGCCTCGTCGCCTACGCGCCGTGGCGGATGACCGCGACCAACACCGGCCCGATCGATCCCCCGGGGTTCGCCCCGACGGGGAGGGCGGTCTCGATCCCAGGCTTCGACATCTGGCAGTTCCGCGACGGTTTGATCTGGCGCTACGAGGCGATCTACGACTTCAACCTGGTCGCGACCCAGCTCGGTCTCACCCCGCCGCGCGGCGGCTTCGCCGAGAAGGCGCTCGTCCGCGCCCAGCGGTTGCGCTCGCGGCTGCCGTTCTAGATCAACTCGGCGACCGACTCGATCGCGGCGTCGAAGTCGGTCCCCGGCAGGCCGCCGATTCCCGGCGAGACCGCGCCGGCGGCCTGGTAGCGGCGGACCGCGCCGTGAACCTCCTGCGCCGAGCCGATCCCGGCGAGCTCGTCGAGCATCCGGTCCGAGAGGCCGGACTTGGCGCGCTCGAGGTCGCCGGCGGCCATCCCCTCGTCGAACGCGGCCAGCTCGTCGGCGAAGCCCGATGCCTCGAGCATCGCGCGGTAGAAGGGCAGCGAGGCGTAGGGGATCAGGTCCTGGCGCAGCGCTGCGCGCGCCGCCTCTGGGTCGTCGGTGAGCGCGACCGGGACCGCCGCGACGACGTCGAAGTCATCGAGCGATCGACCTGATCTCTCGGCCCCTTCCCGCAGCGCGGGGATCACCGTCGACTCGATGTAGGAGGGACAGCACAGCCACAGCATCACACCGTCGGCGAGCTCGCCCGCGAGCCGGATCATGTTCGGCGCCAGCGCCGCGATGTAGATCGGCAGCTCGGGCCGCGCCGAGTAGCCCATGAACGCGAACTTGGTCGGAAAGAACTCGGAGTCCGGCGGCTCCGAGCCGCGCAGGATCGCCCGTACGCCGCTCAGGTACTCGCGCATCTGGGTGACGGGCTTGACGATCTTCTGGCCGTGCCAGTTCTCGACCGTGACCCGGTGGGAGACGCCGAGCCCGAGCACCATGCGCCCCTGCGAGCACTCGTCGATCGTCGCTGCGGTCTGCGCCATCGTGGCCGGGGTGCGGCTGAAGATCGGGACGACCCCGGTGCCGAGCCGGATCCGCTCCGTGGCCGCTGCGTAGGCCATCAGCACGGTGAGCGAGTCGCGCCCGGCGATGTGGGTCACGTAGGCGGCGTCGTAGCCGAGCCGGTCCGCGAGCTTGACGCGCTCGACCGCCTTGTCCAGCGAGCGGCCGGGGGAGATGAAGGCGCCGATTCCCGCCACGGGTGATTCATATACGAATCCACGATGGGGTACGACGGCAAGGTCGAGGTCAGCTCCGAGATCGCGTCGCCCGCCGCTGCGGTGTGGGCTCGCGCGGTGACCGAGGAGGGAATCAACCACGAGCTCGCTCCGATCGTGCGGATGACGATGCCGCCCGGGCTGCGCGGCAAGACGATCGACACGGTCGAGGTGGGGGTGGAACTGGGGCGCAGCTGGATCCTGCTCGGCGGCGTCATCCCGGTCGACTACGACGACCTGAAGCTGGTCGAGATCGAGCCAGGCCGGCGCTTCCTGGAGCGCTCGCGGACGCTCGCGTTCGCGGTCTGGACACACGAGCGCACGGTCGAGCCCGAGGGGCAGGGTTGTCGGCTGACCGACCGGCTGGGGTTCGAGCTCAAGCGTGGGATCGGTTGGATCCCCGGTGCGCCGCGCCTCGCGAGCGTGATCGTGGGCGCGCTGTTTCGCCACCGGCACCGGAGGCTGGCGGCTCACTTCGCCCGGCCGGGCGCGGCGGGCGCTAGCCGGCCGCGACCGTCAGCCGGCGCCGGTCGCGGGCGACGCTGAGGGCCGAGGTCGCTCCCGCGGCGTCGACGAGCTGCACGGTCGTGGTCTTGCCCGCGGTCGTGGCGTCGGTCGCGCGCAGCCCGCTCGAGTCCAGCGCGATCGTCAGCACCCGGGTCTCGGTCGCGCCGGTGTCGGCGAAGGCAAGCGTCCAGCGCGGTTCGAACTCGCGGAAGTCCGGTGAGCTGAGGCCCTGCAGCGGCGCCTTTTGGCCGCGCGCCTGGGTGCGGGTCGCCGGGCTGTCGCCACCGGCGTCGTAGATCGCGCCGCCAAACCCCGGCGCGCTGATCTGGATCGAGGTCTCGTCGCTGTCGCCGAGCTCGATCCCGGGATGTAGCTGCAGGTAGCGGGTGTAGGTGTGGGCGAGGTCGGAGCGCACGTGGTCGACGATCACCAGCGCCGTTCCGGGCCGATAGAGGAAGAGCCGCTCGTGGTCGACCCCCTGGCCCTTGAGCAGCCGGTTGCGCCCTTCGATCCCGTACCAGCCCTCGCCCTCGCCGGCGGCGGTCAACCCGGAGCCGTAGGCGAGGCTGGGGTCGGTGACCGGCGGGCTGACGCCGTCGACGACCAGTCCGGAGTGGGCGCGGTTCGAGACCACGTAGTCGCGGATCTCGCCCGGGTCCTTGTGGTAGAGGCCGGTGTCGTTGACGATTGGCACGCCGTGGTCGAAGAGCTCGAAGCTGAGCTCGTCCGCGTGCTTGTGGGTGGTGTTGTGGAAGCCGTCGGTGACCGCCAGGTAGCCGTCGTCGCCGGCGGCGTTCGGCTCGCGCACGAAGGCCAACCCCGCGCCGAAGAACGCCCGCGTCCCGTCGGCCTGGCCCTGCGCCCAGTCGGGGACCGGATCGAGGTTCGAGTCCCCGAACTGCGTCAGCTGACCGTCCGGCCGCACGAACCAGGCGGCGGCGGCGCGCATCTCGTCGCGCAGCCCCTCGAGCTCGGCGTCGGAGCCGAGGACGTTGAGCATCGAGTCCAGCGGCCGGATCGCCAGGAACTGATAGGCCGACGAATGCTCGAGCCAGACGCCCTGGGACAGACGCCGGCGCAGCGTCTCCTCGAACCGGTCGCGCGCGAGGGCGCGCCAGCGCGGCGACTGGGCGAGCACCGGCAGGAAGCTCGTCAGCCGGGCGAGCCCGAGGTCGACGAACAGCCCATGGTTGTCGGGCGTGTAGTTGCGCTCGGCTGCCAGCTGGCGGCCGTGCTGCTCGAGCGAGTCGAGCAGCGCGCGCCGCTGGGCGGTGCTCAGCAGGCCCTCGCAGGCGGCGGCGCGGGCGACGTAGGCGACGAACGGGGTCCGGTCGCCGACCACCTTGTCCGACCACACCTCGGCGGGCGTGTCGGGGTCCTTGATCGGGTTGTGGCGGACCCAGTCGAGGGCGATCTCGGACGCCTCAGCGAGGTCATCGGCGTCGCCCGAGTGGGCGTAGCTGGACAGCAGCGGGGTGATGAAGCGCAGCTTGTGGAGGTTCTGGCGGTAGCGCTCGGCGTCGAGCGGGTCGGTGTGCCAGTCGATCGGCGCCGGCAGCTCGGTCGGCTTCGGGCCGAAGACATCGAAGGTCCGCTCGCGGGCCGCCGCGACCCGCGCCGAGCTGACCGTCGGCAGGTCGATGCTGCTCTGCGATGGGCAGGGCGCGGCCGCAAGCGCCGCGGCGCCGCGGAGGCCGAGCCAGCGATTGTCGGGGCCGGACGGCCCGGTGAGCAGGCCCGAGACCGCCAGCACGACGAACCCCACCGCAGCCGCCGCGAGGCAGTGCAGGAGGCGGATGCCGCGCTCGGTGATCACGATGCCCCCGCTCAAGGCCGCTAACCGTAGTCCGAGGCGCCGCTAGCATCGCCGCTCCGATGGCGACTCCCGCGGCGGTGATCTTCGACAACGACGGGCTCCTGCTCGACACCGAGTCGGTGTGGACGCGGGGCGAGGCCGACCTGTTCGAGCGGCGGGGGCGAGAGTTCACCCCCGAGCACAAGCTCGAGCTGATCGGGACCTCGGCCCAGGAGTGCGGCCGGATCCTCGCCCGCCAGCTCGACGAGCCGGGGCGCGAGCTCGCGCTGGTCGCCGAGCTCGACGAGCTCGTCTTCGAGGAGCTGGGGCTCGGGGTCGAGCCGATGCCCGGCGCGCTCGAGCTGGTCGCGGCGCTGCGCGAGCTCGAGGTCACGATCGGCTTGGTCTCGAACTCGCCGCTGCGGTTCATCTCGAGGGCGATCGAGCTGGTCGGGCTGGCGGGCGTCTTCGGCGTCGTCGTCAGCGGCCACGAGGTCGCGGCGCCGAAGCCGGCGCCGGATCCGTACCTGGTCGCGTGCGAGCGGCTCGGCGTCGACCCCGGGCCCGAGGTGATCGTGCTCGAGGACTCACCGACCGGCGTCGCATCGGGGCTCGCTGCCGGGCTCACCGTGTTCGGGGTCCCGTCGCTCGACGGGGTCTCGCTCGACGGCGCGCACGAGATCCACGGCTCGCTCACCGAGCCGGAGCTGCTCGCCCGGCTCGGGGTCCGCTAGCCCGGAGCGCTCAGTGGGCTTCGTCGGCCGCGTGGGCCGGCGGGCGCGATTCCTCGGCCAGCGAGGTCAGCTCGAGCACCCCGCGCGACGCGTCCTCGAGGACATCGGTGGCCTCGTCGGCCGAGCGCGCATAGAGCTCGACGAGCAGGTGGACGATGATCCGCTCCTCGTCGTGCTTGTGGAAGCGGACGTGGGTGAAGAACTCGCGCGTCCCGGGGTCGCCGAAGGCCGCGTAGGTGAGGCTGTCGGCCGCCTCGGGGCCGGAGCAGGTCTCGACCGAGTCCTGGTCGACGGTGACCGTGCACGAGGCGACCCACGGGGTCCCGGCGACCATCCGCTCCCAGCGCTCACCGATCGGGACGACGTGGCCCTCCTCGATCGAGAGGTGGGGCTGGTCGTGCATGCAGTCGAGGCACTGGACGACCGCCTCCTGGACCTCCTCGACTCGCTCCGCGGTCTCGCCGGAATCGGGATCGACGCGGATGATCGCGTCGTAGTGGACCTGGGCCTCGAGTCGGGTCGACCAGCAGCGGTAGCAGCGAAGCCAGGCGCTGCGGTCGCCGTTGAGCTCGTTCATCACGCTCAGCGTAGCGCCGCGGGTTTCGCTAAGCGCGCTCTGCAGGCTCGCTGGCGCTCGGCGCCCCGCCGTCGGCCACTCGCGAGTACATGAGCATGTCGCGCCGCTGCCCGGCGACGACCATGAACGACCGCAACAGGCCTTCGCGCGTGAAGCCGGCGTCCTCGGCGACTCGCAGCGACGGACCGTTGCTCGGCTCGATCCACAGCTCGATCCTCTGCACCCCGAGCTCGGCGAACGCGTAGTCGCCCACCAGCGTGAGCGCCCGGCGCCCGGCGCCCCGCCCCCGGGCCACACCGGCGACCCAGTAGCCGGCCGAGCAGCGCCGGTGGACGGGGTCGATGTTGTGCAGGCCGACCGCTCCGATCAGCCGTCCGCTCTCCGCGTCTGCGATCACGGTCGCGAGATCGGTCCCGGTCTCGAGGCCGGAGCGCGAGACGCGCAGCCAGTGGCGCGCGTCCGACTCGCCGTAGGGATCGGGCACCGTCGTGTAGCGCAGCACGTCTGGGTCGCGCACCGCCTCGACCACGGCGGGAACGTCGGCGTCGGCCATCAGCCTCACCGTGACGACCCCGTCGCTCAGCCCGACCGCCGGGAACTCGATCGGGCGGCTCATGCCGGGCCCGTCGATGGCTCCAGCCGCTCGCCGGCGCCGGCGACGAGCCGCTCGAGCTCGGCGCGCAGCGCGGTCGCGTAGCCGCGCGAGTCGTGGGCGGCGGTGACCGTGCGCCGGCCGCCATCGCCGAGCCCCTCGAGCTCGGCGCGGTCGGCCTCGAGGACCCGCCGCAGCGCGGCGGTCAGCGATCCGAGCGAGCGGGGCTCGCAGAGGACCCCGTTCGACTCGCCCACCACGTCGGCGACGCCGAAGGCGTCAGCGGCGAGCACCGGAAGCCCGAACGCCATCGCCTCGAGGATCGAGCGCGGCAGCGACTCGAGGTCGGACGGCAGCGCGAAGCAGTCGGAGACGGCGTACCAGCTCGCGGTCTCGGCGGTCAGATCGACGACCCGGACCCGCTCCCCGACACCGCCCATGCGCCCGATCGCCTCACGCAGCGCGCGCGAGTAGTCGCCGTCGCGGTCGCCGACCAGGACGAGGCGCGCGTCGGGGAACTCGCCGGCGAGCCGGGCGAAGGCCAGCGCCAGGCTCGCCTGAGACTTGCGGGGCTCGATCGTGCCGAGGCAGGTCACGATCCGGTCGCGGGGCCCGAAGCCACGCTCGGCGCGCAGCCGCTCGGGATCGAGCGAGGCGCGCTCGCGGGCCACCTGATCGAGGTCGATCCCGTAGTCGACCTTGCGCGTCGCGCCCGGCGCCGCGTACGCCAGGTAGAGCTCGCGCGTCGCCTCGGCTTCGAACACGAGCCGGTCCGCGAGCCCGAGCGAGGCGATGAACCGCGAGCGGACGTGGTCGTCAAACGGCGGCCACGCCATCCGCGGGTAGTGCTCGACCGGGACGCTCTCGTGGATCGTCCACAGCGACGGGATCCCGAGCCGGTCGGCGAGGTCGACGCCGGGGAAGGTGCGGGTGGTGTTGACCAGAGCGACGTTCGGCCGAAAGCCGTTGGCGAGGCCGATCAGCTCACGCATCCGCGACTCGTACACCGAGCCGACCCGCGGCTCCTGACCGATCACGTGGACCTGGACCCCCCAGCGCTCGAGCTCCTCGCGGAGCACGCCGTCGCTCTGGGCGAGCACGGTGCACTCGATCGACCGGTCGGCGAGCAGCAGGCGCAGCAGCTCGTGCAGGTAGAGCTGCGCGCCGCCGAGGTCGAGCTGATGGGTGACCGCGAGGACCCGCAGCGGCGGCGCGGGCGGCGCCGGGGCCGCGTCGGCGGACGCGCGGGCGCGCAGCGTCTCGAGCCACTCGGGGTCCTCACGCGGCATCGGCGGCGCCGGCTCGATGACCATCGAGCGGGTGCCGAGGGGCGCGGCGCCGGCGCCGGCGTACGCGGTCGCCGTGACCGCCACCGAGCGGCCCGGCTCGAACCCGATCAGGTCGACGGGGGCCTCCCATCCGGCGATCGGCGCGCTCGCCAGCGGCCAGCCGACGTCGGGCCGCGGGATGCAGAACAGGCGGGCGCGCGTGTTGCGCTCGCCGTCGATCGAGACCTCGACCCGGTCGAGGCCGCGCTCGGCGAGCCCCCAGCCGTGGATTCCGGCGAGCGGCTGCTCGAGCTTCCAGGTCTGCAGCTCGTCGAGCGTCGCCGCGGGAGGTCGGCGTCGCAGCCGCGACAGCCGGCGCCTCGACCCGCCCCCGGACACCGGCTCAGGCGGGAGCGGGGGAGCCGGCGCGCTCGCCGACCAGGTCGACGATCTCGCCCATGATCCGGTTGACGTCGAAGTCCTTCGGCGTGTAGACGCCGGCGACGCCGAGCTCGCGCAGCTTCTCGGCGTCGGCCGCCGGGATGATCCCGCCGATCACGACCGGGACGTCGACCTCGCGCTCGCGCAGCAGGCGGACGGTCTCGGGGATCAGCTCGAGGTGCGAGCCGGAGAGGATCGAGAGGCCGACCACGTCGACGTCCTCCTCGAGCGCGGAGGCGGCGATCTGCTCGGGGGTGAGGCGGATCCCCTGGTAGATGACCTCCATGCCGACGTCGCGGGCGCGCACCGCGATCTGCTCGGCGCCGTTGGAGTGGCCGTCGAGACCGGGCTTGCCGACCAGGATCCGCGGCCGGTGGCCGATCCGCTCGGCGAGCTCGTCGACGCGACCGCGAATCTCGGCGAGGAGCTCCTCGTTGCCGCCGGCGGCGGCGCCCGAGACCCCGGTCGGCGCGCGGTAGTCGCCGAACACGTCGCGCAGCGTCTGCGCCCACTCGCCGGTGGTCGCGCCCGCCTTCGCGGCGGCGATCGTCGCCGGCATGATGTTGGCGCTCTCGTCGCGGGCTGCGGCCGCGAGGTCGGCGAGGGCTCGCTGGATCGCCTCGTCGTCGCGCTCGGCCTTCCACTCCTCGAGCGCCTCGCGGCGCTCACGCTCGACCTCGGGGTCGGGAGTGAGGATGCCGCCGTCGGCGCCCGCGGTCAGCGGCGAATCCTCGCCCTCGACGAAGCAGTTCTGGCCGACGACCTTGATCTCCTCGCGCTCGATCCGGGCGATCCGCTCGCGGTGCGACTCGACCAGGCGGGCCTTCATGTAGGCGACCGCCTCGACCGCGCCGCCCTGCTCGGCGACGACGCCCATCTCCTCGCGGGCGCCATCGGCGAGCTCGGCGACCAGGCCGTCCATCACCTTCGAGCCCTCGAAGATGTCGGGGTACTCGAGCAGGTCGGTCTCGAACGCGAGCACCTGCTGGATCCGCAGGCTCCACTGCTGGTCCCAGGGCCGGGGCAGACCGAGCGCCTCGTTCCACGCCGGGAGCTGGATGGCGCGGGCCCGGGCGTTGCGCCCCAGCGTCACCGCAAGCGCTTCGAGCACGATCCGCTGGACGTTGTTCTCGGGCTGCGCCTCGGTCAGGCCCAGGCTGTTGACCTGGACCCCGTAGCGCATCCGCAGCAGCTTCGGCTCGGTGACGCCGTAGCGCTCGCGGCCGATCTGCTCCCACAGCTCCGACATCGCGCGCAGCTTCGCGTGCTCCTCGACGAAGCGCACGCCCGCGTTGACGAAGAACGAGATCCGCCCGAACACCTTCGGGAAGTCGGCCTCGGCGACCTGGCCGCGCGCCTTGACCTCGTCGAGCACCGCGATCGCGGTGCACATCGCGTACGCGATCTCCTGGACCGGGGTAGCCCCGGCCTCCTGGAGGTGGTAGCTGCACACGTTGGTCGGGTTCCAGCTCGGGATCTCGTTGACGCTGAAGGCGACCGTGTCGGCGATCAGCCGCATCGAGGGGCCCGGGGGAAAGGCGTAGGTCCCGCGCGACAGGTACTCCTTGATGATGTCGTTCTGAGTCGTGCCCTTGAGCGCGTGGCGGTCGACCCCGTTCTCGTCGGCGACCGTGACGTAGAGGCCGAGGAGCCACGCCGCGGTCGCGTTGATCGTCATCGACGTGTTCATCTCGTCGAGCGGGATTCCGTCGAGCAGCGTGTGCATGTCGCCCTTGTGGGCGACCGAGACGCCGACCTTGCCGACCTCGCCGCGGGCGAGGACGTGGTCGGGGTCGTAGCCGGTCTGGGTCGGCAGGTCGAAGGCGATCGAGAGCCCCGTCTGGCCCTTGGCCAGGTTGCGGCGATAGAGCTCGTTCGAGCGCCGGGCGTCCGAGTGCCCCGCGTACGTGCGCATCACCCAGGGGCGGTCCGGCTCTGAGAGGCGGTGTTCGCTCATGCGCCCATTCTCCCAGGTACAAGCGCGGCGGGTACGGGTAGCGTCCGCGCAGGTGGTCCGCACGATCGACACCATGCATCTGGGCCGCGACCGGGTGATCGCCGCGCACGCGGTCGGCGAGCTGATCGTCGATCCCGGCCCCGAGTCGGCGCTCGGCAACTGGATCGACTCCCTGGAGGACGAGCCGCGAGGCCTGCTGCTCACCCATGTCCACCTCGATCATGCGGGCGCAACCGGCGCGCTGGTGCGCCGCTTCCCGCACCTGCGCGTGTACGTCAGCGAGGTCGGAGCCCCGCACCTCGTTGACCCGTCGCGGCTCCTGCGCAGCGCCGGGCGGCTGTACGGCGAGGACAACATGCAGCGCCTTTGGGGGGAGGTTGTGCCGGTGCCGGAGGCAAACGTGACCCCGCTCGCCGGCGGCGAGGAGGTCGAGGGCTTTCGCGCCGAGCACGTCCCCGGCCATGCCAGCCACCACCTCGCCTGGCTCGACCTCGAGCGCGGCGACGCCTACGTCGGGGACATGGCCGGGGTCAGGATCCCCCCGAGCGAGGTCACCCTGGCGCCGACCCCGCCGCCCGAGGTCGACGTCGAGGCATGGCTGGAGTCCGCCGACCGGATCGAGGCGATGCGTCCCGAGCGCCTGCGGATGACGCACTTCGGCGAGGTGGCCGAGGTCGGCGAGCAGCTCGACCGGGTCCGCGAGGCGCTGCTGCGCGAGCTCCAGCTCGCCCGCGACGGCCGCGAGGCCTTTCTGAGCGCGTTCGAGGCCGAGATCCACGATCACGCCGACCCGCGGACCGCCGCCGCGATGGTCCAGGCGACGCCGCCCGAACAGCAGTGGCTCGGCCTGGAGCGCTATCTGCGCAAGCGCGCCGAGGCCGCATAGGCACCCGATGAAATTCCCCGCCCGCACCTTCCGGTCCGCGGGGGTGTTGAGGGTTGATCAGCGGCTACGCTTCGCCCGGACGACGTGAGAACCCACCGTGACAAGCCAAGTTTCCGCCGCCGCGGCGCGCTCGCGGCGGTCGTCGCGTGCCTCCTGGGAGTCGGCGCCGCGACCGCGATCGCCGAGGTCACGGTCTACAACAACGACATGTCGAGCCAGGGCGACTTCCGCGAGATCCTGCGATCGGGCGGCGGCAAGCGGTGCGACAAGAAGTACCGCGAGAAGAGCAAGGTGATGCTCGCGTCGGTGAAGAAGAGCCCGACCACGTGCTCGTTCCGCCCCCCGGTTCAGGGCGACGACGAGCTCGCGAACCAGGGCGTCTCGATCGACGGCAAGATCCTCAAGTCGACCCCGAAGTCGGTTCGCGGCGGCGCCTTCATCGAGGCGACCGTGAGGGCCGGCGGCAACGGCACCGGCTACTCGTTCCGGATCTTCCCGCAGAAGCAGAAGTACGAGCTGACCCGCGGTCCGGCCGGCGGCGGCTTTCCCTCGAAGGGCAAGAGCGACGCGATCAAGAAGGTGAACGAGCGCAACCGGATCGAGGTCATCGCCACGGGTGCCGAGGTCCGCGCCCTCGTGAACGGCAAGGAGGTCGCCAAGATCAGCGACTCCAACCCCGGTCAGGTCCAGGGCCGCAAGGTGCGCTTCGCGCTCGGCAGCCGCGCCAACAAGGACAAGAAGGTGGTCGCCACCTTCAAGCGCGTCGCGGTCTCGGTCCCGGACCCCTAGGCCGGCACCAAGGGGAAGCGCGATCACGACCGAGACGATCGAGCGCCCGCGCAGCGCCGGACCCGGATCGGGAGTCGGCGGCAACTGGAACGTGATCGTCCTCAACGACGACCACAACACGTTCGACCACGTCGCGCGCACCCTCGCCAACGTGATCCCCGGGGTCAGCCTCGACCGCGGCTACGGGTTCGCCGACCGGATCCACAACGCGGGTCAGGCGATCGTCTGGACCGGCCAGCGCGAGCCGGCCGAGCTGTACTGGGAGCAGCTCTCGGCCGCGGGCCTGACGATGGCTCCGCTGGAGCGCTGCTGACCCAAGCGCCGCGCCACCCCGCGCCCGCCACCCGCCGCCCGACCGCGCCGCCGCCGAGATTCATCTCAACCACCTCAGGGGTGGTCAGGATGAAACTCGGCGGTTCGGGTTAGTGGGCGCGGCGTGGGAGGCTGATGATCTGGCCCGCGGGCGAGCCGCCGACCGCCGGCCGGCCGCGACGACGCCCGATCAGGCGCAGGCCGCGCTCGCGCCGCCGGCCGCGGCGCCGGCGCAGCTGCGAGGCGCGCAGCCGCAGCATCGCCTGTAGCTCGCTGGTCGGGCGGAACGGGTCGGCGATCAGGTCATCGGTAGTCAGCGAGATCGCCGCGACCAGGCGGCCGTCGACCTCGGCGCCGAGCACGGGGCCCTCGGGCACCTGCCGGGTGTCGCGCTCGGCAAGCTCGGCGAGGCGCGCGGCGTCCGCGTCCGTGCGGTCCACCCGCCGGATGGTCATCGCCGTGTTGGTCTGGGTCTCGGTGCTGGTCATCTGCCTCACCTCGCTCGTCGGTTCGTGATCGACTTCAGGGTCCCGCGAACAGCGCATTAGCGCAACATGGAAGCTTGACCCCGTTGATAAGCTCGCCTAATGCTTGATGTGAAGCGGCTGCGGATCCTGCGCGAGGTCGCCCAGCAGGGCTCGTTCTCCGCCGCCGGCGAGGCGCTCTACCTCTCGCAATCGGCGGTCAGCCAGCAGATCGCGACGCTCGAGCGCGAGGTCGGGATGAAGCTGCTCGACCGCACCCGCGAGGGCCCGAAGCTCACCGACGCCGGCCGGGTGCTCGTCTCCCACGCCGAGGCCGCGATCGCGCGCCTCGACGAGGCCGAGCGCGAGCTCGCCGCGATCGCCGGGCTCGAGGGCGGCGAGCTGCGCCTGGCGAGCTTTCCGAGCGCGAGCGCGACCCTGCTCACGGAGGCGGTCTCGACCTTCCACCGTCGCCACCCGGCCGTGCGCCTCAGCGTCGCCGACGCCGAGCCCGAGGAATCGCTGCCGCGCCTGCGGGCGGGCGAGCTCGACCTGGCGCTGAGCTTCGACTACAGCTCGCGCCCGAGCGAGGACGAGCGCGACCTCGAACGCCGCCTGGTGCTGACCGAGTCGATGCACGTGGCGCTGCCGAAGTCGCACGAGCTCGCCTCCCGCAGCGTCGTGCCGCTCGCCGAGCTCGCGGAGGTGGAATGGCTCTGTGGCTCGCGGCCGAGCAGCTGTGGCGAGGTCATCTTCGACGCCTGCCGCAGCGCCGGCTTCGAGCCGCGGATCGGCTTCGAGTCCGACGACTACCACGTCATGCAGGGGTTCATCGCCGCCGGGCTCGGCGTGACCCTGCTCCCCGACCTGGCGCTGGCGACCCTGCGTTCCGACCTCGTCGTGCGGCCGACCGACCCCGCGCCCCCCGAGCGGCGGGTGTGGGCGGCGGCGCGCGCGGAGGGCTCGCGCTCTCCCGCCACCGAGGAGATGCTCTCGATCCTGGTCGAGGTCGGCGAGTCGTTCGCGGCCCGCACCGCCAAGCGCCTGGAGCTCGCCGCCTAACCGCCGAGGCTCGCCGCAACCGCTAGCGACAGCTGCTGAGCTTGTCGGCCCGGTCTTTGGGGCAGTTGTCGTCGCCGGGACCGCCGGCCAGCCGGTCCGTCCCGGGGCCGCCGCGAAGCTCGTCGGCGCCCGCGCCGCCGGCCAGTGAGTCGTCGCCGCCGCCTCCGCGCAGGGAATCGCCGCCGCCTCCGGCGCAGATCACGTCGTCGCCGCCGCGGCCGCGGACGACGTCGTCGCCGCCGCCCGCGATGATCGAATCGATCCCCGAGTCGCCGACGATCGACTCGTCGTCGCCGGTGCCGACGTAGGTCGCGGCCACGCCCTTGCAGCTGCGGCTCTCCGGCTCCGGGACGGGCGGCCCCGGGACCGTCGTCTGGTCCGCGCCGAAGAGGGCCGTGACGGTGCTGTCCGCCTCGCCGGCCACGACGTTGTGCGCCCTCGCGCCGCCGTCCGACCACGATTGCCAGAGCCAGTCGGTCGATGACTGTTGCTGGGGCGAGGCGGTGACCACGCTGTTGGACGCGCCGACGATCTCGGTTCTCGTCAGCGGGCTCGCGGCGGTCTCGTCGCCGAGCGTGACCTGCAGCCCGGGCGGGGAGGTCGCGACGGTGAGCCGGCTGGTGCGCGGGTTCAGCTGCAGGTCGGTCGATGCCGTGCGGCCGAACGAGTCGGTCGCCGTCAGGGTCACCAACAGATGCGACGGATACTCGTGCGGCGGGGCGGTGAAGCTGCCCGCGGCGACCCCGGAGCTCCCCGAGACGAAGTGGGCGTGGCAGCTGCTGGGGCAGTGCAGGAGGTCGATGCGCCAGTCGAGCGACGATGCCGGAAGCGCCCCGTCCTCCGGGTCGCTGGCGGAGCCCGCGAAGCTGATCGTGTCGCCGACCTTCCAGGTCGTCGCCGCTGAGGGGGTCGAGATCACCGGCACCGGCGGCGCGTTGTCGACGTTGATCGTGACGTCGTCGAACGCCTGGTTTTGAGCCGGGTCGGTGACGCGCAGCCGAGCGGTGTAGGACCCCTTCGACTGGTACGTGTGCGTGACCGTGATCCCGCTCGCGTCGTCGTAGGCGCCGTCACCGTCGAGATCCCAGTCGAAATCGAGCGACGCCTGGGGATCGTTGGGATCGCTCGAGCCCGCGCCGCTGAGGGTCACGTCGAGCGGGGCCTCACCGCTATCCGGGTTCGCCGACGCGACGGCCGCCGGCCCCTGATAGGAGATCTTGCGGATCTCGCCGTCGATGATGTCGGCGTAGTACAGCGAGCCGCCGGGCCCGAACTGCAGGTCGACCGGGCCCCTCGCGTCCGGCCGGAAGCTCTGGACCGCGCTCGCGTCCGGGACGCCGTCGCCGTTGCCGTCGCGCATCACCCAGATGCAGTTGCGCGAGTAGTCGCCGAAGAAGAGCGCCTTCCGATAGGTGGCGGGGAAGGAGCTGTTGTTCTCGAACGCGAGCCCGGAGGTGGACGAGGATCCGCTGTCGCAGGTGTCGCCCGGGAACGCGGGCTGGAAGTGCGTGTAGGCGAAGACCGGCGAGACGGTGGGCTGCAGGGACTCCTCGGCGTAGAGGTCGTCGCAGATCGTCAGCCCCTGCCACTGATAGCCCCCCTGGCGTCCGAACCCCTCGTAACAGGGCCAGCCGAAGTTCCGCGCGCTTCCCGGCGAGATCGGCGGCACGCGGTTGATCTCCTCGAAGTCGCCCCAGCCGACATCGCCGACCCAGAGCTCGTCGGTGCCCGGGCGGATCGCGATCCGGAACGGATTGCGAAAGCCGTAGGCAAGGATCCGTCTGGCGTTGGTGTCCGGGCCGGTCAGCGGGTTGCCGGCGGCGGGATTGCCGTTCTGCGGGTTGATCCGGATCACGCTGCCGTCGAGCCCGGTCGGGTCGCTGGACGTGCGCAGGTCCTGCGACCGCAGCACCCCGCCCTCGGCGCTCGGCGGCGACAGGGCCACGCCGACCCCGCCGGGCGGGTCGCCGCAGGGGTTCTTCGGGATCCCCCACTGGCCCCAGTCGGCGTCGCCGTAGATCGCGGCATCGCCGGCGCTGACGTACAGGTTCCCCTGCGTGTCGAAGGCCATCGACCCGATCGAGTGGCTGGCGAACTGCTGGCACCACTGGTCCGTGATCAGCGTCTGCGAGCCGACGACCTGATGCAGGTTCGACGAGAGCTGCAGGCGCACCAGCTTCGCGCTCGCCACGCAGCCGTCGCTGAGCGGCCCCGGCTGCTCGGCGTCGGGTGGGCTCACCGGCCCCGGGCAGTCGTCGTTGGTCCCGTCGAGCGTCGGCCAGCGGGGGACGCTGCCGCCGATCACCGCGTTGCGCGTGTAGAGGGCGTAGAGAAAGCGGTTGGAGGCGAAGCTCGGGTCGAGCGCGATCCCGAGCAGGCCCCGGTCCCAGGTGTTGTAGACCTCGCCGCGGAGGTCGGCGACGATGTGCGCGTTCGGGTCGCCGACGCTGTCGAACTCCTTGATCAGCCCGCTCTTCTCGGCGACGATCACCTGACCGCCGGGCGCGAAGCGGACCGCGGTCGGAACCTCGAGGCCGCCGATCGCCGTCGACTCGGTGAACCCCGCCGGCAGCGCCTGGGCGCCGGCGGCCGGCACGGCGAACGCGAGCAGACAACCGAGCGCGAGCGCCGAACGGCGCGCGCCTGAGCCCCCTGATCTGCTTGCGCGGGCGCCCGACCCCGTCGAGCCGCGCCGCCGATACGTTCGCATCCGAATAAGCCCCCGTGCCAACGCTTGTTTGGAAACTAACTCAGCGCAGTGCGCAGACCTTGCGCCTTTTGGCTCGGGCCGTCGGCGTCGGGGTTCGCTAGTTGCGACTTTCCCGACCCCGGAACGGCCGTCTGCGGCGCTAGGCGGGGTGGCCGTTGGTGCTCAGCTTCGCCTCGGCGACGCGCGCGTGCCAGTGGGCGTCGACCGGCTTGTGGTAGTAGCTGAGCGCCGCCTGGCGCAGCGCGGACAGCTCGTCCGAGAACCACCAGCGCTCGTGGTCGGCACGGCTCTCCCAGACGGTCGTCTGGCGGATGTGGAGCGTGTCGTCCTCGTTGCGGGTCAAGAACGCGGCCTTGGCGCCGTACGCGAGGGCGCGGTCGAGCGCCGGGGTCCAGAGCTCGAGGAAGGCGTCACGCCGCCACGGCGTCACGTGCCATTCGATGTAGTGGACCTCCTCGGCCATCGCTCAGAACACTATCGAGTGGTTCAGGCGCCGACCTCGGCCCAGATCGCCCCGTCGCCGTCCTCGCGCTTGCCCTCGGTGTCGTCGGCGGCGCCGACCCGGATCGCGATCTTGCCCGCGTGCTTGTTGTCGTGCAGCAGCTGGTGGGCCGCGGGAACGCCGGCGAAGTCCATCGAGCGCCAGAGGACCGGGCGGATCTTGCCCTCCGCCATCAGCTGGTTCGCGCGCATGCACTCATACGCGTTGGCGAAGTGCGAGCCGATGATCTCCTTCTGCTTCATCCACAGGTAGCGGACGTCGAAGTCGAGGTTGTAGCCGGAGGTCGCGCCGCAGATCACGACCTTGCCGAACGGCTTCACCGTGAACACCGAGGTCGGGAAGGTCGCCTGGCCGACGTGCTCGAAGACGATGTCGGGCGCGTCACCGAGGATCTCCTTCACCCGCTTGGCGAAAGCGCGCGAGGCCTTGAACCGCTCCTTGTCGGCGGCCGGGTCGGCGGCCGGGTGGTTCGCGTCGGTGCGCATCATCGCGCCGAACTCGTTGCGGTTGATGTAGTCGACGGCTCCGAGCTGCTTGACCAGATCACCCTTCTCGTCGGAGGAGACCACGCCGACGGCGTTGGCCCCGGCGGCCTTGCACAGCTGGGTCGCGAACACGCCGAGCCCGCCGGCGGCGCCCCAGATCAGCACGTTGTGGCCGGGCTGCAGATGGCAGCGGTCGATCAGCATCCGGTAGGCGGTGAAGTAGGTCAGACCGTAGGCCGAGGACTCGACCCAGGAGAGGTTGCGCGGCTTCTCCAGCAACTGCTGGGCCTGGACCTTGGTGAACTGCGCGAACGAGCCCCACGTGGTCTCGTAGCCCCAGATCATCTGGCTCGGGGCCGCGAGCGGGTCGTGGCCGTGCACCTCGACGTCCTCGTATGAGGCCTGGTTGCAGTGGACGACGACCTCGTCGCCGGGCTTCCACTTCGTCACCCCCTCGCCGACCTTCCAGACGATCCCGGACGCATCGGAGCCGCCGATGTGGTGACCGGTCTCGGGATGGTCGCCGTAGGCGAACACGGAGACCGGGGTGCCGAGCGCGGCCCAGACGTTGTTGAAGTTGACCCCCGCGGCCATCACCCGGACGATCACCTCGAAGGCGCCCGGCTCGGGCACCTCGATCTGCTCGAGCTCGAATGCCTGCAGCGGCTCACCCTCGCGTTCCTGGCGGATCACCCAGGCGGCCATCGTCTCGGGCAGCGTGCCCGGCTCGACCTGGAGTTTGGCGACTTCGGTTACGTCTACGGCCACGGTTCTCCCTCTTGTTGGGCGTCGTTTCGGTACGAAGAGCGCGCGGATCGTAGCGACGGGTGGGCAGAATGGGGCAGGTGGAGGCCTTCGAGCTCACCGACGGCGGGCAGAGCGCCGACGAGGTCGCCGAGCGTGTCGTCTCGTTCCTGCGCCCCGCGCAGCGCTCGCTCGAGCTCGCGCTGTACGACATCCGCCTGCCCGGCGCGGTGGGCGACCGCGTCGCCGACGAGCTCCGTGCCGCCGCCGCGCGCGGGGTCCGGATCCGGCTCGTCTACAACGTCGACACGGCGCGCCCGCCGGCCATCCACCCGCCGCCGGCGACCCGGCCGGAGCTGCTGCATCAACTGCCGATCGAGGACCGGGCGGTCCCGGGCGTCCCGGACCTGATGCACCACAAGTACGTGGTCCGTGACGGCGAGGCCGTGCTCAGCGGCTCGACCAACTGGACGACCGACTCGTGGACCCGCCAGGAGAACGTGATCGTCACGGTCGAGTCGGCCGCCCTCGCGGCCGCCTTCGCCGCCAACTTCGAGGAGCTGTGGGAGCGGCGCGATGTCGAGCGCTCGGGGCGGATCGAACCCGCCGCGGTCGACCTCGGCGGCGGGCGCACGGCGCGCGCCTGGTTCACGCCCGGTTACGGGACCGACCTCTCCCAGGCGATCGCGAGCGCGATCGCGGGAGCCCGCCGCCGGGTCCGGATCGCCTCGCCGGTGATCACCTCGGCGCCGGTGCTCGCGACGCTCGCCGAGCTCGGCGTCCGCGGCGGCGTCGACATCGCCGGGGTCATCGACGAGCCGCAGACCGACGCCGTCTACGGCCAATGGGCGACCAACGGCGTCTCCGCCTGGAAGATCCCGCTGCTCGCGAAGGCGCTGTCGCTGCTCCCGTTCTCGGGCAAGAACTCCACCCCGTGGGGCCCGGCGACGGTCCACGACTTCATGCACGCCAAGGTCACGGTCGCTGACGACACCGTGTTCGTCGGCTCGTTCAACCTCTCCCGCTCGGGCGAGCGCAACGCCGAGAACGTGCTCGAGCTGCACGACCCGCGGCTGGCGGAGCAGATGGCTTCGTTCGTGGACGCGGTGCGGGCGCGCTACCCGCGGACGTCGGTCCCGACGCAGGCGATGTCGACGATCTCCGAGGTCTCCTCGGCGAGCGTCGGGAGCTCGAAATCGGCCACCGAGATCCGCCCGGGGTCCAGCAGCTCGGCGCGAACCCAGTCGAGCAGCCCAGACCAGTAGTCGCGCCCGACGAGAACCACCGGGTGGTCGACCGCCTCGCCGGTCTGGATCAGGGTCATGACCTCGAACAGCTCGTCGAGGGTCCCGTAGCCGCCGGGCATCGCGACGATCGAGCGCGAGTAGCGCACGAACATCAGCTTGCGGGTGAAGAAGTACTCGAACGTGAGCCCGATGTCGCAGTACGGGTTCATCGCCTGCTCGTGGGGGAGCAGGATGTTGAGGCCGACCGAGGTCGCGCCCGCATCGCGGGCGCCGCGGTTGGCGGCCTCCATCAGGCCGGGCCCGCCGCCGGTGACCACGGTGAAGCCGGCCTCGCCGATCGCGCGGCCGATCTCGCGGGTGCGCGCGTAGAGCGGGTCGCTTTGCGAGGTGCGGGCCGAGCCGAACACGCAGACCGCGGGGCCGATCTCGCCGAGCGCCTCGAACCCGCGTCGAAACTCGGCATCGATCAACTCCAGGCGCTCCGCGTCGGTCCTCGTGGAGGCGACCGCCGGGTACTCGGCGCAGATGATCTCCTCGCCCAGGGTGGGGGGCGAGACCGGGGCTGAATCGCTCATTGCAGTGTCAGGTTCGCGTCCGAGGGGCCGACTACCTTCGCAAGTTCCCATGGAAGCGTCCGAAAGACCACAGCTCGAGTTCGATCAGACCGGCGACGAGCACGTCCGCGCGCTCGGCGACCGGCTCGTGATCGAGTCGCTGACCGTCGACGACGGCCGCTCCGCCAAGCTCGTTCGCGAGCGGGCCGAGGCCGGCCACCCGCCGGCCCAGACGGTGCGCGACGCGGTCGAGATCGGCGTCCGCGTGCTCGAGCGCGAGGGCACGGCGGCGGAGGTGGATTACGTCCGCGCCGAGTTCGAACGCCACGCCGCGGAGCTGCGCGAGCGGCTCGGCAGGGCGCTCGAGTCGGGCGACGAGATGCTCGCCGAGCGGATCACGTCGACCTTCGACGCGAGCCGCGACGGCTCGGTGCAAAAGGACATCGACGACCTGCTGAAGCGGGCGCTCGCCGAGCAGCGCGAGGCGCTGATGAAGCAGTTCTCGGCTCAGGAGGGCTCGAATCCGCTCTTCGACTTCAAGAACGCGATGGTTCGCGCCTACAAGGAGCTCGGCTCGCGCCAGCAGTCCGAGGGCGAGGAGAACCGGCGGGTGATCGCCGAACTGCGCCGCGAGGTGGTCGAGTTGCGCGAGCGCACCGACGCCGACGAGCGGGTGGCCGAGGAGGCCGAGCGCGGGACCGCGAAGGGACGCACCTTCGAGGAGCTCGTCCACTCGACGATCGAGGAGATCGCCCAGGCTCAGGGCGACGCGGCCCATCACACCGGCGATCTCTCGACCGAGTCCGGGAGCAAGAAGGGCGACAGCGTCGTCGAGATCGGCGGTGCGCTCGGCACCCCGCTGGCGACGGTGGTGTTCGAGGCGAAGAACAAGCGGCTCTCGAAGAACGACGCCTGGACCGAGCTCAACGCCTGCATGGGCGAGCGCCACGCCTCCTATGCGGTGCTCGTCGTCGCGGGCGAGGACAAGGTCCCGGCCGGGCTCGAAGAGCTGACGGAGTACCAGGGCAACAAGATCATCGCGGTGCTCGACCGGGAGGACCCGGACCCGCTCGCCCTGCGGCTCGTCTACCGCTACGTCCGGGCGCGGATCATCGCGGCGCGCAGCGACGAGCTCGAGGTCGACGCCGCCGGCGTCCGTGACGCCGCCGAGGAAGCCGGCGCGCGGCTCAAGCGCGCCAACCGGGTCCGCAAGTCGCTCACCAACGTCACGAACAGCGCCGAGGCGGCGCGCGAGGAGTTCGACGAGATCGTCGTCGACGTCGAGCGGTGCCTGGCGCGGATCGAGGCCCTGGTCGCCTCGGCGGCGCAGAGCGCCGACCACACCTAGGGCAGCAGCAGGTCGTTCTGCGAGCTCTTGCGCTCCGGGCCGACCGTGAGCTTCGACTCGCGGCCGCCCTCCCCGTCGGAGACCGTGTAGTCGCCCTCCTCGAGCGTGAGCTGGAGCGCCCCGGTGCCGTGCGGCACGATCTCGTTGCTGGCCCGATCGGTCGGGCCCTCGAGCACCAGCCGAGCCGGGTCCGGCGATTGATTGGAGATCGTGATCGTGGCGACCCCGGCCCCGGCCGCGGCCGGGGCGACGCGCACGCCGTCGCCGGAGATCAGCGCGCTGAGCGCGATCGGCGCGGGGGGGCGCGGGTCGTTGGGGAAGTCGTCCTCGCCGCAGGCGGAGATGCCCAGCGCGGCGAGCACCGCCAGCGGCACGATCAGCCTCCTCTGAGCGCCCATCGAGCGCAACCCTAGCCGAAGCGGCGGGGCCCAGGTGCCGGTCCGGCCGCGATCAAAACCAGGCGCCTCAACGGCGGCGCGGCTCGGCTTCGCCCTCCGGGCTCCGCCTCACGTCAGGCGCCTCAACGGCGGCGCGGCTCGGCTTCGCCCTCCGGGCTCCGCCTCACGTCAGGCGCCTCAACGGCGGCGCGGCTCGGCTTCGCCCTCCGGGCTCCGCCTCACCACGGCAGCTCGACGACCTCGGCCTCGAGCCCGTTGCCCACCTCGACCTTGACCCCCGGCTCGGCCTCGCGCCGCAGGATCGCGAGCGCGATCGGCCCGCGGGCGGGGGAGAGGACCGCGGTGCCGATCGTCCCGAGCTCGCGCTCGCCGAGCCGGACCGCGTCGCCGGGAGCCGCCGGGCCCGTGAGTCGCAGGCCGCGCAGATGGCGGTTCGGCTTGCCCTTGTAGTGCAGACGGGCGACGGTCTCCTGGCCGATGTAGCAGCCCTTATCGAAGCTGACCGCGCGCTCGTTGATCCCCGCCTCCTGGGGAATGGTCGCGGTCGTCATCTCGCGCCCGAACCGCGGCCGGCCCGCCTCGACCCGCGCGATCTCGGCGGCCTCCTCGCCGACCGGCTCGGCGCCGCGCTCGGCGAGCGCGGTGACGACGGCCTCGGCGCCGTCGGGATCGACGAGCAGGTCCACGCCCGAGTCGGTCGCGACCGCGAGGGCGGTCGCGCCGCCGAGCTCGACCTGACGATGGGTGTGCTCCGGGCCGGCGGGGCCGGCGAGCGCGAACTGCTCGGCCGCCGGGCCGATCACGGAGACCACGGCGTAGCGGCCGCTGACGTCGTCGACCTCGACCTCGCGGCCGATCTTGTACATGCTCAGGTGCCGGTTGACCGCGTCGGCGGCGATCTCCTCGGTCTCGATCAGGAAGCCCTCGGCGGTGCGGAGGACCCGCATGTCGCCCTGCATGTGGCCCTTGCGATCGAGCAGCGCCGAGTAACAGCCCGCGCCGGGCTCCAGGCGCTCCACGTCGTTGGTGAGCTGGCCCTGCAGGTAGTCGGCCGCGTCGGGTCCGGTCACCGCGAGCAGCCTGCGGCCGCGGCGCGCGACCATTCCCGCGCTCTCGCGCAGGACCCGGTATTGCGCGTCGAGGTCGACCTGCGGGGCGGTTGCCACGAGACGATTCTGACAGGCTGTTGTCAGGCAGATTTTGATCTGTCAAAATCTGGTCCGTGGATGAGGCAAAAACACCTCCGACCGAGGGCCCGGGCTCGTCGAGCGGCAAGATCAGCCGCCGCCGGTTGCTCGCCGGCGGCGTCGTCGCGGCGCCGACGCTCGCGCTGCTGCACGAGACGGTGCCGCACCAGGGGATCCACAACGCGCTCGCCGGGAGCGACGCGCACGCCGAGGCGGCGGCGATGGGCGGCCACCCGATGCACTCGACCGACGCGGGGCACGCGACCGGGGGCCACGCTGCGTTCGCGGCCGGCCGGGAGGTCGACCACGCCGCCAACGGCTTCGACCCGACCGAGATCCTTCGCGACTTCGACCGCGGCCGGACCACCCGGCTGGCGAGTGGTCGCGTCCTGCGCGAATGGGATCTGGTCGCGTCCGACAAGGAGATCGAGGTCGCCCCCGGGGTCCGGTATCAGGCCTGGACCTACAACGGCCGCGTCCCGGGTCCGACCCTGCGCTGCCGCGAGGGCGAGCTGCTGCGGATCAACTTCATCAACGGCTCCGAGCACCCGCACACGATGCACTTTCACGGCGTGCATCCCGCGTTCATGGACGGGATGCCCGGGATCGGCGAGGCTCGGGGCGGCGGCGCGATCGGCCCCGGCGAGCGGTTCACCTACGAGTTCGAGGCGGCGCCGTTCGGCCTTCACCTCTACCACTGCCACGTCTCCCCGCTCGCCGCGCACATCGCCCGCGGGCTCTACGGCGCGTTCATCGTCGACCCGGCCGCCGGGCGCGAGGACGCCGACGAGCTGGTGATGGTGATGAACGGCTTCGACACCAACTTCGACGGCGCCAACGAGGTCTACGCGGTCAACACGGTCGCCTTTCACCACGTCACCGAGCCCGTCCGGGTTCGCCGTGGCGAGCTGGTCCGGATCTACCTGGTCAACGTGCTCGAGTACGACCAGCTCAACTCGTTTCACCTGCACGCCAACTTCTTCCACTACTACCCGACCGGTACGTCGCTGGAGCCGACCGAGTTCACCGACACGGTGATCCAGGGTCAGGGCCAGCGCGGAATCTGCGAGGTCCGGTTCCCCCACCCGGGTGCCTACATGTTCCACGCCCATGTGAGCGAGTTCGCCGAGCTCGGCTGGACCGGCTTCTTCGAGGTCGCCTGATGGAGGCCAGGGCCGGCGAGGCACCGCGGCTCGGCCGCCGGCTGCCCGCCTGGGCGCTCGGGCTCGCCCCGCTGCTGGTGATCGCCGCCGCGATCGCGATCTTCGCGGCCCTCGGCGGGCCGGGGCTCGGCGAGCGCACCGGCCCGCCGGTCGAGGAGCTGGCGATCGAGCGCACCGTCCTGCACCCGGGTGAGATCGAGCTCACCGTCCGCAACGACGGCCCGGACCCGGTCGAGGTCGCGCAGATCGCGGTCAACGACGGATACGCGCCGTTCACCGCGAGCGGCGGCCGCACCGTCGGTCGCCTCGACTCGACCACCCTGACGATCGCCTACCCCTGGATCGAGGGCGAGGCCTACCGCGTCTCGCTGCTGACCTCGACCGGCGCGACGATCGAGCACGAGATCGGGGCCGCGAGCGAGACGCCGGACGCGGACGCCGGCTTCTTCGGCCTGATGGCGCTGCTCGGCATCTACGTCGGCGTGATCCCGGTCTCGCTCGGGCTCCTGTGGCTGCCGTTCATCCGCCGGATCGACGTCGGCTGGCTGCGCGTGCTGATCGCGTTCACGATCGGGCTGCTCACCTTCCTCGCCGTCGACGCGGCGCTCGAGGGGCTCGAGATCGCCGCCGATGCACCGTCGGCGTTCGGGGGCGCCGAGCTCGTCTTCCTCGGCGCCCTCGTCGCCTTCCTGGCGCTGTCTGGGATCGATGCGTGGCTGCGCGGACGCCGGAGCCGCGCCGCCGCGGCCGGCGCCGGCGGGGGGTACCTGGCGCTGATGGTCGCGATCGGGATCGGGCTCCACAATCTCGGCGAGGGTCTCGCGATCGGCTCCGCGTACGCCTCCGGCGCGCTCGCGCTCGGCGCCTTCCTGGTCGTCGGCTTCGCCATCCACAACACGACCGAGGGCCTGGCGATCGTCGCGCCGCTCAAGTCCGAGCGCCCGGGTCTCGCGCGGCTGGCGACCCTCGGGCTGATCGCCGGAGCGCCCGCGATCCTCGGCGCCTGGGTCGGCGCGGCCGCCTTCAACCCGAGCCTCGCGGCGCTGCTGTTCGGCGTCGGCGTCGGCGCGATCGCCCAGGTCATCTGCCAGCTCATCCCGGCCGTCCGCGACGGCGAGGGCCGCGTCCTGCACGGCGGCGCGGTCGGAGGGATGCTCGCCGGCGTGCTCGTCCTCTATCTGACGGGCCTCCTGGTGAGCGTCTGATGAGCGGCGCCTCGCACACCCGCCGCGCCCGCGATGCCGCCAACACCGAGGCGGTCGAGGACTACGCGAAGACGATCTACGCGCTCGCGCACCGGGCCGAGGGGCCGGTCGGGACCTCGGCGCTGGCCGAGCGGCTCGGCGTCTCGCCGGGGACCGTGACGGCGATGCTGAAGCGGATGACCGAGCTCGGCCTGGTCGAGCACGAGCCCTACCACGGGGTCATGCTGACCGCGGCCGGAGACCGGGTCGCGCTCGAGGTGATCCGTCACCACCGGCTGATCGAGGCTTATCTGGCCGAGGCGCTGGGGATGCCCTGGGATCGGGTCCACGACGAGGCCGAGGTGCTCGAGCACTACATCTCGGAGGAGCTCGAGGAACGGATGGCGGCGGCGCTCGGCGACCCCAGTCACGATCCGCACGGCGACCCGATCCCCGATCGCGAGCTCGAGCTCGGGCTCGAGGAGGGGACCGCGCTCACCGACCTCGAGCCGGGCTGCGCCGGGGTGTTCAGCCGCGTCTCGGACTCCGACTCCGAGATGCTGCGCTACCTCGACCAGCGCGGGATCCGGCCGGGCTGCGAGCTGCGCCTGAGCGCCCGTGACCCGTTCGAGGGCCCGCTGTACGTCGAGGTGGACGGCGCCGAGCACGTCCTCGGCCACCGCCTCGCCGCCGCGATGCGCGTGACCGTGAAGGAGCGGCCGTGAACCGCGCCCTCGACGAGGCCGTGGTCGTCCCGCCGCCGCCCCGCGCGGCCGACGAGGGGCAGGCGCCGCCCGCCGACGATGAGGACTTCGCGCTCCCCGGTGAGGCCGCCGTCGCCCGCGCCGCACGGCGCTCGCTCGAGGGCCACACGCGCGGCATCTCGCGCCTCTGGCCCTTCCTCGGCCCGGCGTTCATCGCCTGCGTCGCCTACATCGACCCGGGCAACTTCGCGACCAACATCGCCGCCGGTGCCAAGTTCGGATACCTGCTGCTCTGGGTCGTGGTCGCGGCGAACCTGATCGCGATGCTGATCCAGACCCAGTCGGCAAAGCTCGGGATCGCGACCGGAAAGAACCTGCCCGAGCTCTGCCGCGAGAACTTCTCCCGGCGCACTTCGATCGGTCTCTGGGTGCAGGCTGAGGGCGTCGCGATGGCCACCGACATCGCCGAGGTGGTCGGCGCCGCGCTCGGGCTCAACCTCCTGTTCGGGATCGGCCTGTTCCCCGCCGCGCTGATCGCCGGAGCCGGCGCCTTCGCGATCCTCGCGCTGCAGCAGCGCGGCTTTCGGCGCCTCGAGGCCGCGATCGCGGCGCTCGCCGGCGTCGTCCTGCTCTGCTTCGGATTCGAGATCTTCTGGGCGAAGCCCGATGGCGGCGAGGTCGCCTCGCACCTGTTCGTTCCCGGCTTCAGCGGCACCGAGAGCATCCTGCTCGCGACCGGGATCATCGGCGCGACGGTGATGCCGCACGTCGTCTACCTGCATTCGGCGCTGACGCAGCGGCGCGTGGTCGGCCGCAACGACGGCGAGAAGCGCAGGATCCTGCGGTTCGAGAAGATCGACGTCGTGATCGCGATGGCGATCGCCGGCGCGGTCAACCTCTCGATGATGATCATGGCCGCCTCTCTCTTTCACGTCGGCGACCTGGCCACGATCGACAGCATCGAGGGCGCGTTCGACGGCCTCAAGACGACGGTCTCCGACCACGCCGCCACAGTGTTCGGGATCGCCCTGCTCGCCTCGGGGTTCGCGTCCTCGTCGGTGGGGACGATGTCGGGCCAGGTGGTGATGCAGGGGTTCATCCAGCGCCGGATCCCGATCTTCCTGCGCCGCGCGATCACGCTCGCCCCGGCGCTGGTCGTCCTCGCGCTCGGAGTCGACCCGACCGCCGCGCTGGTCATGAGCCAGGTCGTGCTCTCGTTCGGGATCCCGTTCGTGCTCATCCCGCTGCTGCTGATCGCCCGCAAGCCGGAGGTGATGGGGCGGATGGTCAATCCGGGCTGGCTCACCGGGATCGCGGGCGTGATCGCGGGGCTGATCATCGCGCTCAACGTGTTCCTGTTGCAGCAGGTCTTCTTCGGCTGATCGCCCGCGCCGCTAGGCTGCGGGCGTGGCCCTGGCCGAGGACTTCCAAGCGGTGCTGGACTCGCTTCCGGACGACTGGACCGACATCGTCTGCGACCTGCGCCTCGCCGACGAGGACCGCTACATCGACGCGGCCGTCCTGATGACGCTGATCAACGCGCAGCCCTACTCGAAGGCCGAGTGGCACTTCCGGATCAACGTCGCCCACAGCTTCGGCCACGCCGCCGCCGCCGAGACGGTCAAGGGAGCGCTCGGGCTGCTCGACGACCAGGGGATCGAGGGCGAGTTGATCGTGCGCGACGTGCACGAGGGCCGCGCCGAGATCGTGCAGATGTGGGGGCGCCCGGAGTCGGTCAGGCGCGAGTTTCGCGCCCGCCGCTCGCTCTGAGCGCCGGAGCGTCGACGTCGCGCACGTCGAGCAGCACCGGGATCACCGACGCGAACTGATTCGCGATCACCCGGGCTCGGTTGATCTCGGCGCGCGACCAGGCGCGCTCGTCGGACCGGTAGGCCTCGATGATCCCGACGCTCTCGCCGCGGCTGACCACCGGGACCATCAACAGCGAGCGCTCGCCGAGCGCCAGCAGCAGCTCGACCTCGTGCGGGTCGCTGTCGGGGTCACCGGCGACGACCTGGACGGCCTCCTGCGTGCGCAGGACCTCGTCGCTGAGCGGATAGTCCGCGATCGGGAAGACGGTCTGATCGGAGCGCTCGCCGTTCTCGGCCAGGGTCTCGATCGTGCCGCCGGCGGCATGCCAGGCCGAGAGGCAGACCTTCGACGAGCCGAGCTCGGCGGCGATCAGGGCGAGCGCGCCCTCGAGGTCGCGCGGCGTGCGCGCGGCGGCGAGCCTGGCGCTCACGTGGACGAGACGCCGGTCGCTCGAGCCGATCGGTTGGTGCTCGGTCGGCAGCGAGCGGAAGCTGTCCGCGAGGGCCACCCGGCAGACATCGGCCGCGATCGGCGAGATCTCGGTCCAGGGCGCGCCCGGCCGGGCGAGCACGAACCCCTGCCCCCACTGGACGTCGAGATCGGCGAGCACCGCGAGTTCGTCGAGGCTCTCGATTCCCTCCGCACAGACGGTCGCGCCGACGTCCCGGGCGAAGCGCACGAACGACTCGACCAGCGCCATCCGGGCAACGTCGCGGTGGATGTCGTGGGTGAGGGCGCGGTCGAGCTTGACGATGTCGGGGCGCACCCGCATGAGCTGCTTGAGGCCGGCGTGGCCCGCCCCGGCGTCGTCGATCGCGATCCGCGCCCCCCGAGCGCGCAGGTCGGCGACCGCGGCGGCGAGCGAGTCGTCGTCGGGAACGAACTCGTGCTCGGTGATCTCGATCACGATCCCGTCGAGGTCGCCGCGCAGGGCGTCCTGGACCACGTCCGAGGCGAGCGCCGAGGGGCTGACGTTGATCCCGAGATGGACGTCGAAGGGGCGCCCGACCGGCTCCAGCGCGGCGCGGATCGCCACCGCCTCGAGCTCGGCGCCGAGCCCCGACCCGTGGGCCTGGGCGAACCAGACGTCGGGGGTGCGGCCGCTCGTTCCCGGGAAGCGCGCCAGCGCCTCGTAGCCGACGATCCGGCCCGTGGCCAGGCTGACGACGGGCTGGAAGGCCGGGATGATGGGGCGGTCGGCGGCCAGCAGCCGCTCGACCTCGGTGCGCTGGCGGTCGTTCCAGGTCGCCGGTGAGTGGTCGGGGTCGAAGCGCCGGGTCCGCCGCTTGCCGCCGCGCTTCGCCCAGTACAGCGCGCTGTCGGCGAGCTGGCAGAGGGTGGAGGGGTCGGCGGCGTCGGCCGGGAACGCGGCGACCCCGGCCGAGCAGCTGAGCTCGAAGCCGTGCACCGGCACCCTGCCGACCGCGGCGCGGACCCGCTCGGCCACCGCGAAGGCGGCGTGCGAGTCGGACCTCGGGAGGATCAACGCGAACTCCTCTCCGCCGATCCGGGCCGCGATGTCGCCGTCGCGGATCGCGCCGCGCGCCGCGGCGCCGACCCCGCGTAGGACCTCGTCGCCGTACGGGTGACCGTGAGTGTCGTTGAGGGTCTTGAAGTTGTCGAGGTCGAAGATCACGACGCCGACCGGCCGTTCGAGCTCGGCGCCGCGGCGCAGTTCGTCGGCCAGGATCTCGTGGAAGCTGCGGTGGTTGACCAGCCCGGTCAGCGCGTCGGTGCCGGCGAGGCCGCGCAGCTTCGTGTGCTGACGCTGGATGATCAGCAGCAGGAGCGTCGTCGCGAGCACCCCGGCGGCAACGAGCAGGATCAGCGCCGGGCCCTGGACGTCCCGCCCGGCGACCAGCACCGCGCCGAGCCACAGCAGGCCGCAGGTGGCTGCCGTCGGCAGGAGGAGGCGGGAGCGTGAGGGGATCGCGCCGCGCTCGGTCAGGATCGATTTCGATGTCGTCGCAGCCACGGGGGGACCCACCGGTTCCATCGTCCGCGCCCGCTTCGTGCTTGAGCGGTGGACCGGTCGCTAACCGTCCAACGAGAACGTCCGCGCCACGGGCGGCGGCGCCTCGACCAGGCCGTTGTCGGCCTCCCAGGCCGACCACGCCTCCAGCTGACGGCGATCGAACTCGAGCCCGGGGCCGAGTGCGTCCGCGTCGAGCAACGCTTCGAGTTGGGCGCTCTGCTCGTCGGGGTCGAGGCCGGGGACGGCGGCCAGCAGGTCGTCGATGCCCGCCGCCGGATCGGCGACCACCTCGTCGTAGCCGGCGCCGGTCGCCCCGACGACCGCATCCACGAGCTGCGGCTGCTCGCGCAGCGTCTCGCCGGTGGTCGCCAGCACCAGCTCCGGATAGGCCGGCGCGCCGAAGTCGTCGACTCGGAACTCGCGGGTGGGAACGCCCATCGTCCTCAGCGTCACGCCCTCGGCGTTCCAGAACGAGGTGGCCGCGTCGAGTCGGCCCGCGGCGAGCGCGGCGACCGCGTCGAAGCCGATCGTCACCCGGTCGACGGCCTCGGGATCCGCGCCCGCGCCCTCGAGCACGGCGTCGAGCACGGCGTCGTCGGACGGGAGGCCCGTGACCCCGACCTGGCCTCCCTCGAGGTCTCGAGGCGAGCGCACCGCGTGGCGGTCGCGAGCGATCACCGCTGCGAGCGGGCGATGGACGATGGCGCCGACGCCGACCAGGTCGAGCCCGCGCTCACGGGCGAGCGCCAGGTCGTGGATGTCGAGGATCGCGAACTGCGCCCGGCCGCCGGCGAGCAGCTTCGGCGCGTCGGTCGAGTTCGAGGGCTCGCGGACGTCGAGCGCGACGCCGGCGTCGTCATAGCCGCCGTCGGCGAGCGCCGCGTAGATGCCCGAGTGCACGGCGTTGGGCTGGAAATCGAGCACGAGGGTCGCCTCGTCGGAGGCGCCCGGTTCAGCACCGCCACCGCCGCACCCGGCAATCGCCAGGGCCGCGAGGACGGCCGCCAGCGGCGCGGCGAGCCATCGCATATCGCGGGCGAGCTTAGCCTGGGCCAAGTAGCCTTGCGGCCCGTGCTGGACCACACCCACACCGATGAGCACCCGGTAACCCGTGAGCTCCTCACCTTCGTCGAGATCCCGAAGGGAAGCCGCAACAAGTACGAGTTCGACGAGGGCATCGGCCAGCTGGTCCTCGACCGCTTCCTCTCATCGTCGATGGTCTATCCCACCGATTACGGGTTCCTGATGGGCCACCGCGGCCGCGACAGCGATCCGCTCGACGCCATGGTCTGCGTCTCGGAGCCGACCTTCCCGGGCTGCGTGATCCCGGTCAAGCCGATCGCGCTGTTCGTGATGCAGGACGAAAAGGGCGAGGACGACAAGGTCGTCTGCGTGCCGACCCACGACCCCGGCTGGAGCCATGCGGAGACCCTCGAGGACATCCCGGAGCAGCTGCAGCGCGAGATCACCCACTTCTTCTCGGTCTACAAGCAGCTCGAGGGCAAGGAGGTCCAGGTCGACGGCTGGCGCTCGCGGGAGGACGCCCTCGAGGTGATCGCCGACGCCCGGCGGCTGCAGATGGAGCACGACGCCCCCCGCCGCAGCTGAGCGCCCGGTGCGGCACTGCCGGCCGGCGTAGCTCTATACACTGCCGCGCGCACCCCACCGAGGAGGATTTTCCAAGTGCAGGATCGAGGGCTTGCGGCTTACATCGCCGAGTTGGTCGGGACGTTGTTCCTGGTCTTCGTCATCGGCACCGTTGTCAGCCTCTACGTGTCAACCGGCGCCGCGTCGCAGACCGGCTCCGACTTCGCCGTCATCGGCCTCGTCCATGCGTTCGTCCTCTTCCTGTTGATCATCGCCTTCGGGCAGGTCAGCGGCGGGCACTTCAACCCGGTGGTGACGCTCGCGGCGGCGACGATGAAGCGGATCGACCCGGTCGACGCGGTCGTCTACGTCCTCGCCCAGCTCTCGGGCGCCGTGCTCGGCGCGCTGCTCGTCAAGGCCATCCTGCTGGACGAGGGCCGCGCGACCGACTACGGAGCGGCGACGATCAGTCCATTGATCGCCGGCCCGTTCGCGGCCTCCGTGGTCGAGGGCCTGGGGACCTTCCTGCTCGTGCTCGCGGTGTGCGCGGTCGCGATGAACCCGCGCGCCCGCCAGGAGTGGGCGCCGTGGGCGATCGGCACCACGCTGGGCTTCGCGGTGATGATCTTCGGACCGCTGACCGGCGGCTCCTTCAACCCGGCCCGCTGGTTCGGCCCGGCGCTGATCGGCGATGCCTTCAACGGGTTCTCCGACAGCTGGCCGTACGTCGTCGGCCCGATCGTGGGGGCGGTGCTCGCGGTCGTGGTCTATCGCTTCGTGATCGCGGGACCGCAGTACGCCGAGGGCGCAGAGCCGCCGACGTCCGACGTCCGCGGGGTCGCGCAGGCCGTCAAGGACGCCGAGGTTCGCGAGCGCAACAAGTAGGGATTCCGCCGGTCGCCGGTCGCCGCTCGCCGCTCGGACGGCGAGAGGCGAGCGGCGGAGGCCGGTAGGTTCTTAGGCGTGCGCCGGGTCACGTTTTCGCGCAACTACACGCTTTCGCTCTCGCGGACGTGTCGGTGCTACTGCAAGTACTGCGCGTTCGCGACCCATCAGGCGCACCTCTACTCGCCCGAGGAGGTTGAGGACCGGCTCGAGCAGGCGGTGAGGCGCAACGCCAAGGAGCTGCTCGTGCTCACCGGCGAGCTGCCCGAGGTCAACCCGGTGGTCGCCGACCGGCTGCGCTCCTACGGTCACGAGGACTTCGTCTCCTACGTGGTGTGGACGTGCGAGCGCGCGATCGAGCGCGGCCTGCTCCCGCACACCAATCTCGGCGCGCTCTCGCGGCGCGACCTCGGGCGCCTGCGCGAGGTGACGGCCTCGCAGGGCCTGATGCTGGAGTCGATCTCCGAGCGGCTGATGGAGACGGTGCACGCCGGCTCGCCGACCAAGCACCCCGCGGTGCGGATGGAGACGATCGACGCCGCCGGCGAGCTCAGGATCCCGTTCACGAGCGGGATCCTGGTCGGGATCGGGGAGACCCCGGACGAGCGCGTGGCCTCGCTCGAGGCGCTCGCCGCCAGCCACCGGCGCCACGGCCACATCCAGGAGGTGATCCTGCAGAACTTCGTCCCGCACCCGCGCTACTACGGGCGTGAGGTGGCCGAGATCGCCGATGCCGCTTCCAAGGAGCGCTGGGCCGACGGCCGAGCGGCGAGCGGCGAGCGGCGAGCGGCGGACCTTCCTCCCTGGGCTACGGAGATCACCCTCGCGGACATGAAGCACCTCGTCGCCACCACGCGCGAGCTGATGCCGGACGTCGGCATCCAGATCCCCCCGAACCTGGCCGACTGGTGGGACGAGCTGGTCGACGCCGGGGCCACCGACCTCGGCGGGCTGTCGGCCAACGGCGACCACATCTCGCCCGAGCACGCGTTCCCGAGCCCGCATCAGGTCCGCAAGCGCCTGCAGCCGCAGGGCTACGCGCTGACCGAGCGCCTCTGCGCCTACCCCCAGTACCTGGAGCCCGACTGGATGGAGCAGGGGGTGCTCGACCTGGTCAAGCTCAAGTACTGGAGCTTCATCCCGCGCAGGGGCTCCGGCCGGCGCGAGCAGCGCGATCTCGACCCCGACCTGGCGCCCGCCGCGATCGAGCGCGGCCGCGACGGGATCGCCCTCAGCGAGGACGAGCTGACGGCGCTGTTCGCCGAGACCCGCCCCGAGGTGATCGAGGCGATGCGGGCCGCGGCCGACGAGCTGCGCGCCGAGCTCGCCGGGGACACGGCGACCTTCGTCGTCAACCGCAACATCAACTTCACCAACGTCTGCGTGGTGGGCTGCGCGTTCTGCGGCTTCGGCCAGGGCAAGCGGTCGCCCGACGCCTACCACGTGACCGAGGACGACTTCCAGGCGCGGATCGACGAGGCGGTTGAGTTCGGCGCGACCGAGCTGTGCATGCAGGGTGGCATCCACCCGGACTACGAGCTCGAGGACTACGGGCGCTGGCTGCGGCTCGCGAAGGAGACCGCGCCGCAGCTGCATCTGCACGCCTACTCGCCGATGGAGGTGCACTACATGTGCGAGCGCTCCGGGCGCAGCCCCGACCACGTCTTCGACTTCCTGCGCGAGTGCGGGCTCGGCTCCACCCCCGGCACCGCGGCCGAGGTGCTCGACGACGGCGTCCGCGCGCGGATCTCGCCGAACAAGCTGCCCGCCGACCGCTGGGTCGAGATCATCGAGGCCTGCCATCGCTCCGGCCTGCGCTCGACCTCGACCGTGATGTTCGGCCACATCGAGGAGCCCTGGGAGCTCGCCCGCCACATGCGGGTGGTCCGCGAGCTTCAGGAGCGCACCGGCGGCATCACCGAGTTCGTGCCGCTCAGCTTCATCCCGTTCCAGACCCTGCTCGGCCGCACCCACGGGATCGAGGAGATCTCGGCCGATGAGAACCTCAAGCACACCGCCGCGTTCCGGCTGGCGCTCGGGCGCTCGATCAAGAACCTGCAGGCGAGCTGGGTGAAGATGGGCATCGACGCGGCCACCGAGAGCCTGCGCTGGGGCGTCAACGACCTCGGCGGCACGCTGATGGAGGAGAGCATCTCGCGGATGGCGGGCTCCCAGCACGGCGTCCGGCTCGAGCCCGAGGACCTGATCGCGGCGGCGCGCAAGGCCGGCCGCAGGCCGGCCCAGCGCACGACCCTGTACGAGCTGATCGAGACCTACTAGGGGCGCGTGCGGTGGGGGCGCGTGCGGCGAAGGCGGGGTTTGGGACCGTATGGGTCTCGAATCGGCGGGTGCTCGCGGCGCTCGACGCGCGATGATCTGCGCATGAAGGCGATGCTGCTCACCGCGCCCGAAACCCCGCTCGAGGCGGCCGAGCTCGCCGACCCGGAGCCGGGGGAGGGCGAGGTCGCGGTGAGGGTGATCGCCTGCGGTGTCTGTCGCACCGACCTGCACGTCGTCGACGGCGAGCTCGCCGAGCCGAAGCTGCCGCTCGTGCTCGGCCACCAGGTGGTCGGCGAGGTCGTCGGCCTCGGGCCGGGCGCCGAGCGCTGGTCGGCCGGCGACCGGGTTGGGATACCGTGGCTGGCCTGGGCGTGCGGAGAGTGTCGCTACTGCCGCTCGGGCCGCGAGAACCTCTGCGAGCGGGCCCTGTTCACCGGGTACACCCGCGACGGCGGCTACGCCGAGCTGACCGTCGCCGACGAGCGCTTCTGCATGCCTCTGCATCCCGACGCCGGCGCCGAGACGGCTCCGCTCCTGTGCGCCGGGATGATCGGCTACCGGGCGCTGCGGATGTGCGGGGACGCCGAGCGGGTCGGCCTCTACGGCTTCGGCGCCTCCGCGCACCTGATCTGCCAGGTCGCCGCGCACCAGGGGCGCCGGGTGTTCGCGATCACCCGCGACTCGGGCGACGAGGACAAGCGCGCGTTCGCGCTCGGGCTCGGCGCCGAGTGGGCCGGGACCGCCGCCGAGGTGCCGGAGCCGCTCGACGCGGCCATCATCTTCGCCCCGGCGGGCGAGCTCGTGCCGACGGCGCTGAAAGCGCTTGCCCCGGGCGGGGTCGTTGTCTGCGCCGGAATCCACATGAGCGACATCCCCTCGTTTCCCTACGAGGACCTGTGGCACGAGCGCCAGATCCGGTCGGTCGCGAACCTGACGCGGCGCGACGGCGAGGAGTTCCTGCCCCTCGCCCGCGAGGCCGGGGTCGAGGCGCAGGTGACCGAGTATGGCCTGGGTGACGCAGATCACGCCCTGGCCGAGTTGCGCGGGGGTAGGGTTCGGGGCGCGGCGGTGCTGCGACCCTGAATGGAGGAGCGGATGGCAGACGTGACCGTGAAGCGCACCGAGGACTTCGAGTCGACCTTTCGGGGCGGCATGCTGAAGGCGCGGTCCGGTCTCGGCGTCAGCTCGTTCGGCATGCAGCTGTTGCGGCTGCCGCCGAACGCGGATCGCTACCCGGAGCACGACCACGTCTTCGACGGGCAGGAGGAGGTCTACCTCGTGCTCGACGGCGCGGCGACCCTGACCGTCGGCGGCGAGGACCATGAGCTGGTGCCCGGCGTCTTCGCGAGGGTCGGGCCGAGCGAGACCCGCAAGCTGACCACCGGCGAGTCGCCGGCCGAGGTGCTGGTGCTCGGCGGCGTCCCGGGGCAGCCGTTCGAGATCACCCAGTTCACCGAGGAGGGCGAGCCCGATCCGCTCGCCGCTCCGCCGGCCTGAGCGGATGGCGGACGTCACCGTCAAGCGGGTAGAGGACTTCGAGGCGATCTTCGGCGGCGGCTTTCGGCGCGCGCGCGCCGGCCTCGGCGTGAGCTCGTTCGGGCTCGCGGTCATGGACCTGCCGCCGCGCTTCGCCGAGTACCCCGACCACGACCAGGCCCACGACCACCAGGAGGAGGTCTACACGCTGCTCAGCGGCCGGGCGCGGATCCGCGTCGGCGGGGATGGCGGGGAGGAGTTCGAGCTCGAGCCCGGGATCTGGATCCGGGTCGGGGCCGAGGAGCGGCGCAAGATCATCACCGGGGACGAGCCCGCGCGGGTGCTGGCGATCGGCGGCTCACCCGGCCGCGCCTACGAGCCGCCCGAGTTCACGATCGAGGGCGGCACGCTGCCGCCGATGGACAAGCTCGAGCACCACTGACCGACGGCCCCGCCGCGGCTCAGCGAAACAGGTCGGCGTCGGCCGGCCGCTGCAGGGTCGCGGCCGCGCCCGGGCCGTCCTCGTCCAGCCAGAGGTGCCGGCAGCCCCGGACGAGCACCGCCGGGCGGCCGGAGTCCTTGGCCCGGGCGAGGTCGGCGGCGCCGGCGAGCTGATCCGCGGTCGCGATCGCGGTCGCGGCGAGCACCTGCCCGTGGGCGTCGGTGCGTCCCCGCCAGTCGTCGACGGCGATCACTCCAGCGAGGCCGATCGCGACCTCGCTCTGGCCGAGCCGCCACGGGCGCCCGAAGCTGTCGCTGATCAACACCCCGGGGCGGGCGCCGGTCGCGGCCTCGAGGTCGCGCCGGATCCGCCGCGCCGAGGCGTCGGCGTCGGCGGGCAGCAGGGCGACGCTTTCGGCACCGGGGAGGTTCGAGCTGTCGATTCCGGCGTTCGCGCAGACCCATCCCGACTTGGTCTCGACGATCAGGGCCGCCTCGGTGGCGCGGAGGACGCGCCGCGATTCGGCGAGGACCAGCTCGACCAGGCGCGGGTCGCGGCCCGTCTGCGCGCTGAGCTGCCGAGCGTGATCGCCGGGCTCGACGCTCGCCAGCTCGACGATGCGCCCCTCGGCCTTCGAGACCACCTTCTGGGAGATCGCGATCAGATCGCCGTCGACCAGGGTGGCGCCGGAGGCGCCCGCAGCCGCGGCGACCAGCTCGCCGACCCGGTCGCCGGCGGTCACCTCGGGCAGCGGCTCGAGCGCGAGGATCTCGACCCGCTCGCTCACCGGGCCGGGTCCGTCCTGGACGGCAACCGCGCGAGCGCGGCTGCGGTCGACGGTGCGCGGCCCGGCTCGGCGGCGAGCAGGCTCGCCAGGGCGCCGAGGTCATCGGGCGTATCGAGGTCGAGCGCGAGGGAGGGGAGCGCCTCCGTGGCGGCAGCGTGGCCGGCCCGCCGGGCCCGCTCGAGGTGGCGCGCGCAGCTGTCGGGCCCGAACGCCGGCCCGATCGCGTCGCCCGGGGCCAGCAGGAGCCCGTTGGTGCCGGTGCCGTGGCGGTCCGGGATGACCGCCACCCGGCCCTGCGACATGCGCTCGAGCGCCGCGTCGAGCTCGACCGGGTCGAGCAGCGGGCAGTCGCCGGGCAGCAGGGCGGTGCACGAGGCACCGAGCGCGAGCGCGCGGATGATCCCCAGGGTGGCGGCCTCGGAGTGGCCACGGTCGTCGGGGTCGCGCAGCACCTCGAGCGGGGTGGTCGAGCGCTGCGCATGGCGCAGCGCGATCCTCTCCGCCCGCCCCTCGCCCGTGACCACGATCACCCGCTCGATCAGCTCGGCCGCATCGAGCCCGGTGAGCACGTCGGCGAGCATCGCCTTGACCAGGTCCGCGCGCTGCGGGCGGTCGACCCGGTCGAGCAGGCGCTGCTTCGCGCGGCCGAAGCGCTTCACCGGGATGATCGCGGTCGCGTGCATGGTCAGCGCAGCGAGCCGGCGAACTCGAGCACCCGTTCGGCGAGCGCCCGGCGGCCGGCGGAGCCCTCCATCAGCGTCGGGCAGCTCAGCACCCTGAGATCCTCGGGACCCGCGTCGGGATCGCCCTCGTCGACGACCATCGCGTCCAGCAGCCCGGTGTAGAGGGAGGCGACGCCGGCGGCAGTCACCGGGCGGCCGACCGAGGCGACGAAGGCGTCGGTCGGGCCCCTTGACCGCGCGCCCGCCGACGAAGGGGCTCACCGCGACCACCGCCGCCGGCGAGGCGGCGATCGCCTCGCGCATGCCCGGGATCGAGAGGATCGGGCCGATCGAGATCACCGGGTTCGAGGGCCCGACGATCACGACCTCGGCCTCGGCGAGCGCGGCGAGCACCTCGGGGGTCGGCTCGGCGTCGGCGATCCCCTCGAGCTCGACCCCCTCGATCGGGGCCTCACCATGGTCGAGGATCAGGAACTCCTGCAGTCCGCGCCAGCCGCCCGGGGTCCGGACTCGGGTTCGCACCGGGTGCTCGGACATCGGCAGGACCCTGGCGCGGACGCCGAGCGCGCGCGCGATCTGGCCCTGCGCGGCCGTCAGGGTGCCGCCCTCGGCGAGGAAGTGGGTGCGGTACAGGCAGGCCGCGAGGTCGCGATCGGAGAGCGAGAACCAGTCCGGTGCCCCGAGCTTCGTCAGTCGCTCGTGGACGGTGAAGCCGTCGTCGCGGATGCCCCAGCCGCGCTCCTCGTCGATCTGATCCGCGAGCCAGTAGGTGACCAGGTCGGGGTCGGGGCAGACGAGCAGCCCGTGGACCTCGGTGTCGTCGGCGGTGTTGGCGATCACCGCCAGCCGCTCGCCGACGACGTCCTGGAGGCCGGCGGCGAGCTTCGCCCCACCCGTGCCGCCCGCCAGGCAGACGACCGTCACTTAGTGAGGCGCCTCGACAGCGGCGCGGCTCGGCTTCACGGCTACTCCCAATGGTCGCCGTCCTGAAGCCCGTTGATCCGGATCCCGGCGTGGGTCTTGTACCGGGCGTTGATCGAGATCAGCATCGGGGTCAGCTGCTCGACGATCCGCGCCATCTCGAGCGGTCCCGCGTTGACCGCTCGCAGCCCGGCGATCTCCTCGATCAGGCGGGCGACCTTGGCCTTGTCGGCCTTGCGGTCGCCGCAGAGCAGCACGTCCTCGTCGAGGTCGACGCCGACGTCGGCGAGGTTCGGGGCGCTGACCGTGTGCAGCGCGGCGACGACGGTGACGCCCTCGGGGACCATCTCCTGCGCCTGCTGGGCCGCGGATCCCTGCCAGACGCCGAGCGACCGGGTCGCCTTGCCGCTGACCGCGGCGGCGAGCGGGACGGTGCAGTCGACCAGCAGCTGGCCGGGCTCGAGCGCCTCGCGCAGGTTGGTGAGGTTCTCCGACTGGGCGCGGAACGGGACCGTGAGGAAGACGACCGAGCCCTGCTTTGCCGCCTGCTCGTTGCCGAGGCCCTCGATCTCGGCGTCCGGGGCGAGCTCGGAGAGCTTGCGGGCCGCCTCGGCCGCGCGCTCCTCGCTGCGCGAGCCGATCACGACCGCGTGCCCGGCCCGCGCCCAGCGGAGCGCGAGGCCGTAGCCGAGCGCTCCGGTGCCGCCGATGATCGGGATCGCTTCGCCGCTCGCCACGGCGCGGGAGTGTATTCGCCCAGCCTCTCCGCATATGCTCTCGCTCGCATGCGGCTCGAGGGGCAGAAGGCGCTCGTCACCGGCGGCGCCAGCGGGATCGGAGCGGCGACTGCCGCGCGGCTCGCCGCCGAGGGCGCCGACGTGGTGATCGGCGATCTGAGCGCCGAGAAGGGCGCCGACCTCGCAGCCGAGATCGGCGCGTTCTCGGTCGAGCTCGACGTCACCGACCCCGAATCGCCGCGGCGGGTAGTCGCCGAGCACGGCCCGTTCTCGATCCTGGTCAACAACGCAGGTATGGACGAGTTCGGCTTCTTCGTCGACACCGACCCCGGCCAGTGGCAGCGGGTGACGGCGGTCAACCTGTTCGGCGTCTTCGCCTGCACCCATGCGGTGCTCCCGGGGATGCAGGAGGCCAAGTACGGCCGCATCGTCAGCCTCGCGTCCGAGGCGGGCCGAATCGGGTCGAAGGGCTCGGCCGTCTACTCGGCCGCCAAGGGCGGGGTGATCTCGTTCATGAAGGTGATCGCCCGCGAGGGGGCGCGATTCGGGATCACGGCGAACTCGATCGCCCCCGGCCCGATCGAGACGCCGCTGCTGATGGGCGCGCTCGAGTTCGGCGAGATCGGCCGCAAGATCGTCGACAACATGAAGGCCGGGACGCAGCTGCGGCGCCTCGGCCAGCCCGAGGAGGTCGCCGCCGTGGTCGCCTTCCTCGCTTCGGACGACTCCTCCTATGTCACCGGCGAGACGATCGGCGTCTCCGGCGGCATGGGAATGGTCGGATGAACCTGGCCCCGGGGCTGACGCGCACCGACGAGTTCACGGTCGATGACCGGCTGGTCACCGACGTCGGCGGCACGATCGGGGTCGGAACCCACGAGCGGCGGGTGATCAGCGTCGGCGAGGTCAAGTCCGATTAGTTCGGGGCCGGAGGTCGGTCCACATGGCATGACCAAGCTGAAGCTCGACATATCGGTATCGCTCGACGGCTACGTCGCCGGCCCGAATCCGTCCCTGGACGACCCGCTCGGCGAACGCGGCATGGAGCTGCACGACTGGATCTTCGGCCTCGAGGCGTGGCGCGAGGCGCACGGGCTCGAGGGCGGCGATCGCGGGGCCGACAACGACATGGTGACCGCGATGAACGCCAACGTGGGGGCGATCATCCTCGGCCGCAAGATGTTCAGCGGCGGCTCGGGGCCGTGGGAAGACGATCCGAACGCCGACGGCTGGTGGGGCGCGGAGTCGCCGTGGGCCTATCCGGCGTTCGTGCTCACCCACCACGCCCGCGACCCGGTCGACAAGGGCCCGGGGCGAGCATGGAGCTTCGTCACCGGCGGGATCGAGGAGGCGCTCGAGCGGGCGCGCGAAGCCGCCGCCGGCCGCGAGGTGCTGATCGGCGGCGGCGCGGAGGTCGCCCGCCAGTACCTGAACGCCGGGCTCGTCCAGACGATCCAGCTCCACATCGCGCCGGTTCTGCTTGGAGCCGGGACGAGGCTGCTCGACGGCGTCGACCCGGGCCTGAAGCTCACGATCGCCGACGCCGTCCACTCACCAACGGTCACCCACATCCGCTACGACGTCGCGTAGGGGGGCGAGCCCGGCCGCTTGAAGCCTTTGACACTCGATGGGGTGTCAAACGGTGCAAGCGTCTGCGATCTGGGAGCTGGTTCGACGTCAGCACGGGGTCGTCGGCCGCGCCCAGCTGCTCGAGCTGGGTGTCGGGCGGGAGGGCATCAGTCGTCGGGTTGCGAGCGGGCGGCTGCATCGGCTCCGGCGGGGCGTCTACGCGGTCGGCCGTCCGCAGGTCACGCGTTACGGCGGTTGGATGGCGGCGCTGCTCGCGTGCGGGTCGGGGGCGGCGCTGAGCCACGGCAGCGCCGCCGCCATGCTCGGAGTCGGCAGCGAGCGCGGCGTGATCGAGGTCTCGGTCCCTTCCGACCGCGCCCCACGCCAGGCCGGGATCCGGGTTCACCGGCGGCGCCGACTGGCCGCCGAGGTGCTCGAGTGCGACGGGATCGCGTGCACAGCGGTCGCCGCGACGCTGATCGACCTCGCCAGCTACCTCGGGCCGCGAGCGCTCGAACGCGCCGTCAACGAGGCCGACCGGCTCGACCTCATCGATCCGGAGGAACTGCGCCGCGAGCTCGAGCGGCGTCCGGGTCGAGCCGGGGTGGCCAGGTTGCGCTCGCTGCTCGATCGCGACACCTTCCGATTGACGGACTCCGAGCTCGAGCGCCGCTTCCTGCCGATCGCGCGTGACGCGGGGCTCCCGCCCCCGCTCACCGGTCGGTGGCTGAACGGATTCAGGGTCGACTTCTTCTGGCCGGACCTCGGCCTCGTGGTCGAGACCGACGGGCTGCGCTATCACCGCACCGCCGCGTCGCAGGCCCGCGACCACCGCCGCGACCAGGCCCACGCGGCGGCCGGGCTCACCCCGGTTCGCTTCACGCATGCCCAGATCGCCCACGAGCGACGCGCCGTGGTCGGTGTTCTCGCCGCCGTCGCCCGCCGCATAACCTCTGTCGGGTGAGCGAGTTTCCGAGCAGCGCGCGGATCCGAGAGGTGGGGCCGCGCGACGGCTTTCAGAACGAGCCCGAGGTGATCGCGACCGCCGACAAGGTGCGGTTGATCGCGATGCTCGGCGCCGCCGGCCTCAAGCGGCTCGAGCTCACCTCGTTCGTGCGCGCCGACGTGATCCCGCAACTCGCCGACGCCGAGCAGGTGCTCGAGTCATACGAGCGCGTCGACGGGGTCGCGTACTCGGTGCTGATTCCGAACGAGCGCGGGCTCGACCGCGCGCTCGCCCTGCGCGAGCGCTTCGACGAGGTCAACCTCTTCCTCTCGGCTTCCGAGACCCACAACCGCAAGAACGTCAATCGCTCGATCGCCGAGTCGCTCGCCGGCCTCGAGCGGGTGATCGAGCGCTCGCGGGCCGAGGATCTGCGCTGCGAGGGCGTGATCTCGACCAGCTTCGGCTGTCCGTACGAGGGCGAGGTGCCCGTCGATCGCGTGCTCGAGATCGCGGAGCGGCTCGCCGCCACCGGTTGCGAGGAGATCGCCTTCGGGGACACGACGGGAATGGCGAACCCGCGCCAGGTCGGCGAGTTCTTCGCCGCTGCGCGCGAGCGCCTGAGCGGGGTGGAGCTGACAGCCCACTTCCACAACACCCGCGGCCAGGGCCTCGCCAACGTGCTCGCCGCGCTCGAGCAGGGGGTCGACTCGTTCGAATCCGCGTTCGGCGAGCTCGGCGGCTGCCCGGTGCCGCCGGGGGCGACCGGGAACATCTCGAGCGAGGACCTGATCTCGATGCTCGAGGAGATGGGGGTGGCCACGGGCGTCGACCTCCAACGGCTGATCGCCGCCTCCAGCGCGGTGCAGGAAATGCTCGGCCGCCCGCTCGGCGCCCACGTGCTGACCGCCGGCCCGGTCGAGTGGAGCCCGAGCGACGCGGGACGAGCAACGAGCAACTGACGAACCGAAGGAGCCAGATGGCAACCCGAACAGCAAGCGCAAACTGGAACGGCACCCTGACCGACGGCGACGGCACGATGGAGTTCGGCGGCGGCGCCTTCAAGGGCTCCTACTCGGCCAAGTCCCGGTTCGAGGAGGGCGAGGGGACCAACCCCGAGGAGCTGATCGCCGCCGCGCACGCCGGCTGCTACTCGATGGCGCTCTCGCTCGGCCTCGAGCAGGCGGGCTACGCGCCGGAGGCGGTCGAGACGACCGCCGATGTTCATATCAACCCCGCCGATGGCGGCTTCGCGATCAACCGGATCGACCTGCACACCAAGGCGCGGGTCGGGGGCATCGACGAGGCGGAGTTTCAGCGCGTCGCCGAGGAGACGAAGCTGGGCTGCCCGGTGTCGAAGGTGCTCGCGGCGGTCGACGAGATCAACCTCGACGCGACCCTGGAGGCCTGAGATGCGCAGCGATGCCTTCCGGGCCGCGGCCGAGGCGAAGGACTTCCTCGCCGCCGAGGACCTGTTCGCCGAGGACGTCACGTTCCGCAGCCCGGTCGTCTACAAGCCGTACGAGGGGCGCGATCAGATCAAGGTCCTGCTCGGCGCGGTGGTGCAGGTGTTCGAGGACTTCCGCTATCTCGAGCAGGTCGAGACCGGCGACGCCGCGGTGCTGATGTTCGAGGCCCGGGTGGGCGACAAGCAGGTGCAGGGGGTCGACATCCTCAAGTTCAACGAGGATGGCCGGATCGCCGAGATGACCGTGATGGTGCGGCCGATGAGCGGCATGCACGCGACTGGCCGAGGCGATGCGGAAGATGCTCGAGGCCGCCGGGGCCGAACCCGGAGGCTGATCGCCCGACGATCACGCCGATCACGCCGAAGGCTGCGAACAGCTTGTAGGCTCCGCCGCCGCTCGCCCCACGACCGGAGGAACGCAGACAAATGGAGATCGCGAAGGTAGGAGTACTCGGCTGCGGATTGATGGGCCACGGGATCGCCCAGATCTGCGCCCAGGCAGGCTGGGACGTCGCCGTGGTGGAGGCCGACCAGGGCAACCTCGACAAGGGCCTCGCCAAGATCGAGAAGCAGCTCGGCCGTGCGGTCGAGAAGGGCAAGCTCGAGCAGGCCGACGCCGACGCGATCCGCGGTCGCATCAGCGCCTCGCTGGACTACGCCGACCTCGCGGATTGCGACCTGGTGATCGAGGCGATCACCGAGGATCTCGACCGCAAGCTCGAGATGTGGAAGCAGGTCGACGAGGTCGTCAAGCCCGACGCCTACTTCGCCACCAACACGTCGTCGCTCGCGGTTGCCGATCAGGCCGCCGTCACCGGGCGCGGCGAGAAGTTCCTCGGCCTGCACTTCTTCAACCCGGCGCAGGTGATGCCGCTGCTCGAGGTCGTTCGCGCCGAGGGCACCGACGACGCCGCTTACGACCTCGGGTTCGAGCTCGGCGAGAAGCTGGGCAAGACCACGGTCGCAGCCGGCGACAACCGCGGCTTCATCGTCAACCGGCTGCTCGTCCCCTACATGCTCGACGCGATCCGCGCTCACGAGCAGGGGGTCGGTTCGGTCGAGGACATCGACCGCGGGATGATGGCGGGCGCCAGCCACCCGATGGGCCCGCTGACGCTCGCCGACTTCGTCGGGCTCGACACGCTCGCCTCGATCGCCGACGTGATGGTCGACTACTACGGGGAGGAGCGCTTCGCGCAGCCGGAGACCTTGCGCAGGCTGGTCGAGGCCGGGCACTTCGGTCGCAAGTCCGGCCGCGGCTTCTACGACTACTCGGGTGAAAAGCCCGTCGCAGTCGATCCCTCGGCCTGAACCGCGAGCGGGCCTTCTCGCTACTCTCGGGCCGAACCCGACCAGCGGAGGCAGGCCGTGGACGAGCACTCGATCGAGCGCATACGCAACGCCAACTTCTCGCACTCGGTTCGCGGGTATGACCGCGCCGAGGTCGACCGATTCCTCGCCGAGCTCGCCGACTGGCTCGAGACCGGCGGCGGCGAGCACGCCACGTCGCTCGAGGCGGTCCGGGTCGAGCTGGAGCGCGTCGGCGAGCAGACCGCCGGGATCCTGACCGAGGCCCACGCGGCGGCCGAGGCGATCCGCGCCGACGCCGCCGCCCAGGTGCGCCAGGAGCTGGTCGACGCGAACGTGACCGCGGAGTCGCTGCGCGCCGAGGCGGGGGAGTGGGCCGGCGACGCGCGCGACGAGGCCGACGCCTACTCGCGCAAGGTGCGGACCGAGGCCGACACCTATGCCGACCAGACGCGCTCTGAGAGCGACGTCGAGATCGAGGAGGAGCGAGCCCGGGCGACCAAGGAGGCCGAGCGGATCGTCGGCGAGGCGGCGCGCCGCAAGGCCGACATCGACTCCGTGATCTCCGACCTCGAGCAGCGGCGCGATGCCGTGCTTGCCGAGCTCGACCGGCTCGCCAGCGGCATCGCCGGGACCGCGACCGAGCATCGCCCGCCACCCGGGGAGCACGGCGAGGACGCTGAGCCGGAGGCGGACGCCGACGATGAGGACGAGCCCGGGAAGGACGAGCCCGAGCCGGAGCCCGAGGCGGACGGTCCCTCGACCGAGGAGCGCCTCGCGCAGGAGACCCAAGAGACCGCGGTGCTCAGCCGCGACGCGGACTGACCGAGCCGGACTTGGGGACGCGCGAGGGAACCGAGTTCGAGCGCGCTCTCGAGGCGGCGCTCGCCGGCGGCCCCGACCGCCACCACGAAAAGACCGCCGAGCAGGGCAAGCTCGAGGTCCGCGAGCGGGTCGAGTTGCTCGTCGACCCGGAGTCGTTCGCCGAGGAGGCGCTGCTCGCCAACTGGGACGCTGAGGGCCTCGGCGCCGACGGGGTGGTCACCGGGCTCGCCCTCGTCGGCGGCCGGCGCGTCTGCCTGATGGCCAACGATCCGACGGTGAAGGCGGGCTCCTGGGGCCCGAAGACGGTCGAGAAGATCCTCAGGATCCAGGAGCGCGCGCTCTCGCTCGAGCTGCCGATGATCTACCTGGTCGACTCGGCGGGCGCCCGCATCACCGAGCAGGTGCAGATGTTCCCGGGCCGCCGCGGCGCCGGGCGGATCTTCCACAACGAGGTCAAGCTCTCCGGCAGGGTTCCGCAGATCTGCCTGCTGTTCGGGCCGTCGGCGGCGGGGGGCGCCTACATCCCGGCCTTCTGCGACGTCGTGATCATGCGCGAGGGCAACGCCTCGATGTACCTCGGCTCGCCGCGGATGGCGGAGATGGTGGTCGGCGAGAAGGTCTCGCTCGAGGAGATGGGCGGCGCGAAGATGCACACCGGCGTCTCGGGCTGCGGCCACTTCCTGGTCAAGACCGACGCCGAGGCGATCGAGCTCGCGCAGCGCTACCTCTCCTACATGCCGGCGAGCTGGCGCGAGGCGCCGCCGGCCGCGCCGCCGGCCGATCCTGCCGCCGAGCGCCGCCCGTCGGAGATCGTCCCGGCCGACGAGAAGACCTCGTTCGACATCAAGGACCTGATCGAAGCGCTCACCGACGCCGGCTCGTTCTGCGAGGTCCATGCCCGCTGGGCGAAGGAGCTCGTGGTCGGCTACGCGCGGATCGACGGGCGCGCGGTCGGGATCGTCGCGAACCAGCCCCGTCAGAAGGGCGGCGTCCTGTTCGTGGACTCCGCCGACAAGGCGGCCCGCTTCATCATGACCTGCAACGCGTTCAACGTCCCGCTGCTCTTCCTGGCCGACGTCCCCGGGTTCATGATCGGCACCGCGGTTGAGCGCCAGGGGATCATCCGCCACGGCGCGAAGATGATCAGCGCGGTCTCCGAGGCGACGGTGCCGAAGATCTCGGTGATCGTCCGCAAGGCCTACGGCGCCGGCCTCTACGCGATGGCCGGGCCGGCGTTCGATCCGGACTGCTGCATCGCCCTGCCCGGCGCCTCGATCGCCGTGATGGGACCCGAGGCGGCGGTGAACGCGGTCTTCTTCAACCAGATCCAGAAGGTCGAGGACCCGGCCGAGCGCGAGGAGTTCGTCGCGGCCAAGCGCGAGGAGTACGCGGCCGACATCGACATCCTCCATCTCGCGTCCGAGCTGGTCATCGACGCCATCGTCGAGCCCGACGACCTGCGCGGCGAGCTGATCCGCCGCTTCGCCTACGCGGAGGGGCGCCGGCGCGACTTCTCCGAGCGTCGCAACCCGATCACGCCGGCGTGAGGCGCGAGCCGCAGGTGCGGCTCGCGCCCGGGCACGGTCAGGCGGCCGCCGCCCCTGCGCCGACGACGCCCATGTTGCGCATCAGCCGCAGCGCGTCCCAATGGGTCCAGGACTCCGCGATCCGGCCGTCCTCGTAGCGGTCGATCGTGATTCCCGAGACGGGATCGCCGCGCTCCCCGGTCGGCTCGACGCCCATCAGGGGATGCTCGAACGTGCCGCTGGCAGTCCAGCGGATCACGACCTTGTCGCCGGCGGCGAAGGCGTCGTCGACGGTGAAGGAAAGATCCGGGAACGCGGCGCGGTAGCTGGCGATCGATTCCTTCGACGCCTCACGATCCTGATCGCCGAGCAACGGGTCATGGCCGACGAAGTCCTCGGTGCAGGAGTCGTCGACCAGGTCGAGCTTGCCGGCCCCGAACGCCTCGGTGAGCAGCCGCTGTGAAATCGCGATGTTCTCTTCGAACATGCGTCACCTCCAGGTGGTGGTGGGTGTACCCCGCCCCGCCTCCGACCCTACGCCCGCCGAAGGCGCAGCGCAAGGCCGGTTCAGTCGAGCACCAGCCGCACGATCGCGACCGTGCCGACGACGACGATCAGCGCCCGCAGGACCCTCGGCGAGAGGCGCCGGCCGTAGCGGGCGCCGACCATCGCCCCGATCACCGAGCCGACGGCGATCAGTCCTGCGACGCCCCAGTCGACGTCGGCGGCGAAGACGAAGATCACCCCGGCGGTCAGGTTGACGAGGCCGGCGAGCACGTTCTTGAGCCCGTTCAGCCGCTGCAGCGTGTCGTCGATCGCGATCCCGAGGATGCCCATCAGCAGGATGCCCTGGCCGGCGCCGAAGTAGCCGCCGTACACGCCGCTCGTGCCGACCGCGGCTCGCGCGGCCGCGCCGTGGCGGCCGTCGGGGTGGCGACGGTGGGCGAGCCGCTCGCTGATCCGCGGCTGGGCGACGACGAGCACGAGCGCGACGGCGATCAGCGCCGGGACGATCGCGTCGAACGCCGACGAGGGCAGGACCAAGAGCAGCGTCGCGCCGATCACGCCGCCCACGAACGAGAAGATTCCCAGCGAGATCGCCCGGTGGCGCTGACCCTCGAGCTCACGCCGGTATCCGTACGCGCCGGCCACGGCGCCGGGCACGAGGCCGATGTTGTTCGAGACGTTCGCGATCAGCGGCTGGTAGCCGAGCGCGATCAGCACCGGAAAGGTGATCAGGGTGCCGCTGCCGACGACGGCGTTGATCGCGCCGGCGCCGATTCCGGCGGCGAGGATCGCGATTGCCTCGAGCGGGTCCATCGGGCGGGGGAAGCTACCCTGCGCCCGATGGGAAGGCTCGGCCTGATCGCGGGAAGCTCGCTCACGGGCACGGAGCTGCCGGAGGGCAACTGGGTGCCGATCCGCCGCCACGAGGTCGGCGAGGGGTATCGGCTCCCGCACCTGATCGATCACGTCTCCAATCTCGGCCGGCTCGCCGACGCCGGCTGTGACCGCGTGTTGGCACTGAGCTCGGTCGGCGGGCTGCGCCCCGAGCTCGGGCCGGGCACGCTGCTGTGCCCCGACGACTTCATCGCCCTCGACGCCGAGCCGCAGACCGCGCTCGAGGGAGTCGCGGCCCATCGCGTGCACCACTTCGACGCCGCGCTTCGCGGCGAGCTGATCGAGGCGCTGCGCGAGGCGAAGATCGAGGCGGTCAGGGAGGGCGTCTACTGGCAGGCGCGCGGCCCGCGCCTCGAGACCCCGGCCGAGATCCGCTGCATCGCCCCGCACGCCGACGTGATCGGGATGACCGTCGCCTCCGAGTGCATCGTCGCCGGCGAGCTCGGCCTGCGCTACGCGGCGCTATGCGTGGTCGACAACCTCGCCAACGGCGTCGCCGGAGAGGACCTCACGCTCGCCGAGATCGAGCACAACCGCGAGGCCAACCGGGCCGCCGTCCAGGCGGCTGTCGCCGCGGTGCTGCCGGCGCTCGCGCCCGAGGAATAACTCACGCCACGTCCTCCGCTCGATCAATGTCCGCGGCTAGGCCGCGGACTTCACGCTGCTTCCGCGTCCGGGCGTGCGCGGCGAACCCTCAGCCGAACAACGAACAACGAGCTACCAGGTATCGACGAAGCGCGAGCGGGAGGCCGCAGGGTCCGCCGGCGCGGCGGCGGTGAGCGTCTGGGCGAGGACGCGGCGGGTGTCGGCCGGGTCGATCACGTCGTCGAGCTCGAACAGGGTCGCGGCATTGAGCGCCTTCGCGTGCTCGTGGGCGTGGGCGACCATCTGCTCGAGCCGCTCGGCGCGCTCGTCCTCGTCGGTGATCGCCTCGAGCTCACGGCGAAAGCCGAGCTTGACCGCCCCCTCGAGCCCCATCGCGCCGAGCTCGGCGGTCGGCCAGCCGACCGTGAGCAACGGCTCGTGCAGGCTGCCGCCGGCCATCGCCTGGGCGCCGAGCCCGTAGGCCTTGCGCAGGATCACGGCGCAGAACGGCACCCGCAGCGAGGCGCCGGCGACGAACAGTCGCGAGCAGTGGCGCACGAGCCCGGTGGCCTCGGCGTCGGGCCCGACCATCATCCCGGGGGTGTCGATCAGCGAGACGATCGGGATCCCGAACGCGTCGCAGAGCTGCATCAGCCGCGCCGCCTTGTCGGCGCCGTCGCTGGTGATCGCGCCCGCGAGGCGCATCGGGTTGTTGGCGATCACCCCGACCGGGCGTCCCTCGATCCGCGCCAGCGCGGTGAGCATCTCGGGCGCGAAGCGCGGCCGCAGCACCGTCACCGAGTCGCGATCGGCGAGACCCTCGAGCGCCGCCGTGACGTCGTAGGCGCGCCGGCGGCGCTCCGGCACGACCTCGCGCAGCAGCGTCTGATCGGGCGCCTCGAAGTCGTCGATCGGGCCCTGGAAGTACGAGACGAGCCGCTTCGCCGCTCGGACCGCCTCGGCCTCGTCGGCCACCTCGACGTCGACGACACCGTTGGGGCCCTGGACCGAGATCGGCCCGATCGCGTCGGGCTCGAAGGTGCCGAGGCCGCCGCCCTCGATCATCGCCGGGCCACCCATCCCGAGCGCGATGTTCTCCGTCGCGACGATCAGGTCGGAGGCCCCGGCGAGCACGGCGTTGCCGGCGAAGCAGCGCCCGGCGACGATCGCGATTCGCGGGACGACGCCCGAGAGGCGGCCCCAGAGGGCGAAGGCGCGCGTGTCGAGCGCCGAGACGACGGCGTAGTCGGTGTCGCCGGGCCGGCCGCCGCCGCCCTCGGCGAACAGGATCGTCGGCAGGCGCATCCGCTCGATCAGCTCGAACAGGCGGTCCTTCTTGCGATGACCGATCGCACCCTGCGTGCCCGCGAGCACCGTGTAGTCGTACGAGATCACGGCGCAGGCCGAGCGCTCGCCGTGCAACTGGCCGTTGACCCGGGCGGTCCCCCCGATCAGGCCGTCGGCCGGGGTGCGGGCGATCAGGTCGTCGACCTCGCGCCGCATCCGCTGCGCGGCGATCGCGAAGCCGCCGTACTCGACGAAGCTGTCCGGGTCGACGAGATCGGCGAGGTTCTCGCGCGCGGTGCGGCCGCCCCGGGCGTGGCGCCGCGCGACCGCCTCGGCTCGCGCCTCGTCGGTAAGCAATCGCCGGCGCTCGAGCACCTCGGCGAGGTCGTCGCGGACGCCGTCCTCTCGCACGGGCGAAGACTCGCATACGCTTGGACGAGTGGGCCTGACGGTGACCAACGCGACGCTGGACGGAGTCGCGGTCGCCATGCGCTGCGACGGGGGTGAGATCACCGCTCTCGGGCCCGGCGTCGAGTCGGAACCGGGCGACGAGGTGGTCGACGCCGGCGCGATGGCGCTCGTCCCCGGCCTGATCAACGGCCACACGCACGCGGCGATGACCTTGTTTCGCGGCTTCGCGGACGACCTGCCGCTGATGGATTGGCTGACCGGGCACATCTGGCCGGTCGAGAAGCGGATGGACGACGACGACGTCTACTGGGGCACGCGGCTCGCCTGCGTCGAGATGATCCGCACCGGGACGACCAGCTTCTGGGACATGTACTGGCACGCCCACGCGACCGCGCGGGCGGTGGAGGACGCCGGGGTGCGGGCCGTGACCGCGGCGCCCCTGATCGACGACACCGATCCCGCCAAGTCCGAGCGCGCCTGCGCTGACGCCGAGCGCAGCCTCGATCAGATCCGCGAGTCGGCGCACGAGCTCGCCCGGCCGGGGTTCGCCCCGCACGCCGTCTACTCGCTCTCGGAGCGTTCGCTGCGCTGGGTCGCCGAGCGCGCGGCCGACCTCGGTGTCCCCGTGCAGATCCACCTCTCCGAGACCGAGGAGGAGGTCGCCGGATGCGTCGAGGCCAACGGGCTGCGCCCGGCCCATTACCTGGACCGCGTCGGCCTGCTTGGGCCGCGGACGGTGCTCGCCCACGGCTGCTGGCTCGACCGCGAGGAACTCGACCTGATCGCCGAGCGCGGCGCGACCGTGGTCACGAATCCGGTCGCCAACCTGAAGCTCGCCGTCGGGCGGGTGTTCCCGTACCGCGACGCGCGCGAGCGCGGGGTGGAGGTCGGGCTCGGAACCGACGGCCCCGGCTCCAACAACTCGCTGGACCTGCTCTCGGACGCGAAGGCGTTCGCGCTGCTGCAGAAGAACGAGGCCCGCGACCCGGCCGCGGTGACCGCGCCGGAGACGCTGGCCATCGCGACCGGCCGTCACTCGGGCCTGCTCGGCGGGCGCGGGCTCGAGGTCGGCGCGCCGGCCGACTTCCTGCTCGTCCGCGTGGACGATCCGGTGCTCTCGCTCGGGACGCTCGAGGCCGGGCTCGTCTACGCGGCCTCCGGTTCGGTGGTCGACACGACCGTGGTCGGCGGCCGGGTGCTGATGCGCGGCGGCATCGTCGAGGGCGCGGCCGAGGTCGTCGCCAAGGCGCGCGAGCGCGCGCAGCGACTCGGGATCGGCTAACCGCTCCGGCGCTCAAGGTTCACCGCCGTTCTGCCGATAGGACGGAGTCCGGATGGTGCTCCCGTGAAGCCAGGCAGGGTCAAGCAAGCGGTGAACGGGGCGCGTGAGCGCCTCGATTGGCGCACGGCCGAGGTCGCGCTCGACCCCGACCGCCAGCGGGGTGAGATCGCTCGCACCCTCGCCTACCTGTTCGGGTTCGGCGGCCTGTTGCTCGCCTTCACCCTGGTGCTGTCCGGCGCGCCGGGGCGTGACGAAGCCGCGATGGCGGCTGTCGCGTTCCTGGCGCTGGTCGTCGCGGCCTCGCTGATCGTTGCCTACGACCGGATGCCGATGTGGGGGCTGACCCTCGCTCCCGCTGTCGGCTCGCTGCTGGTCGGAGCGATCATCTGTTTCGCCGGCCCGGAGGCGTCGGCCGCATACGCCCTGTACTTCGCCTGGGTCGTGATCGCCGCGGCCAACTACCTCACCCGCACCGCGACCGCCCTGCACGGCGCGTTCGCGGTCATCGTCTACGCGGTCGCGATCGGGATCGCCGGCCAGGGTCCGGCGCCGGCCGGGCTGGGGATCGCGATGCTCGCCGGCACCGCCGCGGTTGCGGCGCTGGTGATGGCCGGGCTCGCCGCCCGGGTCCGAGCGCTGGTCGCGCGGCTGGAGGACGACGCCAACACCGATCCGCTCACCGGGCTCGACAACCGGCGCGCCCTGCGCCAGCAGTTCGAGCGCGAGCTGGCGCGCTCGGAGCGCAGCCGGCGCCCGCTCACGCTCGTCGTCTGCGACCTGGATCGGTTCAAGCACTTCAACGATGCCCGCGGCCACGTCGCCGGCGACGACGCGCTGCGCCGGGTCGCCGGACTGGTCGAGGAGGTGACCCGAAGCTCGGAGGCGGCGGCCCGCATCGGCGGCGAGGAATTCGCGATCCTGGCACCCGACACCGACGAGCCGGGGGCGATCGCCCTGGCCGAGCGCCTGCGGATCGCGATCGAGAGCGAGTTCGCCGACGAGTAGCCGCCGCTGACGATCAGCTGCGGAATCGCGATCCACCGCTACGGCGGCCGCGGCGCTGCGGACCTCTTCGAGGCTGCCGACGAGGCGCTCTACGCCGCGAAGGAGGGGGGGCGAAACCGGGTCGAGGTGAACCGCTCGGCGTGGCCGCCGCTCGAGCTCGCCCGCCTGGGCGAGTGAGCGCTCAGACGTCGTCCAGCTCGGCAGCTAGCGCGACGAAGTAGTCGAGCGCGGCCGGGTTGGCGAGCGAGTCGCGCGAGGCCGCGCGCTCGACCGGCGTCCCGGTGAGGATCCGCTTGACCGGCACCTCGAGCACCTTGCCGCTGAGTGTCCGGGGAACCTCGTCGATCGCGTAGACGCGGTCGGGAACGTGGCGCGGCGAGCACTGTTCGCGGATCCGCTTCGCGATCTCCTTGGTGAGCGCCTGATCGAGGGTGGCGCCGTCGCGCAGGACCACGAACAGGGGCATCCAGCCCTCGGTGCCCGGCCTCGGGATGTCGACGACGAGGGCGTCGGTGATCTCGTCGATCGAGGCGACCGCCCGGTAGATCTCCGAGGTCCCCATCCGGATCCCGGAGCGGTTGATGGTCGAGTCCGAGCGCCCGTAGATGATCGCCGTCCCCCGTGAGGTGATCTCGATCCAGTCGCCGTGGCGCCAGATCCCCGGGAACATCTCGAAGTACGACTCCCGGTAGCGCGAGCCGTCCGCGTCGCCCCACAAGAAGACGGGCATCGACGGCATCGGCTTGGTGATCACGAGCTCGCCGACCTCGTCGATGACCGCCTCGCCGTCCTCGTTCCAGGCCTCGACCGCGCAGCCGAGCGAGCGGCCTTGAAGCTCGCCCCGGTACACGGGCAGGATCGGCACCCCGCCGACGAACGCGGTGCAGACGTCGGTCCCGCCCGAGGTCGAGAACAGCCAGGTATCCGCGCCGACGTGGTCGTAGATCCATTGAAAGCCCTCCGGAGCGAGCGGCGATCCAGTCGAGCCGACCGCGCGCAGCGCCGAGAGGTCACGCCCGCTCCCGGGCTCGACGGAGTCCTTCATGCAGGCGGCGATGTAGGCGGCTGAAGTCCCGAAGCAGGTCACTCCGGTCTCGTCGGCCAGATCCCAGAGCACGCCCATGTCCGGGTGTCCCGGGCTGCCGTCGTAGAGGACGATCGACGCCCGGGTCAGCAGGACGCCGACGAGGAAGTTCCACATCATCCAGCCGGTCGTCGTGAACCAGAAGACGCGGTCGCCGGGCTGCGCGTCGAGGTGGAGGCTGAGCTTCTTCAGCTGCTCGAGGAGGATCCCGCCGTGGCCCTGGACGATCGCCTTCGGGAGGCCGGTGGTCCCGGACGAGTACAGGACCCACAGGGGATGGTCGAACGGAACGCGCTCGAAGGTGAGCTCGGCCCCCTCGCCGGAGCCCTCCACCTCGCGCCAGCGGATCCCGTGCGCGAGCCGGGCCGGGTCGGCCTCGCGGTCCAGGTACGGGATCAGGACCGTGTGCTCGAGGCTCGGCATCGAGCGCTCGAGCTCGGCGACGACTTCGAGCCGGTCGAAGTCGCGGCCGTTGTAGGTGTAGCCGTCGACCGCCAGCAGCACCTTGGGCTCGATCTGGGCGAAGCGGTCGACAACCGTCGAGACGCCGAAGTCGGGCGAGCACGACGACCAGACGGCGCCGATCGAGGCGCTGGCGAGAAAGCCGATCAGCGCGCCCGGGGAGTTCGGCACGTAGGCGACGACGCGGTCGCCGCGCTCGACCCCGAGCCCACGCAGGCCGGCGGCGAAGGCGGCGACTCGGCGGCGCAGCTCGCCCCAGCTGAGCTCGCCGAGCTCGCCGCCCTCAGCGCGATGGCGGACGGCGATCTCGGCGTTGTCGCGGTCGCGGAAGACGTGCTCGGCGTAGTTGAGCGAGACGCCGGGGAACCACGCCGCGCCCGGCATCTCGTGACTGGCGAGCACGGTCGTCGGGTCGCCGTCGGCGAGCACCTCGAAGTGGTCCCAGATCGACGTCCAGAAGTCCTCGAGCGAAGCCACGGACCAGCGCTGCAGGGCGGCGTAGTCGTCGAACGAGAGGCCGCGCTCGGCCTCGAGCCAGCGCCGGTAGGCGGTCAGGTTGGAACGCTCGATCGCCTCCGGCGACGGCTCCCAGAGCAGCACGCCGCGCTCCGCTGTCGATCCGTCGCTCACCGGCCGACTTCTATCACCGCGCGCGACCGAGATCGGCGTCCAGACGGCGGATCAGCTCGAGCGCGAAGCCGTGGGCGCGGTCGAGGGCGCCGAGGTTGATCCGGTCGGGGATGTCGGTGGGGAGGTGGCGGTTCGGCGGATAGCCGTCGTCGTCGTGGCAGGTGAGCCCAAGGGCGCGGAACCCGGCGGTCCGCGCCGGCATCATCTCGCCGCCGAGGCCAGTGGCGGATCCGGCGGCCCCGAAGCGGTTGTCTCCCTCCGCGTCGGCGGTCGCGATCGCCTCGCAGAGCTCGACCAGGCGGCGGTCCATGTCGTAGCTCACCACCCAGCCGGCGGAGGTCGCGTACCGAACCCGGCCACCGCCGACCGAATCGAGCGCGACGAAGAACGTGGTCGCGCGGTCGAGCCGCTTGCGGCGGGAGCGCACGAAGGCGCGGATTCCCTCCTGGGTGCACTCGCCGCCGCCATCGAGGACGACCCAGACGTCGAGGTTGTCGGGCGGCTCGGCATCGAGCTCGGCGGCCAGCGAGATAGCTGTCGCGACGCCGGAGGCGTTGTCGTTCGCGGCGGGGACTACCTCCGACAGCTCGACGTCCACCAGGGCGAAGATGCCGACCAACAGGATCAGGGTGGGGATGAGCTGGATGACCGAGACCAGTTCGGAGTCGATCCCCGCCATCCGCAGGCCGAGCAGCGGCACCAGGAGCACCAGCGACCAGAACAGGATCCGGTACGGACCGAGCGGCACCGGCGAGCGCGCGGCGAGCCGCGCGAAGCGCCGGGCCCGGCCCGGGGTGAACACCGCGCCGCTGCGGGCGGCGTCGAGGTGAGCGCAGAGGATCAGGGTCGCCGGGGCGGTCGGTCTCGGGCCGGGGGAGACGACGTTCTGCGAGGCGCGCCGAAAGAACAGCGACCGCAGCATGTAGAGGCGGCCGTTGAGATCCAGGTAGAGCGAGGTCGCGGCCACCAGAACGAGCCCGAACCCGAGCGCCGGGATCGAGACGGCGACCAGGCTGCCGACGAAGGCGAGCAGGCAGTGGGCGGCGTGGACGAGCGCCGCCTGCGGGTGGACGTAGGTCGGCTCGACCTCGACCCGGCGGCCGAGCCCGCGGAGCCGATCGGCCATCCGGTTCGCGGCTCGGCGCTCGGCGTCGGTGCCGGTGAGCCTGCGCTCGAACGAGCACAGCTCCCGAATGATCTCCATGCGCCCTGCCGCGTCCACGCGGGGGGATTATCGCCTGCGTCCGGCGGCGCTATCGCTTCGGGCCGATGTGGCGGTCCATCAGCGCCACCGACTCGCGGCGCGCAACCGAGATCGTCCACCGGTTCATGCGCCGCCAGCGGACCCCGACCCGGTCGCAGAACTCGCAGAAGAGCCCGCGGATGTCGTCCGAGCGATTGCTGAACTGGTAGCGCGGATAAGCGTAGGTCCGCTTCGGGTGCCTGATCGTGTTGATCGAGCGGCAGCCGTCGGACTGGATCAGGCCGCGCAGGAACCGCCACGGATGGGTCTCGACGATCGCGCGCTGCCACGGCTCGAGCACGATCGGCCGCCGATGCTTCATCCCGGGCCCGTGCTGCGGAAACATGCACGGCCAGTGGCGGGAGAAGCTGCTGACCACATCCATGTATGAGTCGGGCGAGTGAACGACGCTGACCCGGTTTCCCGGCGCCAGCAACGAGACCGCGGCGACGCACTCATCGACGATCACCGGATATGCGCGATCGAGGAAGATCCGAAGCCGGTAGACGTCGCGCGGCCCGCTTGAGATCGTGCCGTCCCCGAGGTAGAGGCCGAGGAGGTACGCGTAGGCGAAGTCGGTGATGCCGGGGACCGGAAAGCGATAGCCGGAGCACCGCATGCAGGTCCCGCGACGCCGAGCGACCGCGGTGCTCGAGGCGCCGGCGACCCACGCTCGTAGGGTGGATCGCGACGCGCCGGTTTCTCGGGAGACGCGACTCAGCGTTGCTCCTGCGGCGATCGCCGCCACCGCCCGCTCGACTACCTCGGGCGGGTACATCCGGTCATGCGGCGGGTGGGACTCGAACCCACAAGTGCTTTCGCACAGCGGCTTTTGAGACCGCCGCCTTTGCCAAATTTGGCCACCGCCGCTCGAGCCGACATTGTGACGACTCTAGGTGGCTTCGTTGGACCGTAAGCGCTCCAAGACGCGCCGAAACCGCCACTAATCTGAATCGAATGTGCGGGCGCTACACGCTCACCAACCCCGACCCCATGCGGCTGCGGGCGCGCTTCGACATCCTGGAGTCGGTCGAGGGCGACGACCCACCGCGCTACAACATCGCGCCCACCGATCCGGTGTTCGCGGTGCGCCGCCGCGAGGACGGCGCCCGCGACCTCGGGCGGCTGCGCTGGGGGCTGGTGCCCGGCCGCTGGGCGGAGAAGAAGGGTGGACGGCCGCTGATCAACGCCCGCGCCGAGTCGCTCAGCGAGCAGCCGGCATTTCGCGATGCGTTCCGCGACCGCCGCTGCCTGATCCCCGCGGACGGCTTCTACGAGTGGCTGACCGACGAGCGCGGCAAGCGCCCGGTCTGGCTCAGCCGTCCCGACGCCGGCCTGTTCGCGTTCGCCGGGCTCTGGGCCGAGCTGCCGAGCCGCGACGGGGACGACGTCCTGCACAGCTGCACGATCATCACCTGCGCTCCGAACGCCCTCGTGCGCCCGATCCACAACCGCATGCCGGTGATCCTCGACCCCGCGGTCGAAGGAGCCTGGCTCGACCCCGAGCGGACCGAGTCCGAGCTGGCGGAACTGTTGGTGCCGGCGCCCGACGACCTCCTGGTCACTCGCGAGGTCGGCGACCTGGTCAACAACGTGCGCGAGGACGGCCCGGCGCTGATCGAGCCGCGCTCAGAACAGGCGCTGTTCTGAGCGCGCGCTAGGCGGGAGCCGGGGCGGCGCCCGCGTCGTCGCCGCGGCCTTCGCCGTGCAGGGGCTGGCCGCCGATCGGCCGCTCTTCCTCGACGTGCCACTCCTGGTTGAAGCCGATCATCGCGACGGCGATCAGGATGATCTGGACCGGCACGAGGATCAGGGTCAGCAGGCCGAGCAGGTCCTCGGGCAGGGCGGGGGAGTCGAGCCCGTCCTTGGAGCGCGCGAACCAGTCCGGGGCCGCGATCGCGGCGAAGATCGCGAGGATGATCGCCAGGGCCGCTGCCACCGGCAGCACGCCTCGGTTCCACCGCATGACCAGGAACGCGAACAGGACGTACAGCGCGGCCCAGAGGATCGACATGATCCCGACGCTGGCGCCCTGCAGTCGCTCCCAGCCACCGAAGGTGACGATCAGCAACAGCGCTGCGCTCACCAACAGCACGAAGGCGATCACCGCCTTCATCGTCTTCGACTCGGCCTTGACGCGGTTCGGACGCCAGAGCTCATACCCCGGCCGGGCGGTCGCGCTCTCCATCGCCGCAAGCATAAACGCGGCGACGGCAGCGCGCGACGATCGGCACCCGACGGTCTGTCATCGTGTTGACGGCCATGCGGACGTGGCGGAACTGGGATACGCGCCAGGTTTAGATCCTGGTGGGCTGTAAGGCCCGTGGAGGTTCGAATCCTCTCGTCCGCATCCACGGGTCGGGCAGCGTTCGCAGCGCCTAAGCTCTCCCGCCCCGGGGGAGTGATCTAACGGCTATGAGCGCGGTCTCCAAAACCGTGAATCCGGGTTCGAATCCCGGCTCCCCCGCTGTCGCTCCGTGACCGCAACTCCCAAGCCGGGAGCGGGTTTCTAGATCAGCGCGCCGGCAGGGGCGCGCTTAAATTTCCGAGCAGATGACTCAGACGCGCAAGCCAAGATGGCGACGGCCGGTCGCCGCGATCGGGGCCGCGGCAGCCGCCCTGGCGGTTGTCGCCGCCTCGTTCGCAACTGCCTCCGAACCGACCGGTGCGGAGGCCGTCGCGCGCGGCGGCTCGCCCTGTTCGCTCGCATCCGAGCCCGCCGCCCAGTCGCGCATCAAGGAGATGCGGAACTCGGTCCGCTGCCTGATCAACCAGGAGCGAGGCGTCCACGGCTTCGGAAAGCTGAAGCGCGACGATTCGTTGCAGAAGGCCGCGCAGCGCCACACCAAGGCGATGGTCTCGACCGGCTGTCTCGCCCATCGCTGTCCCGGTGAGGCCAACCTCGAGACTCGGCTGCGCGACGCCGGCTACTTCGACGGCGCCGGCTCATGGCGCTATGCGGAGAACACGGGCTGCGGGCTGAGCGCCGAGGCGATGGTCGCCAACTGGCTCGACAGCCTCTATCACCGAGTCAATATCCTCGACGCGGACTTCCGCGATATCGGGATTGGCTTCTCGCATAAGCGGGTAACAGGGCGCTGCGCGAAGGACTACGGGACCTTCACGGTCGTTTTCGGCGAGCGCTCGCAGTAGCCGCCCGCCGGGCGTGACGTCCGGCCAACCGGTCAAATTGATCCTCAAGGGGCAGGTGGACAGTGCCGATTCGGAAATCGATGGCTAACCGCCTACGTACAAAAATTGCGCTTACCTCGGTCGCCCTCGCGGCGATGCTCACGCTGCTCGCGGCGGCGCCAGGCACGCCGTTCACCGCCAGCGCCGCGGCCAAGGGCTGCGGCCCGGCGGCCGACGCCAACCCCAGCAAGGTGAAGCCATCCGAGGCGCGCGACGCGGTCACCTGCCTGGTCAACAAGCAGCGCAACAAGGCGGGGCTCGGCGACCTCGATCGCGACAAGCGCCTGCAGCGCGCGGCCCAGCGGCACACCGAGAAGATGGACGGCAGCGGCTGCTTCGACCACATCTGCGGCGGCGAGGGCGACCTCAGCAGCCGGCTCGAGAGCGTCGACTACATCGGGGGCGGCCTCAGCCACTGGTCCTACGGCGAGAACATCGCCTGGGGAATGAGGGGGCGCGGTACGGCGCGGTCGATCGTCGACGCCTGGATGCACAGCTCCGGACACCGGGCCAACATCCTCAGCCGCGACTTCCGCGACCTCGGGATCGGCTTCGTCAAGGGCAGCCCGAACTCCGCCGGTGCCCCCGGGGCCATCTACACGATGGACTTCGGCCTTCGGGTCGGCTGAGCGCGACCGGCCGGTTCACGAGCCCGCGCGAGTCCTATCATCGGGTCCACGCGGGCGAGGTGTTACCGGTTGCACATCAGCCTTCCAAGCTGAGAGAACGGGTTCGAGTCCCGTCGCCCGCTTCACCCACCGTCGCCGCGTAGAATCGGCCGCACACGGGGCGTGGCGCAGTCTGGTAGCGCACTCGGCTGGGGGCCGAGCGGTCGCTGGTTCGAATCCAGTCGCCCCGATTTATCCCGCAAATCCACCTATTCCGGGTCTGCGCAGCGGGCGGTTGGTACTGGGCTGCGCGCGTACGTCGGCACCACGGCCGGACCCGAAGGCAGCGCAGGCGGCAACTTGCCACCCGGGCTCCGTTTTCCGTGCCGGGGTTGCTCGGAGGTGTCACAGTCGCGGCTGCTGCCTTGTCTCGTGGGGTGCAGGGAGTCATCGACTAGGTGTCTATCCACCACCACGAACAATGAGGAGCTAAGTCCCATGAGCACCACGATCCAGACATCAGACCGATTCACCGCGCTGCCGGACGAGCGGACGCTCGCGGAAACCGTCGCGGCGCTCGAAGACCAGGGATTCAGCGTCGAGGTGGTCGATGACCTCGACGCGGCACGCGAAAGGGCGCTCGCGCGAATCCCTGACGGCTCGTCTGTCATGACCTATCCGTCGGTGACGTTGGAGGAGACCGGGATCGCGCAGGCGATTGAGGACGGAAGCGCGAACGACTCGGCGCGTAGCAAGGTCCTCGCGCTCGATCGCGCAACCCAGATGCGGGAGATCAAGGCGCTAATGGTCCTGCCCGACATCGCGCTCGGCAGCGTCCACGCGATCACGCGCGACGGAACGCTCGTCATCGCCTCTGCCTTGGGCAGCCAGCTCGCATCCCACGCGTGGGGAGCGGCGAATGTCATCTTCGTCGTCGGCGCCCAGAAGCTCGTCCCCGACCTCGGAGCCGCCCACGAGCGAATCTACGAGCACAGCTTCAAGCTCGAGGACGCCCGCGCCCTCGAGGCGTACGGGCAGAACAGCCGCGTCGGCAAGATCCTCGAGATCCACGAAGAGGATCCCGGCCGCATCCACGTCGTCCTCATCCGTGCAGTCGTTGGATTCTGATTGCCGGACGCGCATTCCGTGACGTGTGCTCGGAGGTGTCACAGTCGCGGCCGCTGTCTTGTCTTTTGGGGTATAGGCAATCCCCGAAAGGAGTCGACGATGAGAGTGTTTGTGGCAGGAGCGACGGGGGCGATTGGGAGGCAGTTGGTGCCGCGTCTGGTTGCCGCGGGCCATGAGGTTCATGGCATGACGCGCAGCGAGTCAAAGCAGGCGATGCTCGACGAGCTGGGCGCTGTGCCGGTGGTCGCGGACGCGCTCGATCCCGATCAGGTCGCGGAGGCCGTGGCCCAGGCGAGGCCCGATGTGATCGTCCACCAGCTGACCGCGATTCCGCGAGCGTTGGACATGCGTCATATCGATCGCGCCTTCGCGCTGACCAACCGCCTGCGGACCGAGGGCACGGACCACCTGCTCTCGGCGGGGCAGGCGGTGGGGGTGCGGCGGTTCGTCGCGCAGAGCAACATCGCCGCTTACGCGCGCACGGGTGGCGCGGTCAAGAGCGAGGAGGACCCGTTCGACCCGTCGCCCGCCGCGGGGGATGCGCGCGAACATCGACGGCGATCCGTCACCTCGAGGAGGCGGTCCTCGGTGCGCGGTGGACGGAGGGGATCGTGCTGCGCTACGGCTGGTTCTACGGGCCGGGCACGTCGATGGCGCCGGGCGAGGAGCAGTTCGAGCTGATCCGCAAGCGCAAGTTCCCGCTGGTCGGCGACGGCGGCGGCCGTGTGGTCGTTCATCCACGTCGCCGACGCGGCGGAGGCGACGGTGGCGGCGGTCGAGCACGGCAGCCGCGGTGTCTACAACGTGGTCGACGACGACCCGGCTCCCGTCGCCGAGTGGCTGCCGGCGCTGGCTCAGGAGCTGGGCGCCAAGAAGCCGATGCGCGTGCCGCGGTTCGTCGGGCGGCTGTTCGCCGGGGAGTTCGGCGTCGTGATGATGACCGAGCTTCGCGGTGCCTCCAATGCCAAGGCCAAGCGCGAGCTCGCGTGGCAGCCCGGCGCATCCGAGCTGGCGGCAGGGGCTCGCAGCGGCATGACCGATCGCGAGCGACTGCTCGACGAGCTGCGGCCGGTCGCGTTCGCGATCGCCTACCGGATGCTCGGCAGCGTCTCCGAGGCCGAGGACGTGGTCCAGGAGGCGCTGCTGCGGGTACATCAGGCGCTCGAGGCGGGCGAGCAGATCGCCTCACCGCGCGCGTTCGTCGCCACCGTGACCACCCGGCTGGCAATCAACGAGCTGCGCTCCGCGCGCGCCCGCCGTGAGCGCTATGTCGGCGAGTGGCTGCCGGAGCCGATCATCACCGACGGTGACGATGATCCGGCGCAGCACGCGGCGATGGCCGACTCGCTGTCGGTGGCGATGCTGGTGCTTGCTGGAGAGCCTCTCGCCCGAGCAGCGCGCGGTGCTGCTGCTCCACGACGTGTTCGACTACGCGTACGGGGAGATCGCCGCGATCGTCGGCAAGAGTGAGGGCAACGTGCGCCAGCTCGCGATACGGGGGCGACGCCACGTCGAGCAGCGTCGGCCCCGCTTCCAAACGACGCGCGAGCAGCAAGAGGAGCTGGCACGACGCTTCTTCCAGGCCGCCGAGCAAGGCGACCTCGCCGGGCTCGAGGCGCTGCTCGCGTCAGACGTGGAGCTGACCGCCGACGGTGGCGGCAAGGTCCCGGCGCTCGCGCGGTCGGTGCGCGGGCGCAGCCGTGTCGCGCGCAGGCTGATCAACTATGTCCGGCTGATCACCGTTCGGGGGGTGTCTTTGCGCCTCATCGAGGTCAACGGCGGCCCAGGAGTCCTATATCTCGACGCGCGGCGGCGGCTGATCGGCGTAGTGGCGCTCGAGATCGCCGGCGGCCAGATCAGGAGCATCAGTTCGGTTGTCAACCCCGACAAGCTCGCGCACCTCGGGCCACTCGGCGACCTCACATCGCTACTGAGGTCGCCGAGATGAACCCGGCGCTCTTGCCGCGTCGCGGTGCGGCTGTTCGAGTCCGCGGTGGCACTCGTCTTCGCACCCGGAAGCATCAACAAGCTAGGCCAACATCAACCTCACGGAGAAGTCAAATGTCGACAGACCAGGAGACAACCAACAAAGCGACGCTCACCGCCTTTCTAGAGGCCCTGAGCAGCGGCGATGCGGAGGTTATTTCGCGGACGATCGACGAGCTCGTCGAGCCGGACGCGCTCATCCGAACGCCATTGCCGATTGAAGCAACGGGGGCGCAACTACTGAAGGAGGTATTCGGGCGGCTCCATCGGGCGTTCCCCGACCTTCACGTCACGGTGGAGGATGTGATCGCGGAGGGGGACAGGGTCGTCGGCCGCAATACGGTCACCGGGACTCACCAGGGCGAGTACATGGGCATCCCACCAACCGGCAAGTCCATCACCTACGACGAGATCTTCATAGTCCGGCTCGCCGACGGCCGGATCGCCGAGACCTGGGGGGTTGTCGACGTCCTCTCGCAGATGCGACAGCTCGGCGCGATCCCTGGAGGCTCTGCATGACCAGAGCAACCCATCAACCCATCGGAGGACCAACTCACGCAGCCATGTAGCGGCGTGTACGTCGACCTTCGCGTCCTCGCCGCGCGCGGCCTGTTCGAACCCCCGGCGAGCCTGCACGAATTCCTCGTCGGACACAGCTACAGCTAGCCGCCGCGAACACCGGCGCGTCGGTTGCGAAGCAGGTCGCGCAGCAGCGGGAACTCCGTCCGGACGTGGTCATCGAGATCCCGGGCGAATCTCTCGGACATGACGACTCTTAGCACCGGGTCGAGAATTCTCCCGAGGCCGCCGAATCCGGCCCGAACGGTGTGAGTGATCTCAACGCCGCCCTCGTAGTCCTCGAGCCGTAGCGAGAGGCGTGCCGGCAGCCTGATCCCCTTCCTTAGCTGCCAGTCGAGCTTCCTGCCCGGAACCGCATCCGTGACCAACGCTCTCATACGCAATCGGCGCTTCCCGATGTACTCGTCCATGAAGACCACGTCGCCGAGGTGCTCGTCGCCACGCTCGACGGTGTGGAACTGACGATGGGTACCGGGCCACCACGCTCGGTAGGACTCGTCGTCTGGGTCCGCGAGGAAGTCGAAGATCTCGGTCGCGGTTATCTCGTCAACCTGGATTCTGGTCTCGAAGGTCACCATCTCGCCCTCCTAAAGTCGTGGGCTGACTCGGCGGGCCCGAAAGCACTTTCTGACGCTCCCCACGCATCTCCGCGACGAGGTCGTGCTCGAGCAGCGACGGCGTCAGGCCGCGGCGGCGAAGCTGGCGTTTCAGTGACTTGATGTAGAGCCCAGAGCCGGCCACGCGACAGGCGACTACGGCGTCGCGGTTGAACGCCTTGCGGTCGACGGAATTGATCGGCGTGGCGGCCATCACCTCGAAGGAGCGGCGGATATCGAGCGTCGTGTGGACGCCGCACGACGGTGAAGCGCCGACCCCGACGATGCCGATGACTGTGAACCCAGACCGTTCGTAGTCGGCGATCTGGTTCACGACGCGGCGCGCCAGCCGCCGGTACTCCAGGCGCGTGTAGAGGATGAACAGGCGCAGGAGCGGTCCCCGGAGGCGATAGAGCGCCGTCCCTCGCGCGCCGTAGGCGCGCAGCATGCGCCGCTTGAGGACGCCGCCCCACGCCCGCTGCTCCGGGCAGGGCATCTGGCAGATACCGACACCGCGGCTGACGAGCTCATCGATGACTTCAGCCACACCGCCGGGCCGAAACGCACCTCCCAGGTACCTGACGTTCTCGTTGAGCAGGCAGTGTGAGACGAAGGCGACCTGCTTGCCGCGGGCGTCGTCGAGACGCTCCGAGAGGACAGCCTCTCTGCTGCTCTTCACCCCGCAGACCCTACTTCGCCGCTCAACCTCGACGGGAAGGACGACGTCTCGGCCGCTGCGATACTCGGGGCGTGGCGTCCGGGCCGCATCGCGGGAGCCTCCTGTTCTTCAACCTGCCCGCCTCCGGGCACGTCAACCCCACGCTGCCGCTGGTGGCCGAGCTCACGCGCCGCGGCCACAGGGTCCTCTACTACACCGGTGATCGGTTCCGCACCCAGGTGGAGCGGCACGGTGCCGAGTTCCGGAGCTACGGCGAGCACCTCACCTACGATCACTCCCGGCTTCCCGAGAACTTCCTCCGGACGGCGGCCGTGATCGCCCGCGCTACTGAGGATCTGCTGCCGTTCGCGATCGCCGAGGTACGGCAGGAGCGGCCGCCGGTGGTGATCAGCGACTCGATGTGCCCCTGGGGGCGTCTTGCCGCCAGGGCCGTGGGAACGCCGGGGATAGCGTCGCTGAGCACGATCGCGCTCGACCCGGGCATGTTCCGGGAGAGCATCTCGCCAGCCGAGTTCCTGCGCGGCGCGGCGGGCGGGGCGCTCGGATATCTGGGCTTCCGTCGCGCCGCCATCCGCCTGCGCCGCAGGCACGGCGTCGATCTGGGCGGGCTGTTCGATCTGTTCGTCTTTCGCGACCGTCTGACAATCGTCTACACAACGCGCGCCTTCCAGCCGCACGCCCAGCGGTTTGACGACTCGGTCAGATTCGTCGGGCCACTGCTACGCGAGGCCGAGTACTCCGACGACGACCTCCTGCGCCGCCTCGAGGGCCCGCCGCTCATCTACGTCTCGCTCGGCACGGTCTCGACTCCCGACGCCCGCTTCTTCCGAGCCTGCATGGAGGCGGTCGCCGGCGCCGACTACACGCTGTTGCTCTCCGTCGGGTTCAAGCTCGATCCCGCGACGCTGCGGCCGACTCCGTCCAATTGCGTCGTCCGCCAGTCCGTTCCTCAGCTCGCCGTGCTGCGCCGAGCGACGCTCTTCATCACCCATGGAGGGATGAACAGCATCAGCGAGAGCCTCGCGCTGGGCGTTCCCCTGCTGGTCTACCCACGGCAAGCGGAGCAGGCGATCGTCGCCCGCCGGGTGGTCGAGCTTGGCGCCGGCCGCCTGATCCGCGACCGCGAGGCGACGCCGGAGGGCATTCGCGACACGATCGGCGCGGTGCTGGCGGGGGGCTGCCGTGACGGGGCGCGCTCGGTTGCGGACTCGTTCGAGCAAGCCGGCGGCGCTCCGGCCGCTGCTGACGCGGTGTCGAGGAGCGTTCGCGTCGCTTCGCGCGACGAGGAGCAGGATGCAGGGGCGGGGCCCCCATTCGAGGGCCCAAATTGCACGCAACTCCACGGCACTCCAAGCAACTCGGACCGCTTGCAGCAACTCGGACCGCTTGCACAAGCGATCCCGCCACTCGGCAGCGCTCACTACACGATTAGCGCATCCGGCTGGGGGCCGAGCGGTCGCTGGTTCGAATCCAGTCGCCCCGACTGGCGGGTAATCTCCGCACCACCCCGCATAGGCACGAATCATGCGAGGTCGCGGGTCAGATTCGGGGCCGTGCGGGGCGGTTCGCGGGCACTCTCAGACGCAGTTCAGACGCACCGAGGCATGGTGCGTCTGAAATCGCCGGTGGGGGTGCGATGGCCTGACCTCCCCGGCCAACGCCTCCCGGCGCAGATCGGAGACGGTCGCGAGCCCTCCGCCCCGGTGACGGCAACAGACCTCAGGACGTGAAAGCGATCATGAGCGGAGGACGCATCACCGGAGCCAAGGACGAGACCGCCTTGGCTTAATAGTCCGTCCGCGCAGGCGGAGTCAGGCAGAGGCAACGGCAGCCCGGAAGCTGCCACGCGGGGAAAGCGTGTTCCCGGCCGCGTTCGAGCCTCTGTGTCGACGGCACACGGATACCTCAGTCCCAGACGGGACGATTTGTGTCGTGCTGATCCCCTCGCCGGGGTCAGTACGTCTCGGGTCAGCCGTTTGTCCTCGAACCCTCCGGGATCACCGCCGACGTCGCCGTCAGACTCGTGATCACGATGGTGAACACGACCACGGAGACGATTGACGACACCGCAAGGATCAGGCGGCTGACCGAGTTCGCAACCGACGCCGCGCACCTTGCCGACGAGCGCCTCGACCTCGACCTGCGCGCCCTGGTCGATGACCTGTTCCGAGACCTGATCGAACTGGAGGAAGACCGATGACCCAAGCCGAACTGACAGACCGCGTGGTCGAGCTATTCCCGCCGCTCGCCGAGGTCAAGCCATGGGAGTGGGCCGAGACCGACGAGGGCGAGCCGGTGGTCGTGGTCGAGAGACACGCGAGCTTCACCGGCCTCGACAGCGGCGACGTGGACCTGACCGCGCCGATCCCGAACACGTCGATGATCGGCGTCTGGCGGATCGAGCCGAACGGCCACTACACAAGGGTCTGTCCGACGACCCGATGATCGCGGCTGCCGAGCAGGCGAGGAACAATTAGTCGCTGGGCGATTGGGTTGCGCGCGGCGCTCGGCCATGCGAGGCTCGGGAGTGGCCCATATGGCGCTCCGAAGATGGAGGTGGTCAAAACCACCCCTGCAGGGACGCGGGCGTCCTGCCTTGTCGTGGGGGTGGTCGGGGTTGACCGGCGATCCTGCGGCCGGATAGGCTCGTCTCGCCAGCAGGGGACAGCCCGCAAATGGAGTCCCCGGCATCACCAAAGGGAGGATCATTGATGCGCCGATTGCTCATCACTGGGGTCGTGACCGCCGCAACGTTCGCCGCCGTCGTGGTCCCGGCATCCGCATCGTTCGATTCGCACTTCACGGTTATCTCGGAGACCATCCAGGGGCACCCGACCGACGACGGCTTCCGGTTCAGGGAGCACCTCTTCCAGATCGACAACCCGAGCAACCGGATCGGGCGCGATCATGGCGGCTGCGCTGCGCGGCCAAATGGCAAGTTCAAGTGCAAGGTTCTCGTCCACCTGAACGGTGAGGTCGGCGGCTTCGGCGACCTGCGGATCAACGGCAACTTCGGCCGGGGCGACAACCGCCTCAACGTCACCGGCGGCACTGGCGACTTCGCGGGCGTCGCGGGCAAGATGGTGCTCTCGGAGCGCACCACCGTGTTCACGTTCTCGCTGGTCGACTAAACCTCGTCTGAGTCCCTACGCCCGGCCCGGGGCGCCCTCAATCATTGCGAGGGCGCCCCTCGCGCCGCCCCCGGTTGCAGCTCGCGCAGGCGGGCCGCAGGTTCGCCAGCGAATCGCTGCCGCCTTGGCGGAATCGAGATTTTTCGGGCTCGCCTCTCGGTTCACCAGCGCCACCGCGCTGCGCAAGAACGCCAACGCGGGTTCTGGGCGAGGCCGGAGCTAGCGTTGCCGATCGCCCTCTAACCGTTCGAGGCGACGCTCGATGGCATCGAGCTTGGAGAGCATCAGGTCCTGGGCCTCCCCGGCCCTACCGACGCGGATGAAGCGTTCGGCGATGAACGCCGTCACCATCGCCACGAACCCGATCCCAACCAGCATCACCAGCACCGCGATCAGCTGGCCCCCGAGCGTCTCGGCGCTATAGCCAGGGTTGCCGACCGTCGTCACCATGTTCAGCGTGAACCAGACGCCGCTCGCGAGGCTTACCCCCTCGATCACCGCGAAGGCGACTCCGCCCGTGAGCACGAGGGCCAGCGCAATGACAGCCGCGTCTCGCACTCCCGCGAGCGAGAGGACGCGGCGCGTCGAGAACAGGCGCACCATCCCGCGTCCCCGCACCCGCTCGCGTCTCTCGTTCATCAGGCCGCTATCCGATCTCCAGCGTGCATCGTCCAATCAGCTCGTAGGCCGACGCTTTGCGGCCGGCTTCGCGCCAGTCGAAGTAGCGGTACTCGATCACCATCCAGCTGACCACCCAGGCGATCGTGAGCAGGATTGCCGCCACGATCACGAGCGCTCCGATCGCGAAGAAGCCACTGTCGTGCTTCTCGGCCTCCTTCGCGCCGGCTGCGGCGGTATATGCGCTCACCCAGCTGACCAGGGCGATTACGAGGCCGAGCGGCAACTGTCGGCGACCCGTGTTGCGAACGGCCATCGGCGTCGCGCCACGCGACCGACGCAAGCTGCGCGGCCCGGCTGCGGAGCGCAGCCTGGGCCTCGGCGACGGGCACGTCCCGCGAAGCGCCCTTAGGGAGGATCACACGAACCGTCAACTCATCCGGAAGCGCCTTCGCTGCGGCCAGTGTCGCGGCCAAGTCGTCGACTCCGGGCTGCGCCGGGCCGCGTTGCGCGACGAACGGTTCCGTGTCGGGCTCCACGAGCAGATGGGCGAGATCACCCAGTTCGATCACCAGCAAATGCTCACGGTTGAGCTGGGCGAACGTCTCGTCGAGCTGGCGGCTCGTCTCGCGGGGCACGTCCATGGCGGCTCTGCGATGAACACTACGCCTGTGGGTCGCCCGAGGTTGCCCAGGTCTCGTGGAACTTGGCTATTGGACCTTCCAGGCATCCGCCTTGCCGTGCCATGCCTGGCACACGACATCTACCAGTGCAAGTAGGCAGGGGGGCGTCGCCCGCCGTCAGATGCCGGGGAACGTCGCCTTGTGGTGGCAATCCCGGCATAGCGGGATCGTGTTCTGGATTCTGTTGTCGGTCGGGTCGCCGTTGACGTGATGGACTTCGAGCGGACGGTCTGAGCGCCCGCAGTCGCGGCATCGACGGTCCATCCAGTCCTGCACGTATGCCCGCATGGCGTCCTTGCCGTGAATCGGACGTGGGTCATCGGGAGCGCCCCTTGATCGCGCGGTGGTCGAGATCGTCGCTCCAGTGCTCAATGAATTGATCGAGCCCCCCACGGGCCAGACCCTCGTAGGCGTCCTCGACGGTGGCGACGACGTTCTCCTGCGACATCGCATACTCGGACAGGTTGGCCGCCCGGAGGGCCGACTCCCAGCTCGGGAAGAGACGCTGCACGCCAATCCGTCCGTCCGCGAACTTGGAGACGACTGCTCCTATGTGCATTGTCATTGGGATGCCCGAACCCTTGGTGCGACCGGTCAGCTCATGCAGGGATACGACGGCGTCCCCGGCGTCGCGCAGCTCCTGGGCCTCGAAGCCGAAGTCGTCAAAGTTGTCCCGCCATTGCCGGTCAAGCCTTCGAAGCCCATCGTGGCCGTGGTACTCGGGGTCATCGGGCCACTCCGGAATCGAGTACAGGACCGTGTCTTCAGTGAAGTAGGGAAGGGCAGCGTCCATGCCTCCCGACGCATAGGCGGCGTTGGCCCGCCGCACGATCTCCACGTTCTCGTGCGACATCGCCTAATCCGCAAGCCCGACGTCGGGGTGAGCGTGCTGGCGGTCCCAGTAGAGGACGAGCCTCGTCACCTTGCCATCGCGAAGGTGAAACAGGTTCGCTCCCTTCATCTGTATGTCCCCGACCTCCAGGCCGCTGGTCTTGCCGCGCCCCCTGAGGTGCATGAGCACGAACACCTGCTCATCGTCGAGCGCTCGGTACTCATCGGCCTCGGTCCGCAAATGCTCAAAGGCGCTCAGGGATTCGCGCCACGCCTCTGCCATCGCCGCCACTCCGCTCCAGCTTCCGGGGGCAGGGCCGTCGGCGACTACGAAAGTGATTTCCGGGTGCGCCCACTCGACGGAGCGGAAGTCGCCGCGCCCCCACGCCGCGAAGATCGATTGCACGATCTCGACGTTCTCCTGCGCCATCGCCTACTCCGCCAGCCCGGCGGCTTCGAGGGCCTGCGTCCTCGTTTCGTACTCGCCGCCGCCGACGATCTCACGGGGCCTGATCGCGAAGACTGCGGCAAAGAGGGAGTCGACCTTCACATCGCTATGCCTGGCGCGCCCGCTGTATCGCAGGGTCCCAACGACCTGCTCTTCACCCACATTGATCAACTCGACCGGCTCCACGCGGAAGTCCTCGAACGTGTCGAGCCAATCCTCCAGATAAGCGCGCACGGCGTCCTTACCATGCATCGGGTCTCGGTAGACGGGGTCGCCCGGAACGGATCGCCACTCAGTGTTCTCCGCCCAATACTCCAAGAACGCATCGACCCCCGCCTCGTTCCAAGCCGTGTAGGCACGCTCGATTGCCTCGACGTTCTCCTGCGACATCGCTTACTCCGACAGCCCGGC
>CAWAFH010000019.1:0-12343 GCA_963781265.1 uncultured Solirubrobacterales bacterium
TCCGCCCACGAGTCCATGGAGTCGATCCGCGCCGCCGAGGAAAGCCTGCGGAGAGCTCAGCAGGAGACCGCGAACGAGCTCGGGCGGATCGCCACTGAGAGGGCCGAGTCTTCGAACCTCACGGAGGCAGGCCGCGCTCGACTGCGAGGCGGAGGCCGAGCGCCGCGCCGCAGCCAGGCCCGAGCAGGGCATTCTCGGAACAGCTGGCAGCCCTGAACGCGCAGCCAGAGGCACTCAAGTCGCAGCGGACTTCGACGTGCGCCGCCATGATTGCCGCCGTCGCCGCCGTCATCGCGATCGTCGTCCCGCTCCCTGATCGACCAGACGCCCGAGGTCACCGTCGCCCCGCCGGACGTCACGGTCAACCCCCCGGACGTGACCGTCACCACGGCCGAAGTCGGCAGGCGCTGGCTCGGCGGGCGGCGCGCGCGATCGCGGCCGCGACCCGCTCGCCGTAGCCGATTTCGGGGGCGCGGAGGCGGGCCTCGAACCTCGCAGCGAAGTGGGAAGTGCCCCGTTTGCAGGAGTATTACCGCGGGCTCCACAGGATTTCAACCTGCGACCTCCGGGTTGTGAGCCCGGAGGTCAGGCGCTACGCCAACACAGCCTTCCGCGGATACACAACCTCAGGATCCGTCAGCACATTCACCAGCGCCGGCTTCCCGCTCGCAAACGCCCGCTCCAGCGCCGGCTGCAGCTCGCTCGGATGCCGCACCAGCTCCCCGTGCCCGCCGAGCGCCTTCACGACCTCGTCGTACCGCGTCGCCGGCCGCAGCGAAGCCGCCACCTCGTACCCGTACAGGAACCGCATCGGGTGGTACTCCAGCGCCCAGATGCCGTTGTTGCCGATGATGCCGACGACCGGGAGGTCGTGGCGCATCATCGTGTCGAACTCGAGGCCCGAGAAGCCGAAGGCGCCGTCGCCGAGCAGGCAGACGACCTGGCGGTCGGGGAAGGCCGTCTTCGCGCCGATCGCCTGGCCCGGGCCGGCGCCGAGGCACCCGTACGGGCCCGGGTCCATCCAGCAGCCGGGCTCGTAGGTGTTGACGACGCGGCCGGCGTAGGAGACGAAGTCGCCGCCGTCGCCGATCACGATCGCGTCGCGGTCGAGCATCTGGGCGAGCTCGCCGTAGATCCGGAGCGGGTGAAGCGGGGCGCGGTCGTCGTTGAGCTCGTCGGCCTCCCCCGCGCGCTTCTCGTCCTCGGCCTCGCGCAGCGACGCGACCCACGCCGCGCGTCCGGTCGCGCGAGGCGCCGGCGCTGACCGCCGCCGACGCGCAGCGCCGCCAGCGTCACCCCGATCGCGCCGACCAGCTCGAACTCGGGCTTGCGGTTGGCGGTGAGCTCGTTCGGGGCCTCGTCGAGCCAGATGATCTTCGTCTCCTCGCCGAACGAGCCGCCGAAGGCGAGGCGGAAGTCGAGCGGGACGCCGACGACGACGGCGACGTCGGCGCCCTTGAGGCCCTGGCCGCGGGCGCGAGAGAAGTAGAGGTCGTGGTCGGCGGGCAGACAGCCGCGGCCCATGCCGTTGAGGAAGACGGGGATGCCGAGCTCCTCGGCCAGCTGCTGCAGCTCGCCCTCGCCGTGTGACCAGTAGACGCCGGTGCCGGCCATGATCACCGGCCGCTCGGCCCCGGCGAGCACGGCGGCGGCCTCCTCCACCCCAGTCGGCCTCGGTGGGCGCGAACGTCGGCTTCGGCTCGAGCTCGCCCTCGCCCTCCATGAAGACGACGTCGAGCGGATAGTCGACGTAGGTGGGGCCGGTCGGGCCGTGAAGCGCGGTGTCGATCGCGCGCGCGGTCGCGGCGCCGCAGTCGCCGGTCTCCTTGACCGTCTCGGCCGACTTGGTGAGCGGGCTGACGAACGGCAGGTGGTCGATCTCCTGAAGCGACCCCGAGCCCCAGCGCATCTCGGGCGCGCGGCCGCCGAGCACGACGAGCGGCGAGCGGTTGAACTTCGCCCCGGCGATCGCGCTCATCCCGTTGGTCACCCCGGGGCCGGCGGTCAGCGCGGCGATCCCGGGCTTGCGGGTCGCCTTCGCGTAGCCCTCGGCCGCCCAGGCGGCGGCCTGCTCGTGGCGGGTGTCGATCAGGTCGATGCCCTCGGCGACGCAGCCGTCGTAGATGGAGAAGAGGTGGCCGCCGGAGAGCGTGAACAGCTTCGAGACGCCGCGGTCGGCGAGCGCGCGGGCGACCAGCTTGCCGCCGTGGACGGGGCCGGACTCCGGCTCGCCGCCCTCGGCGCGGGCGCTCTCCTCGGTGGTCGCCATGGCCGCGAGACTATCGGTCGGCGGAGGCCGTCGATCCGACCAGGGGGCGAGATCGGGACGCCCACGGCTCAGACTCAACGTGAGGCTCAGTCGGCACGCCAAGAACCGTCTTCGCCTTTACCGGGTCGAGCAACACGAGATCGAACTCATTGTCCGAACAGGAACGCGTCTGCCGCGCGATCCTGGCGGCAACCACCGTTTCGCTGGCACCATCGCGGACGGCCGGCGGTTCGTCGTCGTGGTCGCGCTGGACAATCCCACCCTGGTGATTACGCTGATCGAACGGAGTGCTCGATGAAGGCCGATTACGACAGCGAAGCGGACGCGATCGCGATCACCGTCGCTGATCTCGCCACACAGTCCCCACCGGCGAGCGGGGCGCAGGTGCATGAGCGATGCACAGTCAATTTGGTCGGCGGCGAGGTGGTGGACGTGGAGATCCTTTACCCGAGCCTCGGCATCGACGAACCGCTCGAGGCGGCGGCGAACCACTACGCCTTGGACCTCGAAGCGCTGAAGGCAGCCGCGCGGTCCGCGCTCGAGGCGCCGGATCGCGTGGTCACCGTGGAAGTCGCCGAGCGGGCCTGACCTCCGGATCAGGGAGCGACGGTGCTCGACCCCAGCGGGTACACGTCGGCGATCGTGTACGCCCGCACGCTCGCCGGCAGCTGCGTCCCCGCCGGGATCCGCAGCCGCGCGCCGGTCACGTTGCCCGCGCCGTCCACCACCTGCGACGTCAGCGTCCGGTAGTCGAGGTTGACCGGGGCAAGGGTGGCGTCGTCGACGAGCAGGATCGAGACCAGATGGCCGGCGGCCCGATATCGCGTGCCGCGGCGAAGCCGCAGCGAGGCGACCGCCGCTCCGTCCGCCCCAGCGGTCGGCGCGGTGAACTGAACCTCCTTCGCGTACACACCCTCAGGTTTCGCGTTCGCGCCGCCGCTCTCGTACCCATCGCTTAGGAAGGTGCCGTAGGCGGCGAGCGTGTCGGACTGGTTGCAGACGCCCGCGATCCGCAGCTGGGCCGAGTAGTTCGGCACGTCGGCGCAGGTGACCTGGCCGAAGAGGCTGGCGCCCGCGGTGAAGCTGCCGTCGACCTTGGTCGCGCCGCGGAAGTCCATGCTGCGCAGCGGCACCGGGCCGAAGCTGAACTGCAGGCTGACCTGGCTGGTGTTGAGCTCGACCTGGTTGTGGTTGTAGGTGCCGTAGAGCGGGAAGGCGAAGCCGGCGGTCGGATCGGCCTTGGTCGCGCCGTTCTTCGTCTTGCGCCCGCCGATCACCCACATCAGCCGGTGGACCGGGCCGGGCTTCGCCGGCTCGGTGTCGATCAGCCCCGCGATCAGGTCGTAGGAGTCGAAGCCGATCTGGTTGACGCTCGGCAGCAGCGACGGCTCGGGCAGCGCCAGCCGGCTGAGCTCGATCGCCTGCACCGTGCCCGACGGGATCGCGGGGGCGGTGTGCTTGTGGCGAAGCGGCTCGGTGACGTAGTGCAGCGTCTTGGAGAAGGTGCCGTTGGCGCCGTCGCCCGTCCAGACGCCCCCGATGCTGACCTTGTAGTCGGTGTCGGGCTTGAGGATCCCGTCGGGGCGGATGAAGAGGTAGTGGCCGTCGCCCGAGAGCTCGGTGGTGAAGTTGAACGAGGGCTTCGACTTCACGCTGAAGGCGGGATCGATCGCGGCGTCGATCGTCTCGCCGTTGCGGCGCACCACCAGCCGCGAGGCCAGCGTGGTCGCCGCGGGCACGTGCTCGGTCGAGCCGCGCAGCGTCGTCCCGCCGGGGGTGACCGCGAACATGCGGGTGACCGTGGGCCGGAACTCCGGCCCCGGGTCGGTCGTGCAGCGCTTGTTGTCGGAGTGGCGGCAGAAGTCGTAGGGCACGAACCAGACCCGGCCGTGCTCGCCGCCGATGTAGACGCCGCGCTTGCCCAGCGCCGGCGAGCCGTTGAGGTCGTTGCGGTCGGCGAGGTCGGCGTTCGTCGGGCGTCGTGTCGAACGACCAGCGCCGCTCGCCCGTCTCGGCGTCGAGCGCGTAGAGCGAGCCGTTGGAGGAGCCGACGTAGACGATCTTGCCGTCGCCCTTCGGCGCCCTGCCGATCACCGGCGAGGAGCGCACCGGGTCGCCGGTGTCGTAGCGCCACAGCCGCTGGCCGTCGGGCGCGACCGCGTACACCGAGCCGTCGGCCGAGCCGATGTAGATCGCCGTCGTGTTGCCGGCGGCGTCGGAGGCGAGCGCGGGCGAGCTGTAGATGTGGTCGGCGGTCGGGAAGGCCCAGCGCTCGGCGCCGGTCGCCGGGTCGAGCGCGTGCAGCGAGCGGTCGAACGAGCCGATGTAGACGGTCCCGTCGGAGCCGAGCGCCGGCGAGGAGGTGAGGTAGCCGGGGGTGAACGTCTGCCAGCGCTGGTTGCCCGCCGGGTCGAGCGAGAAGGCGTAGAAGTCGACCGAGCCCCAGTAGCTGTTGCCGGCGGCGTCGAACGCGGGCGTGGTCCAGACCGAGTTGGCGCGCTGGATCGCCCAGCGCTGGTCGCCGCCCGGGGTCAGCGAGTAGACGCCGCCGCCGGTGTTGCCGACGTAGATGTTGGCGTCGGGCCCGAAGGCGGGGTTGCCCTCCCACCAGTCGACCAGCTGGCCGGTCGCCGGGGCGAGCGTCGGGTCAAAGCGCCACGCCACCCGCTGTGATGCCGTGACCTTGCCGCGCAGCCGGTAGAGGACCTCGTCGCCCGACCCGATGATGATCGGGAAGCCGCCCTCGCCGCCGCGCCGGCCGAGCGCCGCGGCGGCGTCGATGATCCCGCCGGTCTCGAAGCGCCAGAGCTCATCGCCGGCGCCGTCGATCGCGTAGAAGTTGCCGTCGGCCGAGCCGACGTGGACGTTGCCCTTGTCGTCGATCACCGGGGTCGAGAAGATCCCGCGCTGGGTCTTGAACGACCACGGCCGGTCGCCGCGGTAGTTGGCGCGGATCCGGGTCTCGGCCGTGTTGCGCATGTCGTGGCGCATCTCGGGCCACGGCGAGCCCTGCAGCAACGGGCCGTCGGCGACCGCGGCCGGGCCCGACCCGCCGAGCGCGCCAAACACCAGCGCCAGCGCCGCCGCCATCCATAGCGATCGTCCCCTCACCTACGGGACGCTACCGGTGCGCGGCCGGTAGGCATCAACCGCCTGCGACCATGAGGCCCGATGCGAATCGGCGTCTTCATCGTCCCCGGCGGCGAGCACCCACGGCTGACCGTCGATCAGATCGTCGCCGCCGACCGGGCCGGTCTCGACCTCGTCGGCGTGCAGGACCACCCCTACCAGCGGCGCTTTCTCGACACCTGGACGCTGCTCTCCTACGCCGCCGCGCAGACCGAGCGGGTCACGCTGCTGCCCGACGTGATCAACCTGCCGCTGCGCCAGCCGACCGTGCTGGCGAAGTCGGCCGCCTCGCTGGACGTGCTGTCGGGCGGCCGGGTCGAGCTCGGCCTCGGCGCCGGGGCGTTCTGGGACGGGGTCGAGGCGATGGGCGGCCCGCGGCGCACGCCCAAGGAATCGGTGGACGCGCTGATCGAGGCGGTCAGGCTGATCCGCCAGTTCTTCGACGGCGAGACGGTGCGGCTGGATGGCGAGCACTACTCGGCCGCGGGCGGCCAACCCGGACCGGCCCCCGCGCATCCGATCGGGATCTGGCTCGGCGCCTACGGCCCGCGGATGCTGCGCACCACCGGCCGCCTGGCCGACGGCTGGGTGCCCTCGCTCGGCGGCCACTACATGTCCGAGGAGCAGGCGCTCGCCGGCCACGAGGCGATCGACGAGGCCGCGCGCAAGGCGGACCGCGACCCGGCGAACATCGTCCGCGCCGCGAACGTCGGCCTCGACGAGCGCGGACGAGTTCCTCGACCCCGAGACGCCTCGCGCGCCTGGCGAGCGAGCTGCGCTTCGACGCCGCGCTGGTGAGCGTGCCCGACGACGAGCCGCTCGAGTTCATCCGCCGCCTGGGTGAGGACGTGGCGCCGCGGGCGCGCGAGCTGGCCCACGGGTAGCACCCGCCCTGACACCCACGCGGCGGTGAGCGCGGTCGCCTGAAACGTCGCCGTTGGGCGGCTCGAGGCTCAGGCCTCCGCGCCTGCCGGCAGCGCGCCGATCTGCTGCAGGAGGGTGACCACGTCGACGAGCTCCCACTCCTCCTCGATGCGGCCGTCGCGGCAGCGGCTGATGGTCAGGCCGGTGAACTCGACCTCCCGCCCGCTGGGCGGCGCGCCCATCAGCTCACCCTCGTGGCGGCCGGTGAACGTCATCCGGGTCGCGACGTAATCGCCGTCGGTGAACTGGTGGTCGATTGTGACCGCCAGGTCGGCGAGCGCCTCGCGGTAGCCCTGGACCATCGCCGCGAGCCCGTCGGCGCCGCGCACGCCCTCCGGGTGCAGGACGTAATCGGGGCTCAGGATCGCATTGAGGGCGTCGAAGTTGCCGCGCGATGCCTCCTCGAAACAGGCGCGGACGGCGGCCTTGTTGGTCTCGCTGGTGCTCATCGTGCCTCCTCTGGCTCGTGGATCGGCTGCCGATCGCAGCCCGAGCCCAGCATCGACCCCCCGGCGCGCGCGGGCATCGGCAGAACTACCTATTCGCTCACGTGTCCTCGCCGCCGCGCCGGCGCACCGCGTAAGCGACCGCCTCGGCGCGGCTGCCCAGGTCGAGCGCCCGCAGGATGGCCGCCACGTGGTGCTCGGCGGTGCGCACGCTGATCACCAGTCGCTCGGCGATCTGCGCGTTTGTGAGCCCCTCGGCGAGCAGCTCCAGCACCTCCGCCTGGCGCTTGGTCAGCGTGCCGCGCCCGCGCGGCCAGGAGCGCGAGACCCCGATCGTGCGCAGGAATGCCGCCGCCGAGTCGGCGTCCGGTGAGGCACCGAGGCGCTCGAACGCCTCTAGGGCGAGGCGCCCCTCGTAGCCGGCGGCCTCGGCGCTGTCGGCGGCCAACTGCCGGGCCAACTCCAGCCGGCAGCGCGCCGCCTCCAGCGGCAGGTCGAGATCAGAGTAGTCCTCGAGCCCGCGCTTTAGGTGGCCGATCGCCCCGGACTCGCCTGCGGCCGCGCCCCACAGACCGGCCGCGTATTCCGCCGCGGCTCGCCACCGGACGCTCGCGTCGCCCAGCGACGCCAGTCGCTCGCAGCACTCCGCGGCCGCGGCAAGGTCGTCGCGATCGACCCGCACCGCGACCAGCAGCTCGAGGACCGGGCCGCACGCCGTGTCGGACGGGTCCAGGCCCTCCAGGCACAGCCGCGCGAGCTCTTCGGCCAGCGAACCGTCGCCGCGGCCGCGTGCGATCGCGGCGGTCGCCAGCCGCGCGGCCTGATGCCACTCGAGGCCCTCGAGCAACCGCTCGGCCTCTTCGTAGCGGCCCTGGCGCACGCGCAGGTCGGCGAGGCGGATCATCGGGAACACGCGATCGCCGCGATAGCCGCGCTCGAAGGTCTCGATCGCGGTCAGTAACTCCCGCTCAGCCTCGCCCCAGCGCCCGACCGCAACCAGGATCGCGCCGAGGTGCGTGCGGCAGGTGGGGCGCACGAACTCGGTCCAGACGACATCGCGCTCGACCGCCGCCATCCACTCCTCGGCGCGCCTGACGTCCATCGCGCGCTCGCAGGCGCTGAGCAGCCGGCAGTAGATCTCGCCGACCGCCTTGTGGTCGGCCACCTCGCCCGCGGCGAGCGCCGCCATCGCCTGATCGAGCAGCCGCATCCCCTCCTGGATCCGCCCCCGCGCGACCTCGGACTCGCCGAGTAGGGCCACTGCCTCCAGCTCGAGATCGCGATCGCCGTGGCGGCGGGCGATCGCGAGCGCCGCCGTCGCGGCGTTCGCTCGGTCGACCGGGTTGTTCGAAAACGGGGCGCTGTCGAGGATCAGCCAGCCATGCGTCGCGCACTCCTCAACCCCCTCGAGCAGCTGCTGCGCGCGCCCCATCCATCCGCCGGCGACCGAGAACGTCCCGTGGTAGGTGGCGTGCATGAAGGCGAGCCAGCGCGCGACGTTGGCTGCCTCGACCGGCTGTCCGCGGGTGCTGAACTCGGCGAAGGCCCGCTCCTTGAGCTCGATCGAGCGCTCGTACTCGCCCTCGAAGTTGGCGACCTCGCTGAGCCCGTCAAGCGCCTCCGGGCTCGGGTCGAGCGCCAGCGCCCGCTCCAAGCACGAGCGCGACGTGGCCCAGTCCGCCGCGTCGATCGCGGCGAGCCCGTCCGACAGCAAGCGCTCTGCGCTCGCGCTCCCCATGTTTCGATCTTCCCACCTCTACGTCGCTTTTCGGTGGCCGTGGTCAGCTGCTGCGCCGTCCCGTGCGGCGCCGGCGGCTTCGGTCAGCGGCGGCGCTCGCGCACGTGGGCGAAGCCGAGCCGCTCGCGCGCGCGGGCGAGCTCGCGGCCCGTGTCGCGCGCGACCACCCGGAGCAGCTCACGGCGATCGGTTGCCGGATCGCGCCAGGCGGCCGCCGCCCAGCGCGCCGCCCGTGCCGGCGAGAACACCTGTCCCCAGCGGCGCCCGCGCGAGAAACCGTCGAGCACCTGTGGCGCGGCGTCGCGGGCGGCGAACCAGCGGTAGGCGGCTGCCTCGACCGGCGAGACGGCGTCGGGGCGGCCGAAGGAGTTCGCCCACTGGTAGCTGTCGAGGCACTCGGTGTCACGGTTTTCCTCCCAGGCGGCGAGCGCGGCGTCGAGCCGCCCGGGGTCGTCGCCCTCGCCCAGGTGGGGCGCCGCCGCCTCCCCGAGCAGGCGTCCGAAGCGCAGCGCGTCGCGGATTCCCTGGGCGATCACTGGGTCCTTGAAGTGGCCGGCGTCACCGGCCAGCGCCCAGCCGGGTCCGCTCGAGCGGCGAAAGAACGCCGCGTGCTCGTAGGACGTGCGCACCTTGGTGACCCGGGTGCAGCCCTCGACCCGCGCCGCCATCAGCGGGATCGCGGCGACCGTCGCCTCGAAGGCGGCGAGCGGGTCGGCTCGGAACTCGGCGGCGCGTTCAGCGGGCGGCATCACCAGCGCCACCAGCTGGCCGCCGTCGCAGGGAAAGATCGTCCCCAGCTCGCGCTCTGCCCGCCACTGGTTGGCGACCGCGCGCTCGCCCTCGCGGGGGTCCTCGTAGTACGCGAACGCCATCATCCGCCCGTTCGGGCGCCGGTGGTGTACCGGGGCGACGACCATCTCGGCGACCGACGAGCGTCGCCCGTCGGCGCCGACCACCAGCGCTGCGCGCGTCTCGCCCCGCTCGCCGTCCCGCGCCCGCCATCGCACCCCGGTGACCCGTCCTGCCGGGCCGCGAATCACGGCGATGACCGCGACCCGCTCGCGCACCTCGGCACCGGCCTCGCGCGCTGTCTCGACCAGAGCCAGGTCGAGCCCCGGGCGGCGGATGCAAGCGCCATAGGCGATTCCGTCGAACGGGTTGTAGTGACCCTGGACCAGCGTGCCCGCGGCGTGCACGCCGCCCTGCTCGTGGCGCGGCCAGTCGATCTCGGCGACCCGGTCGAGCGCCCCCAGCCGCGCCAGCTCGGCGAAGTGGCTGGGAAAGAACAGGTGGGTCGAAAGGGTGTCGGAGGGAAACGCCGCGCGGTCGAAGACGACCGCCCGCCGGCCCGACCGCGCAAGCGCGATCGCCGCAGCCGAACCCGCGCACCGCCCGCCGACGATCACCGCGTCGGCGCGCTCGATTCCTTCGGCCGTCCCCTCCATGGGCGAGGCAAGATATCCGAGCGCCGTGGGGCCGCGCCAGCGAGAAGGCGGGCGCCGGCTAGCGGTCGTGGTCGACCAGCGCGCGGGAGAACGTCGCGGGGTCGAGCGCGGGGGCCGGCAGCTCGGTGGGCTCGGCGCGCGCGGTGCGCAGGCCGTCGATCACGATCGCGAGCATCCGCCGCCACGTCTCGGGCGCGACCTCGGACGTGATGTCCATGACGGTCGCGAGCATCAGCTGGATCAGCGGCACGTCGATCGTCTCGATGTCGTCGCGAAGCTCGCCGCTCTCACGCGCCCGGCTCACGAGCTCGGCCACCCTCGGGCGCAACAGCTCGCGCCCCCGCTGCGCGAACTCGACTCCCGCGGGCGAGCCGAGCAGGAGCTGGCGCAGGGCGCGGTTGTTCGCCTGAAACTCCGAGCCGCGCTCGATGAACTCGACCAGCGCCGGCCAGGCGTCGTCGCGCTCGAGCGCCGCGTCGGCGAGCGCGACGATCTCCATCAGCCGCTCGTCGAACAGGGACTGGAGCAGGTCGGACTTCTCGGGAAAGCGCCGGTAGACGGTCCCCACCCCGACCCCGGCGCGGGCGGCGACCGCGTCCATCGTCACGCCGAGGCCGCGCTCGGCGAACTCGGCGGTGGCGGCGTCGAGGATCCGCTGGCGGTTGCGCTCGGCGTCGGCGCGCAGGGGGCGCTCGGGCTTGTCTGTGGCGGAACTCACACACGAATCGTAGCTAAACGGAGAGATAGTCTCCACTTATGTGCTACGGTGGCTCCTAAGTTGAGATGCAACCTCCACTTAAGGAGATCCGGATGAGTCCCAAGACCAACCCCCACCACTCCCGCCGCTGGCTGATCCTCGCGGTGCTCGGGCTCGCCCAGCTGATGGTCGTCCTCGACGCGACGATCGTGAACATCGCGCTGCCCTCGGCCCAGGCCGACCTCGGCTTTTCCGACGACAGCCGCCAGTGGGTGATCACCGCGTACGCGCTCGCCTTCGGCAGCCTGCTGTTGCTCGGCGGGCGGATCGGCGACATCTTCGGGCGCAAGCGCACCTTCGTCGTCGGCCTGATCGGCTTCGCCGGCGCCTCGGCGATCGCCGGCGCGGCCGGCAGCTTCGGCGTCTTCATCGGCGCCCGCGCGCTCCAGGGTGCGTTCGGCGCCCTGCTCGCCCCCGCGGCCCTGTCGCTGCTGTCGACCACGTTCACCGACCCCACCGAGCGCGGCAAGGCGTTCGGCGTCTACGGCGCGATCGCCGGCGCGGGTGCCGCCGTCGGCCTGCTGCTCGGCGGCGTTCTCACCGAGTACCTCGACTGGCGCTGGACCATGTACGTGAACCTCGCGTTCGCGATCCCGGCGATGATCGGCGGCCTCGCGCTGCTGCACCAGCCGGCGCGCGACCGCACGGTGCGGATCGACATCCCCGGCGCGATCGCGGCGACCGCCGGGCTGTTCGGGATCGTCTACGGGTTCTCGAGCGCCGAGACCAACGGCTGGGGCGAGCCGATCACGATCGCCAGCCTCGCCGCCGGCGTCGCGATCCTCGGCGCTGTTCGTCTGGATCGAGCGGCGCGTGGCCCAGCCGCTGCTGCCGATGCGCGTGGTGCTCGACCGCACCCGCGCCGGCTCGTACCTGGCCGTGGCGACCGTCGGCGCCGGGATGTTCGGCGCCTTCCTGTTCCTCACCTATTACATGCAGGAGACGCTCGGCTTCTCACCGGTCGAGACCGGGCTCGCGTTCCTGCCGATGGTGGTGGGGATCGTGTTCTCCGCGAACCTCTCGAGCCGCGTGCTGCTCGCCAAGTTCGGTCCGCGGCCGGTCGTCCCCACCGGGATGCTGCTGGCGATGGCCGGGATGCTCTCGCTCACCGGCCTCGGGCTCGAGTCGAGCTACGCCTCGGGGATCCTGCCGGGCCTGGTGGTCCTCGGCCTCGGGATGGGCGCGGTGATGGCGCCGTCGATGTCGAGCGCCACGGCCGGCGTCGAGCCCGCCGACGCCGGGGTCGCCTCGGCGATGGTCAACACCGGCCAGCAGGTCGGCGGCTCGATCGGCACCGCGTTCCTGAGCTCGATCGCCGCCTCGGCGGTGACCTCGTTCGCGACCGACAACGCCGCGTCCGCGGGGCCGGCGCTGATGGCCGAAGCCACGGTGCACGGCTACACCACCGCGTTCTGGTGCTCGGCGGCGATCTTCGCCGTCGGCGCCATGGCCACCGCGCTGCTGCTGCGAAGCGGCGCGGCGACGGCGCCCGCCCCGAGCGCCGAGCCGGTGCTCGCGCACTGACCAACGCGCGCGGACACTGCCGCCTCCCCCGGCCGCCGGACGTGGTCGGGGGAGGCGGCTTTCGTATCCCGCCGGGGCGCGAGCCGGCGCGCGACTGACCAAGCGCGACAC